>NZ_JBITGV010000001.1:0-946583 GCF_044457385.1 Streptomyces sp. NPDC050548
CGGAAACAGAACGTCGAGACCATCCCTCAATCCGACCGAAACCATGCCTGACCAGCAGGAACTCAAAGCTCATACCCGGTTCAACAACGGCTTCTCACTCAAGCGAGTCGTTTTCCCAACGAACCGAGTCGTTCGGGCTTTTGCCTCAGCGAACCGAGAGTCGCGCGACTGAGTGCGCTGGGTGCCTGTGCCCGCTGGGGTGGATCGCGCAGAGCCGTGTACCGAGTTGCCGCATGTGGACGCGGTACACGGACGGCGTCCACGCTGCGGGACCGTGTGCGTGGACGCCGTCGCCGCGTGTGATGGTGGGGTGGCCTCAGTGATGGGCGGGCCTGTGGTCGATGGCCTCATGGGTGCGGGCGTCGACGCCGGTTCCGGGGCCGGGCGCCGGGGTGAGCGCGTGGCGGACGGTGGAGGCGACCCAGAGCGCCATGGTGGCGGCGAAGAGCACGGCGAGCGCTGCCGCATTCGCCGCGACGAGGGCGATGATCGCCGCGCTGAGTGCCGTCACGCCGAGCAGGCTCGCGCACAAGGTGAAGATGCGCGTGGTCCGGGAGCGGCTCCCTGTGAAGAGTTCATCGATGCGGCCGAGAGAGCAGCCGCCGACCGCGCCGAGCACCAGCACCGCGGTCGCGGTACCCCGGGTGCTGGAGACCAGCCACGCGCCGGTGTCCCGCAGGTAGGCGACGTAGATCACGACAATGGCCGCCATGAAGAGGGACGTGACTGCGTCACGCCAGGTGAGCCTCATGATACGTCCCCCTGTCCAGGGTAGTTCGGGTTCTTGAGGCCATCGTCCGACCCCCGCTGACCGGCAGCCAGGGACCGATCGGCCTGCGGCGCCTTTCCGGGCAGGGCCCTTCGGCCCAGTCCTGCGCTACCGGCCCGGTGAGCCACTCCCCGGAACTGACCGGAATCAACTGAGATCTGCAGTCTGTCTCGGCGAACCCGGGTCCACGCGTCGCGTCCAATCCGGTCCACGCAGGTCAGCGACACGCGGACGACTGACTTCGTTGAGACAGGACATCGTGCGCCCGCCGGGCGTTTCCACCTCGTGGTCTACGAGCCCTTCGGCCCTGGAGCGGGGCTGTTCGGCCCTGTCGGCCGACTTCCGCCGGTGATGGAATGCAAGTGAAGCCAGGGACTGGCAACAGAAGACGCGGAGAAGCGGTCTCGTACCGCGCACCGCGCAATCGAGGTCCGCGAGAAGCGGGCGCCGGTCCCTGGCTTCAAGCACGAGCGGCAGCCACCACGCACCCCGTCCGAGTGGCTCTCTGCCCCGGCAGACCACTCGGCCGGGCTCCGCACTCCCGGCGCGCCTGGCGGATTCTTGCGCCCGTCCGGCGTCACAGCTCTCGACCACTCGGCAGCTCAATGTGCCTGTGGAACACGCACGGCTCTTCCTGCCGCACCACGCGCTGTCGCTCGACGCCGACGACGGTGTCCGTCAGAAGGAGGAGTCCTGGGCGGTGGTGAGGGGGATGCGCCATCGCAGGCGGGTGCCGCCTTCGGCGCGGCCTGCCACCTCGAAGGTGCCGCCGAGTTTCTCCGCGCGGCGGCGCAGGTTGGTCAGGCCGCTGCTGCGGGTGACCGCCGGGTCGATGCCGCGGCCGTTGTCGGTGACTTCCAGGAGTAGTTCGTCTCCGGCCCGGACGGTGACCCGGACTGCGGTGGCGTGGGCGTGGCGGGCGACGTTGGACAGCGCCTCGCGCAGCGCGGCCAGCAGATGGGCGGCGGTCGTGTCGGGCAGCGCGGCGTCGACGGGGCCGTCGAACTCGACCGCGGGGGCGAAGCCGAGCCGGTCCTGTGCGGTGGCGGTCTCGTCGAGAACCTGGGCGCGGAGACTGGCGGCCTTCTGGGCGGGCTGGCCCAGTTCGAAGATGGTGCCGCGCAACTCCCGGATGGTGGCGTCGAGTTCGTCGATCACCTTGTGGATACGGGAAGAGGTGTCGGGGTGGGTGATGCGTGCGGTGATGCTCTGCAGTGCGAGGCCGGCGCCGAAGACCCGCTGGATGACCATGTCGTGCAGGTCGCGGGCGATGCGGTCGCGTTCGGCCATCACCTCGCGGTCCGCTCGTGCGGCGGCCAACTCGGCCTGGGCTGCCAGCTGGTGGGTGATGTTCCGTGCTGCCGTGGTGAAGCCGATCAGGGTGTCGTCGGTGTCACGCATCGGCGAGACGGTGACGGCCACGTCGATTTCGCTGCCGTCGGCGCACAGCCAGCGGCTCTGGTAGGAGTCCGCATGACCCTGGGCACGGATCTGCTCCACCACGGCCCGGTAGGCGGTGAAGGCCGCCCCGGGCACGATCGTGTCGATCGACTTGCCCCGAATGTGCTGCTCGGTATGGCCGAACAGCCGCTCCGCGCCCGGGTTCCAGGTCTGGACGACATGTGCGGTACTCACCGAGATCATGGCGTCGTCGGAGGCGGCCACGATGGCGGCGAGCCGGGCCTCGGCGGCCCGCGCGGCCTCCAACTCGGTGTGCAGGGCGATCAGACCGCGGTTGGTGTCGTCCAGTTCCTGGCTCAGTTCGTCCACCAGCTGTGCGCGGTGCTCCAGCACGGCCGCCCGGTCGGCCGTCTCGGCCGTGCCGTGCGCCTCACCTGTGCTGTCAGCGGTCCGGGAACTGCGCATGTCCCCCACAGTTGACCGCCCTTCGTCTGCTGACGCGAACCGCGTTCATCGTGCCACTGCCGGGATGTGGCGAACTACGAGCACAGTAGCGTCGTCGGTGGGTCGTGCATACTCTCGTTCGATTACGGCGGCCACGACCGACGGATGGTGCTCCAGCAGGCGCGGGTGGTCCTCCAGGCTCCAGGCCGAGCGGATCCCGTCGGACACCAGGATCAGGGTCGATCCGGGCTGCCACGGGGTGTGTTGAAGACGGACGGTGGGCAGCGGCAGACGGGTACCGATCGTCCCGGGATGGTCCAGCAGATGCTGGGACCGGGTGCCGTTGAAGACCCGGCCACCGATGTTGCCGACGGCCGCGTAGGCGAGTTCGCCCCGCTCGGCGTCGATCAGGCATGCGCCCAGCACGCCGCCCCGGGTCGCGAGCATCGCCTCGTGCGCCTGCCGTACGAACCGGTTGAGGTCGGTGACCGGCTCCCGGTCGAACGCGTCGACGGCGGCCCGCGAGGCGAGGGCCGCGCCCGGACCGTGCCCGAGTCCGTCGACGAGCAGCGCGGCCAGCGGCCGTCCGGGCACGACCGCCCAGGCATCCCCCGACGCGCCCTCCCCGCCCAGCGGAACGTTGACGCCGCCGAACCGCCACCCGTCGTCCGGACCGGACCGGGCGCTGCCCAGCCGGGCGTAGACGACCGTGCCGCGCCGCGTGGAGTACCAGTCGAACTCGGCCGCGTTGCGCCGTACGACGTTCAGCCCCGCGTTCAGCCCGCCCCCGCGCGCCGACGGCAGAGGCGGCGGCACCGTCGTGGCCATGCCCGTCATCCCCGGGCCCCGGTCGACGGACAGCAGCTCGATCCCGTCCCCGGCCCCACGGACCAGCACATAACCGCCGGGATGCGCGTGCCGGAGCAGGTTGGTGCCCAGCTCGGTGGCGACCAGCTCGGCCACGCCCGCGCGCATCCCCGACCGTTCGGCGACCCGGGCGACCGACCTGCGCAGGGCGCCGACGTCCTCCTCGGCGCCGACCGCGTGCCGCTGGTGCTCGCTCCGGCTCAGCACCGTCCCGCCTGAGGCACTCTCATCGCTGCCACTTCACTATCACCACGGTGGTGCCCGAAGCGGCATCGGACGTGAGGGTCATGTCGTCCACCAGCCGGCGCGCACCCGGCAGGCCCAGCCCCATGCTGCCGCGCGTGCTGAAGCCGTCGGTCAGTGCCGCGTCGATGTCCTCGATGCCCGGCCCGTCGTCGCTGAAGGTGGCCCGCACTCCCCGGCGGCCGGAGCGGTACACCTGTTCCACGCTGATCCGGCCGCGCCGCCCGGTGGCGTAGTTGAGGATGTTGCGGGCCAGCTCACTGCCCGCCGTGATCAACTTCGTGGCGTCCACCAGGTTCAGCCCCACCGCCTCGGCCTCGGCGCGCAGCGCCTTGCGCACCCGGATCAGGTCGGCCTCGTGGGCGATGGCGAAGACGTCCGGCTCCCGGTTCGTAGCGGCTTGCGTCGTCACAGCCAGCCCGCACCGGTGTCGTTGCGCCGCAGCCGCTCCAGCAGCGCCAGCCCCTGCTCGGCGTTGAGCGCGGTGTCCAAGTGCCCCATCGGCACGCCCAGTTCGACCAGGGTGATGGCCACCGCCGGCTGGATCCCCACCACGGCCGCCTGTGCTCCCAGCAGCCGGACCATCGCCACGATCCTCGCCAGCACCCGGGCGATGAACGTGTCGACCACACTCAGCCGGCTGACGTCGATGAGCATGCCCGAGGCGGCGGTGTCCGCGATCTCCCGGGTGAGCTGCTCCTCGATCGCCATCACCGTGGTGTCGTCCAGATCGCCCTGCAACGCCACGAGCAGCGTGTCACCGATCCGCATGACCGGTACGACGTCCTCGGTCATCGCGACCCTCCGGACCTCAGTGCCTGCGCGGCCGTCGCCGCGGTCCCGGCCCGCTCGGCGAGTACCGCCAGAGCCAACTGGAGTGCGTCCTGAAGGGTGTTGCGGGAGCGCAGGCGCCCCATGTCGATGCCCAGATGCACCATGGACTGGGCGGTCTCGGGCCGCACCCCGCTCATGATGCTCACCGTGCCCATGAGGGCCGCGGCCTGCACGGTCTTCAGCAGATGCTGGGCGACCTGTGTGTCGATGGTGGGCACCCCGCTGATGTCCAGGATGGCGACCTCGGCCTGGGTCCGGGCGATCTTCTCCAGCAGGCCCTCGGTCAGCCGGGTGGCCCGCAGCGTGTCCAGCGTGCCGATGATCGGCAGCGCGAGCACCTTGTCCCACACCTGGATCACCGGTGTGGACAGCTCCAGGATCTCGTCGCGCTGCCGCTGCAACCGCTGTTCGGTCTCCCGGCGCTCGGTGACATCCCGGATCGCCGCCGCCACCAACCGCCCCTCGGCCGTCTCCAGCGGACTCAGGCTGATCTCGACCGGGAACTCGGTGCCGTCCCGGCGCATCCCGTACAGCTCCAACCCCGCACCCATCGGCCGCAGCCGGGGGTCGGCGAGGAAGCCGCTGCGGTGGCCGACATGACGGTCACGGAACCGGGCCGGCACGAGCACCTCGATCTCCCGGCCGACCAACTCGTCGCGCTCGAAGCCGAACAGCGCCTCCGTGCGCCGGTTGACCAGGACGATCCGCGCGTCCTGACCCACGATCAGCATCGCGTCGGGAGCCGACTCCAGCAGACCGTGGAACAGCGACTCGGCCCGCGCGGCCTCCGTGACGTCCTTGAGCGTCTTGACGAAACCCGTCACCGCCCCGCCCTCGCCGTACACCGGTGCCAGCGTGACCTGCGCCAGGAACCGCTCGCCGCTCCTGCGCACCCGCCAGCCCTGGAAGGCACGCCGACCGTCCTCGGCCGCGTCCAGCTCCTGCCCGGCCAGCCCGGCCTCGCGGTCCTCCGGCGTGTGCAGGACCTCCACCGACCGCCCGACCATCTCCTCCTGCGTGTACCCGGTCATGGCCTGGGCGGTGCCGCTCCAGCGGACCACCTCACCGTCCGGCCCCAGCTTGATGACCGCCTGGTCGGTAATCGCATCCAGCATCACCTCAAGATCACGCAGACCCTCCTGCGGATCCTGACCGGCTCCCGATGACGTCGTCATGACCGGCCCCGCCCTTCACATCATCCATCCCCGAACCGGGCCCTCCTCTGATGGCCCCCTGGCCCCGGCGCGGCCGATGCTATCGCCCCTCCGTAGCAATTGATCAGGGCTCCGACACACCTGGCCGATCACCGCCTCAGCCGCTCGCGAGGCCGCCCGTCACCGTCCGTACCGCCCCGGACCCGGAAGCCTGATGAGCACTGAACTCGGGCTCGGCCGGAAGGGGTTGGGCCATGACCGGATGGGCCTCGGGGCGGCAGCCCACTGCGTCGGCCGGCCCCGTTGCCGGCCGACGCAGACGAGCCGGCTTGGAAGCATCACGTGATGATCGGCCGGCCGGGCCGTCGCTCTCGGGCCGACCGCCCGGCCGCACCCGAAACGACTCAGCCGACGGCTGCCCCTGCTCGACACGATCCCACCAGTCGGCGGACCGGCCGAACGTCTCCGTCACAGATCCGGCTCCTCCGTGCCCATTTCCGGCATCCATCGCGACTGGGCACGCACTTGGGGGCAGGCCGGTCTTCGCCTGGCTCCACCGATGCCTCCACCCCGGAGGGAGCCCAGGCATGTCATCCAGGAAGCGCTTCCTCGAACTCGCCCTCTGTGGCAGACAGGCCGCCCGGCCCGGCAGGTGCGGGGCCGGTCAGCCCCTCGGCGGGACCAACGGGACCTGGGGCCACGGTCGTTCGCGGGAGAGGCTGCTGGTGGAGGCGGTACCGATCCCCCGCGGTGCCGCCTCCGCCCTGCGCCGCCGGCCGCGCGGCTTCACCTCTCGACGCTGGAGGCACACCGCCCATGACCCGCCACGACGACCGCACCGCGACCGCTGTCCCCACCGAGGCGCCGTCGAGCACCGCCATCGCCGTGGACCGGCTGGTGACGAACGGGCTCAAAGCACTGGCCGACTACGAGGGCCTCGACCAGGAGCAGGTCGACCACATCGTGAAGAAGGCGTCGGTCGCCGCCCTGGACCAGCACACCGCGCTGGCCCGTCTCGCGGTCGAGGAGACCGGGCGGGGGGTGTTCGAGGACAAGGCCGCCAAGAACATGTTCGCCTGTGAGCACGTCACGTACAGCATGGGCACGATGAAGACCGTCGGTGTCATCGCCCGCGACGACATCGACGACATGATCGAGGTGGCCGAGCCGGTCGGGGTGGTGTGTGCGATCACTCCGGTCACCAATCCGACCTCCACCACGATCTTCAAGGCGCTGATGGCGCTGAAGACCCGCAACCCGGTCGTGTTCGCCTTCCACCCCTCAGCCCAGCGCTGCAGCGCCGAGGCGGCCCGTGTGGTGCGTGACGCGGCCGTCGCCGCCGGTGCGCCGGAGCACTGCGTCCAGTGGATCGAGACACCGTCCGTCGAGGCCACCGGCACGCTCATGCGCCACCCCGGCGTCTCCCTGATCCTCGCGACCGGCGGAAACGCCATGGTCAAGGCCGCCTACTCGGCCGGAAAACCCGCACTCGGCGTGGGTGCGGGCAATGTCCCCGCCTACGTCCACAAGAGCGCCAAGCTGCGCCGGGCCGTCAACGACCTGGTGCTCTCCAAGTCGTTCGACAACGGCATGATCTGCGCCTCCGAACAGGCCGTCATCCTGGACGACGAGATCTACGACGCCGCTCTTGCCGAGTTCCGCACGCTGCACGCCCATCTGGCGAGCGCCGAGGAGAAGACCAAGCTGGAGAGGTTCCTCTTCCCCGCGGACAACGCGGCTCACGGGGCGGGGGCCGGATGCGAACCGAAGGTCAACGCGGCGGCCGTCGGGCAGAGCCCGGCGTGGATCGCCGAACAGGCCGGCTTCACCGTGCCGGCCGAGACCTCGCTCATCCTGGTCGAGGCAGGCCGGGTCGGCCCGGACGAACCGCTGACCCGCGAGAAGCTCTGCCCCGTCCTCGCCGTGCTGCGCGCCGGCTCCGAGCGGCAGGGCTTCGACCTGGCCGCCGACATGGTCGCCTTCCACGGTCAGGGCCACAGCTCCGTCATCCACACCGAGGACACCGCCCTGGCGGAGGAGTACGGCAAGCGCATGAAGACGGTACGCGTCATCGTCAACGCCCCGTCCTCGCAGGGCGCCATCGGCGGCATCTACAACAGCCTGCTGCCGTCGCTCACCCTGGGCTGCGGCTCCTGGGGCAGCACCTCGGTGTCCAACAACGTCTCCGCCGCCCAGCTGCTCAACGTCAAGCGCGTCTCGACGCGCCGCAACAACCTGCAGTGGTTCAAGGTCCCGCCGAAGATCTACTTCGAGCCGCAGTCCATCCGCTACCTCGCCTCGATGCCGGACATCCACCGCGTCACCGTCGTCACCGACGCGACCATGACCCGCCTCGGCTTCGTCGACCGGGTCGAGCGCGTGCTGCGGCGCCGCCGGGAGCCGGTCACCATCCAGGTCATCGACAACGTCGAGCCCGAGCCGAGCATCGACTCCGTCCGGCGCGGGGCCCGCCTCATGGGCGACTTCCGGCCCGACACCATCATCGCCCTGGGCGGCGGCTCCCCCATGGACGCGGCCAAGGTGATGTGGCTGCTGTACGAGCAGCAGGCCGAGGGCAGGGACGTCGACTTCGCCGACATGCGGCACAAGTTCTCCGACATCCGCAAGCGCGCCTTCCGCTTCCCGGTCCTCGGCAAGCTCGCCCGGCTGGTGTGCGTGCCCACCACGTCGGGGACCGGCGCCGAGGTCACCCCCTTCGCGGTGATCTCCGACCCGGCGACCGGCAAGAAGTACCCGCTGGCCGACTACGCGCTCACCCCCAGCGTCGCCATCATCGACCCCCTCCTGACCACCGAACTGCCCCCGGCACTGGCCGCCGACAGCGGCTTCGACGCCCTCACCCACGCCATCGAGGCGTACGTGTCCGTCTACGCCAACGACTTCACCGACGGCCTCGCCCTGCACGCGATCCGGCTGATCTTCGAGAACATCGAGGCCGCGGTCAACGACCGCGCCGGGCGGCCGGACGCGCAGGAGAAGATGCACAACGCCGGCACGATCGCGGGCATGGCCTTCGGCAACGCCTTCCTCGGCATCGTCCACGCCATGTCCCACACCCTGGGCGCCACCTTCCACCTCGCACACGGCCGCACCAACGCGGTCCTGCTGCCCCACGTCATCCGCTACAACGGCACCGTCCCCACGAAGCTGACCGGCTGGCCCAAGTACGAGAACTACCGGGCCCCGCAACGCTTCCAGGACATCGCCCGCACCCTCGCACTGCCCGCCGCCACCCCCGCCGAGGGCGTCGAGTCGCTCGCCGGCGCGGTGGAACGCCTCCGCGCCGCGGTCGGCATCGAACCGACCTTCCAGGCCCTCGACGTCGACGAGCGCGCCTTCCTGGACGCGCTGCCCCAGCAGGCACTGAACGCCTACGAGGACCAGTGCGCACCCGCCAACCCCAGGATGCCCATGCTCGACGACATGCAGCACCTCATGCGCACGGCCTACTACGGCGACGACGACCACTCGGACCACTGACTTCGCACTTTCATGGGAGTGCTCGTCCACATCTTCACCAAATAGGCAGAAAGTGCCCCTGGCCTTCAACGGCGGGACTTGACCAGGGTCCTGCTGGCTGCGCGGAAAGAAGCACTCTCCAGGCGAGCAGGCGTATCGGGTTGTACCCGCGTGTCCGCGTCGAGGGCAGTGGCAGCGGGGCGATTCGGGCTGCGCGCGGGACGACCCCTCACCGCCGGTCGGCCCGCCGCCGCAGGACCTTCGGCCCATGGCACATGCGCGTCGGCCACCGAAGGGTGAGAGCAAGGATGGCGCGTTGCGCGCACAAGGCCCCGGGGGGGCGCTGCGTGGTGGAAATCTCACAGGGGGACCTCGATGACAGGCAGGGAGAATCTCGCCGCACGGCTGGGTGGCTGGAGCGCCCGGCACCGCGCCATCGCCATCGTGGGCTGGCTGGTCGTAGTGGCGGCGGCGATGCTGATCGGCAGCGCCGTGGGGCAACAGCACATGACTGATCAGGAGTACGCGGCGGGCGAGTCCGCCCGGGCGTGGCAGGTCCTGGAACAGAAGGGGCTCATTCCTCCCGCGGACGAGATGGTGCTGGTGCACAGCGACACCGACATCGCCGGCGCAGCGGAGTTCCGGGCGACCGTGCGGGACCTCGTGTCCGGAGTTCGGTCCACCGGAGGGGTGACCGATCTGCGCGACCCGTACACGACGGCGGGCCTCGTCTCCCGTGACAGGCACAGCGCCTTGGTGCAGTTCTCCATGACCGGCAAGGCGAACACCGCGTACAAGCGGGTACAGCCGGTGCTGGACGCGGTGGACAAGGTACGGGCCGCCCACCCGGGCATGCGCGTGGAACAGTTCGGCGAGGCGAGCGCCGGCAAGTGGTTCAACGACACCATCCTCAAGGACTTCCACCGGGCCGAGTTGACAGCCGTTCCGCTGGCGCTGGGCATCCTGCTCGCGGCCTTCGGCGCGCTGCTCGCCGCGGTGCTGCCGGTCGGGCTGGCGATCACCGCCTTCCTCGCCGCCAACGGTCTGCTGGCGCTGATCAGCCACAGCATGCACGTCGACAGCTCGGCCAGCTCGGTGGTGCTGCTGCTGGGCCTGGCCGTCGGCGTCGACTACTGCCTGTTCTATCTGCGCAGGGAGCGCGAAGAGCGAGGGAAGGGGCGCGACCCGCAGGCGTCCCTGCGCATCGCGGCGGCGACCTCCGGACGCTCGGTACTGGTGTCCGGCCTGACCGTCGTGGTGGCCATGTCCGGCATGTTCCTGTCCGGGATGCAGCTCTTCGACGGGTTCGCGGTGGGCACCATCCTGGTGGTCCTCATCGCCATGCTGGGCTCGGTGACGGTGCTGCCCGCACTGCTGTCGCTGCTCGGGGACCGGGTGGAATGGGGCCGCGTGCCGGGTCTGGGGCGGCTACGCCGTCCTGGGAACGGCAGCCGGGTCTGGGGCGCGATCCTGCGCCCGGTGCTGGCCCACCCGGGCATCTCCGCCGCGGCCTCCGGGGGCGTCCTGCTGCTGCTCGCCGTCCCGGTGCTCGGCATCCACACCGAAAAGCTGAGCCTGGACAAGCAGTTGCCGTCGAACACGGCCCTCATACAGACGTACCGCCACATCAGCGCGGCGTTCCCCGGCGGTGCCAGCCCCGCCAACGTCGTGGTCAAGGCCGATGACGTCCAGGCGCCGCAGGTGCGCCGGGCGCTGACCGCCTTCACCGCCGCCGCACTGGACACCAAGCTGGTCAACCAGCCCGTCCAGGTCACCACACACCCGAAGCAGAACGTCGTCGAGATCAGCGTGCCACTGGCGGGCAACGGGTCGGACAGCACCTCGCGCCGCGCGGTACAGGTGCTGCGCGACGACGTGGTACCGCAGACCCTGGGAAAGGTGTCCGGGGTGCGGGCGTACGTCACCGGAGACACCGCGTTCTCCATGGACTTCAACGCCCAGTTGCGCCGCAGCATCGTGCCGGTGTTCGTGTTCGTGATGGCCGTCGCCTTCCTGGTGATGCTGCTGTCGTTCCGGTCGCTGACCATCGCCGCCGTCTCGATCCTGCTGAACCTGCTGTCGGTCGCCGCCGCCTTCGGCGTCATGGTCGCGGTCTTCCAGCACGGCTGGGGCGCCACCCTGGTCGGCACCCACGCCGTCGGCGCCATCGAGTCGTGGCTGCCGCTGTTCTCGTTCGTCATCCTCTTCGGACTGTCGATGGACTACCACGTGTTCGTGGTGTCCCGCATCCGCGAGGCGCACGACGCCGGTGCGCCCACCCAGGAAGCCGTGGCACGCGGGATCCGCAGCACGGCGGGCGTGGTGACCAGCGCGGCGATCATCATGGTCGCCGTCTTCGGAGTGCTCGCCACCCTGTCGATGCAGGACTTCAAGCAGATGGGCGTCGGGCTCGGCGTGGCCATCCTGCTCGACGCGACCATCGTGCGAGGCGTGCTGCTGCCGTCCGTACTGTCACTGCTCGGCGAGCGCACCTGGTACCTGCCCCGCCGGCTGTCCCTTCCTTCCTGGCACGCCGAACCGGCACCCACTGACACCCCACCGCCGGCCGGGCCGGGGAGCCCACAACCGGACGAAGCCCAAGAGCCGGCACACCCCGAAGCCGGTACGGAATCCGGCCCCGGCGCTGCGACCGGCCGGCGCCGGGAACGAGATCACCGCCGATGACCAGAACCCGTGAACGTGCCCTTGGGGACGCTCGTCGGAGCGACGGCGAAGTCGAGCCGAAGCGGGGCAGCGGACCGGGCAACCTCCACGCCCCTGCCACGGAACTGGGCGGCATCCTCACTGTCGCTTCCCGCCGTCCCGCCGACAGCACTCTGGAGTGGACCGTCCTCCTCCCTGCCAACAACGGCTGAATCTCCCCGGCCAAACTCCGGCGCTCCGGGGACCGTTCGGCCCAAGCGGCAGACGCACGCGACAGGGATGCTGGATACATGGCGGGCCCGCGGTCCGCACCGCGCTCCGGTCAGGTGACAGCACGGCTCTCCACGACGGAGCCGGCACTCCGACAACGTGCCGGTGCCCCCGTGGCTCACGCGCCGCCGCCCCACCCCCGTCCCGGGACCTCGCACGGCAACGACGTGGTCCTCATTCCGAGGAGCAGCACATGGGAGTCCTGGTCTTCCTTCTGGTCGTCGTCGCGGTTCTTGTCGTCCTGGCACTCGCGATGGCCGTGAAAATCGTCAAGCAGTACGAGAACGGTGTGCTGTTCCGCTTCGGCCGCCTGGTGGGAACCCGCGATCCGGGCCTGCGGATCATCATCCCGTTCGTCGACGTCCTGCACCGGGTGTCCCTGCGGATCGTCACCATGCCGATCCAGTCCCAGGGCATCATCACCCGGGACAACGTGAGCGTCGACGTGTCCGCGGTCGCCTACTTCCGGGTGGTCGACGCGGTGAAGTCGGTCATCGCCGTGGAGAACGTCCACGCGGCGATCAACCAGATCGCCCAGACCACCCTGCGTAAAGTCGTCGGACAGCACACGCTCGACGAGACCCTCTCCGAGACCGACCGCATCAACCTCGACATCCGCCAGATCCTCGACGTCACCACCGCGGACTGGGGTGTTCAGGTCACCCTTGTCGAACTCAAGGACATCCAGCTCCCCGACACCATGAAACGCGCCATGGCCCGCCAGGCCGAGGCCGAGCGGGAGAAGCGCGCGAAGATCATCAACGCGGAGGGCGAGTCCCTGGCCGCCGCAGCACTCGGCGACGCCTCCGACACGATGATGGCCCACCCCCTCGCCCTCCAACTCCGCAACCTCCAGAGCCTGGTGGAGATCGGCGTCGACAAGAACACCACCGTCGTCTTCCCCGCCCCCCTCATGAGCACCATCGGCGAACTCGGCTCCTTCCTCGCCCGGGAAACGGCAGCCGCCGCCTCCCCCGCGCCGCCCGCCGAACCCCTCGCCAAGACGATCCCCGGCCCCACGTCGAACGGCGTGCCCGAGACCGTGTGACCGTCGTACTCGCGGAGGTGCCCTGGCCACGCGCGTTGCCAGGCGGCACCTCCGCGGCCAACGCCCCCTTCACGCACGCATACGTGGAGCGATCGACACGCATGTCAAGCAGATACGGCAAAAATCACCCCACCGAGTGAACTCCACCGGCAGGGAATCGTTTTGTCACACAAGGGGCTCCCATGGGACATACGCTGGACTTCTGTTTGCCGCCCCAGCCCCTGGTGGCGAAAGAGCGCCCCGGCCCCGGATACCGGGCAGCCGGGCTCACCGGGGGAAACGCCGTGCAACAAGGCAACAGCGCATGGCCCATTGGGTACATCCACACCCAACAGGTCAGCGGAGCCACAGTCATCGAGTTCCACGGCGAGATCGACATCGCCGCCGCCCAACAGATCCTGCCCGATCTGGACGCCGCGACAGCCGCTCCCGGGCAAACCGTGGTGATCGATCTGACTCCGGCCGAGTTCTTCGACGCCTATGGACTGCGACTGCTGTGCCACGCCGAGCGGCGCGTCAGGGAGCGGGGCGGATGGCTGCTGCTCGTGTGCCCCCATCCGATGACCCTGAGGATCCTGCACGCGGGACGTCTCATCGGCCGATTCACTCCCCTCACCACCCTTGAAGAGGCCCTTGTAGTCGCCGACACGGAGGCCGCCGGCTGATCCGTGCGGCGGGCGGAACGCGCGGGAGTCGGTCAGTCCGGTGCGTCCAGGCACTGCACGGCCAGGTCCCTGACACGGGCATCTTTGGCATCGAGCTGCCGTCCCTCGGCGTGCCAGCGGTGCCGGGCCTGGGACCGCCAGCGGGGCGGCTCACGCCGCCGCCAGTCCTCGCGGGAGAGCGCGGTACAAGCGTCCTCGACCACCAGCATCATCACGTTCGGCAACCAGAGCACGGCCCCGACGCCTACGGTCCGTTGTGCGCACGGCAGGGTGACAGCGGTCGTGGAGCGTCGGCGCGACCGACGCCACGGAACTGTGCTCACGGCGACCACCTCCAGGTATCCGCATCGCGCCCCATCCTGTGGCCGTACTCCCACGTAACCCGGGGCAGGCGTCATCGTGCGCGCTCAGCGAGCGCGACGACAGAGGCCGACCGGTCCCCTTCATGGCCATGAGGCCCTTGTCCGCCACGGTGGAACAGTTGCCCATCGGCCCGATACCGGAGACGAGCCCGGTCACCAGACTGGACCGGACCACCAGCCGAGTACGGCGCGCGCACCGACCGGTGTCACACCAGACGCGGTCACCACTCGGCGACGGCGCGGAGCTATGAAGCCCCGGAGCCGGCCCGGCTCGCGAATCGTGCGAACCGTGAACCGACAGCAGGGAAGGGCCGTTTGGCACCGCAGCGGCAGCAGCTCCCCAAGCTGCGACCGTCGCGCAGGACGCCCCGTCGGGGAAGCCTCGACGGGGTCGGTGCCGCTGAGACTGCAGCAGCCCGGGGGCGGGAGACCGTCGACTGTGCGCCCGTACGGCCGACCGCGGGCACTTCCCTGCCGGACTGGTGGCCGCCACCCGTTCCACCGGTGCTGGTGCCGGCCGCCTGCGCAAGGAGTCACATCTTCCGCAGGACGCGAGGACCTCGCACGGGATCGTCGTCACGGCGCCTGGGGTGTGCGGGAGTTCGCCCGATCGGGAATGGCCGGAGAACGTGGCGAATGCCCGCAGCCACCGGTCCTTTGAGGCGATGGCGGCCTACTTCCTGTGACGGTGCGACTCGACAAGTCATCAAGAATTGGCCGGTAAGTGACGGAACACCACGTTACGGATGGCCTCATGCTTGCAGTCGTGCGATGCAGGCGCGTCAGCGCGCGGGGGCGGGAGGGCTACGGCCTGGTCGTTACGGCTACCTTGCTCGCCGGCGGAGCGGCCAGTCTGTCCGGGGCGTGGTTGCCCGGAATGTGGGCGGCCCTCGTGACCGCAAGTGCCGCCGTGCTGGCCGGAGTGTTCGCGGAAATGGGTGTCAGGCGCCACGACTCAGCGATCGCCACCGCGGTCCAGTGGCCGAATCTCCTGTATCTGGACAGCGGACGTCGGCTCCCTGTGGTGGGAAAAGTGGATCCGATATCGCTCGGTGTACACCGTGCGGCCAGCGGTCCGGGTATGCCCGCGGATCTGCCCCCGTTCGTTCGCCGGGACGTCAGTGACCAGCTGGAGGAGTGCCTGGTCCCAGGGCGGTTCGTGCTGCTGGTCGGAGAGTCGACGGCGGGCAAGACTCGCATCGCTTACGAGTCGATGCTCGCCCGGGCGAACGGCTGGCCGTTGATCGTCCCCAGCGGGATCGACGGAGTGCATGCCGCCCTCGACGTGACCCGGACCGTCCGCCACTCGTCGGTGGTGTGGCTGGACGACCTGGAAAGGTTCCTGGGCAGTGACGGGCTGTCCCCCACGCACGTCCAGAACCTGCTGCACGGTGGGCGCCGGCAGCACCTCGTCCTGGCCACGCTGCGTGCCGAGGAGTACACCCGCTTGACGGGCACGGTCGGAGGCTCCGTCGGCGGTCAACCGAGTACCGACCGTCGACGCGGCGGCGAGGAGGTTCTGCGTCTGGCAGAGCAGATCCAGCTGGCGCGCGCCTGGTCCCCTCGTGAGAAGGCAAACGCCCAGGAGGACATCTACACAGCCGATCCCCGCATCCGCGAGGCCCTGAAGTACATCGACCGGTTCGGGCTCGCCGAATACCTGGCAGCCGGACCCCAGCTACTCCAGGAATGGTGCAACGCCTGGGCCGTGGGCAACCGACCGCGCGGGGCCGCCCTGGTCGCCGCCGCGGTCCTCGCACGCCGGTGCGCCATCCACCGCCCGCTGCCGGAGACCCTTCTCGCCCGAGTCGCCCAGCCCGTTCTGGAACAGCACGGCGGCACAAAACTGCGTCCCGAATCCGCGACGTCGGCCCTTGACTGGGCCACCACGCCAGTGCACGCCACCAGCAGCCCCCTCGTCCCGGAGGGCGAGGAGGGATACACGGCGTTCGACTACCTCATCGACGCCCTGCCCAAAGACCCGCCACCGGCTGCGGCACTGGACGCGCTCCTCTCGTTCGCCACGGAGGACGAGGCCATCGAGTTGGCAGAGTTCGCAGAGGGCTGGTGCTGCTTCGCACAGGCTCACGCCGCCTGGAAGCGTGCCCTCCACCACCCCGATCACGAGCGCCGCGCCTACGCCTTGGAGAACCTCGCCAGCCTTGTCGCCGTGTGGCGTGGCGACGACCAGGCGCGAGAGTTACTGACCAGCATGGTCCGGGAGCGCACCTCACGGCTGGGTCCCGGGGCTCTGGAAACCCTGGACGCGCGGCTGGCACTCGCCGGCTGGACCGGTTGGGGAATCGACGTCCGCGATGGAATACGACAAGCCCAGGAACTCCTACAACCCCTGCGCGATACGGGAGGAAGCGGCGTGGCGCAGTTGTTGCGATGCCGCGGCCTCATCGCGGTGCGCCGGGGAAGTCTCGGAGAGTGGTCCGCGGTCGAGCCCGAGCTGTTCCAACAGGTACAGGAGTGGGCCGCTCTGCCGGAAGCCGACGCGGCCGAGACGCTTTACAGCATCGTCCGGCACGCTTACTGCCTGGGCCGTATGGGCCGACAGGACGAGCAGATCGCACTGTTGCGCCGCCTACGGGACGACCCGCGCTTCGCCCACACGAAAGACCGCGAAGGCACGCTCGCCCAACACGCCCACGCACTGCAAGAGGCCGAACGATACGAAGAGGCTGCGGAACTATTCCGTCAGCTCCAGCGCACCGGGGAAAGCCGGCACGGCGCAGCGCACGGCGCAGCGCTCTCCCCGTTGTTCAATCTCGCATCCTGTCTCGGCCATCTGGGAGATCCCGCGGAAGCTGTCCGCATCCTCAAAGACGTCGTGCGCCTGCAAGAGACCACCAGCCACGAGACCGGCGTCGTCCAGGTGTTCCTGCGTCAGCGGCTCTGCACCTGGACCGGCATGGCAGGCGACCCGCACACCGCCGCCAGCCAGCTCCACGACCTCGCCAGGGCGAGCGAAACAGCCCTGGGGCAACACGCCCACGCCACCCTGGCCTGCCGCAGCCGCGCCGCCCACTGGGCCGCAGCAGCCGGCGACGTCCCACACGGAATCGAGGAACTCACACACCTGCTCCCCGAACTCGAACGACGCTTCGGCCCCGACGACCCCGAAGCCCGAGCCAGCCGCAAAAGCCTCGCCCACTGGCGCACATGCATCCAGTACGACCTCCCACCCGCAGCCTGAACGAATGTTCAGGTCGAATCCCCGGGCACCGCCAGAACCAGGACCGTGCCGTAAGCCCGTTCGTGAGTGCGCCGCCCGGCTCGGCGTCGGACGACACCGGTCGTTTCCGAACTGAGCGAACAATCCAGCCCACGGTCCTTCTGTAGCTCCGGTTCATCGATACCTCCCCGGGGAACGCCGCCGTTGGCCCGCCCCGGGTCCGGCTACCTCCTTCAACCAGCTTGAGTTCCAGCAAACACCCACCGGGCAAATCGAAGGCAGGATGGGTAGCGTGAGTGAACCTTTCGGCAAGTACTCGATCACCATGCCGCGCGACATCGCCGAGGCTGCCGAGACCCGCAGCGGCCCCTCCGGCCTCTCCGCCTACGTCGCCGCCGCCCGCCAGATCGAACGCGGCAACCTCACTGAACTCATCACCGTCGCCGAAGCCGAACACGGCCCCGTCACAGACGGAGAAGTCCAGGCCCTGCGCGACCAACTCCACCAGGCCCGGCAATGAGCTGACGCAGAGCGGGACCGACGTAGCGTGACCCGCCCCCCTGCCGTTCCTGGCAGCACACCGATCCTGAACAGTGAGGGACTGGCCAAAGCCGCCCTGTCCCTCACCGAGGTGAGGTGATCCACCGCGGATCAACTAGCCGGCCCTGGAATTGGCACTGCCCCGCTTGGCCGTCGAACCGGCCACCGAGCCGCTCCCCGCGATGCCGCCCTGACCCTCGCGGCACCTGGGCCGGTCACGATCCTGCCTTCCGATCCGGAGAATCTCACGGTGCTGTGCCGTGGACAGGCCACCGTATTCAGAGGGCGGTATGAGAGCATATAGGAGTTTTGTCGTCACCTGAACGTGTGGTGGTGCGGCATCCTGGCCGGTCGGCGGCCATGGGCATGTTGGGCTGGTCGCTGTGAGCGAGCGCAAGTCCTACAAGACCGACGTGAGTGATGAGCAATGGGCGCTGGTCGAGCCGGTGATCATCGCGTGGAAGGCCGCACACCGCTCGGTCAGCGGCCATCAGAGGGCGGTATGAGACTTGATGCCCGATTCTTCGTTTCGTGTGGGGTGAGCGGGCGGGTTGCGGCGACGTCGGTCGGTTATGGCCGGGGCTGGGTGAATAGGCCCTGCTCGGTCTCGGCCAGGATTCCGCGGTCGGTCAGCCTCTTGAGCTTGAGGCGGATGTTGTTGATGTTGTTGGGTGCGACCGTCAGGCCCATCGCCTCGCAGACCTGCCGAGCCCGCAGCGGGTGGTCGGCCGCGGTGAACACGGCCATGATCTGCTGGCAGGCCGGATGGTCCGGCAGTTTCGGTGCCGGGGGTGAGGGCGGCCCGGGGCCGGGCAGTTCCAGGAGTGTCTTGCGGGTGATCCGGACTTCCTCGGCGGCCCGGTCGAGTTCGCCGAGCTGCGCGGTGAGCTGCGTGATCTGTTCCTTCGCCGTCTCGGCCTGCGCGGTGATCTCTCTTTCCCGCTCCTCCAGCCGCGCCAGCACCGCGCCGAGCGTCAGCTCCCCGCCGGTCATGCGGTGCGCCAGGCCGGCGTGGTCGCCCCGGTCAGCCGGCGCAGTATCACCGCGGTCATCGCCCAGTACACCCGCGACTCCGAACTGCGGGGCCGGTGTTCGTAGTCGCGCACCAGCCTGCGGGACAACATCAAGATCCCATAGGCGCGCTCCACGACCCACCGCTTGGCCTGGGGAACGAACCCGCTCTGCGCGGGGTTGCGCTCCACGACCTCCACCGCGATGCCCACCTTTTCCCCGTGCGCGACGACGGCATTCTTGAAGCCCTGGTCGACCAGGGCCTTCTGAACGGCGTCCGTGTCGGCGGCGACCTTGTCCAGCAGCGCGATCCCGACGGCGTTGTCGTGCGCCGACGCGGCCGCCACGACCACCGCGATCACCAGCCCCAGAACGTCAACGGCCAGGCCGCGCTTGCGGCCCGGTACTTTTTTTGCCGCATCACGCCCCGTCGACCCAGCGGGCACCCCGGCCGCCGCGTGCACGCTCTGCGTATCGAGCACCACCAGACTCGGGTCCGCCTTCCGGCCCATCGTCTCCCGCACCTGCCAGCGCAGCAGGTCGTGAATGGTCTGGTCGGTGCCGTCGTCGCGCCAGATGTAGAAGTAGTACTTCACCCCGCCGGGCGGCGGGAAGTCGTGCGGGAGCAGGTCCCACTGACAGCCTGAACGGCCCTGGTAGAGCAGTGCGTTGACGATCTCCCGCATCTCGTACCGGCCCTGATGGCCGCTGACCGAGCGGTGTGCGGCCTTCCACGCGATGATCACCGGCTCGACCAGCGCCCATTGCTCATCACTCACGTCGGTCTTGTAGGACTTGCGCTCGCTCACAGCGACCAGCCCAACATGCCCATGGCCACCGACCGGCCAGGATGCCGCACCACCACACGTTCAGGTGACGACAAAACTCCTATACGCTCTCATACCGCCCTCTCATGTATTCACACGTTGTCGCTCAGCGAGTCGAGGGAAGGACTTCCGCTGACTACCACCAGCGGTAGCCTGCCATCCTCCAGCAGATCGCATGGCAACGAGATCCCGAAATGCTTCTCGATCACACCCAGCGACATGGCGATCCGCAGGCTGTGCCGCGCGCCGCTCACCTGAAGGTAGTCGCCCGTCGGAAGAATGATGCCCGCCGCTTCCAGCTCCTCCTGGAGAAGATCCGGCTGAGATCCCCAGCGCCTCCGTTCCTCGCCAAGACCGAACGAGCACAGCAACTCGCCGTCGGCGGCGTAGGAGAAGAAGGGAGGCGGGTGGAATGCCTGGGGATCGAGATTCACCGCCTCGACACCTATGCGGGAAATCCTCTTGAGGACGTCGTGCCTGGTCCCGGGGGCCTCCCCATATTCGGCGGCGAACGCCCATCCCTGCGCTTCCCCCACCCGTGCGACGCCGATATCTGCATCGGTAAGAAGCCCGACGGCTTCCGAGGCGGTCGCCAGCGGTTTCGCGTCGCCCGGTGAAGCACCAAGCCTGACAGCCAGCTCGTCCGGCGTGATCCCCCGGGCGAAGGTAACGCTGTACTGCCACTCGGACTCCACCAGCCAGCGCACACCGCGATTCGTCATGTCCTCATCTTGCCGCACGACCTCGTCATCGTGACGGCCATCTGCACCACGAGCCCTCCCGGGGATGGGGTCCCGGGAAATGTAAATTGACACGCCCGTGTCCGGCACCGTCAGCTCCCCGTGGCCCGCGCCTCCGGGACTACGGCACAAAAGGGGTCGCGGACCTCGCTGCGCAACCCAGCCTCGGAGAGTGCACTTTCCGACTCAAGCCGGCTTTCACCCGCCGATCTGCGGCCGTCCTCAATCCGCCCCACGTCCGACTCGCATGTTCGCTGCCGGGGCCCGTTCGAGTCCTGCCCGCCGGCCGACACCGCTCACCGTGCCGGGCAGGGCCGCAGCGCCCGCCCGCAGACACGGCGTCGCCGAGCCAGCGCGCCGAACCCGCCGGAAGCAGGAAACTCACCATGGCCACCCGCTCCGGCACATCCCGACAGGTAGCCGTAGGACGCGCAGCCGACCACCGTTTGCCTGGGCACCGCACAGGAGCACCCCTACCGAGCGGGGCGCGCAACCGGCCCACTTCGTTCGTCCCGCGCACTCCGGACCTCCGCCCCGTTCGATTGAAGGGCGCACCGTATACCCCCTACGCTTGCCCGAGGAAGTCGTGATCTACGTCATGGCGCATGGATCGACCACCGCAGGGAATGATCGACACAAGACGACCAAACAGGGCATTTCATTTCCGCGGGACATGCGCGGGACGGCGAGTCTGACAACCCGTCAGGCAAGCGCCTGACCTGCGAAAACGGCCGGGAAGCCGACGGCCTCCGGAGCCGTGTGCGCAGGTTCGAATCCTGCCGGGGGGCACCTTGGACTAGGTGCCCAAAGACCCCGCCATCAGCGCGTCAGCTGAGGACGGGGTCTTCGTGTGTGTGCAGGCGGATGCCGCCGGAAGCAGGCGTCGGCCAGTGATCACGTTCACCATCCGGCCGATCGTCCTCCGTGACGGTGGCTCAGGAGCCTCACGACAGAGTGTGATCAATGCCTTCCGTGAACCGGGAGTCTGCGGATCTCGCCAGCGCCCAAAGGTTCCTCAACCACGGTGTGGCCAACGAGTGGCGGGCCGCGTCCGCCGGCTGACGCCGTTCATGTGATCCATTGGATCCGGTCAATGAATCGAGCTCAGCCCTTCCAGATCTCGCCCGAGTTTCTTCCATCCGGCCACAAGTCGATCTCGTAGTGGTCACCCAAACGCCCAGGCGACCAACTCACGTTCACCTCGCCTTTTGTGCCCTTGAATTTTCCGCCGCCCGCGAGTGTCGACTTCGCACTGAAGTCGGCATAGACATGCAGATGGTCCTGTCCCAGAGACATGGTCGGCTGAACGTCGGAACGAGGGTCAGATGCCCAGACCCAATTGCGAATTACACTGTACGAACTCTCTACGACGAACTCGTTGATTCGACCGTTCTGGGCACACCAGCGGTAGGTGAAACCGCTCTCCAGCAGAGGAACCCTCAACTTGGTGATGGTGTGACTGTGACTCGCCCGCCAGCAGGAACGGCCGGCTGCGCTACTCGTTTCGCTACCGACTACCGTCATGGTTGCCGTTGCCGCGAATACGACTGCCACGGATACCACTCGACGCGTTTTACCCTTCACCACTCCCCCTGAAATGCGCGAAATTGTATCGCCCTGAATTATTCCGCCGACTATCCTTCAATAGCAAGATTCCAAGGGGATCGAAACTACGTGCCATTCCTGTGGGGCTAGAGGGCCTGACGTCGGCCGGCCAAATCTGCGCGCATCGCGTCACGCAGGTGTTGCTGGCTGTCCCTTACCGCTCGCTGGGCCGTTGCGTATTCCTCAGTCTCGATGAGGTTCCCGCGCCCGATGCAATCCCGTAGATCGCGCATGGCGATCATTGATTTCCGCACCTGCTCCGCAACCGGCACCGGGGCACTGATCACGAGCTGCGCCCGCACGGAGTACAGAGCGTCGGCCCCGAAGGCATCGTGAGCTGCCTCCAGCATGGTGTCTGACTCTGGTGTTTTCACACGCGCAGCAAGCTGGTGCAGTCGCTCACCGGCTCCGTGCAGTGTCGACAAGTACTCGCTGTACAACTGGCGGCGGACATTCCGATCCTGTGCGTCCAACTGCTGCCGCCATTGGCCGCGTTGCGCCAGGAGTGTTCCACCGGCGCCGATAACGGCCCCCAACAACGCGGAAGCCGGAGACATCCAGTCCACACGACGACTGTGACAGGTCTCGCCCAAGACGTCGACAACGTGAACCGGGGCAGCGGGACAATCGCGAACTCACCAGAGCCGTGCTCGCCCCCGGCGGTCGTGCCGCTCCCTCGCGACTGGCGCGCCTGCACGGCGTTTACCAGGACGCGTCGCTCCGCGGAACATCTGATCGCACAAGGCGGACCCGCGCAGCCGGTATGCGGTCGGGGAGGTAGGCGAATCCGTTGCCGTTGTCGAGCAGCAGCGTCTCGTCGATGTCGTCCACGGACCAGAGGTCGACCGGGCCGCCGGTGTTGTTGAGCTGGAAGAAGAACTCTGTTTCCTCTTCGCCGCGGCAGACGAAGATGCCCTCCGCCTCGGGGCGGCGGCTGCCGGCGATTCCCCGTGCGGCGCCCATCCGGGTCCAATCCAGGCCGTGTTGAGCTATCGACCGGCGGTTGAGCACGGACGAGACATGAAAGAAGTGCGGCGTTTCAGACACGTCAGGAGTATAGGAGGCAGTGGGGATGCCTCCTCAGGGTGAGGACGGGCGGGGCTGCAGTTGGTGGGTGGTCGGACCGGCGAACGGCGCGCCGCCCCTGGATGAGACGGCGCGCCGCGGGTGTCACGTCACTGCCTGGACGTCAATGCTCGGGCGTCACTGGTCGGACGTCACTGGTCGGACGTCATGGTGCCGGTGGTCAGTGGTGGCCGCCGCCACCGTGACCGCCACCCTCGTGACCGCCACCCTCGTGGCCCCCGCCACCGTGGCCGCCGCCGTTGTGGCCGCCCCCGTTGTGGCCTCCGCCGTGCCCGCCCCCGTTGCGTCCGCCCCAGGACTTGTCGTCGACGAGGCGGCGGTGGTCGTTGCGGAGGGTGGCGGTGTCGGAGCGGTTGTCCCAGGCGTAGTCGCGGCGGTCCTGGTAGACGTCCTGGGCGGTGTCGCGGCCCTTTCCGGTGTGGACGCGGACGGTGGCGTGACCGGCGAGGCGGTAGTGGCGGAAGGTGTAGGTCTGGCCCTCCTTGTTCGACAGCTTCCAGCCGTCGAGGTTGACGCCGCGGCGGTCGTGGTTGGTGATCTCCACCCACTCGTTGTTCAGCGAACGGGCGGAGCGGTCGTCCGGTCCCGGCGAGTCGGCCTGCACGCGGCTGATCTCCACGCTCGGCCGGGCCGCGTGGTCGGCCGCGGTCGCCGGCAGTGCCGCCGCGCCGACGAGAGCGCCGGCAGCCAGCGCGGCTGCGGCCAGACGACGGACGGACACGGAAGGTGAAGAAGTCACGGGTTCCCCCAGCATGGTGCGGGCACCTCCCTGGCATACGGCTACGGCCGTATCCCGGGTTGTGCGGTGTGCGGGTGGCGGCCTGTTGGCCGCACACCCACACCTTCTCCACCGTGCCGACAGGATATGAGCGATACGTGAATCGCGTTACGAGTCGGTCGCATTTCCGTGATTGTCGCCTGTACCGTCCATTTATGCGTGCGATGCACCAGGTTGACGCCCCGAGTTGTTGGGGGCACTGACCTGAGGTCCGTGATCGCCAGGGTGCGCCACCCCAGGTCCGCCGAAGGCGTCACCCGAAAGTGGGTAACGGCCGGGGCATCGATTCCCGTGCGTGGTGTGCGGATTGCGGTCCGGGGCTCTCTGCCACGGGGGTACCGGCTGCTTCCGCAGACAGGCCTTGTGGGCCCGCTTCGGCGTCGCCGGTCGAGGTCGTCGCGCCGCCGCCATGGCGAAGGGGTGCCTGGAGGAGTTCTACGTCCGCTCGGTCATTGGTAGTAGCAGGTCTTCGCCGTTCCTGACGCCGGGTCGCCGAAGACCGCGTTGCTGCACGGGGTGCCGCCCGTGAAGGTGCCGTAGAAGTACTGGCCGCCCGTCCCGTACGCCACCTCGCGGGTGCCGGAGAAGGAGCAAGTCCCGTTCTCTGCCGCGCAGTTGGTCCACGTGGCGAAGGACGGCGGGGCGCCGATCAGGTAGCAGGACTTGGCGGTGCCGGAGGCGGGGTCGCCGAAGACGGCGTTGGAGCAGGTCGTACCGCCGGGCAGGGTCGCGTAGTTGAAGGAGCTGCCGGCGCCGTAGGCCACCGTCATCACGCCGGAGAAGGCGCAGGTGCCGCCCTCGGAGGCGCAGGAGGTCCAGACGTCGGTCGCGGGCGGGGCCGCCTGGCCGTAGCAGGACTTGGCCGTGCCGGAGATCGGGTCGCCGAAGACCGCGTTGGTGCAGGGCGTGGAGCCGGTCTCCGTCGCGTAGTTGAACCTGCCGCTCGCGCCGTAGGCCACGGCCGTCGTCCCGCTGACCGCGCAGGTGCCGTTCTCGCTCGCGCACTGCGCCCAAGTCCCGGGCAGGGACTGCGCAGTTGAGCCGGTGCCACCACCGCCACTGCTGCTGCCGGAGGTGAACGGCTGGAAGATGCGGGCGAAGTCACCGGTGTTCTGGCTGACGCCGCTGCAGGTGCCGGAGGCCGAAGTCGAGCCCGGGCAGCCGCCGTTGTCGCGGTTCTGCGACCAGTACGACACCAGGGCGATCCCTCGGGAGGCGTCGAAGGCCTCGACGCTGCGGGCGTTGTCGAGGGTGAAGACCTCGCCGGCGCTGTCGTTCTGGCCGATCATCGGGGTGTTGCCGAGCTTGGCGTAGGCCGCGGACGTGGAGATGCCGAACGCGCTCGCGACCTGGCTCGCCGCGGCGTCCACGGCCGTGTTGGCCGCGTTGCCCATGTCGGTGCCCGAGGAGCCGTAGTCCATGGTCATCAGGTTGACGACGTCCGGGGTGAAGCCGTTGGAGCGGGCGTTGTTCAACACGTTCACGCCGTCGCCCGACAGGCCGCTGGGCAGGGCCGGGAGGGTGAACGAGACCGACAGGGAACGGCCGTTGTTGGCGGCCCAAGTGCGCACCTGGGCAAGGGCCTTGTCACGGCGATCGATGCCGGCCGAGTTGGTGAGCGACGCCGACTCGATGTCGAAGTCGACGTGCGAGAGGTTGAAGGTGGTGATGACGTTCTCGATCTGCGCTGCCGCCGCCTCCGGGCTGGAGCAGGAGTCGCCGATCTCGGTGAGCGCGGTGTCGGCACCGTAGCCGCCGAACGACACGGAGACGTCGCCGCCTTGGGCGCGCAGGGCGTCGATCTGCGTCTGGAGGGAGGCCTGTTCGCCGATCTGCCAGTTGCAGCCGGGGCCGTCGACGAACGCGATGGTGAAGAACTTGGTGCCGTAGTTGTTGGCCACGTCGGTGAGGGAAACGTTTCCCGACCAGGTGTCCGCGAACGGGGCGAACACATGGGCGGGCCAGGCGTTCGGGGCGGAGGCCGCCGACGCGGGTGCCGCCGCCGAGGTGAGGCCGGCCGCCGCGAGGGCGCCGGTCAGCAGGGCGGCGGAGAGGAAGGAGCGCGAGAAGGAACGGGACAGGGAACGGGATCTCGATCGGGTACGCATGCGCGACCTCCAGGGAGGGATGGGGGGTGAATCGATTCAATCCCTGATCGATATTGGTGCAGACCAATTCGATGTGTGGGCCCAGGGAAGCAGCGTTGACAGGGGCGAGTCAAGGCAAGGGTGGGTCAAGAGAAGCGGGGGCCGGGCGCGGGTGTCGTGACGGGCACGGATTGGTTGCGGGAGAGCGCACGTCCGCCCCAACTGCCCTGCTCCCCCGGCACCATGGCGTCCCATGGGGGACTTGAGCGGGGACCGGGATCGCTACGTCGACTTCCTGCGCGCGTGGGCGATCGTGCTGGTGGTGTTCGGGCACTGGCTGATCACCGGGCTGGTGCGGGAGCCCGACGGGGCGATCGACGCACCGGAGTTGCTCGCGACCGTGCCCTGGACCCAGTGGCTCACCCTGGGCTTCCAGATCATGCCGCTGTTCTTCCTGGCCGGCGGGCACGCGGCGGGCGGCTCCTGGGAGCGGGCGCGGACCGAGGGCCGTGCCGCGACCGGATGGGTGGGGCAGCGGGCGCTACGGCTGCTTCTGCCCGCCGGGGTGTACAGCGGGCTGGTGCTGGTCGCCGTCGCGATCTGCGCGGCGGTCGGGGTGGACGCCGGCACCCTCGCGCTCGTCGGGTGGGCAATGGCCATGCAGTTCTGGTTCCTGCCGGTGTATCTGCTGCTCAGCGCGGCAACTCCCGCTCTGCACAAGGCACATCGGCGGTGGGGGCTGCGGGTGCCGGTGATGATGGGGGCCGTCGCGCTCGTCGCCGATCTGCTGGTGGTCACCGTGCACGCGCCCGGTGTAGGACTGCTGAACTACGTGCTCGTGTGGGGCGTCGCCTATCAGCTGGGCTTCTGCTGGCGGGACAAGCTCCTCGCCGAGCGGTCCGCCCTGCCCGCGTTCATGGCCTTGGGCGGTGCGGTCGGCTTCGCCGCGCTGGTCCGGCTCGGGCCCTTCCCGGTGAGCCTGATCCTCGTCACCGGGCAGAGTCCCAGCAACACCAATCCCCCGTCGGCGGCCATGCTGGCGTGGGCAGTTGGGCAGGCCGGGCTGGCGCTGCTGCTCGCGCCCGTGCTGCGGCGGTTGTTGGAGCGTGCGCAACTCTGGCGGCTGGTACGGCCGTTGGGCGGGGCCAGCATGACGCTCTACCTGTGGCACATGCTGCCGGTGCTCGTCGTCGCCGGCGCCTTCTATCTCACCGGGCTCGCGCCCGAACCGGCCTATGGGTCCGGGAGTTGGTGGGTGCTGCGGGTGCCGTGGCTGGCCGTGCTCGGGGTCGTGCTGGTGGGGGTCGTAGGGGCGCTGCGGCCGTTGGAGCGCGGGCTCGCGGTCGCCTACGAGCGGACGCGGCCGGGTGACGAACCGCGTCGGCCTTGGGCGTTGTGGCTCGGGCTGGCCGCGAGTGTGGGGGCGTTGATCTGGTTCGCGGGGCATGGGTTCGCGTACGGCGGGCGGTTTCCGGTGCTGCCGTCGGTGGGGCTGGGGGTGGGGGTGGGGCTGGTCATGGTGACGGGGCGGAGTGTTGTGGACCGGGGTGCGCGGCTCAGCGTCTGAGGGGCTTGCGTTGGCTTGCGTTGGCTTGCGAGTGCGGGCGCGTTGTGGCTGGTCGCGCAGTTCCCCGCGCCCCTTGGGAGTTGCCCTGGCCGGCATCGAGAGGGCACGCCCCTTGGGGGGGGTGTCCTGGCCTGGATCGGGAGAGCACGCACCTCAGGGAATTGCCCCGGACTGCATCCGGACAGCACGCACCTCAGGGAATTGCCCCGGACTGGACCCGGACGGCACACCCCCCAGGGAGTCGCCCTGCCCGGCACCGGGACGGCACGCCCTCAGGGAGTTGCTCCGGTTGGCGCCGAGGGGCTGATGGGGCGGGGCGGCTTGCGCCGGCTCGCCCGGTCGGACGCCAACAGTGCTAGTGATCAGACACCAACGGTGCTAGTGCCTGCCGCACTTCGACACATCGATTCGGACGATCTGTGGATCGTGGTCGCTCGCCTGGTCCGCGAACTCCGCGTTGATGTGGACGACGTCGTAGTCGAACGACGTCACCGCGGGGCTGGTCAGGATGTGGTCCAGGGTCTGGGAGTTGCCGTCGTAGACGTAGGTGTAGCGCTCGGCGGCGGGGAGGGTGGTGATCAGGGGCTTGAGGACCTTGTCGGCCGTCAGTGTCGTCACCGTCTGGGAGAACTCGTAGTCGTTCAGGTCGCCGAGGACGATCGCCTTCGCGTTCTTGTCCGCCGTCAGAAGGGACTTGACGAAGGTGTTGACCTCCGCCGCCTGGGCCGCGCGCTGGGTCTCGGAGCTGCGGGCCGGGGGCTGGTAGCGGCCGTGGATCGGCTGGTCGCCGCCCTTGGAGATGAAGTGGTTGGCGACCACGAAGACCTGCTCGCCCTGGAAGGTGAACTCGCCGACCAGGGGCTTGCGGCTGTCCTCCCAGGCCGCGTTGGTCGGGTCGATACGGCCCGGGGAGTAGGTGAGTTCGACGCCATGGCGGGTCTTCACCACGCTCGTGGCCGTCGTAGCGTCGCCGCCCTTGTGGTCGGTGAAGGAGACGCGCTTGGGGTTGAAGAGGAAGACCTGGCGGATGTTGCCGCCGGGCTCGCCGCCGTCCGCGTCGTTGGTCGGGGAGATGTAGCGCCACTTGTAGACCGGGCCGCCGGCCGCGCGGACCGCGTCGGTGAAGCGCTTGAGGGTGCCCTCGGCCGTCACCGTACCGTCGTTGGTGGCGCCGTTGTCGTCCTGGATCTCCTCCAGGGCCACGATGTCAGGGGAGTTGAGGTTGACCGCGACGCCCTCGGCGAGGCGGTCGAACTTCTCCTGGGTGTCGAGCGCGTCCAGGTTCTCCACGTTGTAGGTGGCGACCGCCAGCTCGTCCTTCTTCTGCTTGCGCGTCACTTCCTGCTTCAGGCCGTTGTCGACGAGGGTGCCGAGCTGGGTGGCCTGGACGTTGTAGCCGCCGTAGGTGGAGTAGCCGAGGGGGCCGGTCGTGACACCTGACAGTTCGTCACCGACGTTGGCCGCGGGGAAGGTTGACGTCGTGTCGAGCGACATCACCTCGATACGGCCGGTGTTGGGCTGGTCGTAGGAGGAGTAGAGCGTGCCACCGCGTGCCGTCGCGTTCTCGTCGGGCTTCACCGTGACCCACAGCTCGCCGTACGCGTCGCTCGCGCCGACCACGCGGGCGTCGGCGAACGTGACCCGCATGCCCTCCAGGGACTCGAAGAAGTCCTGGGCGTAGACGGCGGGTTGGAGCGGGAGGGACTCGATGCTGCCGCCGGACGCGGTGGGGATGTAGGCGTCGGGGACCGAGGTGGCGTCGAGGGTCACGGCGTCCGGCAGGGCGTTGCCGCTGGAGAGGACCGTCGTCGTCGGGCCGGTGATCTCGGTGTTGGACTGGCTGGTGCTGCTCGGGTAGTACTCGCTGACCTTGCCGGTGACCAGGACCGAGTCGCCGACCGCCACCGTGGGCTTGGTGGAGCCGGTGTAGACGAACACGGCCTCGCTGGTGCGCGGGTCGGTGTCGGGGGTCGGGTCCTGGATCCAGTAGCCGAGAGAGCCGCTGGGGCGGACGCCGGTGACGATGCCCGGGACGCGGGTGACCGTCTGGCCGGCGTACGGCGAGAGGCGGGTCGTGCCCTGGATGTCGTGGACGCGGACGGTGCCGGGGTCGGTCGGCGAACCGCCGTCGCCACCGCCGCCGTCGCCCGAACCGGGCGTCTGGCCCGCCGAGTTGACCGGAGAGGGGGTGGCGGCGGTGAAGTCGGCCGCGTTGTCGTCGGTGTCGGCGAGCGAGTCGGCGCGGGCGACCGCGGCCGTGTTGGAGGCGCCGGTGGCCGGGCCGCCGCCCTCGCGGACGACCGCGGTGCCGTAGCCCGTCAGGTCGACGATCCGGGTGTCGGCCGCGCAGTCCGCGGCGGTCTTGCAGGTCAGCGCGGTGGTGCCGGAGACCAGGGCGATCGTGCCGGAGGTGGCGCTCATGGCGATCGAGCCACTGGCGTCCGTGGTCGGCAGTGCGGTGGTGCCGCCGCTGCCGGTGCCCTCGCCGACCAGGTAGCGGGCGCCGGGGGCGATCGCGCCGGTGAGGGCGGTGGCCTGCCAAGTGGAGCCGGAGGAGGGCGTACCGGGCAGGTACTGCACGCTGTAGCCCGACAGGTCGTAGGCCGCGGAACCGGCGTTGCCGAGTTCCACGAAGTCCCGGGTCAGGGTGGCTCCCGAGTTGCCTCCGCCGCCGTACACCTCGGCGATCACCGCCGAGGCCGACGGGGTGGCGTGCGCGGCGGGCAGGGCGGTGAAGGCGAACGCTCCCGCCGCGCCCACCGAGACGATCGAGTAGGCGGTGCGGCGGGCGCGGGATCTGCGCCCTTCAGGTCTGGACACGCTGGCGGTCTCCTCGTGCTTCGTGTAGCTGCCGATACCGGTGCCTGTGGGGAGTCGGCTCAAGTTACGCGCGTAGAAAGGGAGTTGCCAGAGGGCCTCGCGTTAAATCCAGGGAACAAGTGGGGGCGGGGGCGGCGAGCGCGGCCACAAAAGTGACGTTCCACACACAAGCCCGGTGATCAAATCCGGCAACTCGGCCTGTTCCAGCCGACCTTGAGGGCTCCCAGGCCGCAAGAGGTTCACCATTCAACCGTGGCTTTTTCCGGTTTGGTCCAGTTCACTCGGGATCGTTTGCCGCGCACCAAAAGTCCGTTCTGAGCACAGGGAGTGTGTAGAGGTATGTCCAATTTGCCCTACTCGTCAGAGATTCCGTTCGCGCTGCACCCGGTGAGTGCCGCCGAGGTGATACCGGGCGATCTGATCGCCCTGACCCCCGCTGACGCCGAACGCGACTGCTGGTACGTCGTGATGCACACGCTGCCCGAGACCCCGGAGACCATCCGGCTCGCGCTGCGTCCGCCGCTCGGCGGCGCCGACCGGGACGAGGTGCTCGGCCGGAACCTGCGCGTCACCGTCGCCTGCCACCGGATGGACGTCGGAGCGATCCCCCGCCTCGACTCCGACGACCTCGGGGCGGTCGAGTTCCGCGACGGCGACCGGGTGACCACCCTCCGGGTCGTCGACCCGCGCGCCGACGAGGTGTCGTACGCACGGCGTTGGGGCGTGTGGCACCGGGACCTCGACGGGGCCGCGGACGAGATCGCGACCGATGACGAGGTCCGCGGCTGGGGCGGCGCGGAGTCCGTCGTACGGCATCACCCGCGGCCGGAGCGGAATGCGGACGTGGTCGTGCGGGAGCCGCGGCGGGTGGTGGTCACCGGGCTCGGGGCCGTCACACCGCTCGGGGTCGGAGTCGGCGAGCTGTGGCGGGGGCTGCTCGACGGTCGGCACGGGATCCGGGAACTGGACGGCGAGGAGTTCGCGGAGCTGCCCGTGCGGGTGGCCGGGACCGTGCCCGTCGATCCGGCGGAACTGCTGCCGCGGGCGGCGGCGCGGCGGATGAACCGGGCCGCGCAGTTCGCGGTGCTCGCCGCGCGGGAGGCGTGGGGTGACGCCGGGTTCGTGGCGGGCGGCACCCGGGAGAGCGGGCTCGATCCGGAGCGGGTCGGGGTCAGCCTCGGTGCGATCCTCGGCGACGCGTCCGTCCTCGTCGGCGGCGACCGCAAGCTGCGGGACAAGGGGCCGCGTGCCGTCTCCCCGCTCACCACCCCCATGACCGTGCCCTCACAGGCCGCGTCCCAGGTCTCCCTCGACCTGCACATCACCGGCGAGGCCCGCACGGTCACCGCCGCGTGCGCCTCCGGCACCGAGGCGATCGGGGCGGCCATCGACCGCATACGGTACGGCCGGGTCGACATCGCCCTCGCGGGCGGGGCCGAGGCGGTCGTCACGCCGGCGATCATGGCGTCGTTCGCCGCGATGCGGGCGTTGGCCGGACGGGGAGTCGAGGACGGTTCGTCGCCGTCCCGGCCGTTCGGGAAGGACCGGGACGGGTTCGTGAACGGGGAGGGCGCGGGGGTGCTCGTCCTGGAGGCCGAGGAGCACGCACGCGCGCGTGGGGCGCGGATCTACTGCGAGGCCGCCGGGTGGGGGCTGTCCGCCGACGCGCACCACATGGCGGCGCCGGATCCCTCCGGCGCCGGGGTCGCGCTCGCCGTGCGGCGGGCGGTGCGGGACGCGGGCGGGCATGTCGTGGACGTCGTCCACGTGAACGCGCACGCCACGGCGACGGTGGAGGGCGATCTCGCCGAGGCGGAGGCACTGCGGGCCGTGTTCGGGCGGCGGGCCGTACCCGTCACCGCGCTCAAGGGGCACCTCGGGCATCTGCAGGGGGCGGCCGGTGGGGTCGAGGCCGTGGCCACCGTGCTCACGCTGCACCACGGGGTGGTGCCGCCGACCGTGGGGAGCGGGGAGTCGGACGACGCGTTGGGGTTGGACGTGGTGATGGGGGCGCCTCGGGAACTGCCGGGGAGCGGGGATCTCGCGTTGAGCAACTCGTTCGGGTTCGGGGGGCACAACGCGGTGTTGGCGTTGCGGCGGGTGGGGTAGGGCTGCGCCCGGCTGGAGGGGGGCGAGTGCGGGTGCGGGTGCGTTGTGGCTGTAGGGCTGCGCCCGGCCGGCGTGCGTGTGCGCGTGCGGCTGCGTTGTGGCTGGTCGCGCCCACGCGGCGGAGCCGCATGTCGATACGGCCCCGCGTCCCTATGGGGCGCGGGGCGCAGTTGTCCCTTAGGCCGTTCGCTTGCGGGGAGTCGCCTTCTTCGCCGGGGTCTTCTTCGCGGGGGTCTTCTTCGTCCCCTGCGCTTGCGTTGTTTTCTTCGCGGATCCCGAGGTCGTCGTCTTCTTCGCCGCCGTCTTCTTCGCCGTGGAGGTCGACTTCTTGCCAGTGGTCTGTTTCGGGGTCGCTCGCGAGGAGATGGACGTGACCTCGGCCTTGGCTCCCGGTTCCGCGCCGCGCGACTCCTGTGCCTCTCGGACGCTCTTCTCCAGGGCCGCCATCAGGTCGAGGACCTTGCCGCTGGGGGCCGGGGCCGGGGAGCCGGCGGGGCGTTCGCCGGAGGCCTTGGCGGTGATCATCTCCTCGACGGCCTCGCGGTAGTCGTCGTGGAGGTCGGCGAGGTCGACCTCGCCCAGCGTGTCCATCAGGGCGTCCGCGAGGTCGAGTTCCTTGTCGCGGACGGTGACGCTCGTGTCCGGGGCGACGCCCTCGGGGGCGCGGATCTCGTCCGGCCACAGCAGGCCGTGCATCGCGATCACGTCGTCCACCACACGCAGCATGCCCAGGCGTTCCCGGCCCCGCAGCGCGTACTTCGCGATGGCCACCTTCCGGCTGCGCTTCAGCGCCTCGCGCAGCAGGGTGTACGGCTTGGCCGCGGGGACGCCGTTCGCGGAGAGGTAGTAGGCCGCGTCCATCTGGAGCGGATCGATCCGGTCGGCCGGTACGAAGGCCACGATCTCGATCGTCTTCGCCGTCGGGATCGGCAGCTGGGCCAGGTCCTCGTCCGTGATCGGGATCATCGTGCCGTCCGCGTCCTCGTACGCCTTGCCGATCTCGGCCTGGGCGACCTCGCGGTCCTCCAGTTCGCAGACCTTGCGGTAGCGGATGCGGCCGCCGTCCTCCGTGTGGATCTGGCGGAAGGAGACGGAGTGGCTCTCGGTCGCGTTCACCAGCTTGATCGGGATGCTGACCAGGCCGAAGGAGATGGCGCCGTTCCATATGGATCGCACCTGCCGCACCCGCCTTCCGATTCCGGATCACATCCGGTCCGCGTCCGGTCCACACTCGACCCACGTCCGGTTCGTCACGTTTCCGTGGGATTCTCATCGTATGACGCCGATCACAGAGGTGGAGGGGCGAAGGCTCGCGCTCAGCAACCTGGAGAAGGTGCTGTACCCGGCGGACGGCTTCACCAAGGGTGAGGTCCTGCACTACTACGCCACGACCGCCGGGGCCCTGCTGCCCCATCTGCGGGACCGGCCGCTGTCCTTCCTGCGGTACCCGGACGGGCCGGACGGTCAGGTGTTCTTCGCGAAGAACGTGCCGCCGGGTACGCCCGAGTGGGTCACCACGGCGGAGGTGCCGAGGTCGGAGGGGCCGGCCCGGATGGTGCTGGTGCAGGACCTTGCGTCCCTGATGTGGGCGGCGAACCTCGTCACCGAGTTCCACACCCCGCAGTGGGTGATCGGGGCACCCGGCCTCGCCGACCGGCTGGTCTTCGACCTCGATCCCGGGGCGCCCGCGACGGTCGTGCAGTGCTGTGAGGTCGCGGTGTGGCTGCGGGAGCGGCTGGCTTCCGACGGGATCGAGGCGTACGTCAAGACGTCCGGGGCGAAGGGGCTGCATCTGCTGGCGGGGGTGGAGCCGGTGCCGTCGGAACGGGCCGTCGAGTACGCGAAGGCGCTGGCCGTGGAGGCGGAGAAGGCGCTGCCCCGGCTTGTCGTGCATCGGATGACGCGGAGTCTGCGGGCGGGGAAGGTGTTCGTCGACTGGAGTCAGAACGCTGCGCGGAAGACGACGGCTACGCCGTACACGCTGCGGGCGCGGGCCGTGCCGAGTGTGTCGGCGCCGGTGACGTGGGGGGAGGTGGAGGGGTGTCGGTCGGTGCGGCAACTCTCCTTTCTCGCAGCGGATATGGGGGTACGGCTGCGGGAGTACGGGGATCTGTTGGCGCCGTTGGTGGGTGGGGGGTCGGTGGGGGCTGTGCCGTGATTTTCGCCCCCGCCGCCCCGTCCCGTCCCGTCCCGTCCCGTCCGTGGGGGCTGCCGCCCCCAGGCCCCCGCTTCGGCCCTGAAGGGGCCTCGTCCTCAAACGCCGGACGGGCTGGATGATGCAGGCGTCACACCTTCCCCCACGTATGCCGGTCCCTGGCCATCGCGTGCAGGGCCTCCACGTCCGCCGGCTTCAACACGCCGCCCGTCCTTGCCAGTCCGGGGAGTTCCGTGTCCTGGAGTACGCGGACCTCTCGGAGTGGGGTCGTCACCGAGATGTCCGTCGGGGCGACGAGGGCCAGGACCGGATGGACCTCGGCGGTGAGGGCGTAGGACGCGCGGCCTGCGTCGGAGCGGACGCGGCGGAGGAGGGGGAGCGGGTCGCGGCGGCCCAGGGTGATCATGGGGTCGGCGATGCGGACCCGTTGTTTACGGGCGTACAGCGCGTGTACGGCGAAGAGGCCGCCCGGGCCGATCACCAGGTGGTGGAGGCGGTCGCCGCCGGGGAGCGGGATCGAGTGGAGGGTGTGCCAGCCGGCGCCGTCGAGTGCGTCCAGGGCCTCGCCCACGGCCTGTTCTGCGGTGAGGGCGCGGCGGCGCTGGTCGGGGCGGATCCGGTGCTGCGGGCCCGGGTCCCGGTCGAGGGCCAGGTGGAGCGCCTCGCCGGGGCGGTTGGGTGCCAGGTCGTCGTCGGGGTGGAGGCTGAGCCGCGCGAGTTCCGCGGGTGTCGGCACCGGTGGCGGGCCGATCGTGACCGGGCCGGTGAGGAAGGGACCGAGGGCGTGCAGCACGTCCTCTCTGCTGTCCTCGCTGAGCAGGTTGATCCTGGCCGCCTCCCGGTCGTACCAGGCGACGTTCCTTCCGTCCGTGTGACAGACGTACAGCCGTTCCTGACCGTGGCGCCAGGTCGGTACGACGCGTAGTCCACTCATGCGCCATCACCCCTCGACCATGGGAACAGGCGGGGTGCTCAAGGGGCAAGAACCCGGTTACCTTTGGGTCAGTCGCTGGGGCTTGGGGAGGCGCCGTTGCGGACGCGCAGGAAGCAACCAGACGTACCCGCTCCGGACACTCCGTGGAGCGAGATCGTCACCGGTCTGTGGATGGGCGGGCACGAGTTCAGAGGGCGCTCGGGGCAACGGGAGTTCGCGGTGGTGCGCGACGAGTTCGATCTCGTGCAGACACTGCTGCGGCTGCCGGGACACGGGCCCGACTCCGGCGTCGAGCACCATGTGTGGCCGATTCCGGACGGGCCGCTGGACGGGACGCAGCTCGCGGGCGTGATGCGGCTGGCCCGGGCCGCGTGCGACGCGCTGGACGACGGGCGGAAGGTCCTCGTCCGCTGCTATCACGGCTACAACAGGTCGGGGCTGGTGGTCGCGCACGCGCTGGTCCGGCGCGGGTACTCCACCGAGGAGGCGATACGGCTGATCCGCACCCGCCGCTCGCCGTGGGCGCTGCACAACGAACTGTTCGTGGAGTATCTGCGGGCGGGACTGTCCACGGCCCGGCTGCTGGAGGAGCTGGCCGAGTAGCCGGCCCTCCGAGCTGCCGAGTAATCGTTTCCCCCGGCCCACCGAGGGGCGCGAACAAAAAGGACTTCCGTACGAATAGGGTGTCTGGGTGCTGTTCCGTCGCCCCGCCCGCACCACCGCCGTCGTCACCCTGCTGCTCACGACCGCGGTGGCCTGCGGCGACACCGGCGCACTGCGCGGCGCGGGCGCGACCCCTACGGCGACCAGCCCCGCCAGGCTCTGGCCGAACATGTCGCCCGCCGCCTCCCCCGCCTACGACTTCGACGAGGCCGACACCGAGATCGTGAAGGGCGTCACCATCCCCGGGGACGACATCCGCAAGGTGGACCCGATCGCCGTCGTACGGGCCGAGATCGCCGCCAACCCGAGCGACTACGGCGGCTCCAAGGCGCCGTACCGGGGAACCGCCGAGCAGATCGGCGACTGCGCGAAGGGCGGGGACCGGAGCCGGTGTCCCGTTCTCAAGCCGTACTACCGCGACCTGACCGGTGACGGACACGACGACCTGACGCTCGGCTTCCGGCTGCTGCCCACCAAGATGACGGCCGTGCGGGTCTACACCGTCGAGAACCACCGGCTCGTGCAGGTCATGGCCAACGACGACGCGGTGAGCGGGGTCGAGCTGGCCGGGCATTCGGTGATCATCCGCTCGCCTTCGGAGCTGGCGGGGTACGAGTACCGCGTGCAGTGGACCTGGGACGCCGACCAGAAGGCGATGCTGCTGACCCACGACGAGTTCCTGCGCACGGGCAGCCGTAAGCACGGGGTCCGTCGCGCGACACCCGCGCCCGTGCCCGCGGCGACCTCGTGACGGGGCTCGCGCTGCCCCGGTGGGCCGGGACCCTCGCCTTCAAGTCCGCCGCGTTCATCACGGTGATGTGCTGCGCGCTGGCCGCCCTGCTCGGCGTGCTCGTGCATGTGTCGGTGACCGACCGGACCGTCGGCCAGGCCCGCGAACTGGCGCTGTCGCGGCTGCGGACGGCGACATCACAGTACGAGGCCGGGGACTCGCTGCTGCACGGCGCCGGTGTCGACCCCGCGAGTCTGCCCGTGCCCCTGCGGCGACTGGCCTCGGACGGCGACCGGGGCACGATGGTCGGCAAGCGCCGGGGCCGGCCCACGATGTGGGCGGCGGGACCGGCCGACGGCGGGCGGGTGCTGGCCGTGGCGGTCGACTACTCGCAGGGCGCGGACACCATCGCCGGGCTCGACCGGGCGATCGTGTGGTCCTCGGCGCTGGCGATCGGGGCGACCCTGCTGGTCGGCGCGTTCGCGGTGACCCGGGTGACCCGGCGGCTGCACGGGACCGCGCAGGTGGCCCGGCGGATCAGCGCCGGCGACCTGGACGCGCGGGTCGACGATCCCCGTACGAAGGACGCGAGCCGGCCGCAGGACGAGGTGGCCGCGGTGGCCGCCGCGCTCGACACGATGGCCTCCTCGTTGCAGGGCAAGCTGCTGACCGAGCAGCGGTTCACGGCGGACGTGGCGCACGAGTTGCGCACCCCGCTGACCGGGCTGCACGCGGCGGCCGAACTGCTGCCGCCGGGGCGGCCGACCGAGCTGGTGCGGGACCGGGTGGCCGCGTTGCGCACGCTCACCGAGGACCTGCTGGAGATCTCCCGCCTCGACACCCGGCGGGAGAAACTGGAGCTGGGCACCGAGCAGTTGGGGGCGGTGGCCGGGCGGGTGGTCCTGGCGTCGGGGACGGACACGGAGGTCGTCGTCGTACGGGACGCGTGGGTGGAGACGGACCGGCGGCGGCTGGAGCGGGTGCTCGGGAATCTGGTCGCCAACGCGCATCGGCACGGGCGGGGGCCGGTGGTGGTGACCGTGGACGGGGCGGTGGTGACCGTCCGGGATCACGGGGACGGGTACCCGGGGTATCTCCTGGAGCATGGGCCGCAGCGGTTCCGTACGGAGGGGGGTGCGACCGGGCATGGGCTGGGGTTGACCATTGCGCTCGGGCAGGCGGAGGTGTTGGGGGCGCGGTTGGAGTTCAGCAATATGGAGGGGGACGGCGGGGCGCTGGCTACTCTGACGTTGCGATGAGAGTGGTTGTTTGTCGGGTGCGCGCCGGTGGGGGCTGGTCGCGCAGTTCCCCGCGCCCCTAAAAGACAGGGGCTTGCTCGTGTGGACCAACATGACACGCGAGGCCCGCCCCCCTCCCCCTAATGTGGCGATTAGTCAGGTTCGCCCCATTCATGGAGGTACCCCCATGTCCCTCAGCCTCTCTCTCCGTCGTATCGGTATAGCGGTCGCCGCCGGTGCTCTCGTCACCGGCGCCGCCATCACGCCCGCCGTGGCCGACGACGAATGGGGCGACCAGGACCAGAGCGTCAGCCGCCCCCAGGACGACGACGACTGGAACCAGCGCGGCGACGAGGACTCCGACGGCCGCGGTGACGACGACGGCCGTGGGGACTACAACCAGCACGGCGACCACGACAACCACCCGCGCCTGTACCGGGGTGTCGTGACGGCGAGCCAGCTGGCCCTGCGTTCCCGGCCGGACCGCGGCAGCAGGATCATCCGGTACGCCTACCGCGGTGAGCACGTGTCGATCTTCTGCAAGACCCGCGGCTCCAACGTCCAGGGCAACCACCTCTGGTACCTGCTCACGGACGGCACCTGGGCCTGGGGTTCGGCGCGCTACATCGACAACATCGGCGCGGCCCCCCGCTGGTGCTGACGGGCGAGACACACTCGCCACCCAAGGCACACAACCCGTCCCATTTGGGTAAGTTCCGGACATGACCAACGCCGGAACCACCGTCACAGCGGACCTTCCCGCACCCGCTGTGCGCCTCCCCCGGCGCCGTGGCATCGAACTCACCCTCATCGTCGTAGCCGTACTCCTCTCGGTGTACGGCTACTGCGCTGTCGGTATCGCCAAGAACGGCACGGTCCCGCCCGGCGCCGCCGGCTACGGCGCCGGGCTCGGCGTACTCGCCCTGCTGGCCCACCTCGCGGTGCGGCTGCGGGCCCCGTACGCCGACCCCCTGCTCCTGCCGATCGGGGTGCTCCTCAACGGTCTCGGCCTGGTCCTGATCTACCGGCTCGACCTGGAGACCCCGGGCGACCGGGCGGCCCCCACCCAACTCGTGTGGTCCACCCTGGGCGTGACGCTCTTCATCGTCGTGGTCCTCGCCCTCCGGGACCACCGCGTGCTCCAGCGCTACGCGTATGTGTGCGTGGCGGCCGCGCTCGTCCTCCTCACCCTCCCGGTCCTCTTCCCGGCCGTGAACGGGGCCCGGATCTGGATCCGGATCGCCGGATTCTCCATCCAGCCGGGCGAGTTCGCGAAGGTGCTGCTCGCGATCTTCTTCGCCGCGTATCTGGCGGCCAACCGCAACGCGCTCGCCTACGCCGGCCGCCGCGTCTGGCGCCTCCAGCTCCCCACCGGCCGCGTCCTCGGCCCGATCGTCGCGATCTGGCTGATCAGCGTCGGCGTCCTGGTCCTGGAACGCGACCTGGGCACCTCGCTCCTCTTCTTCGGCCTGTTCGTGACCCTTCTCTACGTCGCCACCGGCCGCACCGGCTGGATCGCGGTCGGCCTGCTGCTCGCGGCCCTCGGCGCGGTCGCGGTCGGCCGCCTCGAACCGCACGTCCACAGCCGCGTCCTGGACTGGCTGCACCCCTTCGCGTCGATCGACGCGGGCCAGGGACCCAACCAACTCGCCCAGTCCCTCTTCGCGTTCGCGGCCGGCGGCATGCTCGGCACGGGCCTGGGCCTCGGCCACTCGATCCTGATCGGCTTCGCCGCGAAGTCGGACTTCATCCTGGCGACGGCGGGCGAGGAGTTGGGCCTGGCCGGCCTCTCCGCGATCTTCATCCTCTACGGCCTGCTCGTGGAGCGCGGCTATCGGGCGGGCCTGGCGCTGCGCGACCCCTTCGGCCGGCTGCTCGCGGTCGGCCTCGCCTCGATCGTCGCGCTCCAGGTGTTCGTGATCGCGGGCGGGGTGACCGGCCTGATCCCGCTGACGGGCATGGCGATGCCGTTCCTCGCCCAGGGCGGCTCCTCGGTCGTCACCAACTGGGCGATCGTGGCCCTGCTGATCCGGATCAGCGACTCGGCCCGCCGCCAGTCCGGCTACGACATCGAGGTGGCAGCGTGACCGACGCCATGACCCGCCACATCCGCCTGGCGGCGGCCTTCTGCACCCTGCTCCTGCTCGCCCTGCTGGTGAACGCCACCCGCATCCAGGTCTTCCGCTCCCCCTCCTACGACGACAATCCCGCCAACCGCCGCCAGACGATCGCCCGTTACGACCAGCCGCGCGGCGCCATCCTCGTCGGCGGCAGGTCGATCACCGGCTCCCGGGACTCCGGCGAGCAGCTCCGCTACGAACGGACGTACAAGGACGGCCCGTTGTACGCGCCGGTCACCGGCTTCGCCTCGCAGGAGTACGGCACGACGTTCCTGGAGCACTCCGAGGACGGCATCCTCTCCGGCACCGACGAGATGCTCTCGCCGTTCCCCCTGTGGAACGACCTGACCCGCTCTCAGAACCCCGGCGGCAACGTCGTCACCACCCTCGACCCGGCCGCGCAGAAGGCCGCTTACGACGGGCTCGGCACCCGCACGGGCGCGGTGGCCGCGATCGAGCCGTCCACCGGCCGCATCCTCGCCCTGGTCTCCACCCCGTCCTACGACCCGGGCGCGCTCTCGGGCAACGGCCGTACCGCGAACCGCAGTTGGGCCCGCCTGAACGCCGACCCGGACAAGCCGATGCTCAACCGGGCGGCACGGCAGACCTATCCGCCGGGTTCGACGTTCAAGGTGGTCACCGCGGCGGCGGCGCTGGACGCCGGGGTGGTGACGGACCTGGACGCGGCGACGAAGTCCCCCGACCCGTACACACTGCCCGGCACCTCGACGACCCTCACGAACGAGGGCGACGGCTGCGCGGACGCGCCGCTGCGCTCCGCCTTCGAGTGGTCGTGCAACACGGTGTTCGCGAAGCTGGGCGTGGATGTCGGCGTACGGAACATGAGCGGCACGGCGGAGGCGTTCGGCTTCAACGACACCGGCGTGCGGATCCCGTTCTCCGTCTCCCCCAGCACCTTCGACACCTCGGTGGACAAAGCCCAGTTGGCGCTGTCGTCGATCGGCCAGTACAACACGCGGGCCACGCCGTTGCAGATGGCGATGGTCGCGGCGGCGGTCGCGAACGGGGGGCAGGTGCGGCAGCCGTATCTCGTGGAGCGCACGACGAGGCGGGGCGGCGAGACGGTGTCGACGGCCGGATCGTCCCGCCCGGTCCGCCAGGCCATGCACCCCGCAACTGCCGTACAGATGAAGGAACTCATGGAGGACGTGGTCACGGAAGGCACCGGCACGAACGCGGCGATCCCCGGTGCCACGGTCGGCGGCAAGACCGGCACCGCGCAGCACGGCATCGGCAACTCCGGTACGCCGTATGCCTGGTTCGTGTCCTGGGCGCAGGGCGAGCGGGACATGGAGCCGAAGGTGGCGGTCGCGGTGGTGGTGGAGGACGCGTCGGCCGACCGCTCGGACATCAGCGGGGGCGGGGACGCGGCGCCGATCGCGAAGGCGGTGATGGAGGCGGTGCTCGGTTTGTGAGACAGGGGTGCCGGCGGGCGATGCTCCCGACCTACCGTTCGGTCATGACTGAGCCGTTGACAGTACCCGCGTACGAACTCGCCCAGGTCAACATCGGCCGACTCCAATTCCCACTGGACTCCCCGGAGTTGAAGGACTTCGTGGACGCCCTCGACCCCGTGAACGCCGTCGCCGACGCGGCCGAGGGCTTCGTGTGGCGCCACACGAACACCCTGACCGCGTTCATGTACCAAGGGCAGCACCGGGAGTTGCTGGCCCGCCGCCGCGAGTGGTTCGAGCGGATGCGGGAGGCGATGGCGGCGCCGTGGTGGGTCCCGGCGGGCCACCGCCCCACGGTCGCGGAGGCGGAGGAACGCGTCCTGCACCTCCGCGCCCACGGCCCGACCCCGTACGCGTTCACCCTGCGAACGTCGTTCCCGCCCCAGGGCGCGGAGCCGGCCGCGCCGGTCGACATCCCTGAGGGGCTTGGCTGTTCGGTCTAGGTCCGGGGTCCGGGCAGGGGCTCACGGCGCCGCAGCCAGTCCTGCGGCACGCCGTCGAGTCCCGTCCGGGCCGCCACCACGCCGCCGGTGATGGCGCAGGTGGTGTCGACGTCACCGAAGCCCTCGGCGGTGGTCCACAGGGCGGAGGTCAGGTCGTCGGGGTGCCGGGCGGCCGACCAGACGGCGAAGGGGACGGTGTCGTCGGCGCGGACGCGCTGACCGTTGCCGAGGAGGTCGGCGGCCCGCCACGGCTCGGTGGCGAACGGCACCTCGACGGCCCGCGACAGCCCTTCCCTCACGGCGCTTTCGGGCGTCCGCGCCGCCACGGCCTCCAGGGTCAGCTCCCGCCGCACGGAGAGCGCGGCGGCGACGGCCACGGCGACCGCGCCCGCGATGCCCTCCGGGTGGGCGTGGGTGACCTCGGCGGACAGGGTCGCCTGGATCACGACCCGGTCGAGGTCCTCGTGGAACCACGCGCCCAGCGGGGCGGCGCGCATCGCGGCACCGTTGCCGAGGCTGCCCTGGCCGTCGAACAGCTCGCGCGCCAACTCCCGCCAGCGGTGCGGTTCCTGGAGCACCACGGGCAGCAACTGGTGCATGCCGTGGCCGTATCCCCGGGCCGGATCGGCGTCGTAGCCGAGCGCGAAAGCCCGGGCGAGGGGCTCCTGTCGGATCTCCCCGTGCTCGTCGAGCACCCGGAGGATGCCGAGGGCCATCGCCGTGTCGTCCGTCCAGTGCCACTCCGGTTCCTCCGGGGTGCGCCGGGCGCGGACCTCGTCGTAGGCCCGGCGGGGTTCGCGGAAGAGCGGGAACCAGCGCTCGCCGAACGCGTCGCCGAGGGCGAGGCCCTCCAGACTGCGGCGGGCCGGGGTCACTTGGCCTTCCTGGTCTCCGAGCGGACCTGGAGGGTCATCTTCGCGGAGAGCGCCAGGTCGACGTCCGAGGGGTCCTGGGTGAGGGTCGCCGCGGTGGTCCAGGCGACGTCGGCGGCGGTGTTGCCGTCGGCCCAGGCACAGGCCGGATAGGTGACGGTGACGCTGAGCTTCTTCTGGCTGATCACCTCGCAGGAGATCGTGACCCCGCCCTCGACGAAGTCCTTGGGCGGTACGGCGACGGTCACCCCGTCCACCTCACCGGTGCCCTTCAACATGCCCTCGCGGGCCTCGTCCGTGTTCTTGAAGCGGCCGTACATCCCCGACAGCACCAACGTGCCCTTGGTGGCGTCGCCGTTCAGGGTGTACGTCCCGACGACCCCCACGGTGTCCTTGGCGTCCCAGGCGCCGTCCGCCTCCTGCTCGATCTTCTGCCCCTCGGTGTCCGAGAGGTCGTCGGCGAGTTCGAAGCGGCCGTCGGCCAGCGTCTTGGGCAGGGTCAGCACGAAGTCGGCCGCGGGAAACCGGGTGGCGGTCTGGCTTCCGACCGTCAGCACGACGGCCATGAAGACCACTCCCGCCGCACCGAGCCCGCCACCGACGACGCCCAGCACGAACCCGAGCCCGCGCTTCTTCGGGGGCGGCGGGAACCCGGGCGGAGGAGCACCCCAGCCGTAGGGCTGTTGACCGTACGGGGGCTGGCCGTAGGGCTGCTGCTGCGGCCCGAACTGCTGGGCGGGATAAGGCTGTTGAGGGTACTGCTGCGGATATGGCGGCTGGGGTTGCGGCTGTTGGGGATACGGCGGCTGCTGCGGCGGCGGAGGCATGGACACGACAGCACCGTACATGCGGAATACGCAGAACTTGCGAACGGAGGGATTGACGAGCTTGCTGACAAGCAGTCTCATAAGACTTCGGAGGACGTGACCCCGGGTAACACGCCGACGTGCGAGGTGGGAGAACCATGACGACCCTGACCGAAGCCGACGCGGTCGACGGGCTGCGCGACGCGCTCGGCCTGCTCAAGGACCGCGAGCAGGTGGCCGAGCGGCTGCTCGCCTCCTCCGCCAGGCACTCCTTCGACCCCGACAAGGAACTCGACTGGGACGCGCCCTACGAGGACGGCAAGTGGTTCTGGCCGCCGGAACTGGTCTCGCTGTACGACACCCCGCTGTGGCGGCGGATGGGCGAGGAACAGCGGATCCTGCTCTCCCAGCACGAGGCCGCGGCCCTCGCCTCGCTCGGCATCTGGTTCGAGCTGATCCTGATGCAGCTGCTCGTCCGGCACATCTACGACAAGGCGGCGACGAGTGCGCATGTGCGCTACGCGCTCACCGAGATCGAGGACGAGTGCCGGCACTCGAAGATGTTCGCGCGGCTGATCTCCCGCGGGGACGCGCCCTGGTATCCGGTGAGCCGGGCCCACCAGAACCTGGGACGGCTGTTCAAGACGGTCTCCACGACGCCCGGTTCCTTCACCGCGACGCTGCTCGGGGAGGAAGTCCTCGACTGGATGCAGAGGTTGACGTTCCCGGACGAGCGGGTGCAGCCGTTGGTGCGGGGCGTGACACGCATCCATGTCGTCGAGGAGGCACGTCATGTCCGTTACGCCCGGGAGGAGTTGAGGCGCCAGATGGTCACCGCGCCGCGGTGGTCGCAGGAGTTCACTCGGGTCACGTCCGGTGAGTTCGCGCGGGTCTTCTCGGTCGCCTTCGTGAATCCCGAGGTGTACACGAATGTGGGACTGGATCGGCGGGAGGCGGTGGCGCAGGTGCGGGCGAGTGGGCATCGGCGGGAGGTCATGCAGAGCGGGTCGAAGAAGCTGACGGACTTCTTGGACGACATCGGGGTGCTGAGGGGGGTGGGGCGACGGTTGTGGAGGGCTTCGGGGTTGCTGGCTTGAGTTCACAGTGCGGGCCGGTGGGGGCTGGTCGCGCAGTTCCCCGCGCCCCTAAAAGCGCCTGGACCGGTCCGTCTTTGGGGGCGCGGGGCTGTATCGATTTGCGGCTCCGCCGCGTGGGCGCGACCAGCCACGGCGCACCCGCACCCGCCCGACTACCCTGCACCCATGCCCCCTGCCGCGCCCGCCTACCGCCGTCTCAACGTCGAGGAGCGACGAAGCCAGCTCCTCGACGCCGCCCTCACCCTCTTCGCGCACCGCGCGCCCGAGGAGGTCTCCCTCGACGACGTGGCGGAAGCGGCCGGGGTCTCCCGCCCCCTGGTGTACAGGTACTTCCCGGGCGGCAAGCAGCAGCTCTACGAAGCCGCCCTGCGTTCCGCCGCCGAGGAACTCCAGCAGTGCTTCGACGAACCGCGCGAGGGCCCCCTCCTCCCCCGTCTCGCCCGCGCCCTCGACCGCTACCTCGGCTTCGTCGACCAGCACGACGCCGGGTTCAGCGCGCTGCTCCAGGGCGGGAGCGTCGTGGAGACATCCCGTACGACGGCCATCGTGGACGGGGTCCGGCGGGCCGCCGCCGTGCACATCCTCAGCCATCTCGGCGTCGCCGAACCGGGCCCACGGCTGCGGATGACCGTACGGATGTGGATCACGGCCGTGGAGGCGGCCTCCCTCATCTGGCTCGACGAGGACAAGCAGCCGCCCGTCGACGAGCTGCGGGACTGGCTGGTCGAGCAGTTCGCGGCGGTGCTGTCGGTGACGGCCCGGCGGGACCCGCAGACCGCCGAGCTTGTCCGGGCCCTCGCGGCGGATGGCCGACACTGATCCCGTGAAGAGCGAAGAGACCCCGTTCGAGGGCGGCCCCATGGACGGGCGGTCCCTGCCGGTGCTGGTCGGGCCCACCGGGAACCCGCCGAAGACCTACCGCATCCCGGTCCCCGACGACGCCGGCGGCCCGCCCACGATCCTCGTCTACCGCCGGGTGCCCCGCGCCCACAGCAAGCGGCTCGGGCTGCCCAAGGGCTGGAAGTACGAGTTCGACCCGGAGGGGAAGCGCGGCGGCGGCCTGCGCTGGCCCTGGTCCAAACCGGACCCCGCACCAGACGCCACGCCGGGCGGCAAGCCGGAGGACACCCACGGGTGACGATGTTGCGCCGAACCGCGCACACCCGGCGCGCGGACCCGGCGCCCCCGTCTGATGCTCACGATGCGGGGCGGAAGTGCCGCCGCGCACCGGAGGTGATGACGTGTCAGGAAGGCTTCTGCGTCTGGTCTGTACGGCTGCGGTGGCGGCCGGCACCGTCCTCGCACCGCTGCCCGCCGCGGCCGTACCCGATCCACAGGCGCCCGGACAGCGGCCCGTGGCCGAGCTGCTGACGGACCTTCAGACGCTGTACCGGGACGCCGAACAGGCCACGGAGACGTACAACGCCACCGAGGAACAGCTGACCAAGCAGCGCGCGGAGGTCGACCGCCTCGACTCCGAACTCGCCCGCGCCCGCCTCACCCTGCACGACAGCCGCGGCGCCGCCGGCCGGCTGGCCCGCGAGCAGTACCAGAACAGCACGGCCATCTCCCCGTACGTACGACTGCTCCTCGCCCGTGATCCGCAGCACGCGCTCGACGAGGGCCATGTCATCGGGCAGTTGGCGCGCGAGCGGGCCGAGACGGTGGGCCGACTGGTCGGCAGCGAGAGGAAGAGCGACGGCCTGGCCCGCGCGGCCCGCAAGGCCCTCGACACCCAACTCACCCTGGCCGCACGGCAGAAGAAGGACCGCGACGACGTACGGAATCGTCTGGCGGACGTCGAGAAGCTCCTCGCCGCCCTCACCCCGGACCAACTCACCGCCCTCGCCGCCTTCGAGAAGACCGACGTCGACAAGGCCCAGCAGAAGTTGGTCACTTCAGGTGCGTTGGGCACCGACGACCGCGGGCCCTCACGTGCGGGAGACCGGGCGTTGCGCTACGCCGTACAGCAGATCGGCAAACCGTACGAGTGGGGCGCGGAGGGCCCGAAGGCGTACGACTGCTCGGGCCTCACGTCGGAGGCGTGGGGCAACGCGGGCACCCCGATCCCGAGGACGAGTGAAGAGCAGTGGGCGCAACTCCCCAGAGTCCCACTGAAGGAGCTGCGCCCCGGCGACCTGGTGATCTACTTCCCCGAAGCCACGCATGTGGCGATGTACCTGGGCGCGGGCCAGGTGGTCCAGGCCCCCCGCACGGGCGAGAAGGTCCAGGTGTCACCTGTGGCGTCCTACCCCATCCTCGGAGCAGTACGCCCAGATCAGCGCCCCTGAAGGGGCGCGGGGAACTGCGCGCCCAGCCACAACGGACCCGCAGCCTAGGAAGCTACAGAAGCGAGGTACGCCCCCGTCTTCTCCGGCTCATAGAAGAAGTTCTCGAAATCAGCCGGATCATTGAACCCGTTGGCGAACCGATCCGCCACCGGCTGCAACTGCCCAGCCGCACCAATCAGGTTGAGAATATGCTCGGGCGGCGGACCGAGCATCGCGTTGGTCCACTTGGTGACATGCTGCGCCGTGTCCCAGTACCGCTCGAACGTCGCGCGCATCCAGTCCCCGTCGAATTCCTTCTCCCCGTGTTCGAGGATCGACGCGAGATACGAAGCGGCGCACTTGGCCGCGGAGTTGGAACCCTGCCCGGTGATGGGGTCGTTGGCGACGACGACGTCGGCGACACCCAGCACCAGCCCGCCGCCGGGGAGTTGGCCGACCGGGTTGCGGACCGTGGGCGCGTACCGCCCCGCCAACGTCCCACCCGCGTCCGTCAGTTCGACGTCACGCGCCCGCTCGTACTCCCACGGCGTGAACTTCTCCATGAGTTCCAGGGTCAGGGAGAGGTGTTCCGCCGGGTCCTTGACACCGTTGAAGACGTCCAACGGCCCACCCGGTATGCCCTCCCAGAAGAGTATGTCCGCGCGGCCGGACGTCGTGAGCGTCGGCATGACGAACAACTCGCCCACGCCCGGGACCAGGTTGCAGCGGACCGCGTCGTAGTCCGGGTGCTCGGGACGCGGGCCCAGACCGTGGACGTAGGAGACCGCGAGCGCGCGCTGCGGCTCGGTGTACGGGGAGCGCTCCGGGTCGCGGCCGAACATCGACACCAGCTCGCCCTTGCCCGCCGAGACGAGGACGAGGTCGTACGTGCGGGAGAAGTAGTCGAGGTCGCCGACCGCCACGCCGTGGATGACCAGTTGGCCGCCGCGCTGGGCGAACGTCTCCATCCAGCCGGCCATCTTGACCCGCTGGTCGACCGACTGCGCGTACCCGTCGAGCTTGCCCACCCAGTCGATCACGCGCTGCGTCGGCCCCGGGTCGTGCGAGCCGGGCGCGGCGACCGAGACGCCGAGTCCTTCGATCTTCGGGGCCTGGGACTCCCAGAAGTTCAGCTGGAGATCGCGCTCGTGCTGCAGTGCCGTGGTGAACATGCACTGCGTCGACATGACCCGTCCGGTGCGGATCTCGTCCGCGGTCCGGTTGGACATCAGGGTGACCTCGTACCCGTGCGACTGGAGTCCGAGGGCGAGTTGGAGCCCGGACTGGCCGGCTCCGACGACGAGTATCTTCCGCATGCGGGTGGTGGCTCCTTGATCGGGTCGCGGCTGCTTGAGGACTGCTCGGGCGGCTACTCGGGAGTGACGTCCAGCGCGTGGCCGACGAGCGCGAGCAGGGTCTCGATGGCCGAAATCCGCCGCCGTGCGTCCATGATCATTACAGGTATGTGCGCGGGAATCGTCAATGCCTCCCGCACATCCTCCGGGTCGAACCGCTCGCTGCCGGCGAAGTGGTTGACCGCGACGACGTACGGCAGTCCGCAGCTCTCGAAGTAGTCCAGCGCGGGGAAGCAGTCCTTGAGGCGGCGGGTGTCGGCGAGCACGACGGCGCCGATCGCGCCGCGCACCAGGTCGTCCCACATGAACCAGAACCGCTGCTGGCCCGGCGTACCGAACAGGTAGAGCACCAGGTCGTCGTCGAGGGTGAGGCGGCCGTAGTCCATGGCGACCGTGGTGGTCGTCTTCTCCGGGGTACCCGTGAGGTCGTCGGTGTCCTCGCTGGCCTCGGTCATCAGCGCCTCCGTCTGGAGGGGCTGGATCTCGGAGACGGCGCCGACCATGGTGGTCTTGCCTGCGCCGAAACCACCGGCCACCACGATCTTCGTGGCGACCGGCGCGCGGGTGCGGTCCAACTGCCAGGCCCGCGGCTGCTCCTCGTCGTCGAGGAGCGGGGGGACGCCGTAGGCGGCGGCGTCAGAGACGACGGAGTCCACTCAGCACCCTTTCCAGCAGAGCGCGGTCAGGACGGCCCGGGCCGTGACCGGTCCCGGTTCCGTACACACGGATCTTTCCCTGGTCCGCGAGATCGCTCAGGAGCACGCGGACCACGCCGAGCGGCATCTTCAGCAGCGCGGCGATCTCGGCCACCGTGCGCATACGGCGGCAGAGTTCGACGATGGCTCGCATCTCCGGCATGACCCGGGTGTTGAGCGAACCGTTCGTCAACTCCTTGCGTTCCTCAGGGGCTTCGAGCGCCGCCACGAGGGTCTCCACCAGGAGGACATGCCCGAAGCGGGTACGGCCCCCGGTGAGCGAGTAGGGGCGCACCCGGGCGGGTTTGCGGTCGCCGCCGCGCACGGGGAGCCTGTTCGGCGTACTGCCGCTGCCACCGCTGCCGCCGCCGGTCATCGGGCACTCTCCGCGGACGCGTCTTCGAGGGATTTCCGCAGCTCGCTGCGGAGTTCGGGGGTCAGCACATGGCCGGCGCGGCCGACGAAGAGCGCCATGTGGTACGACACGACGCTCATGTCGCAGTCCGCGGAGCCGTGCACACCGAGCAGCGAACCGTCGCTGATCGACATCACGAACAGGCTGCCCTCCTCCATCGCGACCATGGTGTGCTTCACCGGGCCGGAGTCCATCAGCTTGGCGGCGCCGATGGTGAGGCTGCCGATGCCGGAGACGATGGTGGCGAGGTCGGCCGCGGAGCCTCGCGGTCCTGTGCGCTTGGTGTCGAGGGCTTCTCTGGCCTGTTCGTTCCGGTCCGGGTCGGAGGAGAGGAGCAGCAGGCCGTCGGAGGAGACCACCGCGACCGACTGGATGCCGGACACTTCCTCGACGAGGTTGCTCAGCAGCCAGTGCAGGTTGCGGGCTTCACTGCTCAGTCCGAAGGTACTGGGCGCGGTCAACTGCTTGCCTCCTCGACGGTGCCCCCCGTGGCTTCTTCGGATGGTGCGGTCGTGCCGCGGGGTGCCGGGACCGGGTTCTGGCCGGTCCGTTCGGCGATCTCCGCTTCTACGTCCCGGTAGCCGGCGGCGGCTCCCGCGCGGAAGCCGCCGAGTCTGCGGCGCAGGGCTTCGGCGTCCACGGTGCCGGTCCGCTTGCGCGGGGCTTGTTCGGGGCGGGTGATCTTGGGGGTGCGTTTGGGGAGGCCCTTGTCGGTGACGGGGTCCTCGTCGGGGCGGGTGTGCTCGGCCTCGGCTTCGCCGTCGGCCTTGCCGTCGCTCCCACCCGCACCGCCCGTGCGGCTTTCGTTGTCGGGTGCGGGTGGCCCCTGTGGGGCGCCCTCGCCGTCGGCGGCCGACAGGTCCTCCGTCGCCGGCGGCAGCAGGAGTTCCATCGTCGTCTCGGCCGGGGATTCCCGTACCGCCTTCTCCGCCGGGGTCTCCCGTTCGGCCTTCTCCGCCGCTCGCTCCGCCAGCGCGACCAGCGGGTCCTCGTCCGGCTTCGAACGGCCGTGCAGGACGTTGGAGTTGACCTCGGCCGCGGCGCCCGGGAGGGAGTAGGAGTGCGTGGTGCCGGTCGTCGGTGCGGACGTCGGTACGGCCGTCATCGGGGCCGCCGCGAGGAGGGGGCTGGGGAGGACCACGACCGCCGCGATGCCGCCCTGCTTCTGGTCGCGGAGCTGGACGCGGACGCCGTGGCGGTGGGCCAGGCGGGCCACGACGTACAGGCCGAGGCCGAGGCCCTCCTCGCCCTCCTGGTCGTAGGGGGAGTCCGGGTCGAACTCGGTGAGGCGGGTGTTGAGGCGGGTCATGCGGTCGTCGGTCATGCCGATGCCCTCGTCCTGGACGGAGAGCATGACCTCGCCGTTCTCCAGGAGCCAGCCGGAGATCTCGACGGGGGCGTCCGGCGGGGAGAACGAGCTGGCGTTCTCCATGAGTTCGGCGAGGAGGTGGGAGAGGTCGTCCGCCGCGAAGCCCGCCACGTGGGCGTGCGGCGGGAGCGCGGAGATGCGTACGCGTTCGTAGCGTTCGATCTCGCTGACCGCCGCGCGTACGACGTCGACGAGCGGGACCGGGCCCGCGTGCTGCTGGACGTGTTCGGTGCCGGCGAGGACGAGGAGGTTCTCGCTGTGCCGGCGCATGACCGTGGCGAAGTGGTCGAGCTTGAAGAGGGTGGAGAGGCGGTCGGGGTCCTGCTCGCGCTCCTCCAGGCCCTCGATGACGGCGAGTTGGCGCTCGACGAGGCCGAGGGTGCGCAGTGCGAGGTTGACGAAGGTGCCGCCGATGCTGGTGCGCAGGCGTTCCAACTGCTCGCTGGAGTCGGTGACTTCGGCGCGGAGTTCCTCGCGGGCGTCGGCCATCCGCTGGCGCTGGCCGACGAGGTGCTTGCGGTCGGCCTCCAGGGTGGCGATGCGCTCGTGGAGGGCGACGGCGTGTGCGTGCAGGGAGTTGACCGAGCGGACGACCTGGGCGAACTCGTCGTTGCGGCCGGTGAACTTGATGGCTTCCTCGGCCGCCGGGTCCTCGGCGCCGGCCAGCCGGGCCGAGCCGCGGCGCAGCACCGACAGCGGGCGGGTGAGGGTGCGGGCCATGGCGGTGGCGATGCCGACGGCGAGCAGCATGAGGGCGCCGAGGATCGCGACACGGAGTTCCAGCGCCTTGACGTCGTCGTCGCGCAGCTGGGCGAGGTCCTTGGAGCGGTGCTCGTAGAGGGCGGACTCCTCGCCGCGCATCAGGTCGACGCGGGCGGAGAGCGCCGCGTCGAGCTTCTTGGTGCTGGTGTCCAACTCGCTGTCGGACAGCGTGGGTTGGTCGGTGAGGGAGGCGAGGTACTTCTCGGCGGTGTTGACCTCGGGTCCGGTGACCGTGGAGTCGTAGCCCGCGACGGCCGCCTTCGTCGCGGTCTCGCGGAAGTCGGCGAGGGCGGCGTCGGAGCGCAGCCGGGCCTGCTGGGCGGCGGCGCTGAGGGCGTCGCGCTGCTTGGTCTGGGCGCTCGTCGAGGTGGTCTCGGTGACGGGGAGGCCGGTGATGGTGCTGATGACCGTCTTGGTGCTGGTCGGCACGTTCAGTGCGGCCAGCAGCAGTCCGCGGGCGGCGGCGGCCTGCTGGACCGCGCCGTCGAGTTCGGCGAGCGCGTAGGCGCCGGAGCCGGCCCGGGGCGGCATCTGCTCGGCCAACTGCTCGGCGAGCCGGTGCAGTTCGGTGATGGCGCCGGAGTACGCGATGTGCGCTTCCAGGGCGCTGTTCTGGCCGGTGAGCGCGGCCCGTCGTACGGCGGCGACGTCGTCGAGGTCCGAGCGGAGCGCGCCGGAGATGTCGGTGTCGGCGCGCAGCTCCTCGACCTGGCGGTCGACGCGGGCGCTGCGGTCCTCGTCGGGGGCCTGGGACTTGGGGCGCCCGGCGGCGATGTACGAGGTGACCTCGTCGCGCTCGTCGGCGAGCGAGTGGGCCAGCGACAGGGCGTCCTGGGTCTGCTGGGCGAGCGTCACCAGGTCCTGGGAGTCGTGGAGTTGGCCGGAGGCGGTGATGAGGGAGGGGACACCCGCGGCGGCGATGGCGGCGGCCACGACGGCCACGGCGACGATGAGCCGGTTGCGGACGTGGGTGCTGCGCCCCTTGCCCGCGGGGTCGGGCGTGGCGGCACCGGTGGCGCCCCCCTGGGGGGCCGTCTGCTTGGCTGTGCGCCGAGGCCGCTTTTTCTGCACCGGTGCTCGCATTCCTGACTCGTGATACCCATGGGGCCGGGTGACGCTCCGTCATCCCGGTACGGCGACCCTCCCAGTGCCGGTGGGCAGCGGTCGCGCATCGTCCGGGCCGCCACCCGAAGGAGTGAACCCCGTTGGGGAGTTGGCGGGCAAGTTCCGGCGGCCCGTCCTGCGGCCTTGTGGGCCGCGCCGGTTGGACGTGAGCGGCGGGCTTTGGCAGGATTCGCCGCCACGCATTCCCGGAGTGATCCATTCCAGCCCAAACCAGGCGTCTGACCTGCGGGGCTGCGCCGATTCGGTAACCAGTGCCAACGTTTTGCGGACCCTGTGAAGACGTCGTGCAGACTGGCCGAATGCGTACGGAACTTGTGTCGGAGCCCGGCGGCCCGGACCGCCCCAACGAGGACTTCGCGAGCGTCGGCCTTCCGGCCTCGGGACAGGGCGGTTCACTGATCGTCCTGGACGGAGTGACCCCGCCGAGGAGGGAGACGGGCTGTCTGCATCCGGTCCCCTGGTACACCGCGCGACTGGGCGGCGCGCTGACCGAACTGACCGTTTCCTGCCGGGATCTGACGCTGGCGGAAATTCTCTCCCGGGCGATCCTCCGAACATCCGAGGCACACTCCGCCACCTGTGACCTTTCTCACCCACGCACCCCACAGGCAACCGTGGTGCTGGCCCGCTGGTCCCCGGAGGAGATCGAATATCTGATCCTTTCGGACTCCGCCCTGCTCGTCGACTCCCCGGCCGGTGAGGTGACCGCCGTACTGGACGACCGGCTGTCGCGGCTGCCGCGCGCCGCTCTCGCCACCGACGAGCTGATCGACGCCACGCTCCGTAACAAGGAGGGCGGCTTCTTCACGGCCGCGGCCGATCCCTCGGTCGCGGAGCGGGCGGTGACGGGCTCGCTCCCGCGCAGCGCGGTCCGCGCCCTCGCCGCCCTGACGGACGGGGCGACGAGGTGGGTGGAGAAGTTCGGCAAGGGCGACTGGGCGGAGTGCTTCGCCCTCGTGGAGAAGGAGGGGGCGGCGGAGCTGGTGCGCCGGGTACGGGCGCTGGAGCGGGCCGACGCGGAGACGCGGACGTATCTGCGGCGGAGCAAGACGCACGACGACGCGACGGTCGTGTACGCGGAGCTGTGAGCCCCTACTCCGGTGTCATTTCTCCATGACGCCGTTCAACTGGTGGAGCAGCCGGGCGAGTTCGGCGACCTCGCGGCGGTCCCAGTGGGAGAGCTGGGAGACGTAGCGGGCTCGCCGGGCCTCGCGGACGTGTGCGACGCGGCGGCGGCCCTCGTCGGTGAGGTCGACCAGCCAGGCGCGGCCGTCCGCCGGGTCGGGCTCGCGGGAGATCAGGCCCAGCTCCTCCAGGGCGCGCAGCTGGCGGGACATGGTGGCCTTGCCGACGCCGATGTAGGCGGCGAGTTCGGTGGCCCGCTGCCGGCCGTACTCGTCCAGCCGGACCAGCAGGCCGTACGCGGCGGACTCCAGGTCGGGGTGGACCTCACGGGCCATCTCGCCCTGATTGGCCCGGGCCCGGCGGAAGAGGAACGTCAACTCGCGTTCCAGGGACAGGTATTCGGGATCGGGATCCGGGATCCCGCTGTCGTTTCTGTCCTCGTCCTTGTGCACGTCAGCACCCATGTTCTGCTTTCCTGATCGTGAAAGTCCCCGCAGTTTCGCCAGTATTTCGCAGGGTGGGACCTACGTACGACGAAGGCCCGGGCCCCTCGTGAAAGGGACCCGGGCCTTCACCTGACCGGTGGCGTCCGTCACGCCGCCACCGGAACCTCCGGGGTCGCGCCGTTCGTCGCGGGCGACAGGGCCAGCTCCAGGACCTGGCGGACGTCCGTCACCGCGTGGACGTCGAGCTTGTCCAGGACCTCGGCCGGGACGTCGTCCAGGTCGGGCTCGTTGCGCTTCGGGATGATCACCGTGGTGACCCCCGCCTGGTGCGCGGCGAGCAGCTTCTGCTTCACCCCGCCGATCGGCAGGACCCGGCCGGTCAGGGAGACCTCACCGGTCATGGCCACGTCCGTACGGACCAGCCGGCCGCTGAGCAGCGACGCGAGAGCGGTCGTCATGGTGACACCCGCGCTCGGACCGTCCTTCGGCACCGAACCCGCCGGGAAGTGGATGTGCACGCCCCGATCCTTCAGGTCGGCGACGGGCAGCTCCAGTTCGGCGCCGTGCGAGCGCAGGAACGACAGGGCGATCTGCGCGCTCTCCTTCATCACGTCACCGAGCTGACCGGTCAGGGTCAGACCCGCCGCACCCGTCTCCGGGTCGGCCAGCGACGCCTCGACGTACAGGACGTCACCGCCCGCGCCGGTGACCGCGAGGCCGGTGGCGACACCGGGGACCGCCGTACGGCGCTCCGCCGGGTCCTGCGCGGACTCGGGCACGTGGTGCGGCCGCCCGATGAGCCCTCGCAGGTCGGCGTCGGTCACCGTGAACGGCAGCTCCCGCTCGCCCAGTTCGTGCTGCGCGGCGATCTTGCGGAGCAGCCGGGCGATCGACCGCTCCAGGGTGCGGACGCCCGCCTCACGGGTGTACTCACCGGCGAGCTTGCGCAGCGCGCTCTCGTCGATGACGACCTCGTCGTCCTTGAGCCCCGCCCGCTCCAGCTGGCGCGGGAGCAGGTGGTCACGGGCGATGACGACCTTCTCGTCCTCGGTGTAGCCGTCCAGCCGGACCAGTTCCATCCGGTCGAGCAGTGCCTCCGGGATGGCTTCGAGCACGTTGGCCGTCGCCAGGAACACCACGTCGCTCAGGTCGAGTTCGACCTCCAGGTAGTGGTCGCGGAAGGTGTGGTTCTGCGCGGGGTCGAGGACTTCGAGCAGAGCCGCGGCCGGGTCGCCCCGGTAGTCGGACCCCACCTTGTCGATCTCGTCGAGCAGGACCACCGGGTTCATGGACCCGGCCTCCTTGATGGCGCGGACGATACGGCCCGGCAGCGCGCCGACGTACGTACGCCGGTGGCCCCGGATCTCCGCCTCGTCCCGCACACCGCCCAGCGCGACCCGCACGAACTTCCGTCCCATCGCGTGCGCGACGGACTCGCCGAGCGAGGTCTTGCCGACACCGGGCGGACCGACGAGGGCCAGTACGGCACCGCCGCGCCGCCCGCCGACGACACCCAGCCCGCGCTCGCTGCGGCGCTTGCGCACGGCCAGGTACTCGGTGATGCGCGCCTTCACGTCCTCCAGGCCGGCGTGCTCGGCGTCCAGGATCGCCTTGGCGCCCCGGATGTCGTACTCGTCCTCGGTCCGCTCGTTCCACGGGAGTTCGAGGACGGTGTCCAGCCAGGTGCGGATCCACGAGCCCTCGGGCGACTGGTCGGAGGAGCGCTCCAGCTTGTCGACCTCCTTGAGGGCGGCCTCGCGGACCTTCTCGGGAAGGTCCGCGGCCTCGACCCGGGCGCGGTAGTCGTCGGACTCCTCGCCGTCCTTGGCCGAGTCGCCGTTCAGCTCGCGCAGCTCCTTGCGGACGGCTTCGAGCTGGCGGCGGAGCAGGAACTCGCGCTGCTGCTTGTCGACGCCTTCCTGCACGTCCTTGGCGATGGTCTCGGCGACATCCTGCTCGGCGAGGTGGTCGCGCAGGTGCTGGGTGGCGAGCTTGAGGCGGGCCACCGGGTCGGCGGTCTCCAGCAGCTCGATCTTCTGTTCAATGGTCAGGAAAGGTGAGTAACCGGAGTTGTCGGCGAGGGTGGACACATCGTCAATGGCCTGCACGCGGTCGACGACCTGCCAGGCCCCGCGCTTGCGCAGCCACGCGGTGGCCAGCGCCTTGTACTCCTTCACCAGCTCGGAAACGGAGCCGGGCAAAGGCTCGGGCAGGCTCTCGTCGAGCGCGGTGCCCTCGACCCAGAGCGCGGCACCGGGGCCGGTGGTCCCGGCGCCGATCTTCACGCGGCTACGGCCGCGGATCAGCGCGCCCGGGTCGCCGTCGGCCAGCCGGCCGACCTGCTCGATGGTGCCGAGCACACCCGTGCTCGCGTAAGTCCCGTCGATGCGTGGCACCAGCAGGACCTTGGGCTTTCCGGGCTCGGACCGGGCGGCGGCCTGGGCGGCCTCCACGGCGGCGCGTACATCGGTGTCGTTCAGGTCCAGCGGAACCACCATTCCGGGCAGCACGACCTCGTCGTCGAGCGGCAGCACGGGCAGGGTGAGCGGTGTGGACGTCGAAGCCATGATCTCCCCTTAGGCAGTCAAGTTGAGCTATGCCGACTCAATGCTTGGGCGTCTTCGATTGTTCCCCACCTGTTGTTCGCCGTGAGCGATCAGCGGCAGCGGGCCCGTCTCCGTGCAGGTCAACACGGAAACGGGGTCGGTGCTTCCCGGGCGTACGGCTGCTTCGGCGGCCGATGTCAGTGGTGGCTGCCACGATGCGGGACACCACCACGGACGCGCGTCAGGGCCGACGCGAACATCGGCGACGAAGCCGTCGCGGCGGCGGCCCTGGTCGCCGCGCAGTGCCCGGGCGGCGAGCCGGCCCACCCCCACCTACGGGCCGGACGAGCCCGTCCCCGACCTCACCGGTCTGCGCGCCCTCGCCCTCCGGGCCCTCGACCGCCGACGGGTAGGCTCACGGCCTCATGGAACAACTGCCCGAGAGCGTGGACCGGGACATCCTGCGGCACCGGACCGTCGCCGCGATCGCCACCATCCGCGAAACCCTGGGGTGCGGCATCCACCAGGCGGTCGATGTCCTCGCGGAGCGGTACGCGGAACTCCGCCGCGACCGTCCGGACGACTTCGACCCGAGCCGGGACGAACACGGAGGGTGAGTCGCGAAAGCGTGACATCCGGGGCGGAAATGTCACGCTTTCACGGAGACGGTCCCTTCCGGCCGGGGCGGGGCGGCGACCGCGCGGCCCAGGTAGGCCAGCAGCCGCCCGTGCGGGGCCGCCCCAGGCGCGGGCCGGACCTCGGGACCGAAGACACCGGGCACGCGGTACGCGTCGAAGCCGCCGAGGCCGTGCATCACCGCGAGCAGCTCCCCGCACAACTCCTCGTCCACCACAGCCTGTTGGCCCGTCGCGACCGCCAGGTCCACGCCGTGGACGCAGATCTCCGTGAAGTGGATGAGCGCGGCCATCGGGCCGGGCAGCGCGCCGAGCGAGATGTGGACGGTGGTGTCGAGGGCACCGGGACGGTTCCAGGCCGCACGGTCGGTCTCGGACGCCTCCGCGTACGCGCCCCGGGGATCCGCGCCCAGCCAGTCGGACTCGTGCTCGCCGCCCGGATCGGTGCCGTTCAGTTCGGCGGTGAAGATGCGCATCCCGCCCACTGTGTGGTTGAGGACGGCTCGTACGTCCCACTCCGCGCACGGAGTGGGGTTCACCCACTGGTCCTCGGCAACTCCCGCCACCACAAGGCCGGTTGCCGTGATCGCCCGCTCGATGCGCCGTACCGCGATCGTCTCCGCACCCGTGTCCGCCACTTGGACCTCCCCCGTCCAGGACCGTGCTCGGCCGTCCGCACCATCTCTACAGCGGGGAGTCAGACTCGGGCAACCCCGACCCGGGGGAGCGCGAACCGGGCCATCCGCTCGGCCCGCTGCCAGCGCCGTATCAACGGCCAGGTCGCGACGCCTATCGTGAGCGAGATCAGATGGCCCCAGTTCGTCATGGGGTCGGTGAACGCCATCAGGTCCGAGACCAGCGTCCAGCCGAAGAGGGCGAGCAGCGGCAGCCCGAGCCAGGGCCTGAGCAGACCGGCCAACGCTCCCGTGCTCGCGGCGACGCCGAAGCTGATGCCGTAGTCGAAGCGGTGCAGCGAGGTGTCGGGCAGATGTCCCGCCAGCACGGCCAGCCCCACGGTGCCCTCGGTCGCGAGCGTGGCCAGGATGTGCCCGGTCAGGAACACCCCGGCGGCCCGCACCCCGCCGATCCGCCGCTCCAGCGCGGTCAGCACCAGCAGGAAGAGGAACGCGTACGGCGACAGCACCCCGCCGACGATCCACAGCGCACTGGCGACCAGCACGAGGAACGGGTCGCGGAGGAGGTGGGTGACATCGGTGCTGGAGGCCTGGTGCAACTGGTTCACCAGCGTGGGATCGGCGTACTGCGCGATGAGCGAGGTGACGACGAGCAGCGACGCGTAACCGAAGGTGAACGGCGTCCCGTTGGGCGTGGGCAGCAGCCGCCAGGGGGCGAGGAGGCGCAGCGCGGCCGGCATGCGCGATACGCGGGGAATCGCGGGGGTGGACGCCGAGACGGAGACCGCGGGACGGCCCGACTCCCAGGCCGTTTCCACCACTTCACGCTGTCTCGGCATCGCATCCAGCAGGGGGGAGTCCTCCTCGGCCAGGGGCGTGGCGGAGGCCTGGGTATCGGCCGTCGCGGTCCGTTCCACCGTGAGGGACTCCTTCCGTTTCACCCCACCCTTCGCCGTCCCGCCTGCCGCTGTCTATGACCGACGCCACGCGAGAGCCGATTCACAGCAACCCGAAAGCTTTCTCACGCGTCCCCCGGTACCGTGCGCGGATGACCACCGCGTACGACAATCCCCTTGTCCTGGACCGTCGCGAGGGCCCCTACGGCGAGGTGGTGCTGCGCCGGCACGGGGAGTTGCTGCAGATCATCGCCAACGGGTGCTTCCTGATGGACACTTCGGACGGGCGCTCGGAGCGGCTGCTGGTCGACGCCGCGTACGCCGCGCTCGACGGGCGCCCCCGACCGGACGTACTGATCGGCGGGTTGGGCGTGGGTTTCTCCCTCGCGCACGCCGCCGCCGACCCCCGCTGGGGCCGGATCACGGTCGTGGAGCGGGAGCCCGCGATCGTCGAATGGCACCTCTCCGGGCCGCTGTCGGAGCTCTCCGCGTCCGCTCTCGCCGACCCGCGCACCGACATTCTGAAAACGGACCTGGTCGCATTCGTCAATGAGACTTGCGCCACTTTCGACGCGCTCTGCCTCGACATCGACAACGGGCCCGGCTGGACCGTCACCGACAGCAACGACAACCTCTACTCACCGGCCGGACTGGCAAGCTGTGCAAGGGTGTTGAGGCCTGGCGGGGTACTCGCCGTATGGTCGGCACAGCCCTCTCCGGAATTTGAGCGAACCTTATGGAATGCCGGGTTCCAGCAGGTGCGTACCGAAGAGATCCCCGTTGCCCGAGGAGTTCCCGACGTGGTGCACCTCGCCGTACGACCTGGATAGCAAAGGCGCCGTGACTGCCCGTACCCTGCTTCCCTGACGCGGATCATTCAAGCGTCAAGCGCAGTCATGGGATCACCCCACTGGTTCCGGAAAGCACACTTCAGGGGCGGGCGATGGAGCAGACACACACCTCCCACAACGGTACGGCCACGGCCACGCCGGGCGCACAGCGCCGGGTGCTCGTGGTCGAGGACGATCCGACGATCGTCGACGCCATCGCGGCCCGTTTGCGCGCCGAGGGATTCCTCGTACAGACCGCGGGCGACGGGCCCTCGGCCGTCGACACCGCCGAGGCCTGGCAGCCCGACCTGCTGATCCTCGACATCATGCTGCCCGGCTTCGACGGCCTGGAGGTCTGCCGCCGGGTGCAGGCCGCCCGTCCGGTGCCGGTGCTGATGCTCACCGCGCGCGACGACGAGACCGACATGCTGGTCGGGCTCGGGGTCGGCGCCGACGACTACATGACCAAGCCGTTCTCCATGCGGGAGCTGGCCGCCCGGGTGCACGTCCTGCTGCGCCGCGTCGAGCGCGCCGTGGTGGCCGCCTCCACCCCGCGCTCGGGCATCCTGCGCCTGGGCGAGCTGGAGATCGACCACGCGCAGCGCCGGGTACGGGTGCGCAGCGACGACGTGCATCTCACGCCCACCGAGTTCGACCTGCTGGTGTGCCTGGCGAACACCCCGCGTGCCGTGCTCTCCCGCGAGCAGCTGCTCGCCGAGGTGTGGGACTGGGCGGACGCCTCCGGCACCCGCACCGTCGACAGCCACATCAAGGCGCTGCGTCGGAAGATCGGCGCCGAGCGGATCCGCACGGTGCACGGTGTCGGCTACGCGCTGGAGACTCCGACGCCATGAGCGGCGGGCCGACGTCACGGAGGAGCCCCGGGGAGCCCTGGGGCGGCGTACGCCCGTTCTCGATCAAGACCAAACTGGGCGCACTGGTCGTCATCTCGGTGCTCATCACCACCGGGCTGATGATGATCGCCATGCGCACGGCGACGGAGCTGCGCTTCATCACGGTCTTCTCGATGATCGCCACACTGCTGATAACGCAGTTCGTGGCCCATTCGCTCACCGCGCCGCTGGACGAGATGAACACGGTCGCCCGGTCCATCTCGCACGGCGACTACACCCGCCGGGTGCGCGAGAACCGCCGCGACGAACTGGGCGACCTGGCCGAGACGATCAACGTCATGGCCGACGAGCTGGAGGCCCAGGAGCGCCAGCGCAAGGAACTCGTCGCGAACGTCTCGCACGAGCTGCGCACCCCCATCGCCGGCCTGCGCGCCGTACTGGAGAACGTCGTCGACGGCGTCTCGGCCGCCGACCCGGAGACCATGCGGACGGCACTGAAGCAGACCGAGCGCCTGGGACGTCTGGTCGAGACGCTCCTCGACCTCTCCCGCCTGGACAACGGCGTCGTACCGCTGAAGACGCGCCGCTTCGAGGTGTGGCCGTATCTCTCGGGCGTGCTCAAGGAGGCCAACATGGTCGCCTCCGCGCGCGCGGGCATCGCGTCCGGCTCGGGCAGCCACACACGCACGGACGTCCATCTGCACCTGGACGTGTCCCCGCCGGAGCTGACCGCGCTCGCGGACCCTGAGCGCATCCACCAGGTCGTCGCCAACCTCATCGACAACGCGGTGAAGCACAGCCCGGCGCACGGGCGCGTGACGGTCAAGGCAAGGCGCGGAGTGCTGCCGGAGTCGCTGGAGCTGGAGGTCCTGGACGAGGGGCCCGGCATCCCGAAGGCGGAGTGGGCGCACATCTTCGAGCGGTTCAACCGGGGAGCGGTGAGCGCGCCCCACGGACCCGGCAGCGACGGCGGTACGGGCCTCGGCCTGGCGATCGCCCGCTGGGCGGTGGACCTGCACGGCGGCCGGATCGGTGTGGCCGAATCCGACCGTGGCTGCAGGATTATCGTCACCCTTCCGGGACTGTCATCCGTGCCAAGTTGACGTAAAGTTCGACCCGGAGCCCCAAGATCCACGGCGGTCCGCGCTGACGGACACGTGTGACCAGGCACAGGCCCGCGCCGTTCGTGCGCCCGGCCCGCACCAAGACGCCCCCCCTGTAGCGGAACCACGTTTGTTTCCCGCCATTTCAGCCCCCGAAACACACTTTCCGGTGTGACTTACACGACGATGGACCGGCCCGACCTGACCTTCGTGGTCATGGGGGCGTAGCCTTAATTCCCGCTGTCCATCACCTTGTGAAGCGGAAGAGGGCGGTTGCCGCCGTGTCGTCACAGTCCCCCAGTAACTCGACCATCTCGACAGAGTCCGACCAAGCCGCGGGCAAGAATCCCGCGGCGGCGTTCGGCCCGAACGAGTGGCTCGTCGACGAGATCTATCAGCAGTACCTCCAGGATCCGAACTCGGTGGACCGAGCCTGGTGGGACTTCTTCGCCGACTACAAGCCGGGCGCGGCTGCCGCCCCGACCTCGACTTCGGCGGGTACTGCGGCCGCGGGGGCCGCAGGGACCTCCACCCCGGCCCCGGCCGCTCCACCGGCGCCCGCGGCTCCGGCGGTTCCCGCGCCGGCGCCCGCAGCCGCCGCTCCGGCCCCGGCTCCGGCTCCCGTCGCCGCTCCGGCCCCCGTGAAGGCCGTAGCCCCGGCTCCGGCCGCTCAGCCGAAGAAGGCCGAGCCCGCGACCGAGGCCCCCGCCGGCCCCGAGTACGTGACGCTGCGCGGCCCCGCCGCCGCGGTCGCGAAGAACATGAACGCCTCGATCGAGGTCCCCACCGCCACATCGGTGCGTGCGGTCCCGGTCAAGCTGCTCTTCGACAACCGCATCGTCATCAACAACCACCTGAAGCGCGCCCGGGGCGGGAAGATCTCCTTCACCCACCTCATCGGCTACGCGATGGTGCAGGCCATCAAGGCCATGCCGTCGATGAACCACTCCTTCCAGGAGAAGGACGGCAAGCCGACCCTGGTCAAGCCGGAGCACATCAACTTCGGTCTCGCCATCGACCTGGTGAAGCCCAACGGCGACCGCCAGCTCGTCGTCGCCGGCATCAAGAAGGCCGAGACGCTGAACTTCTTCGAGTTCTGGCAGGCCTACGAGGACATCGTCCGCCGCGCCCGCGACGGCAAGCTGACGATGGACGACTTCACCGGCGTGACGGTCTCTCTGACCAACCCGGGTGGCCTCGGCACCGTCCACTCCGTGCCCCGCCTGATGCCCGGTCAGTCGGTCATCATGGGCGTCGGCTCCATGGACTACCCGGCGGAGTTCCAGGGCACCAGCCAGGACACCCTGAACAAGCTCGGCATCTCGAAGGTCATGACGCTCACGTCGACCTACGACCACCGGGTCATCCAGGGCGCCGCCTCGGGCGAGTTCCTGCGGATCGTCGCCAACCTCCTGCTCGGCGAGAGCGGCTTCTACGACGAGATCTTCGAGTCGCTGCGGATTCCCTACGAGCCGGTGCGCTGGCTCAAGGACATCGACGCCTCGCACGACAACGACGTGACGAAGGCCGCCCGCGTCTTCGAGCTGATCCACTCCTACCGGGTCCGCGGCCATGTCATGGCCGACACCGACCCGTTGGAGTACCGCCAGCGCAAGCACCCCGACCTGGACATCACCGAGCACGGCCTCACCCTGTGGGACCTGGAGCGGGAGTTCGCGGTCGGCGGCTTCGCCGGCAAGTCCCTGATGAAGCTGCGCGACATCCTCGGCGTGCTGCGCGACTCGTACTGCCGCACCACCGGCATCGAGTTCATGCACATCCAGGACCCCAAGCAGCGCAAGTGGATCCAGGACCGCATCGAGCGCTCGCACTCCAAGCCGGAGCGCGAGGAGCAGCTGCGCATCCTGCGCCGCCTGAACGCGGCGGAGGCCTTCGAGACCTTCCTGCAGACGAAGTACGTGGGCCAGAAGCGCTTCTCTCTTGAGGGTGGCGAGTCGGTCATCCCGCTCCTCGACGCGGTCATCGACAGCGCGGCCGAGTCGCGCCTCGACGAGGTCGTCATCGGCATGGCCCACCGAGGCCGCCTCAACGTTCTCGCGAACATCGTCGGCAAGTCGTACGCCCAGATCTTCCGCGAGTTCGAGGGCAACCTCGACCCGAAGTCGATGCACGGCTCCGGCGACGTGAAGTACCACCTGGGCGCCCAGGGCACCTTCACCGGCCTGGACGGCGAGCAGATCAAGGTGACTCTCGCGGCGAACCCGTCCCACCTGGAGACGGTCGACCCGATCATCGAGGGCATCGTCCGCGCCCGCCAGGACATCATCAACAAGGGCGGCACGGACTTCACGGTCCTCCCGCTCGCCCTGCACGGTGACGCGGCCTTCGCGGGCCAGGGCGTGGTGGCGGAAACGCTCAACATGTCGCAGCTCCGCGGCTACCGCACCGGCGGCACGATCCACATCGTCATCAACAACCAGGTCGGCTTCACGGCGGCGCCCGAATCCTCGCGCTCCTCCATGTACGCGACGGACGTGGCGAGGATGATCGAGGCCCCGATCTTCCACGTGAACGGCGACGACCCGGAGGCCGTGGTCCGCGTGGCCCGCCTGGCCTTCGAGTTCCGTCAGGCGTTCAACAAGGACGTGGTGATCGACCTCATCTGCTACCGCCGCCGCGGTCACAACGAGTCGGACAACCCGGCCTTCACCCAGCCCCTGATGTACGACCTGATCGACAAGAAGCGCTCGGTGCGCAAGCTGTACACCGAGTCGTTGATCGGCCGTGGCGACATCACCCTTGAGGAAGCCGAACAAGCCCTCCAGGACTACCAGGGCCAGCTGGAGAAGGTCTTCACGGAGGTCCGCGAGGCGACGGCCCAGCCGGGGGCGGCGCCGTTGTCGGACCCGCAGGCGGAGTTCCCGGTCGCGGTTTCGACGGCGATCTCCTCCGAGGTCGTGAAGCGGATCGCCGAGTCCCAGGTCAACATCCCGGACAACTTCCACGTCCACCCGCGCCTGCTGCCCCAGCTGCAGCGCCGGGCGACGATGGTCGAGGACGGCACGATCGACTGGGGCATGGGCGAGACACTCGCGATCGGCTCCCTGCTCCTTGAGGGCACCCCGGTCCGCCTCTCCGGCCAGGACTCCCGCCGAGGCACCTTCGGCCAGCGCCACGCGGTCCTCATCGACCGCCAGACGGGCGAGGACTACACCCCGCTCCAGTACCTCTCCGAGGACCAGGCCCGCTACAACGTCTACGACTCCCTCCTCTCCGAGTACGCCGTCATGGGCTTCGAGTACGGCTACTCGCTGGCCCGCCCCGACGCGCTCGTGATGTGGGAGGCGCAGTTCGGCGACTTCGTCAACGGCGCGCAGAGCGTGGTCGACGAGTACATCTCGGCGGCGGAACAGAAGTGGGGCCAGACGTCGGGTGTGACCTTGTTGCTCCCGCACGGCTACGAAGGCCAGGGTCCCGACCACTCGTCGGCCCGCGTGGAGCGCTTCCTCCAGCTCTGCGCGCAGAACAACATGACGGTCGCGATGCCGACCCTCCCGTCGAACTACTTCCACCTTCTCCGCTGGCAGGTGCACAACCCGCACCACAAGCCGCTGGTGGTCTTCACCCCGAAGTCGATGCTGCGCCTCAAGGCCGCCGCGTCGAAGACGGAGGAGTTCACGACGGGCCAGTTCCGCCCGGTCATCGGCGACGAGACGGTGACGGACCCCGCGGCCGTCCGCAAGGTCGTCTTCGTCACGGGCAAGCTGTACTACGACCTGGAGGCCGAGCGCGCCAAGCGCGGCACCACGGACGTGGCGATCATCCGCGTCGAGCGCCTGTACCCGCTGCCGGGTGCCGAGCTCCAGGCGGAGGTCAACAAGTACCCGAACGTCGAGAAGTACCTGTGGGCCCAGGAGGAGCCGGCCAACCAGGGCGCCTGGCCGTTCATCGCCCTCAACCTGATCGACCACCTGGACCTCGCGGTCGGCGCGGATGTTCCGCACGGGGAGCGGCTGCGGCGCATCTCGCGCCCGCACTCGTCGTCTCCGGCGGTGGGGTCGGCGAAGCGGCATCAGGCTGAGCAGGAGCAGTTGGTTACTGAGGTGTTCGAGGCTTAGGTCTCGACACACAGCGGTACTGATCGAGGGGCCGTCACTGGAGGAATCCGGGGGCGGCCCTTCGGGGTTTCCGTCCCACCTCAGGTGCTCTGCGGTTCGAAATTCCAGTGAGAGTGGCTGTGCGCACCATCGAGGGCCGCCTGTGCCATGCGCGTGAGCGGGTGGTCGGCACCGAGGCTCGCGGTTGCCCGGGCCACCGTCTCCCGGCCGAGTCCGGTGGACACGGCCGAGCGATCCGGGTTGCCGGCTACGACGTTCACCGCGCAGCCGAGTGCCCAGGGATGCGTCTGACCAACGGCCCGGGTCATGTCGGCGAGTGACCGTTCCCCTAGGGCGTGGGCCTGCCTGTGCTCGCCCACCCTGCGGAGGATGAGAGCGTGGTTGGCCCGGGCTCCGGCCGCGTAGGGATGGTCGGGACCGAGCAGGGTCTCGTACCTGTCGACGATGGACTCGCTGAGGCGTCGGGCGTGGTCGACGTCGCCGTGCTCACGTTCGTGGCAGCAGTGGGCGACCGCGAACATCAGGGTGAAGGGAGCGTCCCTGCCGCTGAGCCGTTCGCTCCTGTCCAGCACCGCGGTGAAACGCGCTCCCGCGCTCTCGACGTCGCCAGTGCGGTACTGGCACTGCGCCAGGTTGTAGAACGCTTGCAGGGTCTGAGGGTGACCATCGCCCATGATCTGCTGGTGCCGGGCCGCGTTCTCGCTCTGCAGGCGCTCGGCCTCTGCGTAGCGACCCAGGAGTCGCAGGTCGGTCGCACATTGGAGTTCCGAGTAGAGAGTCCTGTAGTGGTTGGAACCCAGAACCTGCTCACGGTCCCGCAGCACTTCCCGGCCCATGTCAGCGGTCTCGCCGTAGCGGCCGAGCAGCCTCAGCGAGACGGCCACGTTGTTCCTGGCGTTCAGAGTGTCCAGATGCAGTTCGCCAAGAAGCTCGCGGTAGCCCTCCCGCACCTTCTCCGACAGATCAAGTGCTTCCTCGTAACCGCCCAACGCGCGCAGGTCCGCAGCGAGACTCCCGACGGCACGCAGATACCGGAGGTCCCTCGCCCCGCCCACGGAGCGGAACTGCTCCATGGCCGCCCGGTTCACCATCTCACTGCGCCGGTAATCACCCACGGCGCGCAGCAGGTTGGCGTAATGATGGCCGAGGTCCCAGAGCAAGTCCGGGTGCTCGTCCTGGAGTTGCTCCCAGGCCGACATGGCCTGCTCGGCCAACCGGATGCCCGTCTCGTACTCGCCCGAAAGGTACAGATATCGCAGGCAGTTGAGGACCAGTTGGTGTGCCGCGGAAGCATCGCGAGACAGAACGTCCGCGTACTCCAGGTTCGGGACGAACTCGGCGTACCGCAGCCACGCACTCGCGTTCCCCGGGGTACCCGGATCGGCCGCGCCGAGTGTTCGCCAGGCCACATCGGCGAGTTCCTGGTGTTCCTCGGAGGGCATGCCGTCACGGACGGTCTGATGCACCATCCGGTGCATGGACAGGACTTCGTTCGACGGGTCCTGCGCCGAGTGCTCGACCCTGACCACCGAGTACGTCCGGAGTTGCGCGACGGCATCGTTCCAGCGGTCCGTGTCCGTGAGCAGCCGGACCACGGCGGGTGGCAGGCCGTCGACCGGCGTCTCCCGCAGCAGCCGCAGGGGTACGGCGTCGGGTGCGAAGAACGTGCACAACCGCAGCAGCAGTACGGAGTCCGGGCAGGCCGCGCGGAGCCTTCCCAGCAGGATGGCCCAGGCCGCCCGGAAGGTCCTCGGGAAGTCCTGGGAGACCGCGACCCTGGTGTCCACGGAGAAGTCCCTGGCCAGGAGTTCCAGGTACTCCGCCACCGACATGCCGGACTCGTCCAGCCAGCCGGCCGTCTGGTCGAGAGCCAGCGGGAGGTCGGCAAGCGCCTCCGCCAGCCGACGGGCATCGTCATCGGTCAGCCGAGGCGCGCGGTGGCGGATGAAGTCCACCGACTCGGCGCGGTCGTAGGCGGGCACCTGCACCAACGTGCTGCGGTGCGCACTCCACTCCTGGTTGCAGGACGTGATCAGCACATGGCCCGGTCCGGTCGGTACCAGGTCCTGGATCTGCTCCGGGTCGTCCGCGCCGTCCAAGATGATCAGCCAGCGCGGATAGGGGTCCCCTGTGCGCAGCGCCTCGCGGACCGCGCGCAGGCGCTCGCCGTAGTCGGACCCGGTCGGCAGCCCGAGTGCAGGTGCCAGGTCGGCGAGTCCCTGCCGGAAGGCGGCGCGGTTGCCCGCGTTGATCCACCAGACGACGTGGTATCCGTACGCGAAGCGGTAGGCGTACTCGGCTGCCAGCTGTGTCTTGCCGACTCCGGACAGGCCGCACAGAGTGACCCGACTCTCGCGCTGGATCCGTTCGTAGGCCGTGTTGAGCAGGGGGACACGACCGGTGAACCGCTCGTTGCGTTCCGGGATCCTGCCCCACACGCGGAGGGTGTGGACCGGGAAGGGCGGGTCGTCGTCGGGATCGGTGGTGGTTCCCGGGTCGGGATCGGCGGGCAGCGCGAGCCGGTTCAGCAGTCGGCGTTCGGCCTCGTCGGTGCTCACATCGTGCAGGCTGACGGCATCGAAGACCGCGGACGACGGGACCGAGGGGGCCACCGCCACCGTGGCGATCCGCTCCGCCTCGGGCACGAGAACCTCGCCCAGCGCCGAGTGCCACTCCGCATCGGTGTGCGCCCCGGACCGGAGGTACTGGTCACTCAGAAGCAGGAGGACGGGGCCGGGGGCCAGCAGCAGGTCACGCAGTGACTCCTCCAGGGAGGCGTCCGGCGGCGGGTCCCAGCGCTGGAGCACGACACGGTGACCGCGCCGTTCGAGGCGGTGTCCGATCCAGTTGGCCCAGCTCTGGTCGAAGGGGGTGAAGCTGATGGTGATGGTCTGCCGTCCGACGCGCAGCGGCCGTTGTTCCGGGCCCGGCGATATGTCTCCGCCGGGTGGCGCCCCCGAGAGGACAGTGACAGCGTGCTTGCCACCGGGTCGGTCCTGAACCCACGGAACGTCTGCGGATCGCTCCGGCGCCCGGGCGAGGGAGGCCCGTTCCCGCGCCACCTCGGCCAGTCGTGCCGCGGGTGCCCGCCCCGGAGCGCGCTCCCTGACCTCGGAGCGCAGTTCGGCCTTGCGGACGGGCACGCCCCACTGGTTGCTGACGGTGAGCCAGAGTGCGCCGTGGCCGGTGGCCCGGCCGGTCGACACCCTGAAGTACGCGGGGCCGTACGTGCCGCCGAACCGGTGGAGGACGACACTCGGTTCGTCCAGCGCGGTGCACACGAAGTACGGGGAGCCGTCGAGTGCGACGGTGAAGGTGAACTCCTCCTCCGGGTAAGGCCAGTTGGGTACGGCGTCCGGCGTCTCCGGGAGCGGGCCGCGCAGATCTACGGTGACAAGGTAGTCGCACTCCGTCTCGGCCACCTGCGGCCAGGCCACGACCGGTTCGATCAGCAGCGGGTGCTCGTCGAGGTTCACCATGGGCCCCCTCCCCAGGCAGTGTGCCCATTGCCGGCGACGAGCCGCAGTGTGGTGAGCGGATGCCCGTAGTAGTGGAACATGAACGCATAAAGCAGCCGTAGGACTCGCTTCTGCCCGACTTTGTCGACCTGCCCGTCATCGTTGCGCGTCGTCGGGATCGCCGCCAGGGTGCCGAAGTCCTCGACCGCGCGGGCCCGGAAGTCCCGCAGGGTCTCCGTGACGGGACGGTCGGGGTGCGCGGCGACCTCGTGCAACAGGCGGCGGACCATCCCCCGGGCCTCCTGGTCGCCGACCTCCCCTGCGGTGACGATGCAGCCGCCCGCGCCCTTCCGCAGGAAGAGTTCGGCGAAACCGCGCAGCGCGGCCTCGCCCTGGACCCAGTTGTGGACGAAGCGGCCCGAGTGGCAGGCGTTGAGACAGACGAGCGCGCGGTCCTGGCGCAGCACGTGCATGTCCCTGGTGTTGAACTCCGCCCACGTCCGGTCGCCGAGCGTGAGCCGCATGACGGCCTCGCCGTACGTGCCGTGGCAGCCCATGTAGACCAGGCCGGTTCGTTCGTCGGGCAGCGGGAGGTCGAGGGCTTGCAGGAACGGCGTCATCATGTCGTGCACCTGATGCGCGTAGGGGACGAAGACCCCGCCGTCTGCGGTCATGTCCTCGTGCAGATAGGCGAGGACCCGGCCGTGGCAGTCGCCCGTGTGCCGGGGCAGGTTCTCGTCCACACCGTGCACGGTGGTCCAGCGGGCCAGGACGAGCAGGGCTCCCAGCAGTCCGCCGGGCAGACCGTGCCGTTCGTCGGGGGGCACCCAGAACAACTCCCAGGGCAGTTCGAACCCGGTGTCGTCCCACACGATGAGGCGCAGGCGATCGCCGTGCCGTTCGCGGATGCGGTTGATCCAGTCGGCGAGTTCGGTCTGGTTTCCGGACCAGAGCTGGATCCCCCGCAGTGTCTCCGAGGGGAACTCGCCGGTCTGCCGGATGGTGGCGAGAGAGACGCCGGGTGCCACGAGCCGGGTCGGTCCGGTCCGGCAGGTCACCGTGAACTCGCCGCACCAGCCCTGGAGTTGGTATCCGTCCTGGCTGTCGTAGCCCGCGGTGCGGATGACCCGGAGGACCGCGTAGCCGTCCTCCAGACGTTCGTAGGGCCGGGCCTGGCCACTGCCGGTTCCCGAGGGCGGGCCGGACGGGCGGCGGAACTGCAGGACGGCCGCGGGCTCACGCCTCGCCGCCGCCTGCAGGCCGGGGAACGCGGCCCGCCGTATCGCGGTCCCCGTGCCTGTCAGCCAGCGCGCGGCGCGCGGCGGCTCACCGCTCACCGGCACCTCCTTCCTCGTGTGCCGGGGCGAGCACCGTTCCGCCCAGTGCGTCCGCCAGCGAGAACGGCAGGTCCCCGTACGGCTCCCGCCGCGCGTCGATGACGGCGACGCGCAGCCTCGTCCGGTCCATGGCACCGGCGCCGGCGGCTGCCCTCAACGCGTCCTCCACGCCCTCCGCTCCCACCGGGCCCGTCAGCCGTCCGGTGCGGCTGACGTGCAGGGGGACGTTGCCCCTGCCGTCGGTGACCACCACGAGCCAGGCCTCGGCGAGACTGCTGTCGTGCTGCCGGAAGGACCGGCGCAGTGCCTGCAGCGCCTGCTCGACGCCGTGCGCGAGTGGGCTGGCCCGGCCCGGCGACCTTTGCAGGGCCGGCACGATCCTCGGGTCGAGAACGCTGCGGGCGGCGAAGGACTCCGCCCGCAGTTCGTCGTCGGCCTCCGCACTGCCCACCTCGACGACCTGGACCGCGGCGCGCCTGGTGTACGCCCAGTCCAGGAACGGGGTGAGGGTGCCCCGCCAGTCCCAGTCGTCGGCCCGGCAGGTGTGGTCGAGGAGCAGGACGAGCAGGTGCTCGGGCGAGCCGGAACGTATGTGACTGTGCAGGTCGACGGGCGAGACCGTGAACCTTTCCGTACGACGGATGCGCTGGTGCACGGCCGCCTCCCGGACGGTGCGCACATGGGCGAGGTCGCTCAGATCCGTGGCCCGCCGGCTGCCGATCACCACTCCGCGGAGCGATGCCGACCCCGCCGTACGCTGCCAGGGGCTGCGCAGTGGCGCGAACTCCCGCAACTCGTCGGCCTCGTCCTCGGGGTAGGGGGTGGCGAGGACGGCCTGGGTACCCCCGCGCCCCGCCCCGACGCCCTCGGCGGGTTCGGACTCCAGCAGCGGCTGACCGCTCTCCGGATGATGGCGCTCGTCCTGTTCGGTCCGCCGTCGTTCTCCGGGGTCGCCCTGCGGTCGCCGGCCCGGCCGTGGCGGCGGATGCTCCGGGCCCGGTACGTCCCCGGTCGACTCCTCGGGCACTTCCGCCACGGCCAACCCCATGAGCCGGGCCGCCGCATCGCAGTGCCCGGCGGTCGCCACCCGCTCTCCGTCGAGCGTGGCCAGGGCACGGGCGAGCCTGGCCAGGGAGAGTTCCCTGCGGATGTTCCCCTCCGGCCCGAGCAACTCGTGTACGCGGCCCAGGGCATCGTCGCCGACCGCGGCGGTCGGCACCGGAGCCGACTGGGCGGCTCGGGCGGCCTCCAGCCAGCCGGGGGGAAGTGCCGCGAGCAGCCGGCCGGGGTCCGCCGGCAGCCGCAGTCCGGAGACCGGCAGTCTGATGGCGAACCGATCGAGCAGATGGCCGGCGGGTCGCCCCGCGTCGACAGAACGGCACAGCGCCAGCCAGCGGGCCCGTGGCCTGGCACTGCGGCGCAGTCCCGCGTATTCGACGACTGCGACCTCGGCCCCCAGTAACTGGACGGCTGCCCGCATCCCGGCCACGCTCAGCCGGGTCAGGTCCGGAACGGCGACCACCGGTGGCGGCCCGGCACGACCGTCCGCCTCGATCAGCGGGCCGGGCTCCATCCGGAACGAGATGCCGTCGGGTTCCTGGAAGAGCACGGGCCGCGTCCACAGGTCCTCGTCCCGGCTGGTGGCCCCCAGCATGACGGCGGGATGCGCCGGCTGCCGGGCACCGCCGAGTATCTGCCCGAAGAGCCGCGTCACCGGGTCGAGCAGCTGGGGTTCCAGGTCGAACAGCAGCACACCGCTCAGCGCCGGGTCGACGGCGGAGCAGACCAGGGCATGGCACAGCCTCATGGCGAGCTCGTCGGGCTCCGGCTGTGCCGGAGTGTTCTGAGCGGGCGCGTCGGTCCTGTTCGGCGGCTCGTCGGACATGACTGCCCTCAGGCCGCGTCGAAGAGGTCCTTGACGCGGGACTCGTCCTCGGGCCCCCATTCGAATGTGCCGCCATGGGCGGTCTCCGGCCGCCGGTGCCGAAAGGCCATGGGCAGTACCCGGAACAGATGACTCGGCCCCACCGCGTCCGCCTCCTCCAACGCGGCCAGCGCGCGGGCCGCGAGGGTCGCCACGATCTCGCCGCGCTGGCCGACGGCGGCGACGCGTTCGGCGGCCTGAGCGCACAACCGCACCATCTCGTCGGGGACTTGCGTGCCGGACACCCGCGCCCTCGCCCTCTCCAGCCGGTCCCGCCGCACACTGTCGTCCCGTTCCGCCTCGTCCCGCCAGGCGGATTCCTTCCGGGTCAGCTCCTCCTCGAAGTCGAGCACGGTCCGGATCGTCCTGTGGCGCGCGTCCGTGTCCAGCTGACTCGCGGCGACCATGAGCCCGAACCGGTCGAGCAACTGCGGCCGCAGACCGCCCTCTTCGGGATTCATCGTGCCCACCAGCCCGAAGGACAGCTGCTTGGCGGTGGCCAGCCCTTCCCGCTGCACGGACAGCACCCCCGTCGAGACGACGTCGAGAATGATGTTGACGAGGTGGTCGTCGAGCAGATTCACCTCGTCGATGTAGAGCAGTCCCTTCTCCGCGGCCTCTTCCAGCAACCCAGGCTGCGGACGGGCCTCACCCCGCATGAGCGCGTCCAACTCCCAACCGCCGACGACCCGGTCGTCGGTCGCGTTGATGGGGAGCGTGACCGGCAGTTCCTCATGCACCATGAGCGCGAAGGCCCGTACGAGGGTCGACTTGGCCGTCCCGCGCGCTCCGGCCATGAGCACACCACCGATGTGGGGTGAGACGTAGTTGAGTTCCAGCGCCAGCTTGAGATCGTCCTGCCCCACGACACGGCTGTACGGCAGGATGTGCACGCCCTCAGTTCCACGGCTCACGAGTCGGCTCCCCCTCCGCTGACCGGTAACACCACGCTGGGGGCGCTGTCCGTCCGCCACCTGAAGGTGACCTGGAGCTGCGCCTCGGCCCCGCTCCTGACCAGCGCCACGACACCTGCGTCCACTTTGATCGCCAACTGCAACTCGATCTCGTCCGGCCGCAGTTCGTCCGCCATCTCCCCGAACCGCCGCACGGCCTGCGCGGCACACCGCCGGGCCAGGTCGAGGCCTTCGGTGTAGGCGTCCTGGGCGACTTGGACTACTCGGCGGGCGGAGCCGTCTCTGGTTTTTTCGTCGGCGTAGATGGCGGCGAGGCCGTCAAGAACGTCAGGGTTGCCCTCGGCTTCGACTTCCACAGGGATGGGGCCGTCTGCGCCCAAAGGAACAGGCCCCACTAGAATCACCACACGTCCCCCCGGTCCAACTTCAGTGTTGTGTGCGGTTGTTGACAGGGATTCTGCTCATTCCCCGGGGCGTGATCAGGTATGCACCGGAGAGGGTTCGACCGGCTGTGTTAGACCACCAGCGGCTCGAAGTCCCAGTAAGGGCGCTTCCGGGAACGGGCCGCTACCGTGTGAACATGCTGGGATCCGAGGGTTCCCGACAGATCCGACAGCGCTTCCTGTTCGATTTTTTCAGCCTCTTGACGGTTCCTCAGATCGCGGAGATCGGCTGCGAGAGCAATACGGGCCGACAAGGTCAGCGGATGAGTACGGCCCAACACTTCGGCCGCCCGCGAGACCGTCGTCCTACTCAACTCAGCGGCCGACTCCGGGTCGCCGGACAGGTTGCGGATGAATGAGGCGTTGATGGCACAGCCCAAGGTCCAGGGGTGGCTCTCCCCCACCGCCGTGGTCATGTCGGCCAGGGCTCGCTCGGCGACAGCGTAAGCCTGGTCCAGTTCTCCGACGTTGCAGAGGATCAGGGAGTGGTTGGACCGGCATCCCGCAATGAACGGATGCCCTTCCGAATGCGCCAACTCATAGCGCGCCAGGACGGATTCGCTGACCTCGCGCGCCTTGTCGATGTCACCGTGTTCACGGGCGAAACAGCTCTGACTTACGGCAAATACCAACGTCCATGGGGATGCTTCACCCAACACTCGCTCCCCGCGCTCCAACACCCCGGCAAGCAACCGTCCCGCTTGGCCACGGTCACCACCTCGATACAGGCACAACGCAAGATAGTGCTCTCCCAGCAGCGTCAGAGCCCCGTCATCGCCCAGAACCCTGCGCAATTCGCGCAGATTGTCCCTCTGAATGGATTCGGCTTCCGTGTATCGACCCAAAAGGCGCAGATCGATAGCATAGCTGATTCCCGACCAAATCGTTTCCGTATGCGCTGCTCGAAGGACTTCACGACGCAGTTCCAGAGTTCTCCGATTCATCTCCAAGGCTTCTTCATAGCGGCCAAGAAGCCTCAGCGAAACCGCCAGATTGTTCTGCGCACTCAGCGTTTGACGATCCGATTCGCCAAGAAGGTCACGCCAGGCCGGGACAAGCCACTCCGAGAGCTCCAGCGCTTCTTGGTAGCGAGCAAGACCTCGCAGGTCGGCGGCGATACCGTTGATCGCACGTACGTACTCCAGCCCGTGGGCCCTGTTTTGACTTTTGAGCGTTTCGACAACCGAACGTCCCACCGCCTCAGCATTCTGGTAGTCGCCTACCGCTCGAAGCAGGTTGGCATAGTGATGGGCCAGCTCCCAGAAGCGAGGGTGTCCCTCACCCAGCAACTCCCGCCAGGCATCCATGGCACGCTCGCCGAGTTTGAGGCCTGCTGTGTACTCACCCGAGCTGTACATGTACCGGAGGCAGTTCAGGACAAGCTGTTGGACCTGGCGAGCTTCGCTCGTGAGCACATCCGCGTACTTGAGGTGCGGCACGATCTCCGCGTACTTGTCCCACAGCCGGGTGTCGTCGGGGCGCCCGGGATCGGCCGCCACCAGAGCCCGTCGCACCAAGTCGATGAAGATGCGACTGTCCTCATCGGAAATTCCCTGATGCACGATCTGATGCACCATCCTGTGCAGGTAGAGGGACTGGCCGGCGGAGGCATCCTCGTCAGCGACCGTCTCGTGGGATTCCAGGCGAACCACCGAATACTGGCGCAACTGGTCGATCGCTCTGGTCCACAGCGCGGGATCACCAATCAGCCCGGCGAACCTCTCTGGAATCTCCTCCATCGACAGTGCCCTGAGGAATCCCACAGGAATGAAGCCTGGTGCGAAAAACGTGCACAGCCGCAGCAGGTCAACGGACTCAGGCACGGTCTGCCTCAGTTTTGTCAGCAGAATCGCCCAGGCCCGCTGGAAAGGCCCCGGGATGTCTCCTGGAACAGCCAAGCCGCTCTCGAACTGCTCGATGTAGTCCGGCACGGACAAGTCCGAGTCGTTCAGCCAGCCGGCCGTCTGGTCCAGCAGCAACGGCAGGTCTTCCAGCGCCTCCGCGAGCTGATTGGCATCAGCATCCGTCAGCCGCGAGGCCCTGCGACGGATGAAGGCCACCGATTCGTCGCGAAGATAGACCGGCACCTCCATCAACTGGCTGTTGTGCTCGCGCCACCCCTGGTTCCGTGAGGTGATCAGGACGTGACCGGGACCGGTGGGTACGACATTCGAGATCTGACCCGGCTCGTCCGCGCCGTCCAGAACCAACAACCAGCGGCTATGAGGTTGACCCCGACGCAGAGCGTCTCTCACGGCACGCAGTCGCTCGCCGTAGTCGGCGCCCGTCGACAGGCCGAGCCTGGGGGCGAGTTCCGCGAGGCGCCGCCGATAGGCCGTCAACGACTCGGCGTTGACCCACCACACCACGTCGTATTCAGGCCCGAAGCGGTAGACGTACTCGGCCGCAAGTTGGGTCTTGCCCACCCCCGGCATGCCGTAGAAGGCCAACACTCCCGCGCCCGGCTCGGCATCCTGCAAGAGGTGGTAGGCGTCGTTCAGCAGCGGCTCACGTCCCGTGAAACGCGTGTTGCGGCGCGGCACCCCGCCCCAGACCTCGGGCATCACAGCCGGAAAGCGCGGACCGCGCCGCGCACCGTCAGCGGACTCCAGCAACGGCTCGCCGAGCATGTCGAGCCGGTCAAGCAGACGCCGTTCGGCCTCGTCCACACCCACGTTGCTCAGGTCCGTCGCGGCGAGGACGGCGGTGGCGGTCGGCATCGGGTCACTGCTGACGGACACCGCCGCGAACTTCGCCGCATCGGGAGCCACCACCTGCCGCAGTGCGGCGTTCCACTCCTCGTAGGTACGTGGCCCCAGTTGGAAGTACCACTTGCTGACGACGATCAGAATCCGCCCGTCAGCGAGCTTCAGGGACTCCAGGAGATCGACGAGCGGAATCTCCGGCGGAGCATCCCACCGCGCGAACACGACACGGTGGCCTCGGCGCTCCAACCGGTCCCCGATCCACGCGGCCCAAGCCCTGTTGAATCCGGCGAAGCTGATCGTGACGGTCTGTTTGACCGCACGCCCGCCGACCGGTCCAACTGGCATGCGAGTCCCAGACATGTCGCGACCTCCCCCGTCGGGCACTCGGTACCCGTGCGTGAGTGTAGAGGCGGGCATGGAAGTGGAACAGGGCGCTTTCGGCACCAGTGGAGTCGTGCGGTGCTCGCGCGGCTCCACAGCGTTCTCGTCCATCCCCGTCGTTCTTAGTGATCTTCCATGCGGCGGAACGAGCGTCCTGCCGCCGGGACACGCCGCGTCACCCGCTTACCGAGGCCCAGGGCGTACTCCCGTTCCATCTCTTACGCGCCAGATCGACATACGTCTCGGCTTCCTCACGCGCTTCCTTCGGGGGTGGATTTGCATCCATTCGCGTGCACTCCTCCATGAGCATGTCGACCAGGAGGCGCCCTGCGGGAGTGAGAGCGTCGGAAGCGTCGATCGAGGAAAGCGCGGCTCTCACCTGCTCCCGATGGCGCGCGTGCCTCAGCCACGCCGAGTGTCTCTGCGCGGGCGCGACGGTGGACGCCAGGGCACAGCACTGGAAGAAGTCCGCAAGCGCCAAGTGGCTGTACAGCCCGTGCAACAACGCGTCATACGGCCTCGGGTCAGGCCTCCAAGGCGCGAAGTACCGTTCCTCCGGGCCCGCGCGGTGCAACTCCACCAGCTCGCTGAGCGCCGCGAACTTGGCGTGCTGGATCTCGTGCACGAGGGTCGTCGCGAAAGCAGCAGGAGTGGGCGGGGTACTGCTGAGAACCGCACCGAAGGCCTCCCTACGAGTCCCACTGCAGCTACCGATACCGTCGGGGGGCGAATTCAAGGACATTGGCGAGGCAAGAGCGGCAGGAACAACCAGCGGCACCAGACACCGCAACAGGGCGGCGACCTCCATCAGCCGATGCTCACCCCCGAGCCGCAACAGGGATGCCGTCCCCTCCCACGAGCGCAACCACCGCGCCCGCTCCGCCGCGTCGACGACCGCCGGACCGCTCAGATCACGGTGCCGAAGCTCACGATTCGCAGTTCGGTAGGGATCGATGTCATCGAGCGGCACCGGGTCGACCCCGGGCAACAAACCGGGCAGGGTGCGTGTCGCCGTCCAGGCGAGCGCATCTGACCACATCGTGGTGCCCTCGCATCCCCAACGGACGACGACATCCGCCGCCCCGGCCTGACGAAAGGTCATCACCCCTGTCCGGAAAGCGAGTTCAACGGGCACGTCCCCCGAAGCAACCGTCCGCAACGCCCCCAAAGACGGGAGCACCAGTACCCCGTCCCGCGCCATGAGCCGCACCGCGAACGGCTCCCCGCCCCGAACCGCCGCAGCAGCGGCAATGGCGCTGAAATGGGCCAGGCCACGCGCCAGTTCCTCACGCGCCGTGCGCGCACCGTCCACCACCGCACCGTCCAACAAACGCAGGCAGCTCTGCGCCCAGGGCCCGACCAACGGATACAGAAGTCGGTCCAGCGCGGCCGATCCCCGGATGCCCGCCCCCGACCAGGTCTCCGCGCCACCCCCCGCTCCCGTCCCGTCCGCAGCCTCCAACAAGGCCCAGTCCTCCCGCAGCCGGTCCCGGACCGGCAATGGGCAGACCGCGACATCGGCAGCCTCGACGGCATCCAGTACGGCGCGCAGCAGAAGCAGCCGCCGAGTGTGCTGATCCCGGACGAGCAGTGCGAGCGTGTCGGGGCCGCCCGCCGTACGGCCCAGTTCTCGCAGGGCTGCCTCGGGGAGCGCCGATGGGATCACGAGGGATCTCCTCGGGTGACAGGAGTTCCGGCTCGGGCCGTTTGGGGCCCGGTCGCCGCCCCGGCAAGCCGCCCGGCGACATGGCGGATGAAGCGCTGCAGATCGGCGCAGTACACCGAGGGGTTGGCGAAGCCCTGCCCAGCCCGATACCGGTGGGCATAGTGCCCACCCCCGCAGACCGCCAGCAACGGACACACCCGGCACCCCGCCCCCAGCGCAGCAGCACCAGCCTGCCGCGCAACAACACCTGGATGGCCAAGCGCGTCGTCAAAACTGTTCCGAAAGACGTCCAGTCCAGTACAAGCGGCCCCATCGAACGCCGACTTGAGCGAATCGATCTGTTCGATCGAACCGTCTGTCTCCACCACGACCGCGTCGAAAGGGGCAAGCCCCAACGACTCCGTACTCGCGCGCAGTCCCAGCATCAACGCGATGCACTCCTCGAAGAGCCGCACCTTCGTCTCCTTGCGTTCCGCTCCCCACCAGCGGTCGAAGACAGCACACAACCAGTCCCCGTAGGGGGTCGTGATCCGATCCGCCGGATTCGGCCCGAGGTGGGGCGGCGGAGCCGACCAGTTCCCGTGCGGCAGCAGAAGATCAATCGCCGGCGGGCGCAACGCAAGCAGGGATTCGTACAGCTCAACCGGGTCGGTCGCTGGATCCACCACCGCCAGGATTCCCGCGTACGACTCCGGGCATCGCTCGGCGAGCAGCCGCGCACCGCGCACCGCCCCAGGCCATGACGGCCGTCCGGCGCGATCGACGCGCCGCGTGTTGTGCGCGGCGAGACCCCCGTCGAGGCTGAGCCCGATACGGATGCCGTGCTGGGCGAGTGCGTCGACACGGCGGGCGGTCAGGAGCGTGCCGTTGGTCTGGACTGTGGGGTGGACGGTGCACCGTCCGGGCACCTCGGCCCGCACCCGCTCGGTGAAGTGGGCGAGCCGCTCCACACCCGCGAGCAGCGGCTCGCCGCCGTGCAGGACGAGGGAGAGCGCGCTCAGCCGGTGTTGCACGGCGTGCTCGGCGATACGGGACGCGGTGCGGTCGAGCACCTCCGGCGAGGTTGCGGCGGGGCGGTCGCGCCAGGTCTGGTCGGGGCCTTCGTAGAGATAGCAGTACCGGCAGGAAAGGTTGCACCGGCCATGGACTTTCACCACGAACTGCCGGAAGGGGAAAGGAGCCCGTGCCAAAGTCACGTGTTCAGACACTCAGGCCCCCCATTGCCGTGGCACAAGCCGCCCGAGACGCCTTTCCCGGCGCCTTCCCCCGCATAACCCGGCCCCTTCGAAGGTGTCCGATTCGGCCGGTGGATCGGCCGGAACCCGGTATCGGGCTGGCCTGGCTCCGGACCACCGCCCGCTTCCACTCCCAACTCACCGCTCAGAAAGCGTTGTTGAATCCCCACAACATCTCGTCCGGACCCGTCGCTCGCTCCCGGAGGTCCGCCAGCACCTCGGCCAGGATCGGGTGCTGCACAGTCCTCAGCTCCGCAAGCCCCATTGCCAGAAGGTCCGGCAGCTCCGTCAGCTCCGCGTCCCGCGGGTGCCCCGGAGACGGCTCCTCACCATCCGGCGTGCTGTCCGCTGACTCCGCCATCACCTGCCCCCTCACCTCGTCGCCTGCGTCCCCGCTCGGCAGCCCTTGCCGGTGCGCACCCCGGTCCCGCCGTCCCCTCCTCGCATAGGGCATACCCCGGCAACGGCCTGCCTGCGCGCCGGAAACGGCGGGGCCGTCGGCCGCTGGGCCGATCCCACATAACCTGGAGGTCCACCGATCGTGGCCCGAGGCCCACTTCCAGGAGATTCCCCCGTGTACTTCACCGACCGAGGCATCGAAGAGCTCGAAAAGCGGCGCGGCGAGGAAGAAGTCACCTTCGAGTGGCTCGCCGAGCAGCTGCGGACGTTCGTCGATCTCAACCCCGACTTCGAGGTCCCGGTGGAGCGCCTGGCGACCTGGCTGGCCCGGCTGGACGACGAGGACGACGACGAGTAGCAGTCGTTCCTACGACGGTTTCCACGACGTCCGGTCCCGCCCCCGTTGTCAGTCGCGCGGGCAGGCCAGCTCGTAGGCGATGCCCAGCGCCCCTTGGGCCATGAGCAGCGCCCCCGCGGCGGTCCAGCCCGCGCTGCGGCGCCGTAGGCCCCAGGCCGTGAGCGGGACGCCCGTCGTCAGCTGGGCCATGGACAGGACAGTGGTCGCGTACGTGCCGGACCAGGGCAGCCAGGGGCCCAGGCAGCTGTTGTCGACCGCTTCCAGTTCCGTTCGGACCGCCTCGCGCCAGCCCGAGCGCTCGATCTGGCGGGCGTCGGGACGGATGCGGGCGATCTCGCGGAGGCGGTCTGCCGGTTCGCCGGGGGCGAGGCCCGTCGGGAGGGCCACTCCCGCGCGCGTGAGGACCGCCAGGAGGCCGCGCAGACGGGTGCGGGCGTCGGCCTCGGGGTCCGGTTTCGTCAGGTGGTCGAGGGACTGGAGATCCAGTACGGGGTCCAGATCCAGGCGGGCGGCGAAGGTGCGCATCGCCTCGTCCTCGCCGGCGGGAGTGCCGTCGGCGAGCCAGACATAGCCGACGGGACGGCGGAAGCCCGAGGCCAGGGTGTAGCCGGCGCGGTCGGCGTCCCACCAGAGGGCGAGTACGGGCCAGGGGGCGCCGACGGCGAGCGCGGCGGCCCAGCCGGTGAGGACGCGGTCGACCGGTTCGTCGCCGTGCAGCCAGGGCTTGCCCTCGGGGACGAGCACGCTCCAGTCGTCGCCCGCTCGGGTCAGCACCATGCGTTCGTGGAGCGGGTGGGCCGCATGGGCGACGGACTCAGGTTCGGCCCGGCAGAGCAGCAGGGCGCCCGGACCGGCACCGGCCCTCCGTCCGACCTGGAACTTCTCCGTGGACATGGTCACACGCTAGGGCAATACGCCCCTTTTCGCCGGTCGCCGGACAGTCGGCGATCACCGAAACGAGTGTCTTGACTTTCCGCATCCACGATATATCGTGTTTTACGGAAGACGCGATATGGCGCGTCGTGTCCGATCCCGTCTGTGCCCGATCCCGTCCCGTCCGGGTCGACCGAGGAGGTCTGCATCATGTCCGAGTGGTCCGTCGCAGAGCCCAGGAAGCTCACGTTCGACGAGCCCGTGAGCGATCTCCATGTACGCATCGTCAACGGAACGGTGAACGTCGTGGGGACCGACGAGGGTTCCGCCCGCCTCGAAATCTCCGAGATCGACGGGCCGCCCCTGGTGGTGACCCAGCAGCACGGCACCCTGACGGTGGCGTACGAGGACCTGCCCTGGAAGGGCTTCCTCAAGTGGCTCGACCGCAGGGGCTGGCGGCGCAGTGCGGTGGTCTCCCTGGCCGTTCCGGCCGGCACAAGGGTCGAGGTCGGGGTGGTCGGCGCCGCGGCCGTCGTCTCCGGGATCAGCGGGCCTTCCGTGGTGCGGGGCGTCACGGGCGACACCACCCTCGTCAGCCTCTCCGGCCCGGTCCGCGCCGAGACGGTCTCGGGGAACCTGGAGGCCCAGGCCGTCACCGGCGACCTCCGTTTCAACTCCGTCTCCGGCGACCTCACCGTCGTCGAGGGTTCGGGGACCTCCGTGCGCGCCGAGTCGGTGAGCGGCTCCATGATCGTGGACCTCGACCCGGACGGCCCGACCGATGTCCGGCTGACCAATGTCTCGGGCGAGATCGCCATCCGCCTGCCGCACCCGGCGGACGCGGACGTCGAGGCGAACACGGCGAGCGGTTCCATCTCCAACGCCTTCGACGGACTACGGGTGCACGGCCAGTGGGGCGCCCACAAGATCACCGGCCGCCTCGGCGCGGGCACCGGAAAGCTGCGCGCCACGACCGTCTCCGGCTCCATCGCCCTGCTGCGCCGCCCGGCAGAGGAGGACGCGGAGGAGGACGAGGAAGACACCGTCCGGAGCAGTACTCAGAACGACGGTCCGGCAGGCGGACACGGCGTTGAGGACGACGTGACCGATGCCCCTGCGGACGGGGTTCAGGGCGACTCGGGGGAGAATTCCGTTTCCGGCCCGGACGATGCCTCCGGCAGTGCCGCGGCCGACGGTACGACCGACAAGAAGGTGCTCTGACATGCCTCCCGTCTTCGCCCACGGCCGCCTCCGCCTCTACCTGCTGAAGCTGCTGGACGAGGCCCCCCGCCACGGCTACGAGGTGATCCGCCTCCTGGAGGAGCGCTTCCAGGGGCTGTACGCGCCGTCGGCGGGCACGGTCTACCCGCGCCTGGCCAAGCTGGAGGCCGAGGGCCTGGTCACCCATACCACCGAGGGCGGCCGCAAGGTGTACTCCATCACGGACGCCGGCCGCGCCGAACTGGCCGACCGCAGCGGCGAGTTGGCCGACCTTGAGCTGGAGATCCGCGAGTCCGTCGCCGAGTTGGCCGCCGAGATCCGGGCCGATGTCCGGGGCGCCGCGGGCGACCTGCGGCGCGAGATCCGCGCGGCGGCCTCCGAGGCCCGGCGGGGCACCGGCGGCGCGCGAGCCCGAAGCGGCGAACACGAAGGCGCCGCCGGGGACTTCACGGACTTCGGCGACAAGGAGTCGTGGCGCGCCGCCAAGGAGGAGATGCGCCGCGCCAAGCAGGAGTGGAAGGAGCAGGCCCGGCGCGCCAAGGACGAGAGCCGGCGGGCCCGCGAAGAGGCCCAGCAGGCCCGGCGTCAGGCCAAGGAGGCGCAGGCGCGGGCGTGGGCACAGGCCCAGGAGGAGATGCAGCGCATCGGCCGCCAGGTCCAGGAGCACGCGCAGGACCACTTCGCGCGCGGCGACTGGCCCACGGGCGTGCGGGAGAGCCTGACCGAACTGGCAAAGGAGTTCGGGGACTTCGGGAAGGAGTTCGGCAAGGACTTCGGGTTCGGGGGGCGGCCGGGTACGGGCAAGTCGGCATCGGCACCCGCGTCGGGATCAGGATCGGGATCGGCACCGGGGACATCGGCACCGGAGTACAGCCAGACCCCGGAGGACTTCCCCGCGGAGTACGAACCGGCCTGGGCCCACGAGGACTCCACCGGCGACCCTGCCCGCGATCTGGACCGACTGCTCGACCGCTTCCGGGACGACATCCGTGACGCGGCCCGCGACCGCGGTGTCACCGAGGACCAACTCCGCGACACCCGGCGCCACTTGTCCGCGGCGGCGGCCCACATCGGGGCGATACTGCGGGGCGGCCGCAAGGCCTGAGCCGAGGCCAGAGCCAGAGCCAGGGCCAGAGCCAGGGCCAGGGCCAGAGCCAGGGCCAGGGCCAGCGCCAGCGCCAGGGCCAGGGCCAGGGCCAGGGCAAGGCCAGCGCCAAGGCCCGCAGGCGGTGCGCCGCGACATCGGCCCCAGGCGCACCGCCCCGCCCGCGCACCGGCCCGCCGCGCACCGCCCCACCCTTCACCTCACCCCGCCTTCGCCTCTCCCCCGCCGTACAGGACCCGTGTCGCCGCCTCGTGGGTCACCCCGTGGTCGGCGAGCACCTCGCCGGGCACACCGGGGAGGATGGTCAGGGCGAGGAGGAAGTGCTCGTCGCCGATGTGGCGGTCGTGGTGGGCCACGGCGATGCGCAGGGACTTCTCCAGGACGTTCTTGGCACCCCGGCCGAAGGTACGGCGGCCCGGCCACCGCTCCCCGCCCTTGCGGTCGCCGGACATCGCACCGACACCGTGCACCTCCTCGACGCGGGCGACGATCTCCGAGACGTCGATGCCGAGTCCGGCAAGGGCGTCGGCCTCGGACTGGGAGAGCCCGGCACGTCGGCGGGCGTCGCCCAGAGCCCGCCGTAGGGACTCCTTGCGTTCTTCGGTGGTGAGGCCGAGGGCAGTCAGGGTGAAGGAGGCCCGGCTGCCTTCGCGGTCGAGGAGCGCGAGGAGCAGGTGCTCGGCCTCGACGGAACCGGACCCCGACCGCTCGCTGTGCTCCACCGCGCCCTGCACCAGGGCGCGGGCGTCTTTCGTGAACCGTTCGAACATCACTGCCTCCCGTGCTTCTTGTGGACGGCCTGCCTGCTGACTCCGAGTTCCGCGGCGATCTCCTGCCACGACCAGCCCTGATTGCGCGCGCTGCGCACCTGCACCGCCTCCAGCTGCTCCACGAGCTTGCGCAGCGCGGACACGGCACGGAGGCCGACCCGTGGGTCACGGTCACCCGCGCGCTCGGCGAGATCCGTTGCTTCGGTCATGATGTCAACCTACGTTGACACGCACCCATCTGTCAATCAAAGTTGACAAACGTCGACGGCCGGCCCGGGAGGAACCGGACCGGCCGTGAGCCAGACAGAAGAGCCGTGAGCCAGACAGAAGAGACGAGCAGAAGAGACGAGCAGGGGGACGGATAGGGAGACGAGCAGCGGGGACGAGCAGGGGGACGGGCAGAACGGACGAGACGTCAGCCGTTCGTGAGCACGATCTTGCCGAACTGGCCGCCGGAGTCGAGGCGTTCGAAGCCCTCGCGGGCCCGGTCCAGCGGGAGTACCTCGTCGATGACCGGGCGGACACCGGTCGCGGCGCAGAAGGCGAGCAGGTCCTCCAGTTCGTCCTTGGTGCCCATGGTCGAGCCGACGACCTTGAGTTCGAGGAAGAAGATACGGGTCAGTTCGGCGTGCGAGGGGCGGTCGCCGCTCGTGGCACCGGAGATGACGAGTGTCCCGCCGGGCTTCAGCGACTTGACCGAGTGGGACCAGGTGGCGGCGCCGACGGTCTCGATGACGGCGTCCACGCGCTGCGGCAGCCGGGCCCCCGGCTCCACAGCCTCCAGGGCACCCAGTTCCAGCGCCCGCTTCCGCTTGGCCTCGTCCCGGCTGGTCGCGAAGACCCGCAGCCCGGCCGCCTTCGCGAGCACGATCGCGGCCGTGGCGACACCGCCGCCCGCGCCCTGCACGAGCACCGAATCACCGGGCCGTACACCGGAGTTGGTGAAGAGCATGCGGTACGCCGTCAGCCAGGCGGTGGGCAGACAGGCGGCCTCCGCGAAGGACAGTTCCTTCGGCTTCGGCAGCACGTTCCACGTCGGTACGGCGACCTGCTCGGCGAAGGTGCCCTGGTAGTGCTCGGTGAGGATGGAACGGGGTTCCCTGGGGCCGACGCCGTGGCCGGTCTGGCCGATGACGGAGTGCAGGACGACCTCGTTGCCGTCCTCGTCGACGCCGGCGGCGTCGCAGCCGAGGATCATCGGCAGTTTGTCCTCGGCGAGGCCCACGCCGCGCAGGGACCACAGGTCGTGGTGGTTGAGGGAGGCGGCCCTGACATCGATGGTGCTCCAGCCCGGCCGGGCCTCGGGGGCGGGACGCTCCCCCAACTCAAGGCCGGAGAGCGGCTGGTCGCGGTCGATTCGGGCGGCGTAGACGGCGAACATGACCTTGACGATAGGCTCCGCCGGTTGACCAGGGAACTACCGGGCGGTGTGACACATGCCCTCTTGCGCAAAGGTGCGGGGCATTGGCGGGAGCGCCGCTGGGGGCTGCGCCCCCAGACCCCCGTTTCGGCCTGAACGGCCTCGTCCTCAAACTCCCCCGGAGGGGGACCCCCAACGGGCTGAGATGTCCGAACCGGAGCCAAGAAGCCACCCGGCCCGCAGCCGCCGAACGACCCGAGCCCCCCACGGGAAACGCCCACCCCTCAATCACCCGAACGGGCGGGCGGGTGGGCAAAGAAAATGGCCCCGCCCAGAACAGGCGGGGCCATGCACAGCTACCGGCGGGCAACGCCCTCCGCTCGCGCCGCCGCCGCGACAGCCGCGGTGACCGCAGGAGCGACCCGCTCGTCGAACGGTGACGGAATCACATAGTCCGCGGCGAGATCGTCGCCGACCACACCGGCCAGCGCCTCGGCCGCCGCGATCTTCATGCCCTCGGTGATCCGAGAGGCCCGCACCTGGAGCGCGCCCGCGAAGATGCCCGGGAACGCCAGCACGTTGTTGATCTGGTTCGGGAAGTCGGACCGCCCCGTGGCGACGACCGCCGCGTACTTGTGCGCCACATCGGGGTGCACCTCGGGGTCCGGGTTGGCCATCGCGAAGACGAACGCGCCCTCGGCCATGGAGGCCACGGCCGGCTCCGGGACCGTACCGCCGGAGACGCCGATGAAGACGTCGGCACCTTCCAGCGCCGCTTCCAGCGTTCCGGAGAGGCCCGCCTTGTTGGTCAGCTCGGCCAGTTCCCGCTTGACGGGCGTGAGGTCGTCCCGGTCGCGGGAGACGACGCCCTTGCGGTCGGCGACCGCGACGTCGCCGAGCCCGGCCTCCAGCAGGAACTTGGCGATGGCCACGCCGGCCGCGCCCGCGCCGGAGATGACGGCCCGCAGGTCGCCCAGCTCCCGCCCGGTCAGCTTCGCCGCGTTGCGGAGCGCCGCCAGCGTCACGATCGCCGTGCCGTGCTGGTCGTCGTGGAAGACGGGAATGTCGAGCCGCTCCTGGAGCCTGCGCTCGATCTCGAAGCAGCGCGGCGCCGAGATGTCCTCCAGGTTGACGCCCCCGAAGGAGGGCGCGAGGCGCACCACGGTCTCGATGATCTCGTCGACGCCCGTGCAGGCCAGCGCGATCGGCACCGCGTCCACCCCGCCGAACTGCTTGAACAGGATCGCCTTGCCCTCCATGACGGGGAGGGAGGCCTCGGGACCGATGTCGCCGAGTCCGAGCACCGCCGTACCGTCCGTCACGACGGCGACCACGGACGACTTCCATGTGTAGTCGTGGACGAGTTCCGGCTGCTCCGCGATGGCGGTGCACACGCGCGCGACGCCGGGTGTGTATGCGAGGGACAGGTCGTCCTTGTCGCGGATCGGCACGGTGGCCTGCACGGCCATCTTGCCGCCGCGGTGCAGCGCGAACGCAGGATCGAAGGAATCGAGGGGCTCTGCCCCGCCGTCCTGATCCGTACTGCTGTCGCTGCGAGGATTGACGATCTCCGCTGCCACTTTGTCTTACCCCTTAAGTCTTCATTGATTTTGAGGGTGGCCACTCCCTGGTGAGGGGTGGGCGGGCACCGCGCAGGGCCCAGAGAGTTGATGCGTACGAGCACCTGCGCGACGGGCGCGCCGCACACGCGCCCTGAGCCCCGGATGAGGGGTGTAAAGAACCTTCTTACCGGACGGACGGCACCGAGGACGAGTCCAATAGGCGCAAGGTCACATCTCGTCGGCCGGGGGCGGAACGATGATCGATCACATCGTGAGACATGCCGAAGATCTTCCGGCCGGAAGGAGTGATTCCAGCAGATGGTCCGTGATCAGGGCGTCCTGATGTACCGACCTGATGCGATTCGGGGTTCACCCGTTATCCGATTTTGACATAGGGAGTCCCCTGAATGGTTCAGTCCGAATGGCAAGATGCCCTAATCACACGAGGTCGCGACACCCGAAGGTGTGTGTTCTCGTCGACCCGTCGGCACCGCCATCCATCCGCCGGAGGAACCCACCATGACCGCACGCTTCACCCGTCGTACGACCGCCGCGCACACCCGGCTCACAGCGGTCGGTGCGATCGCGGTCGCCGGCGCCCTGCTGCTCACCGGCTGCGGTGACCAGACCAAGAAGGACAAGGACTCCAGCAGCGCGTCGACCAGCTCGGCGCCGCTGGCCTCCAAGCTGCCCGCCTCGATCCGCAGCGCGGGCGTCGTCAAGGTCGGCTCGGACATCGCGTACGCGCCGGTCGAGTTCAAGGACGACTCCGGCAAGGTCGTCGGCCTCGACCCCGACCTCGCGGCCGCCATGGGCAAGCAGCTCGGCGTGAAGTTCGAGTTCGAGAACGGCACCTTCGACGCGCTGCTCACCGGTCTGCGCTCCGACCGCTACGACATCGCCATGTCCGCGATGACCGACAACAAGAACCGGCAGAACGGCATCGACGGCGACACGGGCAAGAAGGTCGGTGAGGGCGTCGACTTCGTCGACTACCTGACCGCCGGCGTCTCGATCTACACGCGCAAGGGCGACACCGGGAACATCGCCTCGTGGTCCGACCTGTGCGGGAAGAAGCTCGCGGTCGAGCGCGGCACGGTCTCCGAGGACCTCGCCAAGACCGAGACGAAGAAGTGTACGGGCGGCAAGAAGATCACCATCGAGCCCTTCGACGACGACCAGCAGGCCCAGACCCGGCTGCGCTCCGGCGGCGCCGACGCGGCCTCCTCCGACTTCCCGGTCGCGGCCTACGCGGTGAAGACCTCCGGCGGCGGCAAGGACTTCCAGATCGTCGGCGACCAGGTCGAGGCGGCGCCGTACGGCATCGCGGTCGCCAAGAGCAACACCCAGCTGCGGGACGCGCTGCAGGCCGCGATGAACGCGGTGATCAAGAGCGGCGAGTACGAGAAGATCCTGACCAAGTGGGGCGCCGAGGACGGTGCCGTCAAGTCGTCCGTGATCAACGGCGGCAAGTGACCGCGGATCCGCCGTCGCTGAGAGGCAACATCCGTGACAACTGACATCGACCGGGCGCCGGGGCCGCAGGACACGCCCCCGGCCGCCCCGGAGACCATCAAGGCCATTCCGGTCAAGCACTACGGGCGGTACATCTCCGCTGTCGTCGCGATCGCGATCCTGGTCTCGATCATCTACGCGTTCGGCAACGGCCAGATCAACTGGCATGCCGTACCGGACTACTTCTTCGACCACCGGATCATGACCGGTGTCTACAAGACCCTGCTGCTGACGGTCCTGTCGATGGTGATCGGCATCGTCGGCGGCATCGGCCTCGCGGTGATGCGGCTGTCGAAGAACCCGGTGACCTCGTCGATCGCCTGGTTCTACATCTGGTTCTTCCGCGGTACGCCGGTCCTGGTCCAGCTGTTCCTCTGGTTCAACCTGGGCCTGGTCTTCCACTACATCAACCTCGGGCCGATCTACAAGAACTACTGGTCGGCCTTCATGACGCCGCTGCTGACGGCGCTGCTCGGCCTCGGTCTCAACGAGGCCGCGTACATGGCGGAGATCTGCCGCGCCGGCCTGCTCGCGGTCGACGAGGGCCAGACCGAGGCCTCGCACGCGCTGGGCATGAGCCACGCCAAGACGCTGCGCCGGATCGTGATCCCGCAGGCGATGCGGGTGATCGTGCCGCCCACGGGCAACGAAGTGATCAACATGCTGAAGACGACCTCGCTCGTGGCGGCCGTCCAGTATCCGGAGCTCTTCCGCTACGCCCAGGACATCGGCCAGAACTCCGGCGCCCCGGTGGAGATGTACTTCCTCGCCGCTGCCTGGTACCTGATCATGACGTCCGTCCTGAGCGTCGGGCAGTACTACGTCGAGCGGTACTACGCCCGCGGCTCCAGCCGTGCGCTGCCGCCGACCCCGCTCCAGAAGATCCGGGCGAACCTGCTGTCCATCGGCCGTCCGAAGGGAGCAGCGGCATGACCGACAAGCTCACCAAGACCGACTCCGTCCCGACCGACCCGTCGGTCCCGATGGTCAAGTCCGAGGGTGTCCACAAGTCGTTCGGCCCGGTCGAGGTGCTCAAGGGCATCGACCTGGAGGTGAAGTCCGGCGAGGTGTTCTGCCTCATCGGCCCCTCCGGCTCCGGCAAGTCGACCTTCCTGCGGTGCATCAACCACCTGGAGAAGATCAACGCCGGCCGGCTGTACGTCGACGGTGAACTCGTCGGCTACCGCCAACAGGGCGACAAGCTCTACGAGTTGCGCGATCGCGAGGTCGCGGTGAAGCGCCGGGACATCGGCATGGTCTTCCAGCGCTTCAACCTGTTCCCGCACATGACGGCCGCCGAGAACATCGTCGAGGCGCCGGTGCAGGTCAGGGGCGTCAACAAGGGGCAGGCCAAGGAGCGCGCGATGCAGCTCCTGGAGCGGGTGGGGCTGGCCGACAAGGCCCAGAGCTACCCCTCGCAGCTCTCCGGCGGCCAGCAGCAACGGGTCGCGATCGCGCGGGCGTTGGCGATGGACCCGAAGCTGATGCTGTTCGACGAGCCGACCTCGGCCCTCGACCCGGAGCTGGTCGGCGACGTTCTGGACGTCATGCGCGACCTCGCCGAGTCCGGCATGACGATGATCGTCGTCACGCACGAGATGGGCTTCGCCCGCGAGGTCGGCGACAGCCTCGTCTTCATGGACGGCGGTGTGGTGGTCGAATCCGGCCACCCGCGCGACGTCCTGACGAACCCTCAGCACGAGCGGACGCAGGGGTTCCTGTCCAAGGTGCTGTAGTGGTACGGCGGTTCCTTCAAGGGGCGGTACGGATCTTCCGTACCGCCCCTTGCGCTTGTGCGGCGGGCTACTTGAGGGCGAGCAGCAGCGTGTCCGACGGCGAGCACCACACCGCCCGTGCCTCCCCGAACCCCTTCTCGCGCAGCACGCGCGCGTGCCATGCGGCCGAGGGCATGTCGCCGTCCGCATGGGCGCCGTAGATCTCGAAGCGGCGGGCGGTCGGTTCGGCGAGAACCGGGTCCTGGGCGGCGAGTTGCCACCACTCGGCCCAGTCGAGGGCGCCGTTCCGCTGGGCCTGTTCCATGCGGCCGTGACTGTGGGTGCGCTCGATCGCGTTGATCCGCGGCGTGCTGTCGTCGATCATGTGGTCGGCGTTCATGAACACGCCGCCGTAGCGGACGAGTTCGGCGAGTTCGCCGTAGAGGACCGCGAGGGGTTCGCTGTGCAGCCAGTGCAGGGCAGTGGCGGTGAGGACCGCGTCGTACGAGTCGTACGGCAGCTTCGTCGTCCACCGCGGGTCCTTGAGGTCGGCGGTGACGAAGGAGGCCCGCTCGTCGCCCTCGAAGGTGCCGCGGGCGATGGCGAGGAGCGCGGGATCGAGGTCGACGCCGGTACTGGTGGCGTCCGGGAAGCGGGCCAGCAGCCGGGCGGTGATGCTGCCGGTGCCGCAGGCGAGGTCGAGGACGCGCGGTTCGGGCCCGACGCAGGCCTCGACCATGTCGAGCATGATCCGGAAGCGGTCCTCCCGGTCGGGCAAGTACCACTCCTGCTGCCGGTCCCAGCTCTCCTGCCAGGACTGCCAGTCGGTTCCGACACCGGTCGTCATGAGGACCCCCTGTCCACGCGCTGTCACATTGCCACTGCCGTAATACCCTGGAAGCACGATCAGCTGTTACCCGACCGCATCCACGACCATAGAGCGCCCTCGTAAGGACTACAAGTGGAACTGGCCTATTACTCGGACTACGCCGTACGCCTCGTCAACACCGAGGAACCGGCCCGGGGCAAGGACGCCCTGACCTCGGTCGAGGCCGTGCGGGACCTGTTCGGCACCAACCAGGAGGCGGCCCGCCGCGCCACCGACGCCGACGTCACGCGCTTCCGTTCGGTCCGGGGCCGGCTGCGGGCGGTCTTCCAGGCGGCCGACGACGGCGACGAGACCCTCTCCGTGAACCTGCTGAACTCGCTCCTCCTGGAGTTCCCGGTCAGCCCGCAGATCTCCGGGCACAACTTCCGGGACGAGGACGGCCGCCCGCTGTGGCACATGCACCTCGCGGACCACCCGTCGAACGCGACCGCCGGCTACGCGGCCATCGCGGCGATGGGCCTGGCCTTCCACCTCACCGAGTACGGCGTCGACCGCCTGGGCCTGTGCGAGGCGCCCCCGTGCCGCAACGCCTACCTGGACACCTCGACCAACCGCTCCCGCCGCTACTGCTCGGACCGCTGCGCGACCCGCGCCAACGTGGCCGCCTACCGGGCCCGGAAGCGCCTGGAGGCCGACCGGTCGGAGAGGACCGGCCTGGCGGCCGAGAGCACCCAGCGGGCGAGCGCGAACGGCGAACGCTGATCCGGCTTGAGCGGCCGGTACCGGAAGCGCACCCTGCCCAGCACCAGATCCTCGGGCACGGTGCCGTAGTCGGTACTGTCCCCACCGGCGAACGCGTTGTCCCCGAGCACCCACCAGCCGCCGTCCCGCCGCTCCACGGCCCGCTTGACGACCAGCAGATCCTGCTGGAACGGATGCCGCAGCACGACGACGTCCCCGGGCCTGACCCTGGCGCCGTACTGCACCACCAGCAGATCCCCGTGGACCAGCGTCGGCACCATGGACGGCCCGGTCACCTCGGCCGTACCAAAGGGCAGTACGGCCCTCCCGCGCTCGGTCTCCTGCGACAGCTCCGGCATCCCCGGCACCTCCCCGGTCCTATCCTCCACCAGTCTGAGTCCGACCCCGTACTTTTGTCCTAAGCCCATGGGGGCACTCGCGAAATCAGCTTCTCCAGGGAGTAATGTCCCACCTGAGAAGACGATCACGAGGAAGGAACGCTCCATGCTTTCCCGCCTGTTTGCCCCCAAGGTGAAGGTCAGCGCGCACTGCGACCTGCCCTGCGGTGTGTACGACCCGGCCCAGGCCCGCATCGAGGCGGAGTCGGTGAAGGCCGTGCAGGACAAGATGGCCGCCAACGACGACCCGCACTTCCAGGCGCGCGCCATCGTCATCAAGGAACAGCGCGCCGAGCTCGCGAAGCACCACGTCTCGGTGCTCTGGAGCGACTACTTCAAGCCCCCGCACTTCGAGAAGTACCCGCAGCTGCACCAGCTGGTCAACGACACCCTGAAGGCCCTCTCGGCCGCCAAGGCGTCCACCGACCCGGCGACGGGCCAGAAGGCGCTGGACTACATCGCCCAGATCGACAAGATCTTCTGGGAGACGAAGAAGGCCTGACACTCAGTCGGCCCGGCCCGACTCGACCGGCGATCGGTGCACCATCGCAGGTCAGTGGGTATGGGGAAGGGACTCTGCCGGTTCGCCGGTGGGGTCCCTTCGTCGTTTCCCCCGCACACATCACCGACGACAGACGAGGACGCCGCCGAGGCACGTGATCTCGAAGGTCCCGTGCTGGGCGATGTGGTCAACGAGGATGGCGCGGGCCCGCTCGACCGTGGCGTCGAAGGGCACATCGTGCTGGTCCGCCCAGGCCCGGTACGAAGCCATGTGCGCGACGACCGGCTCAGGATCGCCAACCGTGACGGTGCCGGGCAGCTCCACGGTCTCCACCCGCCCGAACTCCTCACCCAGAAAGGCCGATGCCTTCTCCAGGGAGAAACGGGCACTGAGCGAGATACGGGCCGGGCCACGTCCGGTACCGAGGACATCGCCCGCAGCCCGCTGCCACAGGTCGTCGAGTTCCGCCTTGTCCCGGTCGCTGTTGGTGGAGGCGATCACCAACCCGTCGCGGGTGACTACGCGGGACAACTCCCTTACTGCCAGGGGGATATCGGGGACGTGGTAGAGCATGTGCAGCGCCAGGGCGGCGTTGACACTCCCGGTCGCCAGCGGCAGACGGGTCGCATCCGCCACGGCAACCGGGCCGGGGACGTCGGCGAGGATGCCGGGGGCGATGTCCAAGCCCAACAGGGCCAGATCGGGCCGGTCCTCGCGAAGCCGCTGGATGAACTTGCCGTTGCCACAACCGACATCGGCCACACGTCCGCGCTCCCGCACACCGCTCAGCTTCTCGGCGACGATGCCGGGCAGGTCGTAGCGGGGCGTCTGCCACCGGTAGAGCGACTGGCGGGCAGCGAGATCCCGGTCGCTGTTGTAGGCACTTCCGGCAAGGCGGCTCCGGTTGGTGACGGCGGCGGCGTGTGCGGCGGACAGTTCGGTCACGTCGGCAGCTCCGGAGGACGGGCGGCGGGTGAGGCCGCGAGGACGGCCGTGTGCTGGAGTCGTTCACGCAGGTGTGCCGCCTGCGCGGCTCCACCGTACTGCGGCTCGCTCAGCTCCCGGCCCAGAGCGATGAGCCGGCGCACGATACTGGCTGACATGCGCTCCGGCGAGGAGTCGAGGACGAAGCCGAGCACCGTCCCTGTACCGTCCAGATCGCCCAGAAGCAGATGGCCGCGGGCGAGATCGACATGGGCGGCGAATAGGTCGCCCACCGATTGGTCGTCATCCTCGGCGCTGCGGTAGAGCCGGATCGCGGTGTCCGCGCTGACGATGGCCTGCTGGACGTGCTCGCGCCCGCCCACCGCCAGATAGCTCGTACCGGCGTACGTGAACTGCTTGGCAGCCGGGAAAGCGAAGATGCCTGGCACCTCGTCGAGACCCACCATCGCCTCGCGAGAGCGCTCGGCATCCGCCAGCGCGGCCACTACACCCACCCGGTCTCCCACTATGGCCAGCGCCCGCGCCTCCAGGCTCGCCAGCCGGGCCCCGATGCTCCCGCCCGCCCGGTGCTGACGACCCGCCTGCGCCAGCCGCGCGGCCTGCTCGTACCGCCCAGTCCAGTAGGCGATCAAGGACTCAACGGCTCGCACCCAGGCCAACATCCCTTCGTGGCCTGCAGCCTCCGCGCACGCCCGGGCAGTGCGAGCGTGTGTGGCCGCGGAGTCGTAGTCACCGAGGTCTAGGCACACATGAGCGGTCAGGCCGCACAGACGGGAGGCCGCGACGTACAGATCAGTGGTCTGCCGGGGATGCTGCCGCCCGCGCAACAGCTCGAACACGCCGTTCCGCAACCGCTTGATCTCGACATACAGCTCCAGCAGCGGGTGACTGACGTAGCTACGGGCAAGCCGAGCGACATCGGCCTCCAACTGCTCTACGACGAACTCGTCGGCGTTGCGCTGCGCGATGAACCGGGCGAACTCCGCCGAGGCCACCGCATCCACCGACACAGCCCCCGCCACGGTGCGCGGACGCACCATGGGCTGCGTGGGCAGCGTCTGTTGCGCGTCTTCCGGGCCGCCGCCGTTCCGCCGGCTCTTGCTGACCACAACCGCTCGGTCGAGTTCCGCGGTTCCGACGCCGAACGCCTGAGCCAGGTATTTTCGCGTGTACGGCACCGGGATGCGTACCTCGCGCTCGTAGCGCCCGATCTCCTTGCCCGTCTTGGTGGCACGCCCCTCCAGGGCGTTGTACTCGTCGGCCACCCGTTGCTGAGACCAGCCACGCTCGGTACGCAGCCTGATGAGCAGCGCACCGATCCCCGTGTCGCTCATCCCCTCTCCCCGCAGCACGTGAAGTCTGGCCCCCATAGTGGCCCCTGACATGGCCCCCGTGCTGGCTCCCGACCCAAACGAGCGACAGCGGTTGGCTGTTGGCCATGCCCAGCAGACTGCCCGGCGAGCCGGACACCCTCGCACCGGACCAAGCCCTCGACGGCGCCGTCGAGCACGGATCGATGCTCTTCGACCGACGCCGGACCACCCCAGGAGCCGCCCGCTCCTTCGTCGCCGAGACCCTTACCCAATGGGGCCGGACCGAACGCCTCGACGACATCCGGCTGGGCACCTCCGAACTCGCCACCAACGCCGTCCTGCACGGAGCCCCTGCGGGCGGCCAGGTCCTTGTACGCGTCGAACTGCACGCCACCGTGCTGCGCATCGAGGTGCACGACGGCGGCAACGGCACACCCACCAAGCGAGAGGCACGGAGCACTGACGCCGAAGGCCGCGGCCTTCTCCTCGTATCCGCAGTGGCCGACCACTGGGGCGTGGAGGAACGCCGTGGCCCCGGCAAGTGCGTCTGGGCGGCCTTCCACCACAGCGCGGTGCCGACATGCTGACGCCCGCCAATACCGAGGCGCTCACGCTGACCGCCGGTCTGATCGCCTCCCTGGCCACGACCACGTGGCTGGACACCGCCCCGACCGGCGCCACTCTGTGTTGCCTCCTACTGGCGCCCCAACAACCCCGCAGCCTCTACGAGACGCCTACCGTCATCGAACAACGCATGCGCGCGGTCGCCGAAGCTCTGCACCTCGGCCCCGCCACCGCACCACCGCCGGACATCGGGCCGCGCCTGCGCCAGATCACCCCGACCGAGGTGGCCTTGCGCTTCGACGGCACCCCCCACCGAAAACGGATCCCCGCGGGCCGCCCCTGGATCCTGCTCCTCGGCCAAGGGACGCCAGTAGCCCTTGTCCTGGGCCTCGACCCGCTCTCCCGCAGTGCCACGCCAGCGGAGATCGACACCTACCTGGACCACGCCACGCCCCGCCAGAGCCTCCTCTTCGGCCACACCCGAACCGAATGAACCCCAACCCACCCCAGGGGGACACGCCGTGACGACCCACCCCGTCTCACCGAACACCGTCCTGGCCAACGCCCTCCACCATGCCGAGGACGTCCTGACCCCACGCATCCTGGCCAACCCACCCGAGCGGATCGTGCTGGTCGTCGGCACCCAGATCAACGGCGCCCCGCATATCGGCACCTCGCTCGTCCAGGCGCTCTCCTTCGCCATGGCCGCCCGCCTGCGAGACCGCTTCGGCATCCCGACCGAGGTCCTGTTCAGCGCCCTCGACAACGCCCCACACGAGCTGACCACTGACCCGGTCAGCGGTCACCGCTACCAGCGTGCCTACGCCCAGGCCCTCGGCGACCAGGCCCTGACCGACCTCGTCGGTGCCCTCTACCAACCCCTGTTCACCGCGCTGTCCCGGCGTCTGGGCATCCCTCACCGGGTCGAGACCTACAGCCACCAGCAGGCCGGCGAGCACTTCCGCCGCACCTGGCTACGGCTCCTGCCCCGACTCGATGCCGCCCGCTGGTGGCTGGCCCCCTCCACCGGCACGCCGCACGTGCGCGTCCCATGCCCACAGCCCGGCTGCGGCTGGGCCGAGAAGCACGCCGAGCGCACTCGCGTCCAACTCACCGACCGCGAGGCCGCGCAAGTGGCTGCCGTCTGCCTCCACCACGGTCCTTACCAGGCCACCATCGCCCCGGCCGAAGGCGCCTACCTCGACCTGGCCACGCTGTACCGCAACCTCGTCAAAGAACTCGCCCTGTCAAACCCCCACGGCACCCTGCACGTCATGGTCAAGGGCGGCGACTGGGTCTTCGGCTCCCACCTGGTCGACGAGGCCCTCCAGGCCGTCGGCCTCACCCACGGACAGCTCCCGGCCCGCCTGTTCTGCCCTCAGGTCGTCACCGACACCGGCGCCAAGTTGTCCAAGTCGCTGATCCGCGAGGGCCGGGCTTCTCTGCCGAAGGGCGCGGCCAGCTGGATGCTCGATACCCGGCAGTGGCCCGGCACCATCGCCGAGTACGCCGAGCAACTGCTGGCCATGACCGATACGTTGCTGTCCGACCCCCGCCACTTCTTCCGCTCGTACTCGGCCGCCGAGATCGGCCGCATGATGACCGCATCAGTCCCCAGGAGCGTTCCCGCCCCATGACCGACACCACCGCCCGCGTCCACGAACTCAACCTCTACCGCCAGTACTTCGACCTCGTCGCCGCGGGCACCAAGACCATCGAGGTGCGGGTGAAGTACCCGCACCTCGCCGACCTCGCCGCCGGTGACATCATCCGCTTCCGCATCAAGGGCACCGACGAGACATGCGAAGTCAAAGCCAAGCGGGTTACCGAGTACCCCAACTTCGAGGCGCTGCTCGACGGCGAAGGACCCGGCAACGTCAACCCGACCGCCAACCGCGAACAGCAGCTCGCCAACATCCGCACCATCTATCCGCCCGAGAAGGAAGCCCTCGGCGCCCTCGCCATCGAAATCCAACGATTTGACCAGTAGGGACCAGGGCCTGTCCGGCCGGCGGGGAGGGAAGACCGAACAGGCCCTGGCGGACTTGAGACCACCGATCGGTGTTACACCGCGAGCCAGGCCGCCTGGTCCGGGGCCAGTCGGCCGTCGTCGACGGGTTCGCTGGTCAGCAGGATCGATGTGTGGTCGGGCAGCCGGTAGGGCTCGGTGGAGAGGTTCAGCACGCAGACGAAGCCGGGTTCGCGACGGAAGGCGAGGACCCTGGCCGGGGTGTCCAGCCAGGTCATGCCTCCGTCGCCGAGGGCGGGGTGTTCGCGACGCAGGCTCAGGGCGCTGCGGTAGAGCTCCAGCATGGACGCCTCGTCACCGGTCTGTGCTTCCGCGCTTCGCTCGGCCCAGTCGGCGGGCTGCGGCAACCAAGGTTCGGCGGTGGCGTTGTCGGGGCTGAAACCGTACGGTGCGGCCTGTCCGGACCAGGGGATCGGGACGCGGCAGCCGTCGCGGCCCCGTTCGGTGTGGCCGGAGCGTTCCCAGACGGGGTCCTGGAGGACGGACTCGGGCAGGTCCTCGGCCTCGGGCAGGCCGAGTTCCTCGCCCTGATAGACGTAGGCGCCGCCAGGCAGGGAGAGCATCAGCAGGGCGGCTGCGCGGGCGCGGCGGGTGCCCAGTCGCAGGTCGAGGGGGCCTTCGGGTACGTAGGACTCGTTGGCCAGCCAGCGTCGTGCCGCAGTGCGGCCGTAGCGGCTGGGGTGGCGCATGACGTCGTGGTTGGAGAGCACCCAGGTGGCCGGCGCGCCCACGTTGCCGAGCATCGCGAGGGTGTCGTCGATGACCGTGCGCAGGTCCTTCGGGTCCCAGCTGGACATGAGGAAGTCGAAGTTGAAGGCGGTGTGCAGGCCGTCTTCGCGGACGTAGGCGGCGAGACGCTCGGGGGTGTCGGTCCATGCCTCGGCGACGAAGGAGCGGTCGCCGGGGTACCCGTCGGCCAGCTTGCGCCAGGCGCGGTAGATGTCGTGGACCTCGTCGCGGTCCCAGAAGGGGTGGTCGGTGTGGGGCCTGGGCTGCCCGTCCGCGGGGGCGGACAGGGGTGGCAGGTCGGGCAGCTCGGGGTCCTTGACGAGTCCGTGGGCGACGTCGACGCGGAAGCCGTCGACGCCCCGGCTGAACCAGAATCGCAGGACGGATTCGAACTCCGCGTGGACTTCGGGGTGTTGCCAGTTGAGGTCGGGCTGCTGGGGGGTGAACAGGTGCAGGTACCACTCGCCGTCCGACACGCGGGTCCAGGCCGGGCCGCCGAAGCGGGAGTCCCAGTCGTTGGGTGGCTGGTCGCCGTCGGGGCCGCGGCCGGGGCGGAAGATGTAGCGTCCGCGTTCCGGGCTGCCCGGTCCGGCGGCCAGTGCCGCCTGGAACCAGGCGTGCTGGTCGGAGGTGTGGTTGGGCACGATGTCGGGGATGATGCGGATCCCGTGCTCGTGCGCTTCCTCGATGAGCTGCTCGGCCTCGGCGACCGTGCCGAACAGCGGGTCGATCTCGCGGTAGTCGGCCACGTCGTAACCGTGGTCGGCCATCGGCGACTTGTACCACGGGTTGATCCAGAGGGCGTCGACACCGAGTGACTTCAGGTACGGCAGGCGGGAGCGGATGCCGGCGATGTCGCCGACGCCGTCGCCGTTCCCGTCGACGAAGCTGCGGATGTAGACCTGGTAGATGACGGCGCTGCGCCACCAGGGGCTCGTGGGGGACATGGTGCTGAAAGGGTCCTTTGAGAGTGGGTTTGTGGGGGACGGCGGCTACTTGGCCGCGCCGGCGGTGAGTCCGGCGACGATGCGGCGCTGGAAGAGCAGCACCATGACCACCAGCGGGATGGTGACGAGGACGCCGGCGGCCATCTGGCTGCCGAACGGGGTCTCGTACGTCGTGGCGCCGGTGAACTTCGAGATGGCGACCGGCGCAGTCTGCATGCCGGGCTTGTTCGTCATCGTCAGGGCGATGAGGAACTCGTTCCAGGCGGCGATGAAGACGATGATCGCGGTGGTGAAGATGCCCGGCGCGGCGAGCGGGACGATGACCTTGCGGAACGCCTGGCCGCGGGTGCAGCCGTCGATCATGGCGGCGTGCTCCAGCTCGTCCGGCATCTGCCGGAAGAAAGTAGTCAGGTTCCACACCGCCAGCGGCAGCGTGAAGGACATGCTCGGCACGATCATGGCCTGGTAGGTGTTGATCCAGCCGATGTCGGTGAACAGCTTCAGCAGCGGCACCACGATCGACACCACCGGGAACATCGAGGTGGCGATGATCAGCGTGAGGATCAGCCGCTTGAAGCGGAACTCCAGCCGGGCCATGGCGTAGGCGGTGAACGTGGCCAGAATCAGCGCCAGGACGGTGGTGATGCCGGCGACGATCAGGCTGTTGAGCAGGGCCCGGGGAAAACCCTGGGACGAGTCGAGCAGGGCTCGGTAGTTCTCGAACGACACCCGGGAGGGCAACAACGAGGTGTCGAAGATGTCGGAGGTGCTGCGCAGGCTGGAGACCAGCATCCAGTAGAACGGGGCCAGGCAGTACGCCACCACCGCGAGGACACCCGCGTACAGCAGCCAGCCGCGCAGCTTCGCCGAGGCCATCATGTCGTCACCTCCGAACGACGGGAGAAGGGCGTCCTGCGGTGCTTGCGTCGGGGCTTGGCCGTACCGCTGTCGCCGACGAGGTCGGCGCCCAGCAACCGGACGAAGGCGAGCGCGACGAGGAAGACATAGAGGAAGAGGAGCACCGCGTAGGCCGAGGCCGGTCCGAAGCGGACGTTGGACGCCTCGCTCTGCGCGAGCATGGAGAGGGTTTCCACGGAGTTCTTCCGGGCGCCGATGAGGATGTAGGGCAGGTCGAACATCCGCAGGGCGTCCATGCAGCGGAACAGCATCGCCACCAGCAGGGCGGGCCTCACCAGCGGCAGGGTGATGTGCCAGAACTGGCGCGGGGCGCTCGCACCGTCGATGCGGGCCGCCTCGTACACCTCCTTGCCGATCACCTGCAGGCCGGCCAGGACCAGCAGTCCGATGAAGGGAGCGGTCTTCCACACCTCGGCGATGATGACCGCGACCTTGGCGTGGAAGCCCTCGGTGGTCCACAGGATCTGGTGACCGATCAGGGCGTTGGCCACGCCGTTGCTGTTGAAGATCCATCGCCACAGCAGGCCGGAGATGGCTGTGGGGACGGCCCAGGGGATGAGGATGCCAGCCCTGACCAGCGCCCGGCCGCTGAACGCCTTGTGCATGATGAGGGCCATGGCCACACCGATCACCGTCTCCAGCCCGACGGTGACGACGGTGAAGAAGGTGGTGTTCCAGAAGGCGTTCCAGAACCGGTCTCCGGCCGCGCCGAAGATGTCGGCGTAGTTCTTCAGCCCCACGAACGGCTCGGTGTCGCTGATGAAGCCGGTCTTCGGGTCCAGCCCCTTCGTCCCGTACAGCGACTCCTGCAGTGCCATGACCGTCGGGTAGAGCACGACGATCGTCAGCACCAGGAGCGTCGGGGACACCAGGAGCGCCGCCATCCGCCCCGAACCCGAGGTCGCCCGGGCCCGGGAAGGTCTGCCGATCACCGGCGATCGGCTGCCCGCCGCACGGTCGGCCTCACCGGTGGCGGGTCCGGGCGGGATCTTGGTGTCGGCCATGGCCCTGCTCCTCACTGCGCCGCGGACTTCTGCAGCTCCTGCTGCAGGTCCTTCAGCGCCTGCGCACTGGTCTTGCTGCCGGTCAGCGCGGCGTACGCCTCCTGCTGGATCGCGGACGTCACATCGCCGTACTGCACGACCCGCGGGCGCGGCACGGCGTGCAGGATCGACTGCTTCAGGACGGGCAGGTACGGGTACTGCGCGGCCAGGGTCTGGTCGTCGTACAGGTCCGTGTACGGCGGGGCGAAGGCGGCGTCCTTGAGGAACGTCGTCGAGTTCTTCTCGTCGGTGAAGAACTTCATGAAGTCCAGCGCGGTGGCCTTGTTCTTGGCGAAGGACGACAGGCCCAGGTTGGAGCCGCCCAGGCTGGAGGCGCCGACTCCGTTCAGGCCGGGCAGCGGCGCGACCGCGAACTTCCCGGCCACCTTGCTCTTCTGGGCCAGCGCGTATACGTAGGGCCAGTTGCGGTGGAAGATCAGCTTGCCGGACTGGAACGCCTGACGGCCGTCCTCCTCCTGGTAGGTGATGGCCTCTTTGGGGATCGTGCCGTCCTTGAAGGAGTCGACGAGGAAGTCCAGGCCCTTCTTGGCCGCCGGGGTGTTGACGTCGGGTTTGCCGTTGGCGTCGGTGATCACACCGCCCGCGGAGTTCACGGCCTCGCCGAAGTTCACCGTCAGGCCCTCGTACTTCTGGAACTGCCCGGCGTAGCAGGACATGCCCTTGGCCTCGGGCAGCTTCTCGACCTTGGCGCAGTCGGCCTTCATCTGAGCCCATGTCGTCGGCGGGGCGCTGATGCCGGCCTTCTTGAGCAGGTCGGTGCGGTAGTACAGCACGCCGCCGTTCGAGATGTACGGGGCCGCGTACAGGCTGCCGCGGTACTTCGCCGTCTCCACCACCGGCTTGAGCATCTTGTCCAGCGGGAACTGCTTCTCGGGCAGCTTGTCGATCCACTGGTGCGCGGCGAACTCCGAGGTCCACACGGCGTCGAGGGACAGGATCGTGTAGGTGTCGGACTTGGTCTCGGCGTTCTGGATCATCTGCTGGCGCTGCGAGTCCGCATCCGTCGGCAGCTGGATGAAGGTGACCTTCTCCTTCGGGTGCAGCTTGTTCCAGCGGTCGAGCACCTTCTGGACGACGCCGGTGGTGTCCTTGCCGGACACGTAGGTGATCGGGCCACGGCCCGTGAACGACGTGTTCTGGGACTGCCCCGAGGAGCTGCCACCGCCGGAAGAACCGCAGGCGGTGAGGGTGAGCCCGGCGGCGGCGAGCACGGCCGAGCACTGAAAGGCTCTGGTGGTTCTGGCGTTCACTGTCTCTCCTGGACGTGCGGAACCGAAGTCTCGGCGGGGGCGCCCTGTAGGGAGTAGCTACCGAGATGACTCTGGGATGGCTCTGTTACGAGACTGTGCTGTCACGGCATTTTGTAGATCAAAAACGCAGGTCAAAGCATCGAAGGATGACTTCACGGCGACGGCTCCGAACCCACCGAGACAACGCTTGCACCGTAGGAGTGCACCTGGCGGAAGTCAATGCGTAACCTGCCGGTAGCACGAAGAAGATTGGGTGGATGTGTGGCCCATATACGGGCATAACGGGTCGCTGTCTCCGCCGAGCGGGTCGTGACAGCGCTGTCTCAGAAGGTCTGGCGGGAAGCTGAAGCTGTGCTAACTTCCGGTCATGCCGCCAGCTCAACGACTGCCCACCATGACTGATGTCGCCGAACGGGCGGGGGTCTCCCCGTCCACCGTCTCGCGCACCCTGCGCGGCCTGACATCGGTCTCACCGGACGTCCGCGCACGGGTCGAGCAAGCCGCCCGTGAGCTGAACTTCGCCGTCTCACGGCACGCAGCGAGTCTGGTCACCGGCAAGACCGGGGTCGTGGCGGTGCTGGTGCCCACACTGGATTCGTGGTTCATGGGCTCGGCACTGACGCGTCTGGGCCCATTGCTGCGGGAGGCCGGCCTGGAGATGACCGTCTACGTGATCCCCGACCTGGCCGAACGCACCGCGTTCTTCGAGCGCCTCCCCGCCCGCCGCAACGCCGACGCCCTGCTGGTGTTCTCCTTCGACCTCACCGCCGAAGAGACCGCGCGCCTGGACGACCTCGGAATGCCGGTCATCTACGTCAGCCAGCACGTCGAGGGCCGCCCGAGCGTCTACGCCGACGACGTGGCCGGAGCCTGCAAGGCCACCCGCCACCTGCTCAACCTCGGCCACCGCCGGATCGCCTTCGCCCAGACGGTGGGCGCCCGCGGCTTCAGCTTCAGCACCCGCGACCGACTGCTCGGCTACCGGCAGGCGCTCACCGAGGCGGGCATCCCCCTGGACGACGACCTGGTGGTCACGATCCCGCCCCGCGACAAGCGCGGCACCATGGAGGCGGTCGGAAACCTGCTGAGCCTGCGGGAGCCGCCCACAGCGATCTTCGCCGACGCGGACGAGCAGGCCGTCTCCGTCATCTGGACCCTGCGCAAGACGGGGATCGCGGTGCCCGAGCGGATGTCCGTCGTCGGCTTCGACGACCAGGACACGGCCGAGTGGTTCGACCTGTCCACGGTCGCCCAGTCACCCTCCGAGATGGGCCGCATCGCCGGCGAACTGGCCCTGACGCTGATCGACGACTCCGAGGCCGACCGCACACAGCACGTCGTCCTGCCCACGACGCTGATCCCGAGGGCCACCACGGCCCCGCCGCCCGGAACTCCCGACCAGTGCGAAGGCAACGGCGAGCTGCCACACGAAGGACGGTGACGGCAACGCCTTGATCGCGCAGTCCGCACACAGTGCGCAAGACACCCAATCAAGACCGTCGCACCCCATCGCCACCAATCGCCAAAAGGCCAGGTCAGCGCCCCACCGGGAGAATCCCCGCAGGTCACCGACCCGGCCCGTTACTAGGAGACCAAGAAGGCCTGACCCACCCGACACCCCCCGCCCGACCGGCGATCGGTGCACCATCGCGGGTCAGCGGGCAGGGGTCATCGGGTGTGTGTCAGTGGGCATGACGAAGGGGTCCGACCGGTTCGCCGGGCGGGCCCTTTCGCCGTACCCCCACGCCCCCTCCCGCCCCGTGCCATCCTGGACGACGTGAACCGCGAAGACCTCGTACGGCTGCGTCAGGCCCGCGACCGGATGAACCGCGAGTACGCCGAACCGCTCGACATGGCCTCGATCGCGCGGACCGCGCTGATGTCGCCGGGGCACTTCCAGCGGAGCTTCCGTGCCGCGTACGGGGAGACGCCGTACAGCTATCTCATGACGCGGCGGATCGAGCGGGCGAAGGCGTTGCTGCGGCGCGGGGATCTGAGTGTGACGGAGGTGTGCATGGCCGTCGGCTGTACCTCGCTCGGTTCGTTCAGTTCCCGTTTCACCGAGCTGGTCGGCGAGACCCCCAGCGCCTACCGCGCCCGCTCCCACGAGGCCGGCGCGGTGATCCCGTCCTGCGTGGCCCGCACTTTCACCCGCCCGAACCGGGCGGGACCGCCCCTCCGGCCCTAGCCTGTGCTGCATGGATCTCAAACTCCGCCAGTGCTTCATCGCCGTCGACGACCACGACAAGGCCCTCGCCTTCTACTGCGACGTGCTGGAGCTGGAAATCCGTAACGACGTCGGTTTCGAGGGCATGCGGTGGGTGACCGTGGGGTCGCCGTTGCAGCCCGATGTCGAGATTGTGTTGGAGCCGCCGGCCGCCAACCCGGACGCCTCCCCCGCCGACAAGCAGGCCATGGCCGAACTTCTCGCCAAGGGCACCCTGCGCGGGGTCAACTTCACCACCGCCGACTGCGACGCCCTCTACGCCCGCGTCCAGGAGTCCGGCGCCGAGGTGGTCCAGGAGCCGACGGACCAGCCGTACGGTGTGCGCGACTGCGCGTTCCGGGACCCGGCCGGGAACATGCTGCGGTTCATGCAGCGCAGCGGGGACTGAAAGCGACGGGGGCCGGTCGCGCCTTCCGGCTTACGATCACGCCATGAGCATCCCAGCCGGCATCCGCTGGACCTACGCCTTCGTCGACCGCCCGCTCGCGCTCCGCGACCCCGCCCGCGCCTTCTGGACGGCCGTCACGGACACCCGGCTGTCCGAACCGCGCGGTGGGGAAGGCGAGTTCGTCACCTTGCTGGTGGAGGGGGCGGATCCCTGCGTGAAGGTGCAGGGGGTCGGGACGGGCATGGGCGGGGCGCACCTCGACTTCTCCGTCGACGACGTGCCGGCGTTCGTGGCGTCCGCGCTGGCGCTCGGCGCCGAGACCGTCGCCGAGCACGACGGCTGGGCCGTACTCCGGTCCCCCGCCGGGCAGTTGTTCTGCGCGGTCCCCTGGCACGGCGAGGCCGTACGGCCGCCCGTCGTGGACGGCAGCCGTCTCGACCAGGTGTCCCTCGACATCGGGCCCGGCTCCTACGACGCCGAAGTCGCCTTCTGGAGCGCCCTGTTGCCCGACTGGGCGTCCCTGCGCGGTGCGCTCCCCGAGTTCCATGTGCTCAAGCCGCCGCCCGGCCTGCCGATCCGGATCCTGCTCCAGCGGCTCGGCGAGGAACGCCCCGCCTCCGCCCATCTCGACCTGGCCTGCGCCGACATCGACGCGACGACGGCGCGACACGAGCGGCTCGGGGCGAGTGTCGTCTCCCACGGCAGGCACTGGACGGTGATGCGGGATCCGGCGGGCGGTGTCTACTGCCTGACCGGGCGCGACCCGGAGACCGGCGGGCTGCCTAGCCGTTCTTGAGGCAGATGAAGATCGTATGCGGGTCGTCGTACGGCGAGGCCGTGGGCGTCGGACAGCCGTTCGCCGGGTCCTGACCGTCTTGGCTCGGCGACGGCGTCGGCGTCTCGCCATCAGGCTTGTTCAGCTGCCAGCTGTACGGCTCGTGCGGCCCACCGGAGTCCTGCAGCCACAACGTGAGCCCGCCCCCGACGGCCACGGCGACCGCCCACACCATCAGGACCCGGCGCCACAACCGGCTCAAGCCGTCCACACCTCCACGCTCACCACCGCGTCCACCGGAATCGGCCCGTAGATGTGCGGGAACTCCTCGCCGCCCGGCTCCGGCGCCTCGTACTTCAGGGGTGCGCCGAGCCGTCCCGGTTCCACCTCCAGGACCACCAGGTCGTCGGGGCCGTCGTAGGAGCCGTACAAGAAGGCTGCCACGCGCGGGAGTTGGGTGCGGGTCGAGCAGTGGATGAAGCCCTCCTCCTGGAGGGTGCGGCCACGGGTCGACCACTCGTAGGCGCCGCGCTCGCGGGCCGCGTCCCAGAGGGCGCGCTCGGTGATGTGGAGGATGGTGGTGGGTTCCTTGTCCGGCATGGGATCACGCTACGGCGTCGGCCCGGCCGGGGTGCGCGACCCGGGTTCATCGGGCTCGGCACCCTGGCCGACGTTCGCCTCGCACTCGGGGTTCCGGCACGGGCCGGCCACCCACTTCGGTACCCATGCGCCGAGCGTCTTGTACCGCCGGACGACGGTGGCAACGGGCTGTCCGCAGACGGGACAGGTGTGCTCTTCTCTGCCCATGCACTCAGACTAGAACCGTTCGGGGCTCGCGCCACATCGGATACATGCGCGGGCCGTCCGGAAGGTCGAGGTTGGTGTCGGTGAAGGCGTAGCCGAGCCGCTGGTACAGCTTGGTGCTGCGCTCGCTGCTCGCCTCCAGGTACGCGGGCAGTCCCTCGCGGTCGCAGCGCTCCAGGACGTGCCGGATCAGCGCGGCGCCGAGTCCCTCGCCCTGCCGGCCCGGTGTCACGGCGATCATCCACAGGTACTCGTGGGCCCGGCCGGTGGGATGCCCCTCCTCCATGAGCCGGACGATCGTCTCGACCCGCTCGTTGTCCGCATCCACGAACTCCCGCAGCTGTACGGCCTCGTCCTCGCCGTCCGCCGCGTGCGCCTCGGCCGGCATGGACAGCCACAGCGCGCAGGCCGCGCCGTCCTCGACCAGGTCGATACGGCCGTCGGCGAGCACTGCGTCCGTGAAGGCGGCCATCAGCTTGTGGTGGGTCGCACGGCGGTACTCGGCGTCGGGGAAGATCCAGCCGCTCACCGGATCGTCCTGGAACGCGTCGTCCAGCAGCCGGACGACCAGCTCTCTGTCGCCCTCGCCGGCCGCCCGTATCGCCACGCCCATGTCCCGCCTCCGCGTCTCAACAGTCCTATTCCGTACGGGTGTTGAGCCTAGCGGGACTTACGGGCGAGTGAGCCGAAGGGGCGCGTCGGAGGCGAGAGGCCCAGCGCGCGGAGGCCCGAAGGGTCGAGCACGGTCGGCCTCTCGACACCGACTTTTGCGCCCCGGAGGCGAACCGAGCCTTAAAAAAAGAGGGGCGGGCCCCGCGCACCGTGGGGATGCGCGGGACCCGCCCGTGTCCGGGGCCCCGGGTCACCGTGCGGGGTCAGGACCGCACGGCACCACAAGGCCCCGGAGTCTTCAACTGCTGCGCCGGGTCACGAACTCGGCCAGCGCGAGCAGACCGCCCGCGTCCTGCGGGTCCGGGATCGCCCGGGCCAGTTCCTGCACGGCCCGGGCCATCCGGTCGGCCGCCTGGGCCTGCGCCCAGTCCCGGCCGCCGGCCCGCTCGACCGCGAGCGCGGTGCGCTCCAAGTCCCCTTCCTCGTACGGCATTCCGTACAGTTCGGCGAGTTCCACGGCCGCCGGGGTGCCCGAGGTGAGCGCGGCGACCACGGGCAGCGACTTCTTGCGTACGGCGAGGTCGGCGCCGGCCGGTTTGCCGGTGCGGGCGGGGTCGCCCCATATGCCGATGACGTCGTCGATCAGCTGGAAGGCGAGCCCGGCCTGCCGGCCGAACGCGTCCAGTGCCTCCACGTCCTCGGCGGACGCCCCCGCGTACAGCGCGCCCACCGCGCAGGCGCAGCCGAGCAGCGCGCCGGTCTTGGCCTCGGCCATGGCGAGCACCTCGTCGAGAGTGACCTCGCCGGGGGCGCGCTGCTCCATGGCGGTGTCCGCGTGCTGGCCCGCGCACAGTTCGACGACGCAGTCCGCGAGCCGGGCCGCGGCGGCCGAGGCCGCCGGGTGCGGGTCCTCGGCGAGCAGTCGCAGTGCCAGCGCCTGGAGCGCGTCCCCGGCGAGGATCGCGTCGGGGTCGCCGAACACGGTCCACGCGGTGGGCCGGTGTCTGCGGGTGGTGTCCCGGTCCATCACGTCGTCGTGCAGCAGTGTGAAGTTGTGGATCAGCTCGACCGCCGCGGCGGCCCGCAGCGCGCCCGTCCGCGCCCGCTCGCCGCCGAGTGCGCCGGCCGCGGTGAGGACGAGGGCGGGGCGGATCGCCTTGCCGGCGTTGCCCGCCGCCGGGGTGCCGTCCGCGTGCTCCCACCCGAAGTGGTAGAGCGCGATCCGGCGCATGGAGCCGGGCAACGAGTGGATCGCCGAGCGCAGTTCGGGGTCGACGGACGCCCGGGCCTCCTCCAGGATCACCGCGGCCTCGTGCCCGTCGGCCGGCTGCGTCCGGTCAGGATGCTGTTTCGTCTCCGCCCTGAACTCGGCCATGGGGTCCCCCTCGGAGAGTCCGCGGACGGTGGCGTTTCCACTGCGGCTGGGCACATGTGACCGGGGTGTACCCGCCCCGAAGGGCGGGGACACCGCGTCCAGCTGCTGAAACGTCACCTCCAGCGGCCGATCTCGACGTTCTCCAGGACGCCGAGGGCGTCCGGCACCAGGACCGCCGCCGAGTAGTAGGCCGTCACGAGGTACTTGATGATCGCCTGTTCGTTGATGCCCATGAAGCGCACCGACAGGCTCGGCTCGATCTCGTCCGGGATGCCGGCCTGCTGGAGGCCGATGACGCCCTGGTCGGCCTCGCCGGTACGCATGGCGATGATCGAGGTGGTCCGCCGGTCGCTGACCGGGATCTTGTTGCACGGGTAGATCGGCACCCCGCGCCAGGTCGGGATGCGGTTGCCGGCGATCTCGATGGACTCCGGGACCAGGCCGCGCTTGTTGAGCTCGCGGCCGAACGCGGAGATCGCGCGCGGGTGGGCGAGGAGCATCCTGGTGCCGCGCCGCCTGCTGAGCAGCTCGTCCAGGTCGTCCGGGCTGGGCACTCCGTCGTGCGGCTGGAGCCGCTGGTCGTACTCGCAGTTGTTGAGCAGGCCGAACTCGCGGTTGTTGATCAGCTCGTGCTCCTGGCGCTCCTTCAACGCCTCGACGGTGAGCCGGAGTTGCTGTTCCGTCTGGTTCATCGGCTGGTTGTAGAGATCGGCCACGCGCGAGTGGATGCGCAGGACGGTCTGGGCGACGCTCAGTTCGTACTCGCGCGGCCGGGCGTCATAGTCGACGAACGTGTGCGGGATGTCCGGCTCGCCGGAGTGGCCCGCGGCGAGGTCGATGGCCTTCTCGCCGTACTTGTTGGTGCGCTGCTCGGGGATCGCGCGCAGCTGCGTGAGGTGGTCGCGCAGGGTCTCGGAGCGCTCCGCGACCTGCTCGACGTCCCCGCGGGCCAGCACGAGCACCGTGCAGGCGGTGTCCGCGCGGGCCGTGTACTCCCAGATGGCCTCCGGGTCCAGCAGTGCCTGGTCACCGAAGTAGGCGCCGTCGGCGAGGACTCCGAGGACCGTGTCGTCGCCGTACGGGCCCGTGCCGATCTTCTCCACCCTGCCGTGTGCCAGCAGGTACACCTCGTCGGCCTGGCTGCCGAACGACGCGATCGCCTCCCCCGGGGCGAACTCGCGCTGCCGGCAGCGGACGGCCAGTTCCGAGAGGACCTCCTCGTCCTCGTAGTCCCGCAGTGCGGGCAGTTCGCCGAGCTCCGCGGGGATGACCTCGACGCGGTCGCCGGTCTTCACGAATGTCACCCGGCCGTCGCCGACGGAGTAGCTCAGCCGTCGGTTCACCCGGTACGTGCCACCCTGCACGTTCACCCACGGCAGTGTGCGCAGGAGCCAGCGGGAGCTGATCTCCTGCATCTGCGGTGCGGACTTCGTGGTGGTGGCCAGGTTCCGCGCAGCCGCCGTGCCAAGACTCTGCTGCGGCTTGTTCTGCTCCGCGCGGACCTCTTCGCCTACCGACATAGAGAAATGCCCTCCCCATTGATGCCGGGCCTGTGCGCCCGGCATTCGTTCTCGCGCACCAGCTTTCCTCACTCTGCGTGCCGGTGGTATTACCCGAAAGAGCGGGAATGGATCTTCACGTGCTGGGCACGGGGGCTGTTTACGTCGAATGTTGTTCGAGTTGCGGCCGGGGCCGCCGTTGTCCGGATCGGCTCGCACGCCGTACGAACAAGTCGTGCGTACCGGGACTTTCTCGGTACAAGCAGCGATAACAGGCGGCCGTGCACGTCGGCCGTCGCACAGCACGAAGGAGGCGTTCATGGCCTCACCCATGTCCGCAGGCGGTTTCCTGGGCGCGCTGCGGGACGAGGGCGTCACGGTCGTCGAGGTCGGCGACTGGGAGCACCACAACCGCAACCACAAGGGCCCGTGGGGACCCGTCCACGGCGTGATGATCCACCACACGGTCACCAAGGGCAGCGCACACACCGTGGACCTCTGCCGCGAGGGCCGCCCCGACCTGCCCGGCCCGCTGTGCCACGGCGTCATCACCAAGGACGGCAGGGTCCACCTGGTCGGCTACGGCCGCGCCAACCACGCGGGCCTGGGCGACGACGACGTGCTGCGCGCGGTAATCGCCGAGAAGCGGCTGCCGCACGACAACGAGGCCAACACCGACGGCAACCGGCACTTCTACGGCTTCGAGTGCGAGAACCTCGGCGACGGCGAGGACCCGTGGCCGGAGGCCCAGTTGGAGGCGATCGAGAAGGTCTGCGCGGCGATCTGCCGCCACCACGAATGGTCTGCCCGCTCGGTGATCGGCCACCTGGAGTGGCAGCCCGGAAAGGTGGACCCGCGCGGGTTCACGATGGACTGGCTGCGCGAGCGGGTCGGCGACCGTCTGAAGTGACCTCCGCCGAACACGGGCGGTGCAGGCGACCCGGGTGACAATGGTGCCGTGACCAGCCCCGACCTCGCCGCCCTACGGCCCCGGCTGCCGTCGCCGGTGGAGGAGATCACGGACGGGCGCTTCGGCCGGCACGGTGTCCGGCTGCTGCTCAAGCGGGACGACCTGATCCACCCGGACCTGATCGGCAACAAGTGGCGCAAACTCGCGCCCAACCTCGCGGCGGCGGCCGGCCATACGGTCGTCACCTTCGGCGGCGCCTACTCCAACCACCTGCGCGCCACCGCCGCCGCGGGCCGCCTCCTGGGCCTGCGCACGGTCGGCGTGGTCCGCGGCCAGGAGCTGGCGGACCGCCCGCTCAATCCGTCCCTGGCCCGGTGCGCGGCCGACGGGATGCGTCTCCGCTTCGTCGACAGGTCGACGTACCGGCGCAAGGCCGAGCCCGGGGCGCTGGCCGGCATCCTGCGCGAGGTGGACGCGGAGGACGCGTACGTCGTCCCGGAGGGCGGCAGCAACTCCCTTGCCGTGCGCGGCTGCCGGGCCCTGGGTGAGGAGCTGCGCGCGCGTGCCGGCGTCGATGTCGTCGCCCTCGCCTGCGGGACCGGCGGCACACTGGCCGGGCTGGCCGCCGGACTCGCCCCCGACCAGCGGGTGTTGGGGATCCCGGTCCTCAAGGGCGGCTTCCTTGGCGCCGACATCACAGCCCTCCAGGAGCGGGCCTTCGGCGGCCGGCGCGGCGACTGGTCGCTCGACGAGCGCTTCCATTTCGGTGGCTACGCGCGCGTGCCGGCCGAACTCGACGCCTTCGCCGAGGACTTCGAGGACCGGCACGGGCTGGCCGTCGAGCGTCTCTATGTCGCCAAGTTGCTGTACGGACTTGTCGTGATGGCGGAGGAAGGAGCCTTCCCGCGCGGGAGCACGGTCGCCGCTGTCGTCACCGGGCGACCGTTCCCGTAGCGTCCCGCCACGCGCTGAGGCTGCCCGGCGGCTCAGGTCGCGGGAAAGCGGCGGTAGCTGAGGGCCGCGCCGGAGAGCGGGGCGAGGCCCGTGCGGCCGCGGGCGACGCGGTGGGGACACCTCCCGGCCGAAGGCTGGGGGACGTCGGCGAGTGAAGGCAACGGCGGCTGGGGCGCCCGCGCTCCTGGGGCAGAGGGGAGCGCGTGCCACGCCCCGCGTCTGCGACGTGATCCCCGGTACGCCCAGGTGCCCTCCCCCACAAGCCCGGGCGGCCTCCCGACAGGCCTAGGCCGCTTCCCGATAGGCCGCCGCCTCCTCCAGGTCCAGCCTGCGCAGCAGCGTGCGCAGCATCTCGTCGTCGATGTAGCGGCCGTCGCGCAGGCGGACGAACATCGAGCGTTCGGCGCTGATCATCTCGCGGGACAGGCGGCGGTAGGTGTCGTCGACGGTCTCGCCGGTGACGGGGTTGGTGGCGCCCAGGCGCTCCCAGACGGCGTTGCGGCGGCGCTCCAGGACCTCGCGGAGGCGGTCGGCCAGCGGAGGGGGCAGGGCGTTGCGCTCGTCCTCCAGAAGGGCGTTGAGGCGTTTCTCGGCCACTCGGGAGGCCTGCGCCTGGGCGTTGGCCTCGGCGAGCGTCTCGGCCTGGGGGTCGCGGCCGGGGAATTTCAGCAGCCGGATGATCGGGGGCAGGCTCAGGCCCTGCACGACCAGGGTGCCGATGACCGTCGTGAAGGTCAGGAACAGGATGATGTTGCGCTGCGGGAAGGGCTCGCCGCCGTGCACCGTGAGGGGGATCGAGAAGGCGATGGCCAGGGAGACCACGCCTCTCATGCCTGCCCACGCGGTGGTCATCGCCCCCTTCCAGGTGGGGTTGTCCTCGCGTTCCCTGATCCGTGCCGAGAACATGCGGGGCAGGAAGGCCGCCGGGTACACCCACACGAAGCGGGTCGCGACGACGACAAGGAAGAGGGCGATCGCGTAGAGGGCGGCGTCCAGGCCCCGGTACTCGCCAAGTCCCTTGAGGACCACCGGCAGTTGCAGTCCGATCAGGGCGAACACCGCGGACTCCAGGACGAAGGCGACCATCTTCCAGACCGCCTCCTCCTGGAGGCGGGTCGCGAAATCGACCTCCCACGCGCGGTGGCCCAGATAGAGCGCCACGACGACGACGGCGAGCACTCCGGAGGCGTGCACCTGCTCGGCGACCGCGTAGGCGACGAACGGGATCAGCAGGGAGAGCGTGTTCTGCAGCAGCGCCTCCTTGAGGTGGGTGCGCAGCCAGTGGATCGGCACCATCATCAGGAGCCCGACCCCGACCCCGCCGACGGCCGCGAGCAGGAACTCCCCGATGCCGCCGGCCCAGGTGGCGCCCTCGCCGACCGCCGCCGCGAGGGCCACCTTGTAGGCGGTGATCGCGGTGGCGTCGTTCAGCAGGGACTCGCCCTGGAGGATCGTCGTGATCCGCGAGGGCAGTCCGACCCGGCGGGCCACCGCGGTCGCGGCGACCGCGTCCGGCGGCGCCACCACCGCGCCGAGCACCAGCGCCGCGGTCAGCGGCAGCCCCGGCACGATCACGTACGCGGCCCAGCCGACGACGAACGTGGCGAAGAGCACGTACCCCACCGACAGCAGTGCCACGGGCCGCACTTGGGCTCGCAGGTCGAGGTACGAGCTGTCGGTGGCCGACGTGTACAGCAGCGGGGGCAGCAGCAGCGGCAGGACGACGTCCGGGTCCAGGGTGTAGTCCGGTACCCCCGGGACGTACGAGACGGCCAGCCCGACCGCGACCAGCAGCAGCGGCGCCGGAACCGGGGTGCGCCGGGCCCCCGCGGCCACCACGGCACTTCCCGCCACCAGCAACAGCAGTGGCATCACGTCCATCGTCCTCGCCCGCCCTCGTTTTTCCGCGCGGCCAACCGCACAGCCGTCGTAATCTGGCAATCATGAAACAGTGCACGCACGCCGACGCGCTGCCGCTCCCGGAACCGAAGCCCCAGAGCGAGACCTGCCTCGAATGTCTGGCGGCCGGCACCCACCCCGTGCAGCTGCGACTCTGCCTCTACTGCGGCCATGTCGCCTGCTGCGACTCCTCGCCCCTGCGCCACGCGACAGCACATCACAAGGAATCCGGGCATCCGGTGATGCGGACCTACGAACCCGGGGAGAGCTGGCGCTGGTGCTTCGTCGACCACGTGCTCCTGTGACCTCGTAATTCCGACCGGCGGTTTCGACGGTTCGACCGTCTGACGTGTGGGTACGTCAACCCGGCGCGCGCTCTTCCCAATTGGGCCCGCAGGACCCCTAGCCACGGAGCGTATCCGTAGGTTTACTATGAGTGACAGCATGGGGTTGGGGTCCCGGGGACAGGAAAGTTCGGAGCGCGGTAGCGTCACCGCTGAACCAAGTATCGCGTTACCCCGGGGGGCGACCCCTGGGCCCCCGAAAGAGCTTGTACCACCTTGGAGGTGAGGGTGTCCCAGATCGCAGGCGAGCCCGCGACCCAGGACTTCGTGGAAGTCCGGCTGCCGGCTGCGGGTGCCTACCTGTCGGTGCTGCGTACGGCCACGGCCGGCCTCGCAGCCCGTTTGGACTTCACCCTCGACGAGATCGAGGACCTTCGCATCGCGGTGGACGAGGCCTGCGCGATCCTGCTCCAGCAGGCCGTGCCCGGCTCAGTGCTCAGCTGTGTCTTCCGCCTCGTGGACGACTCGCTCGAAGTCACCGTCTCCGCCCCGACGACGGACGGTCACGCGCCCTCGCGCGACACCTTCGCCTGGACCGTGCTCTCGGCCCTCGCGGGCAAGGTCTCATCGGCAGTCGACGAGGACAAGACCGTTTCGATCAGCCTCTACAAACAGCGCGGCGCGGGACCCGGGCCGGCGTGAGGAACGGGGACGGGCCGGTGCGGGACGAAGAGCGCGGCACACGGGAGCTGCCGGCCGAGGGCGGCACGGTCGGAACAAGCCGTACGGCGGACGCCGGCCCCCTGGTGCCCCGCGGCGGAATCCCCGAGCAGGCCCGGCCGCATCCGGAGGACGAACCCTCGGAGGCCGGTGTGACGGACGACGGTCAACGTGAGCAGGACGGTGCCGTGCGTATTGGTGGGGTCTCCCCTGTTGCCGGGGGTTCCCCCGCTCCGACTCAGTCGAGCGTGGGGGAGGAGGCGAAAGCTCGGGGAAGGGCGACGGACCAGGCGATGAGCGAGCACGAGCGGGACGACGTGGCGGGCGCGCAGGCCGTGCAGAGTGCCCAGAGCACCCGGCACGACCCCCAGGACCGCAGCGGAGCGCGTGCGCTCTTCATCGAGCTGCGCACGCTCGATGGCGGCAGCGTCGAGTACGCGGAGCTGCGCAACCGGCTGGTCCGTATGCACCTGCCGCTCGTCGAGCATCTCGCGCGCCGCTTCCGCAACCGTGGCGAGCCGCTGGACGACCTGACGCAGGTCGCCACCATCGGCCTGATCAAGTCGGTGGACCGCTTCGACCCGGAGCGCGGGGTCGAGTTCTCGACGTACGCGACCCCGACGGTCGTCGGCGAGATCAAGCGGCACTTCCGTGACAAGGGCTGGGCGGTGCGCGTCCCGCGCAGGCTCCAGGAGCTGCGCCTGTCGCTGACCACGGCGACGGCGGAGCTCTCGCAGCGGCACGGCCGCTCCCCCACGGTCCACGAGCTGGCCGAGAAGCTGGGCATCTCGGAGGAGGAGGTCCTGGAGGGCCTGGAGTCGGCGAACGCCTACTCCACGCTGTCCCTGGACGTCCCGGACACGGACGACGAGTCCCCGGCGGTCGCGGACACCCTGGGCGCGTACGACGAGGCTCTGGAGGGCGTCGAGTACCGGGAGTCGCTCAAGCCTCTCCTGGAGGACCTGCCGCCCCGGGAGAAGCGCATCCTGCTGCTGCGCTTCTTCGGCAACATGACGCAGTCGCAGATCGCGCAGGAGGTCGGCATCTCCCAGATGCACGTGTCCCGGCTGCTGGCCCGGACACTGGCCCAGCTGCGGGAGAAGCTTCTCGTCGAGGAGTAGGACAGCGAGCCGGAGGTCAGCTCTTCGGCTCTTCGGTACGGCGGCCGGGCCCTCGGATTCCGAGGGCCTGTGTCGTCGCCGGGTTCACCAGCAGCACCAGTGAGGCGATCGCGACCACGGCGAGCGCGATCCCGGCCGGGATGGCCACGCTGTCGGCCTGGAGCAGGTTGTAGGCCACGGGCAGCGCCATGATCTGTGTGATGACGGCCGGACCCCGGCTCCAGCCGCGCCGGCCGAGCAGTCCGCGCGCGGCGAGCAGCGGCAGCAGCGCGAGCACCACCAGGGTCACGCCTCCGGTCACGGCCTGCTGCCGGTCGTCCGGGTCTCCGGTGAACCCCAGGACGAGCATCCACACACCGCCGACGGCGAGCGCGAGACCCTCCAGCGCGACGAGGACCGCCGCGTAGGTCAGCCGGCGCGGACGGGGTCCGTCGGGGCCGTCGGTCTCCGGGGCGGGGGTCTGCTCAGCGCTCACCCCAGAAGGGTAGCCCTCGGAAAACGGCCCCAGGTGTTCAGGCTCACGCCGTCTCCTCTTACCGAACCCCTACCTCGGTATGGGACGGGTACCCCTCAGTAGGTACGCTGCAACTCATGCGTGCACTTCTCGTGGTCAATCCGGCGGCAACCACCACAAGCGCACGTACGCGCGACGTCCTGCTCCACGCGCTCGCCAGCGAGATGAAGCTGGAGGCCGTCACCACGGAGTACCGGGGCCACGCGCGCGACCTCGCCCGGCAGGCGGCGGAGAGCGGGAACGTCGACCTGGTGGTGGCCCTCGGCGGCGACGGCACCGTCAACGAGGTCGTCAACGGCCTGCTGCACACCGGCCCGGACCCGGAGCGCCTGCCCGGTCTCGCGGTGGTTCCCGGCGGCTCCACCAACGTCTTCGCGCGTGCCCTGGGCCTGCCCAACGACGCCGTGGAGGCCACCGGCGCCATCCTCGACGCCCTGCGCGAGGGCAGCGAGCGCACGGTCGGGCTCGGGCTGACCTCCGGGACACCCGGCACCGAGGACGAGGCCGTGCCGTCGCGCTGGTTCACGTTCAACGCCGGGCTCGGGTTCGACGCGGGGGTCGTCGGGCGGGTCGAGCAGCAGCGGGAGCAGGGCAAGAAGTCCACGCACGCGCTGTATGTGCGCCAGGTGGTCCGGCAGTTCCTCGGGGAACAGCACCGCCGGCACGGGACGATCACGCTGGAGCAGCCCGGGGAGGATCCGGTCACGGATCTTGTGGTGGCCATAGTCTCGAACACCTCGCCCTGGACGTATCTCGGCAATCGCCCGATGTACACGTCACCTAAGGCGTCGTTCGATAAAGGCCTCGACGTACTCGGTCTCACCCGCCTGTCCAGCGCCGCGGTTGCCCGGTATGGCACCCAGTTGCTCACTTCGTCCCCCGAGCGTGGACCTCATGGCAAGCACGCTGCGGCTCTGCACGACCTGAGCGAGTTCACCTTGCATTCGAAGGCCCCGTTGCCCCTCCAGATGGACGGCGACCACCTCGGACTGCGTACGAGCGTGACGTTCACAGGCGTACGCCGTGCACTGCGTGTGATTGTGTGAGCAGAAAGGGCTGAAGTCCTTTCACTCGAACGTTTAGACCAGGATCCACCCCATGGAAGTACGGCTGTGACCTAGTCGACACCGAGGAATCAAAAAAAACTTTCCAGAAGGGGTTGTATCCGCCGCTGAGGTTTGCGAGTCTCTACGTGGCGATCGAGACGGCCCGCAACACCGGCCTCCACGGATCACCGGAACCCCTCTTCAATCCACAGGACCCCGCCAGTGAACCTGGCGTACGGCCCTTCACTTGTTGAGGGATTCGTGAAAGCGTTCACATTCACAAGCAACCCGCACGTAATACCAAGGAGAGGTAGCAGCCATGGACTGGCGTCACAACGCCGTTTGCCGCGAGGAAGACCCCGAGCTCTTCTTCCCCATCGGCAACACCGGTCCTGCGCTGCTGCAGATCGAGGAAGCCAAGGCCGTCTGCCGTCGCTGCCCCGTTATGGATCAGTGTCTGCAGTGGGCGCTTGAGTCCGGCCAGGACTCCGGCGTCTGGGGTGGTCTCAGCGAGGACGAGCGCCGCGCCATGAAGCGCCGCGCCGCTCGCAACCGGGCCCGTCAGGCCTCCGCCTGACATCCACCCTGCTAACAGCCTGAGCTTGGCGGCGCGTACAGCGAGTACGCATCTCCCGCCCCCGAGCCGCAGCGCGCAGTACCCCCGATGCGCATAGCAACGAGCGAGCAGCCCCGGATCAGTTGATGATCCGGGGCTCTTTGCCGTCCCCGAAGCCGTCTCCGAACACCCCGTCCCCGTACGTCACTTGTGCGCCTCGACCGGCACATCCAGGATCACCCGGGTCCCCCGCTCCGGCCCCGGCACCATGTCGAACGTGCCGCCCAACTCGCCCTCGACCAGCGTCCGTACGATCTGCAGGCCCAGGTTGCCCGAGCGGTGCGGGTCGAATCCCTCGGGGAGTCCTACGCCGTCGTCCTGCACGGTGACCAGGAGGCGGGCGTCCTTCGCGCTGCCGCCGCGCACCGCCGAGACCTCGACGGTGCCGGTCTCGCCCTCGCGGAAGCCGTGCTCCAGGGCGTTCTGGAGGATCTCGGTGAGGACCATGGAGAGCGGGGTGGCGACCTCGGCGTCCAGTATTCCGAAGCGGCCGCTGCGCCGGCCGGTGACCTTGCCCGGGGAGATCTCGGCGACCATCGCGAGCACCCGGTCGGCGATCTCGTCGAACTCCACGCGCTCGTCCAGGTTCTGGGACAGCGTCTCGTGCACGATCGCGATCGAACCGACCCGGCGTACGGCCTCCTCCAGGGCCTCCCGGCCGCGTTCGGACTCGATCCGGCGGGCCTGGAGGCGCAACAGGGCGGCGACCGTCTGGAGGTTGTTCTTCACCCGGTGGTGGATCTCCCGGATGGTCGCGTCCTTGGTGATCAACTCCCGCTCGCGGCGCCGCAGTTCGGTGACGTCCCGGAGCAGCACCAGGGAACCGATGCGGGTGCCCTTGGGCTTGAGCGGGATCGCCCGGAACTGGATCACCCCGTCCCGCGCCTCGATCTCGAACTCGCGCGGCGCCCATCCGCTGGCCACCTTGGCGAGCGCCTCGTCCACCGGGCCCCGGGTAGGGGCGAGTTCGGCGGTGGTCACGCCCAGGTGCTGGCCGACGAGGTCGGTGGCGAGGCCCATCCGGTGGTACGCGGACAGGGCGTTGGGCGAGGCGTACTGCACGATGCCGTCGCCGTCGAGCCGGATCAGCCCGTCGCCGACGCGCGGCGAGGCGTCCATGTCGACCTGCTGGTTCGGGAACGGGAAGGAACCGGCCGCGATCATCTGGGCGAGGTCCGACGCGCTCTGCAGATAGGTCAGTTCGAGGCGGCTCGGGGTGCGCACGGTGAGCAGATTGGTGTTGCGCGCGATGACCCCCAGGACGCGCCCGTCCCGTCGTACCGGAATCGACTCGACGCGGACAGGGACCTCTTCGCGCCACTCCGGGTCGCCCTCGCGCACGATCCGGCCCTCGTCGAGGGCGGCGTCCAGCATGGGGCGGCGGCCGCGCGGGACGAGGTGGCCGACCATGTCGTCCTGGTAGGAGGTGGGGCCGGTGTTCGGGCGCATCTGGGCGACGGAGACATAGCGGGTGCCGTCACGCGTGGGGACCCACAGGACTAGGTCGGCGAAGGAGAGGTCGGAGAGCAGCTGCCACTCCGAGACCAGCAGGTGCAGCCACTCAAGGTCGGAGTCACCGAGTGCGGTGTGCTGGCGTACGAGTTCGTTCATGGAGGGCACGTCTGCGAGCGTACCCGCCGGTCTGTACCTGTCCTAAAAACACCCGCGGGCCGCGGCGCCTGAGAGGGACCCTCAGCCCTCTCGGCACCGCAGCCCGGAGCAGCAACGGCCGCGGGGTGTGCGGTCCCGATCGGCCGATGGATGAGGACCCGGGGCAGTCAGGGCAGAGAGCTCCGGTTCCTCGGTCCGCCTTCCTGTGCGGGGAAGACGGAGGCTTGCGCCTTTAACACATTGTGGACTAGACCACATTCGGTGTCCATGCCTTGAAGGCTTTTGGAAAGCCTAACCGTGTCGGGTCCTGTGCGGGACTGATTGGTCATGGGAATTTCCATGGCCGGTACATGGAGGCTCAGCGGGTCTCCGTCACCTTGGCCAGCGCGCGGGGCGCGTCCGGGTCCTGGCCCCGGGCGATGGTGACCTCGTAGGCGAGGAGCTGGAGCGGGAGGATCTCCAGGATCGGCTGGAGTTCCTCGGGGACACCCTCGACGGGCAGGACGAATCCGGCCGAGGCCTGTTCGACCTGGCCGGCCGGGCCGATGACGACCAGGTCGGCGCCCCGGCCGCGCAGCCGGTCGAGCACGGGCTGGAGGGCTGCGCCGCCCTTGCCGTCCGTCACGACCGCGATGACCGGCGAGACGTTGTCGACCATGGCGAGGGGGCCGTGCAGCAGATCGGCGCCGGAGTAGGCGAGGGCGGGGATGTAGCTGGTCTCCATCAGCTTGAGGGCGGCCTCCTTGGCGGTGGGATAGCCGTAGCCGCGGGAGGTGATGACCATGCGCTCGGCGAAGCGGTAGCGGGAGGCCAGGGTGCGGACCTCGCCCTGGCGGGCGAGCAGCTGCTCGGCGAGATCTGGCAGCGCCTTGGCCGCGGCGCCGTCGCCGCCGCGAAGCCCCTCGACGAAGAGATAGAGCGCGAGCAGGGAGGCCGTATACGTCTTGGTGGCGGGGAGAGCCTTCTCCGGTCCGGCCATGACGTCGATGTGGTACTCGGAGACGGCGGCCAGCGGTGAGTCCGGGTTGTTGGTCACCGCGACGGTGATCGCTCCGGCCTCGCGGGCGGCGCGGGTCGAGGCGACCAGGTCCGGGGAGCCGCCGGACTGACTGACGGTGACGACGAGGACGTCGGTCAGATCGGGGCGGGCGCCGTAGGCCGTGGTGGTCGACATCGAGGTGAGTCCGCAGGGCAGGCCGAGGCGGATCTCCAGGAGGTACTTGGCGTACAGGGCGGCGTTGTCGGAGGTGCCGCGGGCGGTGAGCAGCACGAAGCGGGGCTTGCGGGCGGCCACGTCCTGGGCCACCTGCCGGATGCGCGGGGCGCCCTCGTCGAGGATGCGGCGCAGGACGGCCGGCTGCTCGGCCATCTCACGGGCCATGATCCGGCCGGGAAGTTCGCTGTCGGGGGCCGGGGGTGTGGCGGTCATGCGGGTCCTCCGGAGGTGGGTCGTGGCGGCGGTGCGATGTCCATTTCACCCCTTCTTCCACGGCGGCGCCCGTGCGGGGCGGTGGGACGCGGATCACTCTGGGAGGGCGGTACCGATTCTGTTAGATTGACCCACGATTGGTCTAAACCACATGGCTCACTTCAGAACGGCAGGCCCAGCGTGGAAGTTGTCATCGTTCCGGACGCCAAGTCGGGCGGCGAGCTGATCGCCGAGGCCATGGCGCAGCTGCTCCGGCGCAAGCCGGACGCCCTGCTGGGCGTGGCCACCGGCTCGACGCCCCTGCCCATCTACGAAGCGCTGGCGGCCAAGGTCCGCGCCGGGGCCGTGGACACCTCGCGGGCGCGGATCGCCCAGCTCGACGAGTACGTGGGGCTGCCCGCCGAGCACCCGGAGTCGTACCGCTCGGTGCTGCGCCGTGAGGTGCTGGAGCCGCTCGGGGTCGGGATCGACTCGTTCCTCGGGCCCGACGGGACGGCCGAGGACGTGCAGGCGGCGTGCGAGGCGTACGACCGGGCGCTGGGCGAGGCCGGCGGGGTCGACCTGCAGATACTGGGGATCGGGACCGACGGGCACATCGGGTTCAACGAGCCGTGCTCGTCGCTGGCCTCGCGGACCCGGATCAAGACGCTGACCGAGCAGACGCGGGTGGACAACGCGCGCTTCTTCGACGGCGACATGGGCCAGGTCCCGCACCACGTCATCACGCAGGGCATCGGCACCATCCTGGAGGCGCGGCACCTGGTGCTGCTGGCGACCGGCGAGGGCAAGGCGGACGCGGTCGCCGCGACCGTGGAGGGACCGGTCGCCGCGGTGTGCCCGGCGTCGGCGCTGCAGTTCCACCGGCATGCGACGGTCGTGGTGGACGAGGGTGCCGCGTCCAGGCTGAAGCTCGCGGACTATTTCCGGCACACGTTCGTCAACAAGCCGGACTGGCAGGGGATTTGAGGCGCGGGTTCCGCACGCGTACATACCGGTGCCGGGCTCCCTCGTGGAGGGCCCGGCACCGGCGTATCACCTGAGGTCACTTCCCCGCGATGACCTCCGCCGCGGCCTGGCCACAGACTCGGGCCGCGCCGTGGGTGGCGATGTGGAGGGCGCCTCGGGGGGCGGCCTGCGGGATGCCCATCTCGACCACGACGGTGTCGGGGCGAGCGGCCAGCACGGTGTCGAGGGCGGACGCCATCCAGGGGTGCCGGTGCTCGTCCCGGACCACGACCACGACCCGCCGCGTCCCCGCCGCCTCCAGTACCGCATCCCCCGCGGCCTCCCCGGCGAAGCTCCCCGTCTCCGTACCGGGCAACGTCCGGGTCAGCTCCACACCCACGCCCCAGGGCGTCTCGTCGCCCACGGCGATGTTGGCGACGGGGGTGAGGAGAGCGACGTAGGGCGGTTCGGTGAGAGGGGTGAAGCCTTCGGCACCGGTGACCGTGAGGGCGCGGCGGGCGGCGACGAGGCCGATGTCGACGCGCGTCACGTCCGCCGCGGGAACGGCGCCTTCGTCCGAGGCGGAGGCCGAGGCCGAGGCCGAGGCCGAGGCAGCCCATTGGGCCAACCCCCGTACCCGTTCCGCCGCTTCGGCCAGGCGTTCCTCCGGGAGTTCGCCCGCGCGGACCGCGCTCACCAGGGCGTCGCGCAGCCGTCGTACCGTCTCGTCGTCCGCGAGGCCGCCGCCCACGCACAGGGCGTCGGCACCGGCGGCGATGGCGATGACGCTGCCGCGTTCGATGCCGTAGGTGGCGGCGATGGCCTGCATCTCGATGGCGTCGGTGACGATGAGGCCGTCGTAGCCGAGCCGGCCGCGCAGGAGGTCGGTCAGGATGTGCGGGGAGAGGGTGGCCGGGTGGTCCGGGTCCAGGGTGGGGACCAGGATGTGGGCGCTCATCACCGCGCGGGTGCCGGCGGTGATGGCCGCGCGGAACGGGAGGAGTTCGCGTCGCTCCAGGACCGTCGACTCCGCGTCGATGCGCGGGAGCGCGTGGTGGGAGTCGACCGCGGTGTCGCCGTGGCCCGGGAAGTGCTTGGTACAGGCGGCGACGCCCGCCGCCTGGAGGCCGGTGACGTAGGCGGCGGTGTGGCGGGCGACCAGTTCGGGGTCGGCGCCGAAGGAGCGGACGCCGATGACCGGGTTGGAGGGGTTGGAGTTCACGTCGGCGGACGGGGCCCAGTTGAGGTTCACACCGCATGCGGCGAGCCTGCGGCCCAACTCGTGGGCCACCTCCCTCGTCAGGTCCACGTCGTCCACCGCGCCGAGCGCGTGGTTACCGGGGAAGGAGGAGCCCGTGCGCACCTCAAGGCGCGTGACGTCGCCGCCCTCCTCGTCGATCGCGACCAGCACGTCGTCCCGTTCGGCCCTCAACTGGGCGGTCAGGGAGGACAGTTGCTCGGGTGACGCGATGTTGCGGCCGAACAGGCCCACCGAGGCCAGGCCTTCGCCGAGGCGCCGCAGCAGCCAGTCGGGGGCCGTGGTGCCGGGGAAGCCGGGCTGCAGGACGGTGAGTGCGTCGCGCGTCAGGGTGTCTGTACCGCTGGCGAATGTCGTCATCGGTTGGCGTTATCCCTTCACAGCGCCGGCGGTCAGACCCGCGGCCATCTTGCGCTGGACGAGGAGGAAGAGGACGACGATCGGCACGGCCATCATCGTGGCGCCGGCCATCATCGGGGCGTATTCGGTGCCGTGCTTGGTGGTGAAGTTGCCGAGCCAGACGGTCGCCGTCTGGTGCTCCTGGCTGAGCAGCATCAGGGCGTAGAGGTACTCGTTCCAGGCCTGGATGAAGCCGTAGACCGAGGTCGCGACCATGCCGGGGGCCAGCAGCGGGAAGACCACGCGGATGAAGGCGCCGGTGCGGGAGCAGCCGTCGACCATGGCCGCCTCCTCCAGCTCCTTCGGGATGTTGACGATGAAGCCGCGCAGGGTCCACACCGTGAACGGGAGGATGAAGGTCAGGTACGTGATGATCAGGCCGGAGAGCTTGTCGTACTGGTCGAGGTCGTTCAGCAGCAGGAAGACCGGGATGATCATCGAGACCAGCGGGACCATCTGGACCGCGAGGATGCCGACGATCACGATCTTGCGGCCGCGGAAGGCGAAGCGGGAGATGGCGAGCGCGGCCAGCAGGCCCACGACGATGCCGATCACGACGACCGACAGGGACACGATGAGGCTGCGGCCGACCGGGCCCCAGAAGTCCGCGATGTCCAGCGCCCGGCGGAAGTTGTCGAGCGTGATCCCGGTGGGCAGCAGGCTCGGGTCCGGGTCGATGGCGTCCTTGGCCGGCTTGAACGCCGTGTCGACCATCCAGTAGAGCGGGAAGCCGACGACGAGGAAGACGAGGAGGCCGACGAGGTTCCAGCCGAGCTTGGACTTCTTGCGCCCGCCGGTCGGCCTGCGGGGCGCGTCGGTCGTGAGCGCGCTCATTCGACCTCTCCGATCTGAAGCATCTGACGCATGTAGACGGCGACGACACCGAGCAGCAGCACCACCGTGACCAGGGCTATCGCGGAACCCTGTCCGTAGTCGTTGACGACGAAGGCACGGTCGTACGAGTAGGTGCTCAGGAGCTGGAAGTCGGCCTCGGGATGGCCGCCGCGCATCACGAACACCTGGGGGAAGACGCCCATGTCCCAGATCACCGAGAGGGTCGTGAGCATCACGATGATCGGCTTGAGGATGGGCAGGGTGACGTACCGGAAGACGCCCCAGGCGCCGGCGCCGTCGAGGCGGGCGGCCTCCTCCAGTTCCTGGGGGACCTGGGTGAGTCCGGCGCTGAGGGTGATCACCACGAAGGGCACCGCGCCCCAGACCACCAGCAGCATGATGACGAGGAGGCCCTGGGGTCCGCTGGCGAACCAGTTGTGGCCGACCATGTCGACGCCGGGGAGCTTGCTGAGCAGCGCGTTGAAGACGCCGTAGTCGGTGTCGAAGAGCCACTTGAAGACGGTGGTCGCGACGATGACCGGCATGCCCCAACTGGCCACCAGGACAATGTTGATGAGGGTCTTCATCCAGCCGGAGACCCGCTGCTGGAGCAGGGCGAGGGCCATGCCGGCGACCATCGTGAGGATGACCGAGCCCGCCGCGAAGACGATCGTGCGGACGACGACGCCCCAGAACTCGCTGTCGCCGAGGATCCCGGAGAAGTTGTCGAAGCCGACCCACTCGGCGGGCTTGAAGCCCCACAGCTGGGACTGTCCGAAGGTCTGGAAGGAGAGCGTGACCAGGCGGACCAGCGGATAGCCCATGACCAGAGCGAGGACGAGCAGACAGGGGGCGAGCAGCAGCCAGGGGATCCCGGTACCTCTCGACGTCCGCTTTCTGCGAGGTGCGCCCAAGGCGCGCGGTGGGGGCGCCTGCCGCGGCGGCGGCACCTTGGCGGGGGTGGTCGTGTCGGCACTCATCGCGCGCTCCTCAGCGGTCCCTCAGGTCGTACGGCCGTACGTGAGGCGGGGCCCTGCCCCGAGGACACCTGGGTGTCCAACAGGGCCCCACCCTCAGGTCACTTGGTGTTGATGACCTTGTCGATCGCTACGTCCGCGGCCTTCGCGGCGTCCTCGACCGACTGCTTGCCGGTGCCGATGTTCTGCAGCATGGTCTGCAGGACCTGAGCCTTCTCGACCTGGCCCCAGCCCGGTGCCATCGGGACGAACCAGTTGGACTCGGCCGCGGTGGCCGGGACCGCCGTCGCGGGGTCGTTCTTCAGCGTCGCGAGGTCGGTCTTGTTGTTGGGCAGGTTGCCCTTGGCCATCAGGCCCTTCTGGCCGGAGGGGCCGGTGAAGGCGTTGATCCACTCGGCGGCGAGCGCCTGCGCCTTGGACTTGACCGGGATCGCCAGGTCCGAACCGCCCAGGAACACGGGCATGTTCTTGCCGGACGGGCCGGGCATCACGAAGTTGACGAGGTCGGTCTTCAGCTTGCCGCCGGTCTTGTCGACCTTCGGGTCGGCCGCGCTCGCGCCCTCCCACGCGGCGCCGAAGATCATGGACGCCTTGCCCTGGCCGTAGACGATGTAACGGTCGGACTCGTCCTTGGTCTTGTCGCCGTGCATGTACTTGTCGATGACCGACTTCCACTCGTTGAGTCCCTTGATGGACTCGGGCGAGGAGAGGCTGGCCTTCCACTGGTCCCCGGACTGGGTGGCGATGGCGCCGCCGGCGTCGTAGACGAAGGACATGGCCGCGTACCAGTCACGGGTGGGCTGGTACCAGGCGCTGAACTTGTCGCCCTCCTTCTTCTGGATCTTGTCCAGGTCGGCGGTCAGCTCGGCGTACGTCGTGGGGGTGGACTTGATGCCGACCGAAGCGGCGATGTCCTTGCGCCAGTTGGCGACGCGGCCACCGGCGTAGTAGGGGACGCCGTAGGTCTTGCCGGAGTAGGTGACCGAGGCCTTGAGGCCGTCGAGCCAGGCGGAGGAGTTGGTGAACTTGGAAGGGTCGACCGGCGCGAAGGCGCCCTTGACCATGTAGCTCAGCATCTCGGTGTTGCCCATCTCGACCACGTCGGGGGCTTTGTCGGTGGCGAGGACCGCGTCGAGCTTGGTGTTCTTGTCCGGCCAGCCGTAGTACTCGTGCTTGATCGTGACGCCCGGGTGCGCCTTCTTCACGGCCGCGTCCGCTGCGGCCACCAGCTGGGGCCAGTTGTTCTGCGCGTCGACGGTGAGCCAGACGGTCAGCTCCTTGGCGTCGGCGCCGCTGTTCGAAGAGCTCTTGTCGTCGTTGCCCCCGCACGCCGCGATGGAGACCATCATGCCCGCGATACCGATCGCGGCTATCAGCTTGCGCTTCACGCCACCCTCCTCAGGGATGCCTGCCACACCTCCCGCCCATGGGCCGGGACCTGAACCAATGGTGTAGACCAGTACCGGGAGCTTGGACCAGACCACAGGGCCTGTCAAGGGTTCCCGAAACCGCCCTGACCAGCCGTTATGGGACCTACATATGCAGGAACCTTTAAGTAAGAAGGCAGCGAAAACAACCGTGCCGGAGTACTCTCTTCCGCTAGACCACTTGGCCTTGTGGACTAGACCAAAAGCGACCGCGACGGTATACAGAAGGGATCACGAAGTGACCCTTGTCCGGAGCCGGAAAGGCGGAGCATGAGCACCGACGTCAGCAGTGCGGAGAACGAGGGTGGGGCTACCGTCCGCACCGCGCGTGTGCCCAAGTACTACCGCCTGAAGAAACACCTGCTGGACATGACGGAGACCTTGCCGCCCGGCACTCCGGTCCCGCCCGAACGCACCCTGGCCGCCGAGTTCGACACCTCGCGCACGACGGTCCGCCAGGCCTTGCAGGAACTGGTCGTCGAGGGCCGCCTCGAACGCATCCAGGGCAAGGGCACGTTCGTCGCCAAGCCCAAGGTCTCGCAGGCGCTCCAACTCACCTCGTACACCGAGGACATGCGCGCCCAGGGCCTCGAACCCACCTCGCAGCTCCTGGACATCGGCTACATCACGGCCGACGACACCCTCGCCGACCTGCTCGACATCACCACCGGCGGCCGGGTCCTGCGCATCGAGCGCCTCCGCATGGCCAACGCCGAGCCGATGGCCATCGAGACCACCCACCTCAGCGCGAAGCGCTTCCCCGCGCTGCGCAGGTCCCTCGTCAAGTACACGTCCCTCTACACCGCGCTCGCCGAGGTCTACGACGTCCATCTCGCCGAGGCCGAGGAGACCATCGAGACCTCCCTGGCCACCCCGCGCGAGGCCGGCCTCCTCAGCACCGACGTCGGCCTCCCGATGCTGATGCTCTCCCGCCACTCCCTCGACAAGGAGGGCAAGCCGGTGGAGTGGGTGCGGTCGGTGTACCGGGGCGACCGGTACAAGTTCGTGGCGCGACTCAAGCGCCCACAGGACTAGGGGACTTACGGAGTTACGCCGGTTGCTCTACGTTCCTCCCGTCGCCGCATGGACGGGAGGACAACCCGGTGCGTACCGCGAACGTCCGAACCATCGTCGTCTGGACCCTTGTCGCGCTCGTCGCCGCGGCCGGCTGGTCCGTCCTCGCGCTGGCGCGGGGCGAGAACGTGTCGGCCGCCTGGATGGTGGCCGCCGCTCTCGGCTCGTACGCCATCGCCTACCGCTTCTACGCCAAGTTCATCGCGTACAAGGTCCTGAAGGTCGACGCGACCCGGGCCACCCCGGCCGAACGCCTGAACAACGGCATCGACTACCACCCCACCGACCGCCGCGTCCTGCTGGGCCACCACTTCGCCGCGATCGCCGGCGCCGGCCCGCTCGTCGGACCCGTACTGGCCGCGCAGATGGGGTATCTGCCCGGCACGATCTGGATCATCGTCGGCGTCATCTTCGCGGGCGCGGTCCAGGACATGGTGGTGCTGTTCTTCTCGACTCGCCGCGACGGCAGGTCACTTGGCCAGATGGCCCGCGAGGAGATCGGCCCCTTCGGCGGAGCCGCCGCGCTCCTCGCCACCTTCGCCATCATGATCATCCTGCTCGGGGTGCTGGCCCTGGTCGTCGTGAACGCGCTGGCCTCCTCCCCCTGGGGCACCTTCTCCATCGGCATGACCATCCCGATCGCCCTGCTGATGGGCTTCTATCTACGGGTACTCCGCCCCGGCCGCGTCTCCGAGGTGTCGCTGATCGGCGTGGCCCTGCTGCTGCTCGCGCTGGTCGCGGGCCGCTGGGTCGCCGAGTCGTCCTGGGCCGACACCTTCACCCTCGCGCCCTCGACGCTGGTGATCTGGCTGGTGGCGTACGGCTTCATCGCCTCGATCCTCCCCGTCTGGACCCTGCTCGCCCCACGCGACTACCTCTCCACCTTCATGAAGATCGGCACCATCGCCCTGCTCGCGATCGGGGTCGTGGTCGCCCTGCCCGACCTGAAGATGCCCGCCGTCACCGACTTCGCGAAGCACGGCAACGGCCCGGTCTTCGCCGGTTCCCTCTTCCCCTTCGTCTTCATCACGATCGCCTGCGGGGCGCTGTCCGGCTTCCACTCGCTGATATCGAGCGGTACGACGCCGAAGATGATCCAGAAGGAGACGCAGATCCGGATGATCGGCTACGGCTCCATGCTGATGGAGTCGTCGGTCGCGATCATGGCGCTGGTCGCCGCGAGCATCATCGACCCCGGCCTGTACTTCGCGATGAACGCACCGGCGGGCGCGATCGGCACGACGGTGCAGAACGCCTCGCAGGTGGTGACCGGTTGGGGCTATCACATCTCCCCCGCCGACCTCGCGCAGGCCGCGAAGAACGTCGACGAGGCCAGCCTGCTCTCCCGCACCGGCGGTGCGCCCACCCTCGCGGTCGGTGTCTCGGAGATCTTCGCCAAGGTCACCGGCGGGAGTCTGCGCGCCTTCTGGTACCACTTCGCGATCATGTTCGAGGCGCTGTTCATCCTGACCGCGCTGGACGCGGGCACGCGGGTGGGCCGGTTCATGCTCCAGGACATGCTGGGGAACCTCTACCGCCCGTTCAAGAACGTGAGTTGGAAGCCCGGCCTGGCGGTGACCAGCGCGATCGTGTGCGCACTGTGGGGCTACTTCCTCTGGGTCGGCGTCCACGAACCCCTCGGCGGGATCAACCAGCTCTTCCCGATCTTCGGCATCTCCAACCAGCTGCTCGCCGCCGTCGCCCTGGCCGTCTGCACCACCCTCCTGGTGAAGTCCGGCCGCCTGAAGTGGGCCTGGATCACCGGGATTCCGCTGGCCTGGGACGCGACGGTCACGCTGACCGCGAGCTGGCAGAAGGTGTTCTCCAGCGACCCCAAGGTCGGCTTCTTCAAGCAACGGTCCGTGTTCCAGGACGCGATCGACGCGGGCAAGGTACTGCCGCCCGCCAAGTCGATGGACGACATGCACACCGTCGTCACCAACTCCACGGTGGACGGAGTGCTTTCGGCCATTCTCGCGGTGCTGGTCGTGGTCGTGATCGCGGACGCCCTTCGCGTCTGCGTTCGACACGTCCGCCGCCCGGCACTCTCCACGCTGAGCGAGACGCCGTACGTCGAGTCGAAGATCGTGGCACCGGCGGGGCTGATCCCGACCCGGGAGGAGAAGGAAGAGGAGGCGAGGGCACGCGATGTGGTCGGTGCTCAGGCGGGCGACTAGCGGAGTGCGCTGGTACGTGCGGGAGTTGACGGACGAGTCGGCGTACGAGCGGTATGTCGCGCATGCACGCCGGGACCACCCGGACGCGGAGGTCCCGAGCCGACGCGACTTCGAACGCATGCGGACGGACCGCCAGGAGGCCGATCCACGCCAGGGTTTCCGCTGCTGTTGACACCGATGTCGGGCTTTCACTAAATCGACATGCCGATATGCGGACGGGGTCTTTCGCTGCGGTGACCCCGTGACCTACATTGCCTGCGCGTTACACAGGTGATCAGTGAGGGGACGGGAGCCGCGAAATGTCAGATGTGCCTGAAGTTCCGCCCGAAGTGGCCGCACCGGTGGTGACCCCGGTCCGCGTCGCCATCGCGGTGTGCCTGTTCGCACCCTTCGTGGCGCTGCTCTGGGTCGGCTCCTACACCAAGACGGATCCCGTGTTCATCGGCATCCCGTTCTTCTACTGGTACCAGATGCTCTGGGTGCTGATCTCGACGGCGTTGACCATGACCGCCTACAAGCTCTGGCAGCGCGACCAGCGGGCCCGCCACGGAGGTAACCGGTGAACGACGGCGTGAACGGCGTCGCTCTCGGCGTCTTCATCTTCTTCTTCCTGGCCGTCACGGTCCTGGGCTTCCTGGCCGCACGCTGGCGCCGGGCCGCCAACGAGCACAGCCTCGACGAATGGGGCCTGGGCGGACGGTCGTTCGGCACCTGGGTCACCTGGTTCCTGCTCGGCGGCGACCTCTACACCGCGTACACGTTCGTCGCCGTCCCCGCGGCGGTCTACGCGGCGGGCGCGGCCGGCTTCTTCGCGGTGCCGTACACGATTCTCGTGTACCCCCTGATCTTCACGTTCCTGCCCCGCCTCTGGTCGGTGTCGCACAAGCACGGATACGTGACGACGTCCGACTTCGTGCGCGGACGCTTCGGCTCCAAGAGCCTCTCGCTGGCGGTGGCGGTCACCGGCATCCTCGCGACCATGCCGTACATCGCGCTCCAACTGGTCGGCATCCAGGCCGTGTTGGACGTCATGGGCGTAGGTGGCAGCGCCAACTCCAACTGGTTCGTGAAGGACCTGCCGCTGCTGATCGCGTTCGCGGTACTGGCCGCGTACACCTACTCGTCAGGCCTGCGCGCCCCCGCGCTGATCGCGTTCGTGAAGGACGGCCTGATCTACCTCGTCATCACGGTGGCGATCATCTACATCCCGATCAAGCTCGGCGGCTTCGACGACATCTTCAGCGCGGCGGGCGCCAAGTTCAAGGCGGCCGGGGCGGGCGGACTCGTACCGGCCCCGGCAGGCCAATGGACGTACGCCACCCTGGCGTTGGGCTCGGCACTCGCGCTCTTCATGTACCCCCACTCGATCACGGCGACCCTCTCCTCCAAGAGCCGCAACGTGATCCGCCGCAACACCACGATCCTGCCGCTGTATTCACTGATGCTGGGCCTGCTCGCGCTGCTCGGCTTCATGGCGATCGCGGCGGGCGTCAAGGTCACCAACGGCCAACTGGCCATCCCGCAGCTCTTCGAGAACATGTTCCCGGACTGGTTCGCGGGCGTGGCCTTCGCGGCGATCGGCATCGGGGCCCTGGTCCCCGCCGCCATCATGTCCATCGCGGCGGCGAACCTCTTCACCCGCAACATCTACAAGGACTTCATCAACCCGGACGCGACCCCGGCCCAGGAGACCAAGGTCTCCAAGCTGGTCTCCCTCCTGGTGAAGGTCGGCGCCCTGGCCTTCGTCCTGACGATGGACAAAACAGTGGCCATCAACTTCCAGCTCCTGGGCGGCATCTGGATCCTCCAGACCTTCCCGTCCCTGGTGGGCGGCCTCTTCACCCGCTGGTTCCACCGCTGGGCCCTCCTGGCGGGCTGGGCGGTGGGCATGCTCTACGGCACGCTGGCGGCCTACGGCGTCGCCTCCCCGACCCAGAACCACTTCGGCGGCTCGTCCAAGAAGATCCCCGGCATCGGCGAGATCGGCTACATCGGCCTGACGGCGTTCGTGCTGAACGTGGCGGTGACGGTGGTCCTGACGTTCATCCTGAAGGCGGCGAAGGCCCCGGAGGGCGTGGACGAGACAAGCCCGGCGGACTACACGGCGGACGCGGGCGACCCGGGAGTAAAGGAAGAGCTACCGGTAATCGCCGGCCACTGATCCCACCCCAGGGGCGCGGGGCTGTATCAATTTGCGGCTCCGCCGCGTGGGCGCGCCCAGCCACACACGACCCGCAGCGGGCCACCGAGAGCACCACCCTCGGCGGCCCGCTCTTTCGTACACACTCACGTACATGGACATCCTCATCCGCCCAGCAGACCCCACCGAATACGAAACTCTCGGCGAGATCACAGCGCAGGCCTACCTACAGGACGGCCTCCTCGACTTCGGCGAGAGCGACTGGTACCTCGGCGAGTTGAGGGACGTGGCCAAGCGCGCCGCCGCGGCGGAGGTCCTGGTCGCCCTGGACGGCGACCAGGTCCTCGGTGGCGTGACCTTCGTCCCGTCCGGGGGACCGATGGCCGATCTCGCGACGGCGCGCGAGGCCGAGATCCGGATGCTCGCGATCGCCCGCGAGGCCCGCGGCAAGGGCGCCGGCGAGGCCCTCGTCCGCGCCTGCGTCGACCGCGCACGAGCCACCGCGGGCTGCACAGCCGTCGTCCTGTCGACCCAGCGCACCATGCGTGCCGCCCACCGCATCTACGAACGCCTCGGTTTCACCCGCACTCCGGAGCGCGACTGGAACCCCCTGCCGGAGCTGGACGAGATCACTCTCCTCACTTACAAGTTGACGCTCTGAAACAGCCGCGACACAACATCTGGGGGTACCACGACAGCCCGGCACAAGATGTATGCTCATGCTCGCTGTCGCCGCAGGGGAATCCGGTGCGAATCCGGAACTGTCCCGCAACGGTGTACTTGCGTGCATACGCACGCCTGGTCAGTCCGAGGACCTGCCGACGGCGCGCCCGGCCACCCGGTCAGGGCGCATGACGTCCGGGTCTCGTGGAGTGGGCCGGTGGACGCGACGCCCCGTGCGCTCGTGAGCTGCCGCCTGCCCTCCGCAAGGCCCCGTGCCGAGCGAGGGAGAGCCCCACCGTGACCATCGCGCCAGCAGAGCCGGCATCAGCGATCGAGGCGAACGCAGCGTCCGGAACCGACGTGCCCGGAACGGCAGTTCCCGGTGCCGACGGTCCCGGTGCCGCGATCCTGCGGACCCTGACCGAGCTGACCGCCGACCTTCCCGACGCCGACCCCGGCCGGGTCGCCGCCGCCACGCTGCGCGGCCGGTCCGCGCACGCGGACGAGACGGAACTGCGCGAACTGGCCACGGAGGCCGCCGCCGGCCTCATCTCCGAGGACCCCGTCTACTCCCGGCTCGCCGCCCGCCTCCTGACGGTCAGCATCGCCGCCGAGGCCGCCTCCCAGGGCGTGACGACGTTCACCGAGTCCGTCGCCGTGGGCCACCGCGAGGGCCTGATCGCGGACCGCACCGCCGAGTTCGTGACGCTGCACGCGGCCCGTCTCGACGCGCTGATCGCCGCCTCCTTCGATGAGGGTGCCGACGACCGCTTCGGCTACTTCGGGCTCCGTACCCTGCACAGCCGTTACCTCCTCCGGCACCCGATCACCCGCAAGGTCATCGAGACGCCCCAGCACTTCATGCTGCGCGTGGCGAGCGGTCTGGCCGAGGACGACTCGACCCGCGCCCTGGACGAAGTCGCCGCGCTCTACCGCCTGATGAGCCGCCTCGACTACCTCCCCTCCTCCCCCACCCTCTTCAACTCCGGCACCCGGCACCCCCAGATGTCGTCCTGCTACCTCCTCGACTCCCCGCTGGACGAGCTGGACTCCATCTACGACCGCTACCACCAGGTCGCCCGCCTCTCCAAGCACGCCGGCGGCATCGGACTGTCGTACTCCCGTATCCGCAGCCGCGGTTCGCTGATCCGGGGCACGAACGGGCACTCCAACGGCATCGTCCCGTTCCTGAAGACGCTGGACGCCTCGGTCGCGGCCGTGAACCAGGGCGGCCGACGCAAGGGTGCCGCCGCGGTCTACCTGGAGACCTGGCACTCCGACATCGAGGAGTTCCTGGAGCTGCGGGACAACACCGGTGAGGACGCCCGCCGTACGCACAACCTGAACCTGGCGCACTGGATCCCGGACGAGTTCATGCGCCGGGTGAACGAGGACGGCGTCTGGTCGCTGTTCTCCCCCGCCGACGTGCCCGAGCTGGTCGACCTGTGGGGCGACGAGTTCGACGCGGCCTACCGCAAGGCCGAGGCACAGGGTCTGGCCAAGAAGACCATCCCGGCCCGCGACCTCTACGGCCGCATGATGCGCACCCTCGCGCAGACCGGCAACGGCTGGATGACCTTCAAGGACGCGGCCAACCGCACCGCCAACCAGACGGCCGAGCCGGGCCACACCGTCCACTCCTCGAACCTCTGCACGGAGATCCTGGAGGTCACGGACGACGGCGAGACGGCGGTCTGCAACCTCGGTTCGGTGAACCTGGGCGCGTTCGTCACCAATGGTGAGCTGGACTGGGAGCGGCTGGACGAGACCGTCCGCACCGCCGTCACCTTCCTCGACCGGGTCGTGGACATCAACTTCTACCCGACCGAGCAGGCGGGCCGTTCCAACGCCCGCTGGCGCCCGGTCGGTCTGGGCGCGATGGGCCTCCAGGACGTCTTCTTCAAACTCCGCGTCCCCTTCGACTCCCCCCAGGCGCAGGCGCTTTCGACCCGTATCGCGGAACGCATCATGCTCGCCGCGTACGAGGCCTCCGCCGACCTCGCCGAGCGCAACGGCCCGCTGCCGGCCTGGGAGAAGACCCGTACCGCCCGGGGTGTCCTGCACCCCGACCACTACGGCGTGGAGCTGACCTGGCCGGAGCGCTGGGCCGCGCTGCGGGAACGTATCGCCCAAGTCGGCATGCGCAACAGCCTGTTGCTGGCGATTGCGCCCACCGCCACCATCGCGTCCATCGCGGGCGTCTACGAGTGCATCGAGCCGCAGGTCTCCAACCTCTTCAAGCGCGAGACGCTGTCCGGTGAGTTCCTCCAGGTCAACTCGTACCTGGTGAACGAGCTGAAGCAGCTCGGCGTGTGGGACGCCCGCACCCGGGAGGCGCTGCGTGACGCCAACGGCTCGGTGCAGGCGTTCAGTTGGATCCCGGCGGACGTCCGCGCCCTGTACCGCACCGCGTGGGAGATCCCGCAGCGCGGCCTGATCGACATGGCCGCGGCCCGCACCCCGTTCCTGGACCAGTCCCAGTCCCTGAACCTTTTCCTGGAGACGCCGACGATCGGCAAGCTCTCCTCGATGTACGCGTACGCCTGGAAGCAGGGCCTGAAGACGACGTACTACCTGCGCTCCCGCCCGGCGACGCGAATCGCCCGCGCGGCCCAGGCCCAACCCACCGTCCCCGTACAGCAGTTGACGCCCGACGAAGACGCGGTCGCCTGCTCCCTGGAAAACCCCGAGTCCTGCGAGGCCTGCCAGTAATGACGACCGAAGCCAAGAACCTTCTCGACCCGGGCTTCGAGCTGACCCTCCGCCCCATGCGTTACCCGGACTTCTACGAGCGCTACCGGGACGCGATCAAGAACACCTGGACCGTCGAGGAGGTCGACCTCCACTCTGACGTCGCCGACCTCGCGAAGCTGACGCCGGGTGAGCAGCACATGATCGGCCGGCTGGTCGCGTTCTTCGCGACGGGCGACTCGATCGTGGCGAACAACCTCGTGCTGACGCTGTACAAGCACATCAACTCCCCCGAGGCGCGGCTCTACTTGAGCCGTCAGCTCTTCGAGGAGGCCGTCCACGTCCAGTTCTACCTGACGCTCCTCGACACCTACCTCCCCGACCCGGAGGACCGGGCCGCCGCCTTCGACGCGGTGGAGAACATCCCTTCCATCCGCGAGAAGGCCGAGTTCTGCTTCAAGTGGATCAACGAGGTCGAGAAGCTGGAGAGCCTCCGGACCCAGGCCGACCGCCGCCGTTTCCTCCTCAATCTCATCTGCTTCGCCGCGTGCATCGAGGGGCTGTTCTTCTACGGCGCGTTCGCGTACGTCTACTGGTTCCGCAGCCGGGGTCTCCTGCACGGTCTGGCCACCGGCACCAACTGGGTGTTCCGCGACGAGACCATGCACATGTCCTTCGCGTTCGAGGTGGTCGACACCGTGCGCAAGGAGGAGCCGGAGCTGTTCGACGACCAACTCCAGCAGCAGGTCACGGACATGCTGAAGGAGGCCGTCGAGGCGGAGCTGCAGTTCGGGCGCGATCTGTGCGGTGACGGCCTGCCGGGTATGAACACCGACTCGATGCGCCAGTACCTGGAGTGCGTCGCCGACCAGCGCCTCCAGCGGCTGGGCTTCGCCCCGGTCTACGGCTCCGAGAACCCCTTCTCCTTCATGGAGTTGCAGGGCGTGCAGGAGCTGACCAACTTCTTCGAGCGCCGCCCGTCGGCGTACCAGGTGGCGGTGGAGGGCACGGTCGACCTCGACGAGGACTTCTAGCCCCGCCTCCGACCCCCTTTATGTATCGCTTACTTCGCGGACGGCCCATGGAGCTTCCATGGGCCGTCCATGGAGTTTCTATGGAGCGGCAAAGTTCATGGGGTGCGTCTGTTCGCGGTCTCGTCGGCCCGGCTACGTTCTGCCCGTCCTGTTCATGTCATTCACCAGTGCCCCACAGGACGCTCAAAGTGTCATGCCCATGACGACGTCATCTGCCGCCGCTACGCGCGTCACAGGCCTGCCACCACGCCGAGGAACCCCACTCCCACGATGGAGGCAGTACCCCATGCGTGAAAAGCCCCGACGGAGTCTGCGAAGACTGCTGACCGCCGCCATACCCGCCCTCACCCTCAGCGTCTTCGGGCTCGCGGCGGCCTCCCCCGCCGACGCGCAGCCCGTCCCCCACGCCACCACCCAGGTCTCCAAGGTCACCCAGAACGCCAAGGCCCTGACCGCCCCCGCGGCCCAGGCCGTCCACTCCACCGGCAAGGCCGGGCAGAAGGTGCCGACCGAGCACCTGTGCGCGACCGCGGCCCCCGGTTCGGCGGCCTGCTTCGCGCAGCGGCGCACCGACATCAAGCAGCAGCTGGCCTCCGCCGTGCACGCGGACGCCGCCGCCGCGGTCTCCGGGCTCAGCCCGGCCAACCTGCACAGCGCGTACGCGCTGCCCTCGACCGGCGGTTCCGGCATGACGGTCGCCGTGGTCGACGCGTACAACGACCCCAACGCGGCCTCGGACCTGGCCACTTACCGCTCGAACTTCGGCCTGTCGGCCTGCACCGTGGCGAGCGGCTGCTTCAAGCAGGTCAGCCAGACCGGCTCGACCACGTCCCTGCCGAGCAACGACACCGGCTGGGCGGGCGAGGAAGCGCTCGACATCGACATGGTCAGCGCGGTCTGCCCGAACTGCAACATCATCCTGGTCGAGGCCAACTCCGCGACCGACTCGGACCTCGGCACCGCCGAGAACGAGGCCGTCGCCCTGGGCGCGAAGTTCGTCTCCAACAGCTGGGGCGGCTCCGAGTCCTCCTCGCAGACCAGCGAGGACACCTCGTACTTCAAGCACCCGGGTGTCGCGATCACCGTCTCCTCCGGTGACGAGGCCTACGGCGCCGAGTACCCCGCAACGTCCCAGTACGTGACGGCAGTTGGCGGCACCGCGCTGTCCACCTCCTCCAACTCCCGCGGCTGGACCGAGTCCGTGTGGAAGACCAGCAGCACCGAGGGCACCGGCTCCGGCTGCTCGGCCTACGACGCGAAGCCGAGCTGGCAGACCGACACGGGCTGCACCAAGCGCATGGAGGCCGACGTCTCCGCCGTCGCCGACCCCGCCACCGGCGTGGCCGTCTACGACACCTACGGCGGCTCCGGCTGGGCGGTCTACGGCGGCACCAGCGCCTCGTCCCCGATCATCGCGGGCGTCTACGCGCTGGCCGGCACCCCGGGTTCCAGCGACTACCCGGCGAAGTACCCCTACTCCCACACCAGCAACCTGTACGACGTCACCAGCGGCAACAACGGCACCTGCTCGACCTCGTACTTCTGCACCGCGGGCACCGGCTACGACGGCCCGACCGGCTGGGGCACCCCGGACGGCACCGCCGCCTTCACCGCCGGCACCACGACCGGCAACACGGTGACCGTCACCAACCCGGGCAGCCAGTCCACGGCGACCGGTTCCACGGCCAGTCTGCAGATCTCGGCCTCGGACAGCGCGGGCGCGACCCTCACCTACAGCGCGAGCGGGCTGCCGACCGGCCTGTCGATCAGCAGCTCGACCGGGCTGATCTCCGGCACCGCGTCCACCGCCGGCACCTACGCCGTGACGGTGACCGCGACCGACTCCACCGGCGCCTCCGGCTCGGCCTCCTTCACCTGGACGGTCAGCACCTCCGGCGGCGGCTCCTGCACCTCGACCCAGCTGCTCGGCAACCCGGGCTTCGAGTCGGGCAACACCACCTGGACCGCGAGCAGCGGTGTCATCACCAGTGACACCGGTGAGGCGGCCCGCACCGGTTCGTACAAGGCCTGGCTCGACGGCTACGGCTCGACCCACACCGACACCCTGTCCCAGTCGGTGACGGTCCCGAGCGGCTGCACGGGCACGACCTTCACCTTCTACCTGCACGTCGACACGGCCGAGACCAGCACCAGCACCGCGTACGACAAGCTGACGGTCACCGCCGGATCGACCACCCTGGCCACCTACTCCAACCTCAACGCGGCCACCGGATACGTCGCGAAGTCCTTCAGCCTGTCGGCCTTCGCCGGTACCACCGTCACCCTGAAGTTCAGCGGAGTCGAGGACTCCTCGCTCCAGACCAGCTTCGTCGTCGACGACACCGCCGTCACGACCGGCTGACCTCCTCATGAGCTGAGCCCCGGCCGTCTCGCAGCGGCCGGGGCTCTGTCACGTACACGAGTGTCATGTCCACGAATACTTCACTTCTCACGGCGGATCCGGATGCGTCCGTGACACGTCAAAGGGGCAAGGAGGCCCCCCATGCGCCGATCCATCCTCGCTCCGTCCCTCGCCGTCGCCGCCCTGGCACTCGCCCTCACGGGCTGCGGCGGCACGAATTCCGACAGCGGCAGCAGCAGCGTGTCGCCGTCCTCGTCCCCCACACCGAGCAAGACCGAGTCGGCCTGCGCGGCGAAGGAGACCCTCACCGCCACCGACAGCAACGACACGTTCTGTCTGGCCACCGGCAGTACGGTCCGGATCCTGCTGGACGGGACGGCGTCCCGGCCGTGGGCGCAGGTCAAGACCGCGGGCAGCGGCCTGGAGGCCACCAACAGCGGGATCCTGATCCGGCCCGGCGACGCGAGCAACGCGTTCAAGGCGGTCTCGGCCGGGACCGTGAAGCTCACGTCGTCCCGGCCGCTGTGTGCGACCGCCCCGCACAAGATCTCCTGCAAGGGCATTCAGGAGTGGTCGGTCACCGTCGTGGTGACGAAGTCATGATCCGGTGAGCGGTCCGGATCTGACGGTCGATGCGTCGGTCGTGCGCGATGCCGAGCAGCGACGGGAAGGCCACGGCCGCGATGACGCCGAGGACGGTCAGTAGGGCGATGAGGTTGTCCATGGCTGCGTTCATAGACACCAGTGTCGCGACTTACACTCCTTACCGTGAGTGGCAGAACTGCCGTACACCCTCGATTTACTGCCAGTCCTGGCGCACACTGGCAGCATGCTGAAGAACGTGGCCGTGGTCCTGCTCGACGGAGTCCATCCCTTCGAACTCGGCGTCGTCTGCGAGGTGTTCGGCCTCGACCGCAGCGACGAGGGCCTGCCGGTCTACGACTTCGCGGTCGCCTCGGCCGAGGGGCCGACGCTCGCCACCCACGCGGGCTTCTCGCTGGCGGTCCGGCACGGGCTCGATCGGCTGGAGAGCGCGGATCTCATCGCCGTACCGGCGGGTGCGACCTACGCGGCGCGGGAGTACCCGGAGGAACTGCTCGACGCGCTGCGACGGGCCGTGGACCGGGGTGCCCGGGTGCTCAGCGTCTGCTCGGGGGTGTTCGTGCTGGCCGCCGCCGGGCTGCTGGACGGGCGGCGGTGCGCGGTGCACTGGCATCACGCCGAGCTGCTGGCCCGGCGGTATCCGAAGATCGTCGTGGAGCCGGACGTGCTGTACGTCGACGCGGGCCCGGTGATCACCTCCGCCGGTACGGCCGCCGGTATCGACGCCTGTCTGCACATCGTGCGCAAGGAGCAGGGGCCCGAGGTCGCCAACGCCATCGCCCGGCGAATGGTCGTACCGCCGCACCGCGACGGCGGGCAGGCCCAGTACATCGAGCGGCCGTTGCCGCGCTCGCAGTGCGACACCGTGGGCGAGGTGCTGGTGTGGATGGCGGAGCACCTCGACCAGGAGGTCACCGTCGAACAGCTCGCCGCCCGCGCCCATATGTCGCCGCGGACCTTCGCCCGCCGTTTCCAGCAGGAGACCGGGACCACGCCGTACCGCTGGATCCTGCGTCAACGGGTGCTGCTGGCACAGCAGTTGCTGGAGGGGACGGACGAGACGATGGACGAGATCGCCTGGCGTACCGGCTTCGGCACCGCGCCCGCGCTGCGCCATCAGTTCGTCCGCGCCCTGGGCACCACCCCGAACGCCTACCGGCGCACGTTCAGGGGCCCGGAAGCCGCCTGAACGCACGCCTCTCGTCTCACCTGGGGATCGGCCTGAGCATCAGCCGGTGCGGGTGGAGGGTGATGCCGACGCGAGTGGTGTCGTAGGAGCCGGACACCAGCTCGAAGCGGTACTTCGCCGCCACCGCCGCCGTGAACAGGCTCAGCAGGGCCATCGAGAAGTGGTCGCTGGGACACTTCCGGTTGCCCACGCTGAACGGGCTCATGGCGAACTTCGGTACGTCCTTGGACCGTTCCGGAAGCCAGCGGTCGGGGTCGAACTCCAGGTTGCGCGCATACGATCGCGGGTCGCGCTGGATCGCGTAGGGGCTGTAGATGATGTCGGCCCCGGCCGGAATCCGATAGCCGCCCAGTTCGGTGTCGGTGACCGCCCGCCGCGTCAATATCCATACGGCGGGCCACAGGCGCAAGGTCTCGACGAGGACATTGTTGGTGTGGGTGAGCGCGCGGACGTCGTCGAATGCCACCGGGCGTCCGCCCGTCACGGATTCAACTTCTGCACATACCTTGTCGGTGTGTTCCGGGTGTTCGGTGAGGACCTGAAGCAGCGACATGATCGTGGACGCCACGGTTTCACTTCCGGGGGTGAGGATCGCGACGACCTGGTCGTGGATCTCCTGTTCCCCGATCGGCTCGCCATTCTCGTCCGTCGCCTCCAGCAGCGCTGTCAGCAAATCGTCCGGCTTTTGACCAGATGCCCGGCGTTCGGCGACGATCTCGTCGACGAGGAGATGCAAATCGGCCAGCGCCCGGTCGAATTCGCGGTTGGCCGGAAGGGGCAGCCGGTAGAGCGGTCCGGCCGGGACGACCATCCGCCGGTACATGCCCCGGAAGACGGTGGCGAGGGCGACGCACAGCCGCTCGGCGCGCTCGTCCATGAAGTCGCCGCGCAGCAGACAGCGGGCCGCGATCCGCACAGCGACCCGGAAGGCCTCGGAGGTGCAGTCGATCGTCCCGCCGTGCCGCCAGCGCTCGGTGAGGGCGTGCACCTCCTCCTCGATGATCGGCCCGTAGCCGGGTATCGCGTCGAGCCGGAACGCGGGCTGGATGATGCGCCGTTGGCGCCGGTGGGTGGGCCCGTTGGCGGTGGCCACCCCCTCCTTGCCGAGCAGTCCCTCCAGGGACTCCCACAGCGGGCCCGCGATGATGTAGTCGGGGCTCAGCGCGACCGCCCCGGTGAGGGCCGGCGCGGTGACGGCGTACACCGTCTTGGGACCGAGGCGAAGGCGTACGACCTCGCCGTGGTCACGGAGTTGGGCCATGAAGGCCAGCGGATCGCGGACCAGTTTCCAGCCGTGGCCGAGCAGCGGGACTCCGCCGCCCGCGACGGGCGGCTCAAGGAGTTCCGGCACCTCTGGTGCCGCGGGCTTCACAGATTCGACGGTCATTTCTCACCTGCCGCTTCGTTGTTGACGTACGGGGGTGTGGACCGGTCGTCCCAGCTGTCGACCATGTAACGGCCGGACTCGTGGTGGAACCAGTAGACGGAACTGAACCAGTTCCGCATATTGCCGAGACAGGACCGTACGGCGGCGCTCAATTCCATTCCCCGTACGGTGCCGTCGTCGAGGCGGTCGGCGAATCGTAAGGTCTCCTGCTCCGCGACGAGGAAATCGGCAATGCATTCCTCGACCCGGCGCCTCACTTCGGCGACCGATTCCTCAAGAGTCAGTCCCTCGTGTTTGATGAGACTGATTCCGAGATTGTGGACCTCGTCGCCCGCGATTTCCTTGGGCAGCGAGCAGAGATCGTTGTACCAGGCGGCGAATTCCTGGCTCAGCAGTGCCGCCCGCCGAAATCCCGGGTGTTTCCTCACCGCGTCCGGGAGTTCACAGCCGGCACTGGTCTCCAACAGATCCGTCCAGATCCAGTGCGCGAAGGTGAGCCGACGCAGCGCCAGATATTCCTCGACCGTGGGAATGATCCCCTCGGAGCGATTGCGGAATTCCCGGTCGTAGGCCTCGATCACGGCGTGGAAGTGCCGGGCGAACCGCGCGTTCCAGGTGGCGGGGAGGAACGAGTAGATCCGCATCACGCTGTCGGCGAACGCGGCGACCAGGGGATCCGGGTGAAGCAGGTGGTGGCGTGGTGAGTCCAGCGCCGCGTGCAACCGGAACCGCAGCCGCCGCCAGGCGTCGGGCCGGCCGTACACGATGTCCCGGTCATGGCGGTCGTCCCAGACGAAGAACCACGCGCTGTAGTCCGCTATCGCCTGGAGCACCTCGTCCGGTGCGCCCAAGTAGTACCCGGCCATCAAGTCCGTGTAGCAAAGACCGTCGGCATATTCGCGTACCTTGTCCGCCGGCATCAGACGCTTTTCCAGCAGCCAGGCGCGTGTCTTCTCCTGGAGCCTCGGCCAATACGGATGCAGTCGCCGGGGAAACGCCGCCTCGATCACCGGGAGAGAGAGCGATGGTGGAACCGCGATCGCCGTCGCTGCCGACGTCGATGCCGTTGTGGTGCTGTACGAGAAAGCAGGCACGAACAAACCCCTCTCAGCAGCCAGTTGCACACGCCCCTCCCGCCGTGCCGGGCGTGCGCCGTTGCGTATCCCCGCACTTCCCATTCAGCACCACAACTGACCGTTCTGGGAACGGATTTGCTTCCTTCACTACCCCCAAGTGCCGAGAACCCGTCCTTGTGTGACTGATTCTGGATCACTACAAGAGCAGAAACGATCGAATGTACGACGGACATGCGAACGGCGCCTGGTCAGGGAGGTGCACCTGAACAGACGCCGTACGTAAGGGGGTTGTGATCGTCCCTGGGACTCTCCTGGACTCAGTCGTTGGCGACCACGGCGTACCGGGGCTCGTTCTCGGCCATCTGCCGCAGCGCGTCCTTGCGGTCGCGCTTGGAGAGCCGGTCGATGTAGAGGTAGCCGTAGAGGTGATCGGTCTCGTGCTGCAGACACCGGGCGAAGTAGCCGGTGCCGCGGACCCTGATCGGGTTGCCGCGCTCGTCCTGCCCGGTCACCGCGGCGTAGTCGGGCCGCGCGAGCGGCGCATACGCGGTGGGCACCGACAGACAGCCTTCGTTGCTCTCGTCCAAGTGCCGCTTGTCGGCGGGCAGATCGACCAGCTTGGGATTGCAGACGACACCGACGTGCCGCTTGCCCTCGTCGTCCTGGCAGTCGTAGACGAAGACCTTCAGACCGACGCCGATCTGGTTGGCGGCGAGGCCGACACCCTCGGCGGTGCGCTGCGAGGCGAACATGTCCGCGACCAGCGCCTCCAGCTCGGCGCCGAACTCGGTGACGTCCGCGCACTCCTTGTGCAGCACCGGATTCCCGACGACCGTGATCGCCCGCGAGGTCCCCCGCTCCCGCCAGGCCGCCTCACGCTCCTCGGTCCCCTCGGTATCGACGACAAACCCCTCGTCGTCCACGGGAAGCACGCCCACGTGCTGCTGATCGGTGTCCTGCTGCGCCATGCCGACGAACGCCTTCCTGAAAACCAAGGGGGTGAGTTGCTGATACAGGGTACGTGGAGCGCCCCTTAAGGGGCGCGGGGAACTGCGCGACCAGCCACGACGGCGCGGCAGACGACAACGGTCTCAGCAGACCTCTTCCAAATCCCGCCAGTCCCGGGAATCAGGGCTGTCGGCAACCCACCCGTCCAACAGCCCCCTCACGAGCGACGCGGGCGCAGCCAACCCACACTCCCGCTCCGGCACCCACAGTTGCCCATCCGTCCGATGCCCCAGCGGCCCAGGATGCCCGGGCTCACTGTGATCGTGCGGATCAAGATGCTCCCCGTCACCCTCGTCGGACGGCATCCGCGACTCCGAACACATCCGACACAGCAACCGCACGGAAGACGACCAGTCCTCCGCCGCGAACCCGGCATCAGCAGCCAGCTGCTCCAACGCGTCCCGGTCGGCCTCGGCGGCAGCTTCCAGCAGCACCACCCACGTAGGCACAGGCGACGGCGCCCACAGCTCGATCTCGTCGAACACCGGATACGCATGGCCCGACGCAGTCGTCCGCTCACCGTGCGGCACCCCGTCGTGCAGCACGACCTCACCCCAGCGTCGCCCGGACGAGGGAAGCGGAATGGACAGCACCTCGATCCGCGCCGGATCCAGCCGCCGCCCCCACACCACCTCGGCCTCGCCCTCGGGAGACAGCCGTACGGCCGCACTGCCGAGGTCCATGCCGGCGGGCTCGCCCGCCGCAGTCACCCCGCCCGGCACCCGCAGCCCGTACGCCTGCCAGGCCCGCCGGGCCAGCGGCCAGTCCTGGAGGGCGGTGGCCGCGATGCCCACGTTCCACCAGTCGGGCGCGCCGGCCTCCCGCTCCAGCAGCGCGACCGCACGGAGCCCGGCCGCCCGGGCCTGCTCCCAGTCGTGCCGGAACTTGTGCAGCAGGGCGAGGTTGAACCAGGACTCGGACAGCCAGGGTTCCAGATCGGCGGCACGTGTCAGCAGCGCGCCCGCATCCTCGTAGCGACCGTCGCCGATCAGCGTGAACGCGCGGTCTGTGGCCTGCCGCCAGGAGGCGGAGGGCCGGTGCCGTCCCTTGCCGAAGATCCTCACGATTCCCGCCTGCCAGTTCCGTTCGTTGGGCTGGCTCTGCCCCCGGACACCCTCTTCTTCGCATCCAACCACGTACGGCTGGGAGGGCGCTCATTACCCATGGGTTACCCAGCCGAGGGCAAGGTCAGACAGCCACGGGAGAGCACCCGGGCCAGCGCTTCCACAACCTCGGGAGCGTAGTCCCCGGCGGTCCCGAGGCGCAGCTCCTCCAGCGCCTGGAGGGGCCCGCCGGGGCCTCCTGCCCGGGTTTTCTCCTCGTACGCGTTCACGGCCCGCACGATCCGCGCGGAGACGGGCTGTTCCCGGCACGGGTCGGCCTGCCGCTCCACGACGGCCGCCACCTGCGGGCTCACCCCGGTCTGCCGTACGACGGCCCCGCCGAGCAGTGCTATCCGCCGCTGCTCGGCCACGGGGAGTACGGCGGTGGCGCCGGCCGGTACCGGGTCGACGAGGCTGAGCTGGCCGATGTCGTGCATCAGGGCTGCGTACTCCAGGACGGTGAGGTCGGGTTCGGACAGTCCCATGTCCCGCCCGACCGCCTGACAGAGCGCGGCGACCCGGCGAGCGTGCCCGGCCGGCGTGTATCCGGCGATCTCGGTGGAGCGGGCGAGGGAGGTGATGGTCTGCCGGTACGTGTCCCGTACGGACGCGTACCGCCGGAAGGACAGCTGGGTCAGCAGCAGCGGCACGGAGAAGACGGGCAGCGCCCACAGCCCCACGACGGCGACCGCGAGCGCCATCACCGCGCCGGTCGCGCAGACCGCCGACCCGATGCCGAGCATGCCCCGCAGCTCGTCGCGGAGCAGCGGACCGAAGGGCCAGCGGGTGCGGGAGTGGGCGAGCGCGGCGGCGAGCACGGCGTCGCAGAGCACGGTGAGGGAGAGCAGCGCGAGCAGCAGGAGGGCGTAGGCGGGGCCGCCCCAGTGGCCGAACACCCCTTGGTTGTAAAGGGGTTGGAAGCAGACGGCGGCGAAGCCGACGGTCAGTACGCGGCGCGCCAGATGGTCGGGGACACGGCTCTGACCGCGCGCGATGTGCGGCACACAGCCGACGAGGGAGGCGGCGACGACCACGGTGACGACCTGGAAGGCGCCGTGGTGGGTGGGCTGTCCGGCGTCGGCGCCGAGCAGTGCGTAGGAGAGGGCACCGGCGGCGCCGAGCGGGGCGGTCTCCCGGAGCCCGAGCCCGGTCGTGCCGCTCCAGCGGCTCAACTCCCCTACGGCGACGAGGAGTCCGAAGGCGAGGGCGACTCCGCGTTCTTCGAGGCCGGTCCAGAGAGTGAGGGCGAGGGAGGTGGTGGCGAGGAGGGCGGCGGAGGTGTGGATGAGGGTGAGGGGCAGGAGGTTGCGGCGCCGCGTCATCGGTGTACTCCCGGCCGGCTCGGGACCGGCGCGGGCGGCGGCACGAGGTCGGCGGGCTCGTCCGCGGTGACGGCGGGCCGCCAGCCGTACTTGCCGAGAGCCAGCATCAGCGCGGCCACCATGCGCGGATCGAACTGCGCCCCCGCACACCGCTCCAGCTCCGCCAGAGCTGCCGGAACCGGCCGAGCCCTCCGGTAGGACCTCGTGGACGTCATCGCGTCGAAGGCGTCGGCCACGGCAACTACCCGTGCGGACTCGGGGATCTGACTGCCCAACAGCCCGTAGGGATACCCGCTGCCGTCCAGCCGTTCGTGATGGTGCAGGACGGCCGCGCGGGCCTCCCCCAGGAAGCCGATGCCCCGCACGATCTCGTGGCCGTACTCGGGATGCAGTTCGATCACCCGCCGCTCCTCGGGGGTGAGCGGCCCGTCCTTGCGCAGCAACCGCGTGGGCACGCCGAGTTTGCCGACGTCGTGCAGGATTCCGGCGAAGCGCAGCACCTCCACCCGCGAGTCGTCCATCCCCAACTCCCGCGCGATCATCATCGAGGCCTGTCCGACCCGCTCACTGTGCCCGCGGGTGTACCCGTCCTTGATGTCGACGGCCTGGACGAGGGCGCGGATGGTGGCCTGGTGGGCGGCGTGCTCCCGGTGGTACTGGGCGAACACCCACCAGGACACCCCCATCGGCAGCAGCACGAGCAGCGCGGCGACCGGGCCGTAGGGGCTGCGCCACAGGACGGCCATCATCAGCCCGGCGAGGCCGTGCACGCCGATGGGCGCCAGGGACCGTGGGAACAGGCCGCGCCAGGCCCGTCGTAGCGGCACTCGTTCGGCAAGGGCGAGAATCCCGCCGTCGAGGGCGGTCAGGACCAGGCAGAAGGCGAGGACGGCGGCGAGGGCGGGCAGCAGGGCGTAGGGGAAGTCGGAGGCGACGACCGCGTTCCGGCCGCCCAGCGCCCAGTGGACGCGGCCCGCCGCCCACACGGCGAGCGCGAGCTGTGCGGCCCGCCAGCTCCGCCGCAGCCAGGGCGAGCCCTCGTCGACGTGGGAGAAGAACGCGCCCGGCAGCGGTACGAGCGCGGCGGCGGGCGGCGGCAGGAGGAAGGCGGCGGCGAGCAGCACCGGGTAGAAGGTGCCCGCGAAGCGGCGGCGGGCGATCTGCTCGCAGCCGGCGTAGAGGGCCGCCAACAGCGCGACCGCCCACCAGGGTGCGTGGACGGCCGGCAGAGGGAGGAGGCAGAACAGGGCGCCCGCGACGACACAGAGGACGTACGCACGTGCCCGTGCCGGTGTCGCCTCCATGGCTGACGCCCTTCCCCCCGACCATGCCTGTCCAGGCCGAGGAGCCTAGGACGATCAGGGGGAGGGAGCGGGCGTATCACCCGCGGATTAGCACATTCGAGTGACGACAGCCCGTTCAGGACTCCTGCGGGGAAGCCGCCACATCATGCTCGGGCACGACCTGCCCCGACCGGATCATCTCCAGGCGTCCCATCACCTTGGAGCGGAGGTCCGACGGCACGTCGTCCTGCCCGCAGCACCGCTTCACGAGCTTCTTCACGGCCTGTTCGAGGCCGTACTTCTCCAGGCACGGCGAGCACTCCTCGAAGTGCACCTCGAACTTGGTGCAGTCCGCGTCCGGCATCTCCCGGTCCAGGAACTCGTAGAGATGCGCCAGGACTTCACTGCAGTCCGTCTCGTGATGGTCACCGCAGCTCATGAGCCCGAGCCTTTCGCTTCGTTCGACTCCCCGGCACCGGCCGGGACCAGCCCGCGGTCACGCGCGTAGTCCTCAAGCATGCCGCGCAGTTGACGGCGGCCCCGGTGCAACCGGGACATCACCGTACCGATGGGTGTCCCCATGATGTCCGCGATCTCCTTGTACGCAAAGCCCTCTACGTCCGCGAGATACACGGCGATACGGAATTCCTCCGGGATGGCCTGGAGGGCTTCCTTCACATCCGAGTCGGGCAGATGGTCGAGCGCCTGCGACTCGGCGGAGCGCAGACCCGTCGACATGTGCGACTCGGCACGCGCGAGCTGCCAGTCCTCGATCTCCTCGGCCGCGGAGCGCTGGGGTTCACGCTGCTTCTTGCGGTACGAGTTGATGAACGTGTTCGTGAGGATCCGGTACAGCCACGCCTTGAGGTTGGTGCCCTCCCGGAACTGGTGGAAGGACGCGTACGCCTTGGCATACGTCTCCTGCACCAGGTCCTCGGCGTCGGCCGGATTGCGGGTCATACGCAGCGCGGCCGAGTACATCTGGTCGAGGAATTCGAGCGCGTCCCGCTCGAAGCGCGCACTGCGCTCCGTCGTGGACTCCGTGCTCGTGCCCTGGCCCTCGGGCTGCTCCGCCTGGCCGTGTTCGGTCCCTGCGTCGGTACCGGGAACCGGACCCACCTCCTCAAGATTCCGGGCAGCACCGAAGCCGATGCCACCAGAATCGGAGGATAGACGACGATCCGGTCCGCCCGCCGCCCCAATAGGGGTGGCCTTGGTCGCGTGCAGCACAGACCAGTCCAGGTCGGAACGGCTGCTACGGGCCCCATCTGACTCTGCCGGGCGAAGCCCGTCCACGGGGTGGTGGCGGGAGACGGGTGGGCAGAAGGTCGAACCCATGCGGAGGACTTCCTTTCTACGACTCTCTGTGCTCGGCACAACAGTGGTAAGGGTCCCGGCATTCCCGCCCATCACCCGAGTGTTCGAGTCCACTCCACCACGCGCCCCGTGATGATCTCCAGCGCCTCCTCCTGACCGATCTCCGCCCGCTTCGGCACCGCGAAGCCGTGATCGCCGTACGGCACCTCGACCAGCTCGAACTCGCCCCGCGGGAATTCCGCCGGCTTCCCGAAGGGGTCGTTGCCGCCCTGCACGACGAGTGTGGGCACCCCGGCCCCGAGCAGTTCGTCGGCCCGCGTCTTCTCCGGCTTTCCGGGCGGATGCAGCGGGAAACTCAGGGCGAGGACGGCGGCGGCGCCCAGCTCCGTCGCCGTACGACAGGCCACACGCGCTCCGGCGCTACGGCCCCCGGAGACCACCGGCAGCCCGGGCTTCGCGACGGCCGGCCAGATCCCCCGCCACCCCACGTCCAGCGTCTTCGGCGCGGGCGCCACCTTCTTGCCCGCCACCCGCCACGGCTGCTCGACCAGCGCGACGGTCACCCCGTGCGCGGGAAGTGCGGCGGCGAGAGCCTGAAGATCCCGCGCCTCGATGCCACCGCCCGCGCCATGACTGACGGCGAGGACGAGCCGCGCCTTCTTCGCCGGGTGCCAGGTGACGCGGGCCGCACCCGCGTCGGTCTCAATGATCTCGGTCACGCTAGAAGAGTGTGCCCTCCTCGGGCCCCTCCAGCTCCTTCAGCAGCTCCGGTCCGTTGTTGCGGACGTTGCTGACGGCCGTGGACACCGGGTAGGCGCGCATCAGCCCGGCGGGCGGCGGGGCGAGCAGCTCGCGCAGTTCGTCGGGGTCGGTACGGGCCGGGTCGAGCCAGGCGTCCCAGCGGTCCGGGGTGAGCATCAGGGGCATCCGGGGGTGGATGTCGGCGAGCGCGTACGGCCCGTCGGCGGGCGCGACCGCGAGCGGGGTCGTCTCGGCCTCGGTGGTGATCACCGAGCAGGTGACCCACCAGGCCAGCGGATGGTCGTCGGGCAGGGTCCGGTCCCGCCAGAACTCGTAGAGACCGGCCATCGCGAACACCGACCCGTCGGCGGGCAGCACGAAGTACGGCTGCTTGCGCTGCCGCTTCTTCTTCCCCTCGACCTCCAGCTCCCGCTCGTCCTTGGCGGTGACCCACTCGTAGTAGCCGTCGGCGGGGATGATGCAGCGCCGGGCGGCGAAGGCGCGACGGTACGACGGCTTCTCGTGCACGGTCTCCGCGCGGGCGTTGATCATCCGCGCACCGCCCTCGGGCGTCTTCGACCAGCTCGGCACCAGCCCCCACTTCAGCTTGCGCAGCTGGCGAACCGGCTTCGGGCTGTCCGCGTCCTTAAGTGGACGGTCGAGGACGGCATAGACCTCTTTGGTCGGGGCCACGTTGTAGTCGGGAGCCAGAACCTCCTCGGGCTCCCACTTCTCGATCTCAAAGACTCCTGCGAGATCCTCGGGCCCACGACTAGCTGCATACCGTCCGCACATACGTGCCAGACTGCCAGGCCCGCCCGTCACCCGACCACCACCCCTCAACGATGGCGCTACGCGCCAGCCCCTGTATATCGACACCCACGGGAGCCTCCGCCGCCAATGGACAGCACCGCAATCGCCTCGATACCCGCCCTCTGGGACGAGGTCTTCGGCAGCCAGCCCGACCCGGACCTGTGGGTGGTGATCGCCACCCTGGTCGCCGCACTCGCGGTGGTCGTCCCGCACGGACTCTGGCGCGTCTCCCGCAACGCCATCACCATCGCCCACGAGGGCGGCCACGGTCTGGTGGCCCTCCTCACCGGCCGCCAGCTCACCGGCATCCGCCTCCACTCCGACACCAGCGGCCTCACAGTCAGCCGGGGCAAACCGCACGGCCTCGGCATGATCCTCACGGCGACCGCCGGCTACACCGCTCCCCCACTCCTCGGCCTGGGCGGGGCCGCCCTCCTGGCCGCCGGCCACATCACGCTCTTGTTGTGGCTGTCGACCCTGCTGTTGATAGCCATGCTGGTGATGATCCGCAACGCTTACGGCGCCTTGACGGTGATCTTGAGTGGCGCAGCCTTCCTCCTGGTCTCGTGGCTTACGGGTCCCCAGGTGCAGGCGGCGTTCGCGTACGCGGTGGTGTGGTTCCTGCTGCTGGGTGGGGTGCGTCCGGCTTTCGAACTCCAGGCGAAGAGGTCGAGGGGCGGGGCCGGGGACTCCGACGCCGACCAGCTGGCGCGTCTGACGCACGTACCGGCGGGTCTGTGGCTCTTCCTGTTCCACTTGGTGTCGCTGTGCTCGCTGATAGGCGGCGGCAGGTGGTTGTTGGAGCTGTGACAAGCCCCGAAGGGGCGAGTCACTCAGGGGCGCGGGGAACTGCCCGACCAGCCCCAACGGCGCAGCACTCGAAACACGACGTACTTATACAGTGGAGCCCATGGCCCCGAACGAAACCGCCCTTTGGCCCGCCCCCCACGCGCGCGGAGCCGTCGACGCGACGGTCCACGTCCCCGGGTCCAAGTCCGTCACCAACCGCGCCCTCGTCCTCGCCGCCCTCGCCAGCGAACCGGGCTGGCTCCGCCGCCCCCTCCGCTCCCGCGACACCCTCCTGATGGCAGGCGCCCTGCGCGCGATGGGCGTCGGCATCGAGGAGGGCGTAGGCACGGAGAAGGGCTCCGGCGAGTTCTGGCGGGTCATCCCGTCGGGCCTGCACGGCCCGGCCACGGTGGACGTCGGCAACGCGGGCACCGTGATGCGCTTCCTGCCCCCCGTCGCCGCGCTCGCCGACGGCCCCATCCGCTTCGACGGCGACCCGAGGTCGTACGAACGCCCCCTGAACGGCGTCATCGACGCCCTCCGCGTACTCGGCGCCCGCATCGACGACGACGGCCGGGGCGCGCTGCCCCTGACCGTGCACGGCGGAGGCGCGCTGGACGGCGGTCCGGTGGAGATCGACGCGTCGTCCTCGTCGCAGTTCGTGTCGGCGCTCCTGCTCTCCGGCCCCCGCTTCAACATGGGCGTCGAGGTCCGCCACACCGGCTCCTCCCTCCCCTCCATGCCCCACATCCGCATGACCGTCGACATGCTGCGCGCGGTCGGTGCCCAGGTGGACACCCCGGAGTCGGGCGGCGAGCCCAACGTCTGGCGGGTGACGCCGGGCGCGCTGCTGGGCCGGGACCTGACGATCGAGCCGGATCTGTCGAACGCGCAGCCGTTCCTCGCGGCGGCGCTGGTCGCCGGCGGCAAGGTGGTCGTACCGGACTGGCCGTCCCGTACGACCCAGCCCGGCGACCGGCTGCGGGAGATCTTCACCGAGATGGGTGGTTCCTGCGAACTCACCGAGTACGGGCTGGAGTTCACCGGTTCGGGTGCGATCCACGGTATCGATGTGGACCTGGGCGAGGTCGGTGAACTGACCCCGGGCATCGCGGCCGTGGCCGCCCTCGCGGACTCGCCGTCCACGCTCCGGGGCGTCTCGCACCTGCGCCTGCACGAGACGGACCGGCTGGCCGCACTCACCAAGGAGATCAACGAGCTCGGCGGTGACGTGACCGAGACCGCCGACGGCCTGCACATCCGCCCGCGCCGCCTGCACGGCGGGATCTTCCACACCTACGAGGACCACCGGATGGCGACGGCCGGGGCGATCATCGGCCTCGCGGTCGAGGGTGTGCAGATCGAGAACGTGGCGACGACCGCCAAGACGCTTCCGGACTTCCCCGATCTGTGGGCCGGGATGCTCGGGAGCGATGGGGCGTAGGGGACTCACGCCATGCGCCGCTACGGCAAGAACACCGACGAGGACGACATCCGCCAGCGCCCGAACCGCAAGGGCAACCGGCCGCGTACGAACATCCGCCCCAAGCACGAGGAAGCGGTCGAGGGCATGGTCCTCACCGTCGACCGTGGCCGGCTGACCTGCCTCGTCGAGGACCGGGTCGTGATGGCGGTCAAGGCCCGCGAACTGGGCCGGAAGGCGGCGGTGGTCGGCGACCGGGTCGGCATCATCGGTGACCTGTCGGGCGACAAGGACACCCTCGCCCGCATCATCCGCATCGAGCCGCGCACCTCCGTGCTGCGCCGCACGGCCGACGACGACGACCCGTACGAGCGCGTGGTCGTCGCCAACGCCGACCAGCTCGCCATCGTCACCGCCCTCGCCGACCCCGAGCCGCGCCCCCGCCTCATCGACCGCTGTCTGGTCGCGGCCTACGACGGCGGCCTCGACCCGCTCCTCGTCCTGACGAAGTCCGACCTGGCGTCACCGGACCAACTCCTTGAGCTGTACGGCGCGTTGGGCGTGCCGTATGTCGTCACGAGCCGCGAGGAGCTGGAGAACGGCAGCGCGGTGGAGCGGGTCCGCAAGCAGCTCGACGGCAAGATCACCGCGTTCGTCGGGCACTCCGGCGTCGGCAAGACGACTCTCGTGAACGCGCTGGTCTCGCTGGAGCGGCGGCGCAGCACCGGCATCGTCAACGCCGTCACCGGGCGCGGCCGGCACACCACGACCTCGGCCCGCGCGATCCCGCTGCCGGACGACTCGGGCTGGGTGGTGGACACCCCGGGCGTCCGTTCCTTCGGCCTGCACCACGTGGACCCGTCCCGGGTCATCAAGGCCTTCCCCGACCTGGAGCCCGGCACGGTCGACTGCCCGCGCGCGTGCAGCCACGACGAGCCGGACTGCGCCCTGGACCAGTGGGTGGCCGACGGCCACGCGGACCCGCAGCGGCTGTACTCGCTGCGCCGGTTGTTGGCCACTCGTGAGCGAACAGACGGCGACTGACCACCGCGTGTTTGTGGGGACTCAAGTTCGGTAAGTGCATAATCGCACCGAGCCGGACAAACGGGAGGACAGCACATGGCGTGGCTGCTGGTTGTCGTGGCCGGAATTCTGGAGACCGGATTCGCCGTGTGCCTGAAGCTGTCCCACGGCTTCACCCGCCTGTGGCCGACGGTCGCCTTCTGCGCCTTCGCGCTGGGCAGCTTCGGTCTCCTCACCCTCTCGCTGCGCAAGCTCGACGTGGGCCCCGCCTACGCCGTGTGGACCGGCATCGGCGCGGCCGGTACCGCTATCTACGGCATGGTCTTCCTCGGCGACCTGGTGTCGACGCTGAAGCTCGTGTCGATCAGCTTCGTCATCGTCGGCGTGATCGGACTCCAGCTGTCCGGTTCCGCGCACTGAACCTCTACGTCAGCAGGGCCCGGTGGGCCGGGGTCAGCGCACTCCGTACGAGTTCGCCGACGCCACCCTCGCCCGGTGGCGCCGCCACACAGGACAGCGCGAGCCGCACGACGAGTTCGCAGGAGCGGGCCAGGTCGGCGGTGTCCGGCCGGGCCGCTCCGGGACCGGCGAGCGCGGCCACGGCACGGTCGCGGACGACGGCCACGAAGTCGCCGGGCGAGGGCAGCGGCCCGTCGGCCCGGCGCTGCGCCGGTACGGCGGAGGAGGACGGCACCGCGGACAGGGTCGGCGAGGGCAGCCGTTCGCTCCAGCAGCCGGTGAGCATGGCCCGCACCAGCGCGTTCTCGCGGGCCGCCGACGTGGTCCACTCGGCGGTCGCGGTCAGCCGCTCGCGGGCGTCGGCATGCGCGCCGAGGGCCCGGTCGACGCCGACGAGATAGCCGTCGGCCTCCCTTCTGACCAGCGCCCGCGCGAGCCCCTCCTTGCTGCCGAACTCGTTGTACAGCGTCTGCCGGGACACTCCGGCCGCGGCGGCCACGTCCACCATCCGTACGGTGGACCACGACCTGCGTGCCAGCGCCGTATAGGCGGCGTCCAACAGGGATTCCCGCGCTGCAGGCATCATTCGCCTCCCGGGGGCGAGCGGCTCTGCGCCCAGATTTGACGCGCACGGGAGCACTGTCAAGGGTTCGCGGCTGCGCCGGGGGGCGCACTTCGGCCATTGCGCGCGGGAGTTGGGGCGGTGACGGCGGGTCGGGGCCGGCCAGGACGCCCTCCGGGAGGTCCCTCCCGCGGCCCCTCCTGGAGGTCCCTCACCTCCCGTTCCGCCCACCGGACCCTGTAGCCCCGCGCCGACCCCTGAAGATACGGTTCACGCATGGCCGACTATCACGATGACCTGCGCCTCGCCCACGTCCTCGCGGACGCCGCCGACGCCGCGACGACCGCCCGCTTCAAGGCGCTCGATCTCAAGGTCGAGACCAAGCCGGACATGACTCCGGTCAGCGAGGCGGACAAGGCCGCCGAGGAACTCATCCGCGGCCATCTGCAGCGCGCCCGCCCCCGCGACGCGGTCATCGGCGAGGAGTACGGCGTCGAGGGCACCGGCCCCCGCCGCTGGGTGATCGACCCGATCGACGGCACCAAGAACTACGTACGCGGCGTCCCCGTGTGGGCCACGCTGATCTCCCTCACGGAGGCGGCGGAGGGCGGCTACCAGCCCGTCGTCGGCCTGGTCTCCGCGCCCGCGCTGGGCCGCCGCTGGTGGGCCGCGAAGGGCCACGGCGCCTACACCGGGCGCAGCCTGTCCTCCGCGTCCCGACTCCGCGTCTCCCAGGTCTCGAAGCTGACGGACGCCTCCTTCGCGTACTCCTCGCTCACCGGCTGGGAGGACCAGGGCCGCCTCGGCGGCTTCCTGGACCTGACCCGCGAGGTGTGGCGCACGCGCGCGTACGGCGACTTCTGGCCCTACATGATGGTCGCCGAGGGCTCCGTCGACATCTGCGCCGAACCCGAACTCTCCCTGTGGGACATGGCCGCCAACGCGATCATCGTCACCGAGGCCGGCGGCACCTTCACAGGCCTCGACGGCCGCCCGGGCCCGCACAGCGGCAACGCGGCGGCGTCGAACGGCATCCTGCACGACGAGTTCCTGGGGTATCTGAATATGCGCTACTGACCTGTTGGGGTCCCCGCGAACTGATCGACACCGTACGCAGGGTCGAGGCCAGGGTCCACGCTGGACGCCGGTGGCCGCAGTGGCCTTCTGTCAATGGTGACTTGACCAACGAAAAGTGCACGGCATCCTGAAATCAACGGCTCTGCCGACGATCACGAATGGCATGACCGTTGGCAGCATCGCGTCATCGGGGTTGTTCTGCCACAGGACCTCCGCCGCTCCGCGATCAGTACGCGAGCCGGCATGCGCACCGTCGCGGTGTCCGGCTCGACGAGGCAGGCGTGCTCGCGGTGTGCCCACACGTCCCGCCCCGGTCCGCTCATGCTTTCCTCGCGCCAGAGGTGAACTGCGTCGTCAAGATCGGTGATCGGCTCGTCGCAGTAGTGGCAGAAGCGCAAGGTCATGACCCACCCGCCTTACGCGTGTGGCAGGGACAGATGCACCGTCGTAAGAGGACCAGGCCGCCCCCGTGGGGTAGTGGGATGTCCTTGGTCTGACGGCAGTAGTGGTGCAGTTCCTGGTAGCCGTCCTGGGCAGCCAGCGCGCACTCGGCGGAGCGCATCGAAGTGTCGTCGATGGGCGCGGTCACGGGCGCGCGCCGAGGTTCTCGTAGTGGTCGCACAAAGCGTTCAAGGTGCGTGCCAGGCGTCGGGCATGGCCGACTTCTTCGCCGAATCTCCGGATCGGCTCGGCCCGGAGTTTTCCCCGCGCCTCGCCTACACAGGCGAGCGCGCAGTACCGGGGGATGCTGTCCTTCTTCAACCGCCTGACGGACTGTTCGACCTCGGGGATGAGCAGCTCCAGGTGGCCCCGAATCATCTGGGTCAGCGTCTCCAGTTCATCAGCGGTCGGGGGCAGCGCCACGGCGTCTGGGTCCAGCAGAATCTGCACGGTCTCGCGCATGACGGTGATGTCAGGTCGATCGGCTTGTCGGCGCTCAGTGCGTTCGGATGCTGCGGTGGTGCGGTTCGCCATGTCGACCCCTGCCCAGTCGGCCACGCCCGGGGCCGTTCGCGTGGTCGCCGGGTCTCGTCGTGCCTCTTGAAGCTAGGAGTGCGATGGACGCCCATGCCAGCAATGTGCAGATCTTTGCATTCATGCCAACCTGCCCTGTTCCTTGGCAAGTTCGGCCTCTTGACCAGCTACGCCATCTGCCGGACTGTGTCGCAAAGAACTGCACATCTCATGGATGGAGACAGTCATGTCGCTACGGTTCATCGGGATCGACCCCGAGACCAAGACCGCGGACTCACCGACCGTATGGGTCGACCAGGAGAAGGGCGAACTCGTCTTCCAGGGATGGAAGCCCGATTCTCAACTCGAAGCAGAGTGCGCCGCGTTCGAAGTACCAGGTCATGCCGTCGGCATTCCGGTGGACGAGGCCGTCGTCCGCATCCCTGCCAGGATGGTGCACTTGATCAGGGAGGCGTGCGATGCCCTCGATCGTTCCGACGATCGCTGACCTCATGAACGAGTGCACACGCTCCGCTGTGCACCTTGAGATGCGAGATCACTACGGAGTGGCCGCAGAGGCTGACGACTTCCGGACATGGCTGGAGACCGGCCGTCTCGACGCCGACCCCGGATCGCCGGACTGGGCACCCTGGGTGGACCTGGTCTCCCGTGCCGTGGCGCGCGGCGTCGCGGTGCGGCGCGCCCGGATCGTGTCCGAACCCGTCACGGACTACATCCGCTACGAACACGCCTCCACCGGCGTCAACGTGCACGCCGGGGAACAGGTCCGCTGGTTGCCCCGCTGCCGCGCCTCGGACATCGCCCTGCCGGGCAACGACTTCTGGCTCTTCGACGACCAGGTGATCCGGTGGGGCTACTTCTCCGGCGACGGGGCCATGATCGGCCACGAGATCTCCGAGGATCCAGCCGCCGCGAAGCTGTGCGCTGAGTCCTTCGAGGCCGTATGGGCGCGCGCGATCCCGCACGACCAGTACCAGATCCACTGACCAGAAAGCACCGGCAGCCAACCCATGCCCGCCTCGCCCTCCTCATCTGCCCAGGCCGCACGTGAAGCCGTCGCCCATCGGCTGCGCGACCTGCGCAAGGAAGCCGGCCTGACGGTCGTGCAGTTGGCTGCCGCGTGCGGCTGGCACTACTCCAAAACCTCACGCATCGAGAACGCCCTCACCGGGCCGTCCGCGAACGACATCCGACGGTGGTGCAGCGCGACCGGGTCGGACGGACAAGCGCAGGATCTCGTCGTGCAGTCCATCAACGCCGAGTCGATGTACCGGGAATGGCGCGACCAGGTCCGCGCCGGACTGCGCCACATCCAGGACAGCAGGATGCAGGCGGCTCGCGAGACCGAGACCTTCCGGATCTACTCCTCTAGCATCGTGCCCGGCCTCTTGCAGACAGAGGGCTATGCGCTCGCTGTCCTCGGTATCGCTGCGAGCGTCCACGACCTGGACATCGACGACAGCGCGGAGGCCGCGCGCGCTCGGCTCGAACGATCCCGCATCATTCACGAGCAGGGACACCGTTTCATCGTGGTCGTCGAGGAGGCCGTCCTTCACTCCCAGGTGGCCGACACAGACGCGATGGCCGCACAACTCGGCTATCTCCTCACCGCTGGCGCCCTACCGGCCGTCTCCCTCGGTGTCATCCCCATGACCACCCGCCGGTCGCACTGGCCCGAGGAGACCTTCCACATCTACGACGACAAGCACGTCTCCGTCGAGCTGGTCTCTGCCGAGGTGAACGTCACCCAGCCCTCCGAGATCACCCTGTACGTTAAGGCGTTCGAGCGGTTGCGCAGCATGGCCGTGTACGGCGCGGACGCTCGCGCTCTGATCGTGAAGGCCATCGAAGCCCTGTCCTGAGCGCAAGCTTTGCCCAAGTCGGTGGTCGATCTACATCCAACCTCCAGTTGCCGCTTCGCCATCGTCACCGCATCTGTAGGCCTTGCCGTTCTGCAAGCCGCATCCACGGGTCCGTCCTGGAAGCGGCTTAAGATCCAGGCCATGCTAAACATCCACGACTAGTTGATCTATAAAACTGCCGATCATCGTTGACACCTGGGTCTCTGATCACTACGGAGATCCACATGTCGAAGTCCAACCCCACCCCGCCGCTTGACCGTGAGGCCAGGCGGCGCCTGGCGGTGATACGCCACGTCGAAGAAGTCAGTGGCAACGTCGCGATGTCCTGCCGCTACTTCGGGATCAGCCGGCAGGCCTACTACACGTGGTACCGCCGCTACCAGACCGAGGGAATCGAGGGCTTGCGCACCCGCTCCAAGGCCCCCAAGCACAGCCCCAACGCGACGCACGTCGAGGTGGTCGGGAAGATCATCTACCTGCGGCAGAACTACCACTTCGGGCCTGAGAAGATCGCGATGTACCTCAAGCGCTACTACGACGTCACCATCAGCAAATCGGGTGTGTGGCGGATCCTCAACCGCCTGGACATGGGCCGCCTGCCGGCCTCTCAGCGCTACAAGCGCCACGACCGCCGATGGAAGCGCTACGAGAAGCAACTGCCCGGCCACCGGGTGCAGATCGACGTGAAGTTCATCGAGCCGCTCGCCTCGATGCCCCAGGGCCGACGCGGCGGGCGCAACAAGTACTTCCAGTTCACTGCCATCGACGACTGCACCCGCCTGCGGGTGCTGCGGATCTACCCGACCTTGAACCAGGCCACCGCGATCCAGTTCCTCGACTACGTCATCCAGCGCCTGCCGATCCAGGTCGAGGTCATCCAGACCGACAACGGCGCCGAATTCCAGTCCGCCTTCCACTGGCACGTCCTCGACAAGGGCATCGCCCACGCCTACATCAAGCCCCGCACCCCACGCTTGAACGGCAAGGTCGAACGCTCCCACCGCATCGACGCCGAGGAGTTCTACCGGCTCCTCGACGGCGTCATCATCGACGACGCCGAGGTCTTCAACGACAAACTCCGCGAGTGGGAGGACTACTACAACTACCATCGCCCCCACGGCGGCCTCGGCGGCCAAACCCCCTACGAACGCCTCAGGCAGAAGACCACGACCCAGGCGTAATCGAAGATCGTCAGTTGCACAGCCCCAACCGACCGATGTCTAGGTTCAGTTCATCCTTGACGGTTGTGTGTCGGTTGATGCTTTCCGGTTCCTAGCCTGTTGTGCGATTCTTCGTGCCGTAGGCCTTGTAGCGGGTCACCTCCTTGCTGGTGGTGCGGGGCACCGTCCGCAGGCGGTGTCCGTCGTGGTCGAAGACGTGCAGGGTGGTGTCGGTGACCTCGACGCTGACCACGGTGCGGGCATGGACCATGCCGACCTGGACCTGCTGGCCGCAGACCTGGATGCTGCCGCGGGCGGAGACCTTGCGGCCGACCCGGACCGGCTCCTGCGGCGTTTTCGGCGGCAGCGGGCTGAGCTGGGCGTCGCTGATGTAGGCCCGCCGTGCGGGTGGGATCGGGCAGGGCAGCGTGCGCACCAGCACGCCGTCGGCGACGACCTGCATCAAGGGCCCGTCCAGCCGAAGGGTCACGCGCTGCCCGGCCAGCGGGAACCCGACGGTGATCTGCTGTCCGGCCAGGCCGATGACCCCCGAGGCGTTCACGGTGCGGGCCACCTCGATGGGCACCCGCACCGCAAGCCGGCCGGGCGCACGTCCGGCTGGAGCGGGACCGGCCGGCCGGGCCCCGGAGGCCCGCAGCCGGACCAGATCCGCGGTGCTCAGCCGGGACGGCACGGTCTTGATCCGCTTGCCGTCCAGGGTGACGTGGACGGTGGTGCTGTCCATCCACAGCGTGACCGGCCGGCCCGCGTGCTTGGGCCCGAACCAGAACTGCTGACCGGCCACCGCCAGGTTGCCGCTCGGCGGCACCACCCGGTCCACCTCCACCGCGTCCGGGGAGCCCAGTACCGCCTCCCCGACCGCCTCGACCCGCTGCCCCCGCTGTCCGTCGGCAGCCGTCAGACCGGTCAGCCGGGCCGGAAGCCGCAGCTCAAGCCCATCGACCACAGCGGGAGTGAACCGGCTCGCGGGCATGGCCATGTCCAGCGACTGGTGCGGACGCACGGTGTTGTAGTCCTCGCGCCAGCCGTCGATGAGCGCCTGCGCCGCATGGAGGTCGGCGAACGGCCCGTGGTCGTCGAGGAGTTCACGCCGCAGTGACTGATGGAACCGTTCGATCTTGCCCGTGGTCGTCGGCGATCTCGGCTTGGTCAGCCGGTGCTTGATGCCGTTCATCCGGCAGATCCGGTCGAACAGCACCTCCGTGGACGGCCCGGGAGTCCCGAACCGGCCGGTGAACTGCTTACCGTTGTCGCTCAGCACCTCCTCCGGACAGCCGAACACCGTCAGCGCCGCGGCGAAGGCCGCGCACACCGCCCGCCCGGTCGCCCGCTCCACCACCGAGGCGATCACACAGAACCTCGAATGATCGTCGACCCCGGTCACCAGCTTCAGCTCACGCCCGTCGGCCAGCCAGAACCCGCCCATCACATCCAGCTGCCACAACTGCATCGGCCCCGGCCGCTCCCACCGCCGGTAATCCTCCCGGCGTCTGCGCCGCTTGACCGGCACGATCAGCTGATGGCGCACCAGGATCCGATACACCGACGCCTCCGACGGCACCGGCTCCACCCCACGACGCGCAAGCTCATGACGCAACCGTCGCTGACCCCACCGAGGATGCAGCCTGCGCAGCTCCAGCACCGCCGCCTCCACCCCGGCCGGCATCTGCCACGGATGCGACCTCGGACGATGCGACCGGTCCGCCAAACCCTCCAGACCGCCCTGCTCATACCGGCGCACCCAGGCATGCACCGACTGTCGCGAGACCCCATACCGGGCCGCGACCTCCGTCTTCGACGCACCGGCGGCCAGCACTTCCATGACCGCGTGATAGCGCTGCTCGACCACGCTCAGCTCCACTAACACCGGCCTCACCCCGCCTCCACGACAGCAGTCGCAGACAGCAAACCGAGGACGGAACCGTCAAGCATCAAGTGACGTCAACACGTCAAGCATCAAACGAAGTAGGACAGCCCCATACGACCTACTGAGTTACAACTTTCTCCACTGGTTCAAACACCCGCCAACGCGGCCAGCACCACGAATCGAAGTCGCCGTTTCGTCAAACAGAGTAGTAAGTTCTGACCACACTGCGCGGATTCACTTGCGGCTCTATAAATACTTGGCAACTCTCCCCTGCCTAACCCGTACGCCGGGCGCCCATGCATCGAGGATCTCAAACAGAGTGCCAGAATACGAAAAATCATAATATCCCATCGCCTATGACAAGGGATGAAGTTACTTCTGCTGACATGAAACAGACACTCACAGTAAGCTCAATCTCATGCTCAAACGATTCATGTACCTCGACACAGGCGCCCTCTCCGACTACGTCAGCGCTCTAGAGGACGGCGTTCGCCAATCGCTCGAACGAGGAGGCGAAGCGGAACGAACCACCTTCACCGACACACCTCAGGCGCAGTTCGAGCGGATGCTGTCACTAGCAAAATCAGAGCCCGAGCTGGCCGGGTGGATTACACCCAAATCAGATCACGAGTTCAATTCGGTAAAGATCGGAAGCTTGATCGAAGTGGATTGTGAAATTTACGTACCAGACACGGTGAAAGCTCTGGCACCCCAGGGAGGCTTGCTGGATGCGATGGACCAGTTCGAGGCATTCTTGCCAGCGCTGTCAATGTTTGGTTCAGAGCAACTCGATGACCTACCAAGCCGCGAACAACGAGATGCCGTGCGACTCGTGGCCAACTCGCTAGGCGGGAAACAAATCGTGGTTGGCGAGATGGATCAATCAGAATGGCGCTTGGCTGGCCAACTCGACGCTTCCTACATCAAGGCAGATCTTGAGGGACAGGCTCGACTTGTGGGAAAGGTGTCAAGTGTCTGGAATTCTGGGCAATGGAAGCCGCTGTTGGCTCTCCCCGGGTCCAGTTTGATTCCACGTGAGCAGCGCAGGAAAATGGAGCGCACGAAACCGACTTCTGATCAGATGGGCAACTACCTGGAGGGGCCAGCCGCAATGCTCGACGTGCTTGCCATCTACCGGTAAACATTCGAGGCTCCTTCGAAATTAGACGAAGGAGCCACAAGCCATTAGAGACTGGAATCGAAATCGCCTACCGAATGCCAATCGGTTCCGGACATACTGACCGCGCATCCAGCGCTAAGCAAACGCTGAGCCAGTTCTTGCCGTCGCTGCGTTGAATTATTCATCCGAACTACGTGCCGTCCGCCAATGTCACTGAACGGACGAACGGCCCCCAATTCGACCAACAGCGTCCTGTCTTCATTTCGCCCAATGGCCATTCCCGCTTCAAACAGCACATTCGGTCGGGCCTGCCCAGTCGGCTGTGTCTCATGTGCTGGCTCATGTGGCTCCTGGTACTCCTCTTTAAGCCACGCCAGATCGTCTGGCGTCATTAGCACCAAGATAGCCGCTGCCTGGCGAAAAGCGGTATCGAGAATCTCACCTACGTAAGGAGATGATTTTCCCGTGCCATTCACCGCCTCAATCCATTCCACAGGACTCAGTCCAATGGACCGAAGAAATGCGAACATGGCACCCCTTGCCTTTCCATTGCGACCATGAACAACGAAAACGCGACGTGGATCCATCTCATCTCCAGAAGGGGCACCGATACCGCTGCTGACGGATGATGATCTTTCGAGACCTGGCTCCGCCGTAATATACTCGTCCGTCACCTCTTTCCCATAGGATGCGATATAGTACTCATCCGGGAGGAGTGTAACCACTTGCGATTTCCTTCGCTCCTCTCTGACAATTGGCAGAATTTTTGCAGCATCTAGCTCGGTCCAGTTGATCTGAATTCGCTCAAGGTCGTCCATCGGTACGGCGATTCCTCCGACAACGATGGGACGACCCTCGTTGTACGGCTGCAGGAAACGCTCCGTAAGCTCCTTTTCGCTAAGGTCAAGACGAACTTCAGCGTCTGAGCGGTTCGATTTCCTGGTTACCCGCACGTGAAATGGCATACATACTCCGCAGTAAGTACTTGAGGTTCGACTCGGCGCCGATTTGGAGTGTACCGGAGGGTCACCCCAACGGAGAGATTTAGCTGATTGTAATACTGTTCTGAATGATCCTTTTTAGGCATAGCGTAGCCGTTGAATATGTGCTAGCAGGGGCGCGGCATGCAATCTGGATCGCCTGCTAGATGCGGCGCGCAGTGCCCGGTCCCGACTTCGATCCCAGAAGGAGCGACCAACCGTCAGACCCGCCCGCCACCGTCGAACTGCAGCGAGCACCTCGTACGCAGCTAGAGAGCAAGGCTCGCCGGAAGCAGCAGAAGGAAAAACTGGGGAAGACAGACGTAAAGTGCTCGCAACTCACGGACATAACGATCGAGCATGGCAGGGGTCGTTCACGTTCCTACGAGCCGTCGATCTAAACCCGATCGAGTGGTCTGAGGCCAGCCGCATGACGGGTAAGAGCTCTCCCTATATTGGCGAGATTCTAGCTGCAGCATTCGGAAGCGCCCAGGCGGTAGGCGTCCTGCAGACGCCAGACGATGTCACTTACTTGCACGAGAGTTTGACTGAGCCCGGCGACCAAGAGTGCGATCCGCAAATACAGCCACGGCTCAATATTCTATTCGAAGCATGGATATTCCCGTTAGCCTTCCGGGCGATCATGATGGGTTTCTTCGACGCGAGTGTCCGAGCTATGCAAGCCAGTTTAAGTGGCATGTTCGTCCAGCCAACGCGGAAGCTGAGCAGCGCGGTCCCCCAGTTGCCTACCGCTGCCCCCTGTGTGGACATTCCACGGAAGAGGACTCTTGGTACGGGAACACCCGGTTCCCCGACCTGCGATCGGAGCGAGAGCGACGCTTTGCCGAGGACCTCAATGCCTTGCCAGAAGAGGGCGCGGACCTGGTGCTCAGGCTGGTGAAGAGACTGAGCCGCAAAGCCGATGTCGCGCCAAACGGGCAGGCGAGTTGAGGCAGCGTCCTTGACGCTGCGGTGTGAGTGCCAGAACCGTGCCAGATCGTGCGGGGAACCACGGGGAATGGCGGGGAACAGGCCAGGGGCCAGACAGGGCCCGGATCCGTTCCGCAGGTAGGCCCCTCAACCACTCGCTGACAACCCAAACTTCCCAAGCTGATGCCCGGAGACGAGCTGGGCATTGCCACGGCGGCCTCGCCGGGCCATCTGTGAGCCGTCCGGGGGGCAGCCAACGACGACCGCAACCGTGCAGCTCGTCGGCGAGGTGGGTAGTGACCCCGCACCCCACCAACGAGCACGATCAATACACGCGCTACTGAGCACAACGTGACGCCCGCACACGCCCCCAACCGGCCGCGCGCGCCCTCTTGTTGACCCGTGCTTTACCTGCGACTCTGAGAGTCCCCCCACTTGTGAACTTGTGAATCCGGTAACTAGCTCATCTGGATTCCCTAGGAGGTGGCCTCATCCCATGCTGGTCCGCGACGCCATGAGCACGGTGGTTCTCACCATCGGCCCCGCCCACACCCTCCGCCAGGCAGCCGCCCTGATGGCCTCGCGCCATGTCGGCGCGGCCGTCGTCCTCGACCCCGACGCCGGCGGCATCGGGATCCTCACCGAACGGGACATCCTCAACTCGCTCGGCAAGGGCCAGAACCCGGACACCGAGCGTGCCCACGCCCACACCACCACCGACGTCGTGTTCGCCACCCCGGCCTGGACGCTGGAGGACGCGGCGAGCGCGATGGCCCACGGCGGCTTCCGCCATCTCATCGTCCTCGACCGTGCCGAGCCCGCCGGCATCGTCTCGGTCCGCGACATCATCCGCTGCTGGGCGCCCGCACGGCAGCAGGTACCGGCCTGACGACCGCGCCGCCCTGGTTGGATCGAGTCCAAGTCCGGCAGTCCTCCAAAGTCACACCTATTCGGGAACTGGTCACGTTGCTGTTAGGCTGGCCTGCATGAGTGACCTTCTGGAGCGGCTGCGCGGACGCGGATGGCGGATGACCGCACAGCGGCGTGTCGTGGCCGAAGTGCTCGACGGCGACCACGTCCACCTGACCGCCGACGAGGTCCACTCCCGCGCCGTGGCCAAGCTGCCCGAGATCTCCCGGGCGACGGTCTACAACACCCTCGGCGAGCTGGTCTCCCTCGGCGAGGTCCTCGAAGTCGCCACGGACAAGCGCGCGAAGCGCTACGACCCGAACGCGCACAGCCCGCACCACCACCTGGTCTGCGCCAACTGCGGCCAGATCCGTGACGTCCACCCGGGCGGCAACCCCCTCGCCGACCTCCCCGACTCGGAGCGCTTCGGCTTCACGGTCTCGGACGTCGAGGTGACGTACCGCGGACTGTGCCCGAACTGCGCGAGCGCGTAGCACGTCCTTCCACAGGCCCCGGCATCCGTTCCACACGGACGGACGCCGGGGCTTTGTGCTGTCTACAGGCTTCCCCAAACTGACGATCCGTCATATCGTCGTGCGGCACTCCCCACCCCCCGTACCCACACCCGTACCGAACTCCGCGAGGAGCAACCGTGGGAGCCCCGCACCCAAAACTCCACGCCACCCAGCTGACCCGCACCTTCGGCCGCGCCCCGCACCAGGTCCACGCCCTCGGCCCGCTCGAACTCACCGTCGCCCCGGGCGAGTTCGTCTGCCTGGTCGGCCCGTCCGGCTGCGGAAAGTCCACCCTGCTGCGCATCGCCGCGGGCCTCCTGCGCCCCAGCACGGGCACCCTGGAGATCCGCACGTCCAGCCCCCGCCCGGCGGCCATGATCTTCCAGGACTACGGCATCTACGACTGGAAGTCGGTCCGCGCCAACGTCCGCTTCGGCCTGGACGTCCAGCGCGTCCCGCGCCGCGAGGCCAACTCCCGCTCCGACGAGTGGCTGAGCCGCATGGGCCTCGCCGACTTCGCGCGCGCCTACCCCGCGACCCTCTCCGGCGGCATGCGGCAACGCGTCGCCATAGCCCGCGCACTCGCCGTAGAACCCGAACTCCTGCTGATGGACGAGCCTCCCCCACTGCCCTGAACGGGCGTGGGGGGACCCCCAGCCGCACTGGACGCCCAACTCCGCACGATCCTCCAGGACGAACTCCTCGACCTCACCCAGGCGTTGCGCACCACCACCCTCTTCATCACGCACAGCCTGGAGGAGGCGCTCGTGCTCGGTGACCGCGTACTGGTGATGTCCGCGCGCCCGGGCCGGATCATCGCCGAACACCGTCCACCGTTCCCGCGACCGCGCACCGGCGACATCCGCGACACCCCCGAATTCACCGCCCTGAAAAGCGAGTTGTGGGAGCTGCTGCGCAAGGAGGCGGTGCCCGCATGACCACGATCGCCCCCGACCGCGAGGAATCGGTCCTGGTCCGCCGCCCCGGCCCGCACGAACTCCATCCCGTACGCACCCACCGTCGCCGGCGCGGACTGGAACTGTCCCTCGCCGTCGCCGTACCCCTCGCCCTCGTCCTCTGGTGGCAACTGGCCGCCACCCAGGGCTGGATCGACCCCCGCGTCCACCCGGCCCCCTCCACGATCCTCTCCGACGGCTGGGACCGGGCCACCGCCGGCAAGCTGTGGCCGGACGTGTGGGCCACGACCCGGCGCGTCCTGGGCGGTTACGCGATCGGCACGGCGGCCGGCTACGCCCTGGGCCTGCTGATGGGTTCGCTCTCCCTCGTCCGGGCCGCGCTGGAACCGCTGTTGGACGCCCTGTACGTCGTACCGAAACTGGCCCTGCTGCCGATCTTCCTGAACATGTTCGGCCTGGGCGAGGGCCCCCAACTGGCCCTGGTGGCCGCCACGGTGTTCTTCTTCGTGTGGATCTCGACCATGTCGGCGGTCATCGCGATCCCCTCCGGCCACCGCGACGCGGGCCAGGTCTTCGGCGCCTCCCCCTGGCAGATGTTCCGCCATGTCCTGCTCCCCGCCTCCCTCCCCGCGGTCCTGGTGGGCGCGCGGATCGCGGCGGGCGTGGCCGTCCTGGTCATCGTCGCCTCGGAACAGATCGCCGCCACGAACGGCCTGGGCCATCTGATCTTCGACTCCCGCGCGCTGTTCGAGAACGACGTGATGTTCGTCGGCATCGTGTGCGTCGCGGTCCTGGGGGTCGTCTTCTCCGAACTGGTGCGTGTGGCAGGCCGGTTGCTCACACCGTGGGCACCGCGGGACCGTGGACGGGGGCAGTCGTGAGAAGGCGTGCGTACGGTGTGATGGTCGTCGTCGCGGCGGTGGTGATGTCGGCGGGCTGCTCGTCGAAGTACTCGGACGGCTCCGGGAGTTCGGGCGCGACCGTGGGCAACCGCACCATCAAGCCCGTGGAGGGCTGCGGCAAGTCGTCCTGGACGGACCCGGCGGACCTCTCCCCCACCCGCGTCCCGGCCCGCTGTCTGCCGCTCGCCCCCTCCGCGCAGCCCCTCCCCAAGACCCGGAAGGTGACGATCGCGACCGGAACACTGAGCGCGGAGTACGTAGCCCCGCTCGAAGTCGCCCTGGACAAGGGCGAGTTCAAGCAGGAGGGCCTGGACGTCACGCTCAAGGCGCTGCCGACCCCGGACGCGCTGCCCCTCCTCGCGAAGGGGGACATCGACGCGATGTGGGCGGCCCCGGAGGCCTCCGTCATGAACGGCGTCGAGGGCGGCTTCGACATCAAGTGGGTCGCCGGGAACTTCTCCCCCGACCCCAAGTCGAAGAGCGGCCTGTGGGTGAAGCTGAAGAAGGGCGAGACGGCGGCGGACGTCCGGATGGCGGGCCGCAGGATGGGCACGATGATCGGCAAGGGCTCGGTGATCGCGTACCCCATGGAGAAGGCCCTGGCGACCCACGGCGGCGGCCTCGACAAGATCCAGTACCAGCAGCTCGGTTCGGCCGACGTCCTCACCGCCCTCCAGAACGGCGGCGTCGACTCCGCATGGCTCCTTGACCCCGTCTGGCGCAAGGTCGACGGCAACCCCCAGTACGCCTTCCTGGGCGGCCAGCCCCTCGGCGAGCCCCTGGGCGGCATGTTGTACGGCCGCAGCCTCCTGCACGACGACGTGGACGCCGGCGTGGCCCTCCTCCGGGCCTACATCCGCACGGTGAACACGTACTTCGCGGGCGACTACAAGAGCGACCCGGCCTTCGTCTCGTACCTAGCGAAACTCCTGAAGACCGACGAGACGGTCCTGAAGTCGACCCCGTCGCTCTCCATGGACTGGGAGATCCGCGCCGGGACGACGACCCGCCTGCAGGCCGCGTACAAGGCGGCGGGGGTGTCAAAGGGGGCCGCGCTCCCGGAGTCCGGGACCGTGGACCGCTCGCTGTACGAGGAAGCGGTGGGCCACCAGCCGTAAAAACACCGAGGGCCGGAATCCATGATCTGGATTCCGGCCCTCGGCCTTCAGTAGCGGGGACAGGATTTGAACCTGCGACCTCTGGGTTATGAGCCCAGCGAGCTACCGAGCTGCTCCACCCCGCGTCGGTAAACACGACACTACGTCAGTCGTACCGAGAGAAGCAAATCGTTTAACAGCGCAGGTCAGCGCCCTTCACTTCGCAGCCCGGTCCGGCACCATCAGCCCGTCCGGCGTTTGAGGACGAGGCCGTCCAGGCCGAAGCGGGGGTCTGGGGGCGCAGCCCCCAGGGACGGGACGGGTAGGGGCGGCGGGGGCGAAAAACGCCCCCCTACGCCGTCAGCTCCTGCCGCAACGCATCCCGCAACCGAGCCGCCCGCTCCGACACCTCAACAGGCCCAAGAGACACGGCCCGATCAGCCCACCGCTGCCCCTCAGCCAACTCCCCCCGACGCGCGTAAACCAGCGCCAGCCGCAACGCCGCCCGCCCGTGCCCCGCGTCAGCGGCCCGCGCCCACCACACCGCAGCCTCCGGCTCACTCCCCTCCCGAGCCAGCAACAGCCCAAGGTTGAAAGCCCCGTTGCGCGACCCGGCCTCGGCCGCCTCCCGGTACCACCGGGCCGCCTCGACCACATCGCCGCGCGCGGCGGACAGCATCCCGACCCGCACCTGCGCACGCCGGTGCCCCTGGGAGGCCGCCCGCTCGTACCACTCCTCGCACTCGGTCTTCTCGTGCACCTGCTCACCCAGCTCGTGCGCGGGCGTCGGCGGTCGCCGCGCGTCGAGCACCGAGGCCAGCCGGTACGCCGCCTCCGCGCTTCCCCCGCCGGCGGCGCACCGCAGATGCTGTTCGGCCTCCCGCTCGTCGCCGTCCCGCAGCCGCGCGATCCCGACCTGCAAGGCAGCCTCGGTGTGCCCGGCGGCAGCCGCCCGCTCGTACCAGGGCAGCGCGACGGTCTCCTCGCCGCGCCCGGCGAAGAGGATCCCGAGGTTGAAGGCCGCGTCCACGCTGCCGGCCTCCGCGGCCTTGGAGAACCACGGCTCGGCACCGGTCGCGTCGCCGCCCTGGAGCAGCAGCACGGCGAGCGCGTTGGCCGCCTCACGGTGTCCGGCGTAGGCCGCGCGCCGGTACCACTGCTCGGCCTGCGCGGTGCGCGCCTGCTCGGCGCAGAGCAGGCCGAGGTTGTACGCGCCGTTCACGTCACCGGCGTCCATCGCGGCCCGGTACCACCGCTCGGCGGTCTGGGTCTCGCCGCGCTCGGCGTGCAGCGCGCCCAGCGCGTTGGCCGCGTTGCCGTCGCCGTCCTGGGCGGCGCGCAGCCACCACACGGCGGCGCTCTCGGTGTCGCCGGCGTCGCGCAGCAGGAACCCGAGCGCGCAGGCGGCCCGGGCCTCGCCGTCCTTGGCGGACGTCAGATACCAGCGCCCTGCCTCCTTGAGTTCCCCCCGCTTCTCCAGGATCGCCCCGAGTTGCAGTGCGGCCCGCTGATGCCCACGGGCGGCGGCCTGCCGGTACCACTGCTCGGCTTCGTCGCCGGGGACCGGGGCTCCTCCGGAGGCCGATCCGGCACCACTGTCGGACCCGTCCCCGCTTCGACTGCCGGCCCTGCTCCCGCTGCCGGCCGTATCCCCATACCGAACCCCGCCCGAGGTCCCGTCCCGGTCTCCGCCCCCATGACCGTCTCCGGTCCCGAACTCGTCCTCATGCGGCGCCCGCCGATCGAGCGCGCGCGCCAGCCGGTACGCGGCCTCGCGGTGCCCGCGCTCCGCGGCGGACCGCATCCACTGCTCGGCCGCGGTGTCCCCGCGGTGCTCCAGCAGGTCGGCGAGCGCGTACGCGCCGAGCGCGTGGCCCTGCTCGGCGGACTGGCGCAGCCAGTACTCGGCGGCGGGTTCGTCACCGCGCTCGCGGTGGTACCGGCCGAGCGCGTGCGCGGCGGCGGCGGACCCGGCCACGGCCGCGATCCGCCACCAGCCGGCGGCGTCGTCGGTGTATCCGCGCTGGTGGAGGAGGACACCCAGGTTGTTGGCCGCGGCCCGGTCGCCCTCGGCGGTGGCGGCACGCAGCAGGGGCTCGGCTCCGTCGAGATCACCGCGGCGCAGCAGCATCGCTCCGAGGACACTCATCGCCTCGACTTCGCCGGCCTGTGCGGCGAGCCGTGTGCGTGCCTCGTCGACAGCCTCCCCCTCACCGGTCTCGTCCCGGTCGGAAGGCTGCACAAAACGCCCTGTATCCAACAGAGTTGCCTTGTCCCCCATAACGTCCATCGTCGCACCACCTGCAACCTGGGTACACCTGGTATACCTCAGCCAGTGAGGTCTCTACAGCGTTTTGTCGACATGCCCACAGAGAGACAAGCGAAACACGGTTTCACCAAGTCCCCCCGGCGCCACGGCCGTCACCCTCGTCGGCACATGCGTTCGCACAGCGCGAAGGCCCGGATCCTTGAAAGGATCCGGGCCTTCGCGATCAGTAGCGGGGACAGGATTTGAACCTGCGACCTCTGGGTTATGAGCCCAGCGAGCTACCGAGCTGCTCCACCCCGCGCCGTTGTGTTGCAACCGTACCACGGTGCAGGGTGGGCCTCTGACCTAGTGATCAACTGCCGTCTGAGCTGCGCTAACCACTCGCGCTGCTCGGACTGCTGCTGGCACTCGGTCTGCTGCTGGGACTGCTACTGGCACTGGGACCAGTACTTGGACTCGGAGTGCTCTTGGCGCCGCCGCTGCTCTTCTCAGCCGCGGCCTGCGCGTCCTCGGCCCGCTTCAGCGCGGCCTGCAGATCCTTCTGTGCCTGCCCGTACGCCTCCCAGTCGCCCTTCTTCAGGGCCTGTTGCCCCGCGTCGAAGGCCTTCTGGGCGTCATTCAGGGCCTGTTGGACCGTTGGATTGCTGGATGTCGGTGGAGTGGTGGTGCCGGTGTCCGGTGGCGTGGTCGAAGTCTCCGCCCCGAAGACCTTGTTGAGCCCCTCGTCCAGCGTGTCCTCGAACGCGGTCTTGTTGCCGTAGGCCACCAACACCTTGCGCAGGAGCGGGTACTTGAGTCCACCACCGCGTACGTAGACGGGCTCCACATACAGCAGTCCTCCGTCGAGCGGCACCGTCAGCAGGTTGCCGTACTCGATGTCGGAGTCGCCGCCCTTGAGCAGCTTGATGGATTCCGCGATGTCCTGTTGGGAGTTGAAGGCGCTCTGCACCTGTTTAGGACCGCCGACGGTCGTACTGGTCGGCAGCTTCAGGATTCTGATCTTGCCGTAGTCGGAACTGCCCGCCTCGGAGTCGACCGCCATGAAGGCGCTGAGGTTGTCTCTCCCGTTCGGCGTGAACGTCGTCGTCAGGGAGAACGCCTGCGCGCTCTGGTCCGGCATCTTCATACTCAGGTAGTACGGCGGCACCGCGCTGCCCGACTTGTTCGTCGGGTCGTCCGGCACCTGCCACACCTCGCTGCCGCTGAGGAACGTCTGCGCGTCCGTCACGTGGTAGCGGGTGAGCAGTTCGCGCTGGACCTTGAACAGGTCCTGCGGGTACCGGAGATGGGCCATCAGCGAGGCCGAGATGTCCGTCCTGGGCTCGACCGTGCCGGGGAACGCCTTCATCCAGGTCTTCAGGACCGGGTCCTCGGTGTCCCACTGGTAGAGCTTGACCTGACCGGTGTACGCGTCGACGGTCGCCTTCACCGAGTTGCGGATGTAGTTGACCTGGTTCTGCTGGGCCACCACCGCGCGGTTGTTGTTGGTCGCGGTGAGCGAGTCGGCCGTGGTGTCCCCGAGGGTCGTCCGCGAGGCGTACGGGTATCCGTTGCTGGTGGTGTACGCGTCGACGATCCACTGGATACGACCGTCCACGACCGCCGGGTAGGCGTCGCCGTCGATGGTCAGCCAGGGCGCCACCGCCTCGACGCGCTCCTTGGGCGTGCGGTTGTACAGGATCCGCGAACCCTCGCCGATCGCACCGGAGTAAAGGATCTGCGGCTCGTTGAACGCCACCGCGTACGCGGCCCGGTTGAGCGGGTTGGAGAGGTTGACCCCGCTCTTGCCCTTGTAGCTGGTGGTCTTCTCACCGCTGTCGTCGGAGTAGTCGATCTCCTTCTGGGGACCGCCGACGATCGAGTACGTGGTGGTCTTCTCGCCGTAGTAGATCTGCTGCTCGTACTTGCCGAGGTCACCCGAGGACGGCAGGTCGGACTCGGTGAAGACCGGGCGGCCCTCGGAGTCGACCTCGGTGCCCTTGGCGGCGACCACTCCGTAGCCGTGCGTGTAGCGGAAGTGGTCGTTGATCCAGTTGTTCTTCGGGATGCCGTTGAGGTTCAGCTCGCGCAGCCCGATGACCGTGTCCTGGTCCTTGCCGTCCTCGGTGTAGCGGTCGACATCCAGGTTGGTCGGGAACGCGTAGTAGTTCCTGATCTGCTGGAGCTGCTGGAACGTGGGCGACACGACGTTCGGGTCCACGATCCGGATGCTCGCCGTGGAATCGACGTCCGCGCGGAGCTTGGTCTTGTCCTTGGTGGTGCTCGTCCCCGAGTACTCCGTGACCTTGGTGTCGTCGATGCCGTAGGCCTCGCGCGTCGCCTTGAGGTTCTTCTGGACGTACGGGGCTTCCTTGGCCTGCTCGTTGGGCTGGACCGTGAACTTCTGGACGATCGCCGGGTACAGGCCGCCGATGAGGATCGCGGAGAGCACCATCAGGCCGAAGCCGATGACGGGCAGCTGCCAGGTGCGCCGCCACAGGGTGGCGAAGAACAGCAGCGCGCAGATGACGGCGATGCAGAACAGGATCGTCTTGGCCGGCAGATACGCGTTCGCGTCGACATACCTGAGGCCGGTCCAGTCACCCGTCGCCTTGAAGTCGCTGGATTTGACCGCGAGTCCGTAGCGGTCGAGCCAGTAGGCGACCGCCTTGAGGGCGACGAAGATGCCGAGCAGCACCGACAGATGGCCGGTGGCGGCGGCCGTGGCACGCGCCCCCGGGCTGGTGATGCGCAGCCCGCCGTACAGGTAGTGCGTCAGCGCGGCGGCCAGCAGCGAGAGGATCGCGGCCGCGAAGCCGAAGCCGAGCAGGAAGCGGTACCAGGGCAGGTCGAAGGCGTAGAAGGAGACGTCGAGATGGAACTGCGGGTCCTTCTGGTGGAAGGGCACGCCGTTGACCCACATCAGCCAGACCCGCCACTGACTGGACGCCGAGGCGCCCGCGATCAGCCCGACAAGAGAGGTGATCGCCAGCAGCAGCCACTTCTTGTACGGCGCGATGCCCATGCGGTAGCGGTCGAGGCTCTGCTGCTCCATCGACATGGCGCTGAGCGGCGGGCGCAGGCGGTGCGCCAGCCAGATGTTCACCCCGACCGCGGCCGCCATCAGCAGGCCGAAGACGAAGAACAGGCCGATCTTCGTCGTCAGGGTGGTGGTGAACACGGACGAGTAATGCACCGACCGGTACCAGAGCCAGTCCGTCCAGAAGCCCGCGAACATCGTGAACGCCATGCCGAGTACGGCAAGGACGCCCAGTGTCATGAGCAAAGTCCGGACACGCCGGGACGGGCGGCCCACTCTGATCCGCGGCCCTTGCGGGCCTCCGCCGCGGTCCGGCATCTGGAAAGCCAAGGTGCGCACCTCGAAGTTCGCTGTTGGTCGCTGTCGTTGCGTCAGGCCCCCGGGTTCGCGGACCGTCCGTAGCCCCGCGTGATCGCGGGCCCACACCTATGCAACTTACTCACCGTTTACTCGGTTCCCGATTCCGGCCATGAACGAGGCAGGATTGTGACCATGTCCAACACTCCCATGGCAGCGAACCCCCTCACCCGGGCCGTACTGGAGATCGACGAGTACGCCTCCGGCCTCGGCTGGGACCAGCCCGCTCGCCTCTTCGCCCTCGTAGACACCGCGCGACTGCGGGCCCAGGAGCCCGGTCTCGCGGCCCAACTCGGCCTGCGGGACGAGCCCGAGACCACCGGTCTCACCCCGATCGAGCAGGAGGAGATCCCGGCCGGAAAGCCGCTGGACGAGTTCCTCGGCACGATCGCCTGGCCCGACGCGGTGGCCGGCTGCGCGCTCACCGTCGAGCGGCTGATGCTGCCGCCGTCCGCCGAGGCCTCCGTCCCGGAGGGGCTGAGCGAGAAGAAGCTCACCGAGTGGGTCGCCCAGCACCCGGACCGCCAGGAGGTCCGGATGACGGTCGCGGTGCTGCGCGACGGCACCCGCGACTCGGCCCTGCGGCTGCGCGAGAAGGACTCCCCGACGGAGGTCCTCACGGGCGGCGCCCTCGTCCCGGGCCTCGCGGAGGCCCTGTCGGCGACCTTCGAGGACTGACGACCTGTCTTCTCGTACGGCTCCGGTACGACTCCGGGGGCGCTCTCGGTCTGAGGGCGCCCCCGGAGTCGTACGCGAGGTCTTCTTAAAGAAGAGGCCTGTTCAGTCCTTGGTGCTGCACTTCGGGAGGTCGGCGGTCTTGCCGCTGTTGATCAGCTTGAGGTCGCTGATCGCGTCCTTGATGGTGTTCACCTTGACGAGCCGGAGGCCACTGGGGGTGTCCTTGGCGGCCTCCGCGCAGTTCTCGGCGGGCGTCAGGAAGTACTGGGCGCCCTTGCTGCGCGCGCCGACGGTCTTCATCGAGATGCCGCCGATCGGGCCGACCTTGCCGGTGTCGTCGATGGTGCCGGTGCCAGCCACGAACTTGCCGCCGGTGAGGTCGCCCGGGGTGAGCTTGTCGTAGATGCCGAGCGCGAACATCAGGCCGGCGCTCGGGCCGCCGACATCGGCCAGCTTGATGTCGATGCTGAACGGGAACGTGTGATCGGTTCCGGCGGAGATGCCGACGATGGCGCGCTTGGCACCCGTGTCGTCGGAGGTCGCCGTGGTGATCGTGATGTCCTTCGTCGCGGTCGCCGTCTTGTTGGCCTTCACCGCGGCGGCCTGGTCCTTGGCCGACACGATCGTGAACACGACCTTCTCGCCCGGCTTGTGCTTGGTGACCAGCTTCGCGACGTCGTCGGGCTGCTTCACCGTCGTACCGTCGACGGCCTTGATCACGTCACCGGCGTGCAGTTTGCCCTCGGCCGGGGAGTCCTTGAGAACAGTCGAGACGATGACCCAGGACTTCACCGGGATGCCCAGCTGGTCCAGGGCGGCGACCTTGGCGCTCTCCTGGGACTGGCTGAACTCCTCGGCGTTCTCCTGGGTCGACTGCTGCTCCGTCTTGCCGTCCGGGTACAGCGTGTCGTGCGGGACGACCTTGTCGTCGTGGGCGAGCCAGCCGTACACGGCCTCGATGAGGTTCATGTTGTAGTCGGCGCTGGTGACCCGGACCGTCGTCATGTTCAGGTGACCGGTCGTCGGGTAGGTCTTGCGCCCGGTGATCTGCAGTACCGGCTCGCCGTCGTGGTCCCCGAGCGTGTTCACCGTCGGGCCCGGTGACATCTCCGCATACGGGACGTTGATGAGGACTCCCGCGCACAGGAGCGCGATCAGCATCAGGGTGGAGGCGAGCATCGTCGCGGTGCGGCGTGGCATGGCACGACAGTACGGGACGCTTCTGTCAGCGCACCGTCAGGGCCGCCCTCCGGTCACGCCTGCGTTCACGTGCCCGAGTGGGACTTGTCCATGGCCTCGCGGAAGCGGGCATAGCCGTCCAGCTCCGGGCCGTCGCTGCGTACCTTGCGGGTCCGGTTGGCCCAACTGCCCCACAGGCCGGCGCCTATCGCGGCCACCAGCGGAATCAACAACCAGGCGAGTGCCGCCATGCCGACCTCCCAACCCCGGACGAGTGAACTCGACTGACTGATCAGCAGATTAGCCAGCCCCACTGACAACGCTCATGCCAGGGGGGCGGTTACGCAACCGGAGGGCGGCTGAGAAGTCGATGAGCGTGCGTCAACAGGCGCCGACCCACTCCTCGGTGCCGTCGGAGAACTGCTGGTGCTTCCAGATCGGCACCTCGTGCTTGAGATCGTCGATCAGCTTCCGGCAGGCCTCGAAGGCCTCACCCCGGTGCGGACACGACACGGCGACGACGACGGCCAGGTCCCCGATCCCGAGATCCCCCACCCGGTGGACGGCGGCCAGCGCCCGCACCGGGTACTCCGCGACGACCTTCTCGGCGATGCGGCGCATCTCGGCCTCGGCACTGGGGTGGCACGAGTACCCCAGCCGGTCGACGTCGGCACCGCCGTCGTGATTGCGCACGGTCCCGACGAACAGCGCCGTCCCACCTGCCGCGTCGTCCCCGACCGCCCGGAAGACCTCGTCCACGGAGAGCGGCGTCTCCCGGATCCCGATCAGCTTGACGGGATCCTGCGCGGCCTGCTCACCGGGGTGGTCGATCGTGGGTGCCATGCCTCCATCGTGCCGCACCCCGCCGACAGCGCGGAATAGCACTTTCAACAGGCACGCGCGCGTGCCTGTTTGGAGCGTCCTACAGGAGCACGTGTTTCAGAGGCTTGCGCTGCTCAGATCCGGCGCCGGGCCTTCCGTGCCCGTCGTACGACCGCCGCCGCGCCGAGCAGTGCGACCGTCGCGCCCGCGGCGCCCGCCGCCGTCGCGTCCTTGCGGCCGAGCCGCCGCCCGACGACCGTGTGCCGCCCGGCGACCTCCTCCAGGAGCTGCGCGAGCACTTCCTCGTTGGTCCACTGGGGCCGCCAGCCCGCGTCGTGCAGCCGGCTCCCGCTGACCACCCAGGGGTACATCGTGTACGCCAGGTCGCCGGCCGGGGACGGCGTGAGTCCGATCCGGTGCAGCCGGGCCGCCGCGCCGAGCGCGACCGCGGACGGCAGCTCCATGCGCCGGATGCCGCTGAGCTCCTCGACCTCCTCCTGCTCCAGCCAGCCGTCGCAGCCGACGGCGAGTTCCCCGTCGACCTTCTCCAGGACCGCGTACTCCAGGGCGCTGCACAGGTCCTCGACATGGCAGAACTGCCAGGCGGGCCGCGATCCGGCCACCACCAGCAGTCGCGGCGACTCGAAGTACCTGGTCAGCGCGGTGTCGGTGCCGCCGACGAGGACTCCGGGGCGGACGACGGTGACATTGAGCCCGGGATGCGCCCGGGGCGCGCGCCGCGCGAGCCGCTCGACCTCCAGGAGGTCGCCGACACCGGTGGCCTCCGCGGTGGCGCGCAGTTCGGCGTCCTCCGAGAGCGGCAGTTCGTTGTCGGGCAGCGCTCCGTAGACCATCGCCGAGGTGCAGAGCACGACCCGGTGGACACCGACCGCCGCGGCGGCGGTCAGCACGGTCTGCGTCCCTCGGACGTTGTACGCCGAACGGGCGGCCGGATCGGTCTCCAGATCGAGGTCCAGCGCCAGATGTACGACGACGTCGGCGCCGCGCAGCTTCTCCGCGATGGCCGGATCCCGCACGTCGAGGATGTGCCACTGGGCCGCCGCGCACTCGCCGCGGCGCTCGTCGATGGCGATGACCTGCTTGATCTCCTCGGAGGCGGCGAGCCGCTCGGTGAGGAGCGCCCCGATCCCGGACGCGGCGCCGGTGACCGCGACGACGGGCCCGCGCACGGCGGGACTGGTTGAGTGGTTTCGCGCTGCGCGAACCTGCGGATCTGGGGAACTCACCGGGCGTCTCCAGCGGTTGTCTTCAGTACGGACGCGCGTGACGCGTCCGGACCAGGTGGCATCCATCCTGCCGCAGGCCAGGTCTCGGCGAAGCACCGAGGCCTGATCGGCCCGCGGTGTCTACGCTGGGTGGTGTTGAAGGGCAGTCGTGCCGTCGGAGAGAGACCGGCGGCCTTAACAGCCGAGGAATCCCGTGAGTGACACCCCATTCGGATTCGGCCTTCCGCCGGAGGAGCCGGACGACGGCGACGAGGGCAAGAAGAAGGACCAGGAGAGCGGTGGTGGTCAGGGACCGGCCAACCCGTTCGGTTTTGGCGGGCTGCCCGGTGCCGGGGGCTTTGGCGGCCCCGGTGCGGACAATCCGCTCGCAGCCATGTTCGGTTCACTGAACCCCAACGACCTGGGCGCCGCGTTCCAGCAGCTGGGGCAGATGCTCTCGTACGAGGGCGGCCCGGTGAACTGGGACATGGCCAAGCAGATCGCCCGCCAGACGGTCTCCCAGGGCACCCAGGACGGCACGAAGGACGCGAGCATCGGCCCCGCCGACCGCAGCGCCGTCGAGGAGGCCGTCCGCCTCGCCGACCTGTGGCTGGACGACGCGACCTCGCTGCCGTCCGGTGCCGGCTCCGCCGTGGCGTGGTCCCGCGCGGAGTGGGTCGAGGCGACCCTGCCCGCCTGGAAGGAGCTCGTGGACCCGGTCGCCGAGCGCGTCGGCGCGGCCATGGGCGATGTCCTGCCGGAGGAGATGCAGGCCATGGCGGGCCCGCTGATCGGCATGATGCGCTCCATGGGCGGCGCCATGTTCGGCACCCAGATCGGACAGGCCGTGGGCGTGCTCGCGGGCGAGGTCGTCGGCTCGACCGACATCGGCCTGCCCCTCGGCCCGGTCGGCAAGGCCGCGCTGCTGCCGCTGAACATCGAGGCGTTCGGCAAGGACCTGGGCATTCCGCAGGACGAGGTGCGGCTCTACCTCGCCCTGCGCGAGGCCGCCCACCAGCGCCTGTTCGCGCACGTGCCGTGGCTGCGCTCGCACCTGTACGGCGCGGTCGACGGGTACGCGCGCGGGATCAAGGTCGACACCGCCAAGCTGGAGGACGTGGTCGGCCAGTTCGACCCGCAGAACCCGGAGCAGCTGCAGGACGCCCTGCAGCAGGGCATGTTCCAGCCGGAGGACACGCCCGAGCAGAAGGCCGCCCTGGCCCGTCTGGAGACGGCTCTGGCGCTCGTCGAGGGCTGGGTGGACGCGGTGGTCCACGCCGCCGCGAAGCCGCGCCTGACGTCCGCCGACGCGCTCCGCGAGACCCTGCGGCGCCGTCGCGCGACGGGTGGTCCCGCCGAGCAGACGTTCGCCACACTGATCGGCCTGGAGCTGCGCCCTCGCCGGCTGCGCGACGCCTCCCGGCTGTGGGCCTCGCTCACCGACGCGCGCGGTGTCGACGGCCGTGACGGTCTGTGGGCCCACCCGGACATGCTGCCGACGGCCTCCGACCTGGACGATCCGGACGGCTTCGTGCACCGCGAGCAGCTGGACTTCTCCGAGCTGGACAAGCTGCTCGGCGAGGCTGCCGAGAAGCCCGACCTGAAGAAGAAGGACGACGACACCGAGTGAGCCTGTACGACGACGCGGTCCTCGTACTGAAGAGCTACGAGGACCAGACGGAGCTGCGCCAGGCCTACCTGGACCACCTGGCCGCTCACCCGGACGGCATGTGGAAGTCCTGCGGGGATGGGCACATCACAGCGAGTGCCCTGGTCGTCGACCCGGAGCAGGGGCGAGTGCTGCTCACGCTCCACAAGAAGCTGCGGATGTGGCTCCAGATGGGCGGCCACTGCGAGCCGGAGGACACCTCTCTGGAGGCGGCGGCCCTGCGCGAGGCGAGGGAGGAGTCCGGCATCACGGGACTGACCCTGCTGCCGGGCGGTCCTGCCCGCCTCGACCTCCATCCCATCCCGGCACCGTGCCACTTCCACTACGACGTCCAGTACGCCGTCGTGGCGCCACCCGGCGCCGTCCAGGAGATCAGCGACGAGTCGCTGGACCTGCGCTGGTTCCCCTACGACGAGGTGGCGGCCGTAGCCGACGAGTCGGTCGTGCGGCTGCTGGAGGCGACGCGCGCCAGGCTGTGAACGTGTAAGGGGCGCTCGCACTTGCGGGCGCCCCTTACGTTCGACTTCTGGACGCTCAGCTCCAGGCGTTGCCCTGGTTCTGGGCGTGGGCGCCGTGTTGGCCCATGCCGTACTGCGCGGCGAGGCCCTGGCCGATGCCGGCGTTCTGCGGCGGCAGGAGTTCGCTGGGCTGGACGAGCGCATAGCCGCTGCCCATGAAGCTCAGCTCCCAGCCCTCACCGGTGTTGCCTCGGCGCCGCCACACGCCCGAGGAGTGCGTCTGAGCCTGCATCTGGACGCGCAGTCCGGTGGACCAGGCGACGATCGCGTCGGCATCGCAGTTGACGTACTTGTCGGGCGTGACCTGCATCATCAGCGGCGCACCCGAGGTCATCAGGGCGACCTTGCCGCGGCCGGTGATGTTGAGCTGGTACTTCCCGGAGCCGGAGATGCCGTACTGGCTGTCCACGGCGATGACCTCGTGGTGCAGCGAGGAGTCCATCGCGAGGACGTAGCTGCTGTCGACGGTGAGGCCGTCCTGTTCCACATCCACTACGTGGATGTGCTGGGCGAGGTTGGCGAGGAAGACCGTGCCCTGCCCGTGGCAGCGCATCAGGCTGAGGCCCTCGCCGGTGGCCGCGCGGGCGTAGGCCTGCCGGGTGTTCTGATACTCGGCGTCGAACTCGACGAGCCCCTGGTAGGCGACCATCGTGCCCTTGCGGGCGAGGATGTCGTCGTGGCCCTCCAGGACGATGCGCAGCATCTGCTTGTTCTGGAGGCTGTAGCGGTCCTGGGACTGCGAGTCGTTGAACGCGAAAAGCGGGCTCTGCATGGTGTCGTGTTCCCCCCTCAGCCCCGGAACCGGAGACGGTCGGTGCTGTCCTCGCTGGGCTGGACGACGACGATGCCCTGCCCGGAGAAGGCCATCTGGTAGGCCTCGCCGCTGCCGCGGCCGATCAGCGACTGCGCCTTGAAGCTGCGCTTGCCCTTCACCTTGAGGTTCGGGGACCAGGCGACGAGCGCGTCCGGGTCGACGTAGGTCTCGTCGTCACCACCACCGCAGTCGACGACGATCGGCTTGCCACGGGAGGTCAGCGCGACCCAGCCCTGGCCGCTGATCTTGGTGTTCCACAGGCCCTGCCCGGCGAACTTGGCGAGCCCCTTGACGCGCTCGACACCCCAGGTGAGGGAGGTGTCGAAGGCGAGCAGGTTGGTGGCGTTGACGGAGATCCCGTCGCCGTTGAGGTTGATCACGACGACGTCCGCGCCGTAGTCGGCGAGGTAGAGCAGTCCGTCCCCGGAGCACTTCATCAGGGGCGCGCCCTCGCCGGTCATCCAGTCGCGCGCGATCTGGCGCACGGCCGGCGGGTTGGGCTCGTACTGGATGAAGCCCTCGTAGGCGATCATCGAGCCCACGCGCGCGAAGAGGTCGCTTCCGGTCTGCATGGCGACCTTCAGCATGTTGTTGCCGTGGTTCTCCATGCGGGCGGTGACGGGTGCGGGGGCGTAGCCCGCGAGCGGCTGGTTCATGACGGGCTCCCTCAGACCTCGTAAGGCTGGACGACGACGAAGTTGCCGGGGGCGGCCCGGAACTGCAGGTTGACGCTCTCGCCGGTGTCGCCGGGGTACGCGTTGCGGCGCATCCGGACCTGGCTGGAGACGATCACCTGGGCGGCGGCGGACCAGGCGACGACCGCGTTGCAGTCGGCGAACGTGGTCGGCGTGACCGGCAGGACGACGGGCTCGCCGTGGGTCTTCACGACGATGGTGCCGGTCCCCTGGAACTGCATCGTGAACAGCGCGCCTCCGGGGATGCCGTGTCCCTCGATGCGTCTGACCTCGTACTGAAGGCTCTCATCGAAGGCGAGGACGTTCTCCGCGGAGACACAGATCGCGTCCCCCTGGAGCTCGACGGGGTGCAGGTTGGTGGAGTTCTCGGCGAGGAACACCTGTCCCTGGCCGGTGCAGCGCATCAGCTGCATCTCCTGGCCGGTCGCGTTGCCGACGAGCCGGCCGGCGAACCCGGCGCCCTTGTAGCCGAAGTCGACCTTGCCCTGGTAGAGGACCATGCTGCCCTGGCGGGCCAGTACGGGCTGGTCACCGATGCCGAGGTCGACGCGGATCAGCTTCTTGTTCTGCTGCGTCCAGCGCTGCCCGGTGGGCGTCTCCTTGAACTTCTGCAGCGCGGCCGACACACCGGCGCCCTGGGGAGCGCCGGAGGGCACTCCGTAGCCGGCCGGCTGGGCCGGAACCTGCCCGTATCCCGGAGGGGCGGGCGGCTGCTGGCCGTAGCCCGGAGGCGGGGTGGGCTGGCCGTAGCCGGGCGGGGGCGGCGGTGCCTGCGGCGGCTGGCCGTACCCGGGAGGCGGCGGCGCGGTCTGGCCGGGGGCCTGCTGCCCGTACGGCTGCGGGGGCTGGCCGTAGGGCGCGGGGACGGGGCCCGGGGGCGGCACGGTTCCGGGGCCGGGCGGGGTCATCGGGGCGATGATCGTCGGCGCGGCGTGCACGGAGGGTGCGGGCGCCGGGGCCGTCGGGGGCGTGAAGCCCGGTGCGGGCGCCGGAGCGGGCGGGGCGCCGAACGCGGGCGGCGCGGAGCTCTGCGGGGGCGGGGCGAAGCCCGGGGCGGCGCCGGACTGCGGCTGCGGCGCGGCCGGGGCCTCCTCCTCCATGACCTCGCCGCCGAAGTTCTTCAGCAGCGCTTCGAGGCCACCGTCGAAGCCCTGGCCGACGGCGGCGAACCGCCAGACGTCCTTCAGGTAGAAGTCGCCCAGCATCACGGCCCGCTCGGTGGTGAACTCCGAACCGTTGAACGAGTAGCGGGCCACTTCCTCGCCGCCCGCGACGATCCGGACGTATCCGGGGGCGATCTGGGACATCTGTCCGGCGCCGTCGAGCGTGGCCGTGAACGCCAGCTTGTGGATCTGCGGCGGGATCTTGTCGAGCGTGACCCGGAAGGACTCGGCGTCGCCCGCCTGGGCGCCCAGGAGCTGGATGGACTCCTCGGGGGACTTCGGCTGGTTGAAGAACACGAAGTACCGGTCGTCCGAAAGCCGCTCCTCGGCGTCGAGGCCGAAGCAGCTGATGTCGAACGTCAGCCCGGGGCCGGTGATCTGTACGCCTACGTACAGATCGGTGCCCGCGGTGAGGTCACTGATCTTGGCCTTGTGGCCGCGTTGGAATTCCCTGGCCATGCGTAACGACCGTCCCCCATCCCGATGCGATGTGCGTCGCGTCAGGCTAACGGCAATCTCCGACACCGGAGTAAGTCGGTACAGACCCGGTACACAATCCCCCACAGGGGACGGTCACTCCTCGCGGGCGCCCGGTGGATTGGGCAGCCGCTCGGCCGCGACCACACCTTCGAGGTACCCCTTGGCCCGCTCGGTGCGTGGATACGCCTCCAGGAGCCGCCAGAAACGGGGCCCGTGCCCGGGCACCAGGAGATGCGCGAGCTCGTGCAGCAGCACGTAGTCGACGACGTACTCGGGCATGCCCTGCAGCCGGTGGGAGAGCCGGATGCTGCCCTCGGAGGGCGTGCAGGATCCCCAGCGCGTGTTCTGGTTGGTGACCCAGCGCACCGAGGTGGGCCGGGCGCGTCCCTCGAAGTACTGGGCCGACAAGCGCTCGGCGCGCTCGGCCAACTCCGTGTCACCGAGCACCCGTTTGCTTTCCTGGGCGGCCAGCTTGTCGAGCATGACGGTGACCCAGCGCTTCTCCTCCGCCTCGGACATGCGGGCGGGGATCAGCACGACGGTGCGATCGCCCTCGCGGTACGCGGAGACCGTTCTGCGCCGACGCGCACTCCTGCGAACCTCGATCGCGCTCGCCCCCGAGCCGCTTGGCGGCTGGCTCGTCGTACTGCGCTGTGGTTTTCCGGCGCTGTGCAGTGGGTCGGCGGGCACGCCATGACGTTACCCTCTGCACACGCGGGAAGTCCCGACTCCGGGACGGTTTCGGTGTCGATCCCCCACCAAGCGTTTGATTCGTACGACGAATCCCCACCACCTGTGGACAACTTTCGGCGTCCTCCGGCCCGGCCGGGCACTCTGGCACCACCGGCGGAGCACCGACCACCTCCACCGGAACACGGGACGTACTTCCTACGGCTACGGGGGCCTGTCATGCATCCGATGGTGAAGCCCGCGCTGCGGCGCGGCTGGCGTGATCTCAACACCGTGCAGTTCGGGATGACACCGGCGCACGCGATGACGCTCGGCCCGATGGACACGGCGACGGGCAGTTTCCTGGACCTGCTCAACGGCACGCGCGGACTGCCGCTGCTACGCGAAGAGGGCCGGCGGATGGATCTGCCCGACGGCCATGTCGACCAGCTGGTGAAGGGGCTCACGCACGCGGGCCTGCTCGACGACGCGAAAGGCGGCGGTCCCGCGGCCGACGCCCTCCGCGCGAAGAAAAACGTCCTGGACCGGCTGCGCCCGGACCTCGCCTCGCTCTCTCTGACGACCGGCGAGCCGGGCGCGGCGATGGCCCGACTGGCGGCGCGTCGCGAACTGCGCGTGCAGGTGAGAGGAGCGGGCCGGGTGGGCGCGGTGCTGGCCACGCTGTTGTCTGGCGCGGGGATCGGCGAGGTCGACGTGCGCGACGGCGGTGACACCGAGCCCTGGGACGTCGCTCCGGGCGGACTGCCCGCCGAGGCCGTCGGCGAGCGCAGGGACGAGTCGGCACGGCGGGCCGTGCGCCGGGCGGCTCCGGACCGGTCGCCGCGCCGAACCTCCGGGACCGCGCGGGAGGCGGGCGAACCCGGTTTCTCCCTGGTGGTCCTCGCCCCGCGCGACGACGTCGCCGTGCACGCGCCGGATCCGTCGGTCGCCGCCGACCTGATCGCCTCGGGGACCCCTCATCTGTACGTCGGTGTCGTGGAGGGCACGGGAACAGTGGGCCCGCTGGTGCTGCCGGGCGAGTCGGCCTGCGCGGGCTGTCTGCACCACGCGCGCACCGACCGGGATCCGACCTGGCCCCGGCTGGTCGCGCAGTGGCGTTCGGGCAGGCAGCCCCGGGTGCGGCCCTGCGATCTGGCGCTGGCCACGACCGTCGCCGGGCTGGCGGCCACGCACGCGCTCGCCTTCCTGGACGGGCAGTCGCCGTCGAGCGCGGGCGCGCGGTGGGAGGTCTCGCTACCCGGTCTGCACTGGCACGCGCGCCCGGTCTGGGCACATTCCGCATGCCCCTGCGGAGCCGCGGAGAAAGGTAAGGAGGAACACACCTCTACGGACGAGGATCGACACGCGACAATGGCAGAGGACCGGCCGTCGAGGGATGTGCGCCGTAAGGCAGACTCGGCCCGGCCGGCTGGGACTTGGAGGGCGCATGTCTGATCTTCCCCGCAAGGCGGTCACCCGTACCGCCAAGCTCGCCGCGCTCCCGCTCGGCTTCGCCGGGAGAGCCACGTGGGGGCTCGGGAAACGGATCGTGGGCGAGTCCGCGGAGATCGTCAGCCGTGAGCTCCAACAGCGCACGGCGGAGCAGCTGTTCAAGGTGCTCGGCGAACTCAAGGGCGGGGCGATGAAGTTCGGGCAGGCGCTGTCCGTCTTCGAGTCGGCCCTGCCCGAGGAGGTCGCCGGTCCCTACCGTGCCGCGCTGACCAAGCTCCAGGAGGCGGCGCCGCCGATGCCGACGCGCACCGTGCACGGCGTGCTGGCGGAGCGGCTCGGTGAGGACTGGCGTGAGTTGTTCGTGGAGTTCGAGGACAAGCCGTCGGCCGCGGCGTCGATCGGCCAGGTGCACAGGGCGGTGTGGCACGACGGCCGCGAGGTCGCGGTCAAGGTGCAGTACCCGGGCGCCGGCGAGGCCCTCCTCTCCGACCTGACCCAACTGAGCCGTTTCGCCCGCCTGTTGGGCCCGCTCATCCCCGGGATGGACATCAAGCCCCTCATCGCCGAGCTCCGCGACCGGGTCTCCGAGGAACTGGACTACGGCCTGGAGGCGCAGGCCCAGCAGGTGCACGCGGAGGAGTTCGAGGACGACCCGGATGTGGTGGTGCCCGCCGTGGTCCACCAGTGCGACCAGGTTCTGGTCACGGAGTGGATAGACGGGATTCCCCTGTCGGAGGTGATCTCCGACGGCACTCGGGAGCAGCGCGACCGGGCAGGTCAGCTCCTGGCCCGCTTCCTGTTCTCCGGCCCGGCCCGTACGGGCCTGCTGCACGCGGACCCGCATCCGGGCAACTTCCGTCTGCTGCCCGCCGACCCGGACGGCAAGGGCGACTGGCGCCTGGGTGTCCTGGACTTCGGCACGGTCGACCGGCTCCCCGGTGGTCTGCCGACCCCCATCGGCGATTCCCTGCGCATGACACTCGACGGCGACGCCGAGGCGGTCTACGAACTGCTGTGCACGGAGGGCTTCGTCAAGGATTCGATAGAGCTGGACCCGGACGCCGTCCTCGACTACCTGGTGCCGATCATCGAGCCGGCCCAGGTCGACGAGTTCACCTTCACCCGCGGCTGGATGCGCAGTCAGGCCGCCCGGATCGCCGATCCCCGTTCCCCTGCCCACCAGTTGGGCAAGCAGCTCAACCTGCCTCCGGCGTACCTCCTGATACACCGAGTGACATTGAGCACAATCGGCGTTCTGTGTCAGTTGGGTGCGACGGTACGGCTGCGCGAGGAGCTGGAGGAGTGGCTGCCGGGGTTCGTGCCGGAGGATCCGGACGAGTACGAGGAGGAACCGGCGGCGGAGGCCTGAGCCCCACCGCGAGGACGGGCGCGAGTGCGGTCTACCACCAGTCGGAGTCCAGCCGTCCCTCGATCGCCCTGAGGTTCTCCCTGGCGCAGGTGTCGCAGAAGTAGTGCCGGGTTCCGTTCTCCACGGAACAGGTCCAGGTGAGTTGCGGGCCCTCGGACCGGGCGCCGCAGCGGGCGCATACAAGGGGTTGGGGCTCCGCGGTGGAGGCGCTGGTGTCACTGCCTCCGGGAAGACTCGTCACCCGGCGACGATATCGCCGCGGCCGGGGACGGGGGTAGAACGCGCCGCGGGGGCCGGTCCGTTCGGACGGACCGGCCCCCGCGGGGAGCATTCGCCTCCCGGGCTGGGGAGGCCACCGCTTCAGGTGTGATCGATTACTGCATGACGGCCACGGCGAGCGCACGGCGGGCGCGCATCGAGGCACGCTCGGCCCTGCGCTGCATCCGGCGAGCGACCAGCAGGTGGGTGACCTGCCGTTCCCGCTCGGCCTCCTGCAGGCGCTCGTGCATATGCGCACGGGCCAGGGCTTCTGGGATGAGTTGCATCTCTCGGGTCCTGTTCTGGCGCGACTCGGTCGCACCGGTGGTGGTGAAGTCTGGGATCGCGGAGCCCGCGGGCTCGCTGGGAGTGGACGGCTTCATCGGGGCCTGCTTCTTGGGGTCGTGCGTGAGGGGGCGGTCGATCGTTCCGAAGATGGTGTTCATGCCGTGACCGGGTTCTTGCGCGGACGGCCACGCGGCCGCTTGCGGGCCACGACGACACCCTGGACGAAGAGCTCGCCACCCCAGACGCCCCAGGGCTCACGCCGCTCCTTGGCGCCGGCGAGGCAGGCCTCGATCAGCGGGCAGGTGCGGCAGAGGGACTTGGCGTACTCGACATCGGCCGGCGACTCGGCGAAGAAGACCTCCGGGTCGTAGGAACGGCAGGGGACGGGTACGCCGAGGTTCTCGATGGCGTCGTCGAGCGCGGTGAGCGCAGTGAGCGGAGTCAAGGTGGAGTCCTCCGTGAGGCCGGGCGGGGGGATCGTTTCGGAAGGCGGTACGGACGGGGCGTGCGCTTCGAGTTGCACGGTTGTTCTTCCTCGTCTGGTCGGTCCGGCCCTGTTGGACCGGGTGTCGGCTTGGTACCGGGTTCTTTTCTTGTCCCGAGGCCCCTTCGCTCCGTCATCCCCGTTCGGGGACAAACAGAAGGGCCGCGGATCCCGGATGGGGTTCCGCGGCCCTGAAGGCGCCGGCCTGATCAATCAGGCTGGATCACTCCAGGGTTCTGGCCCACGGAAGGCCCACATCTGGTGGTGCTGCGTCGTCTGCTTCCGGCTTCCGGCACCGGGCGCAAAGGCATAGGCCTGCGCCTGTGCTCCTACTGCTTCCAGTGCCTTGGTCGGTCGCTCATTGCGCTCACGGATGGGAAGAACCGCGAGAGACAGAGCGGACGCCGGACGGGCGGCAGAAATGCCGGACAGACCGGTGCCCAGGTTCGAAACGCCGAGCATGCACAGGGAGACGACCGAGGGATCGGTCATTTTCACGGTGCTGGCGGAGCTGGTGTTGATGCTGATCACTGGAATCGCCTCCTCTCGGCGTCTCGGGGGACCGGGGGTGAGCCCGATCCTTCGGATATGCAAGTACATCACGGAATCAGGGCCTCCGAGAAGGCCTTCTGTTCCCGTGGCTTAGAACCTATGGGGATCGCTGGGGCATGCGCAAACTATTTTTCCGACGAGTTTTCATCAGCCCCCCGCAGCACCCTCCGCAGGCTCCTGACCGCAGCAGATGGCCAGGACATCGGCCCCGTAGCGGTTGAGCTTGCGCACTCCGACGCCCGGGATCCGCGCGAGTTCGCCCTCGTCGTCGGGGACGGTCTCGGCGATCGCCATCAGCGTCTTGTCGGTGAAGACGCAGAACGCCGGCTGGCCGCTGCGCTGCGCCTGGACCTCCCGCCACTCGCGCAAGCGCTCGTAGAGGCCCTCGTCCATGTCGGAGGGGCAGTCCTCACAGCGCATCAGTTTCATCTCGCCGGCGTCGGTGAGCGTGCGACCGCAGACCCGGCAGCGGGCCACGGTGCGCTGTGTCCGCCGTGGGACGGCTGCGGGGCCGGTGCCCGGGTAGCCGCGTTCGATGCCGCCGGGGGCGACCAGGCCGGGTCTGCCCGCGGCACCGGTCGAGCCGGGGCGCAGGCCGTCCAGGAAACGGCTGGGGCGGCGGTTGGGGCGGCTGCCGGGTGAGCGGGCGAGCGCCCAGGAGACGTGGAGCCGTTCCCTGGCACGGGTGACCCCGACGTACAGGAGGCGGCGCTCCTCCTCGATCTGTTCGTCGGTCTTCGCGTAGGAGATCGGCATCATGCCCTCGGCGACGCCGACCAGGAAGACGACGTCCCACTCCAGACCCTTGGCAGAGTGCAAGGAGGCGAGGGTGACGCCCTGGACGGTCGGGGCGTGCTGGGCGTTCGCCCGCTCGTCGAGTTCGGCGACCAGGTCGGCGAGGGTGGCTCCGGGTCTGGCCGCGGCGAAGTCCTGGGCGAGGTTGACCAGGGCGGCCAGGGACTCCCAGCGCTCTCTGACGGCTCCGGAGCCGGCCGGTGGTTCGGTGGTCCAGCCCTCGCCGGAGAGGACGGCACGGACCTGGGAGGGCAGGTCGACGACGTCGTCGAGGAGGGAGTCGTTGCCGCCGAAGCGGGCCGCGCCGCGCAGGGCAACGCCGGCCTTGCGGACCTCGGGGCGGTCGAAGAACCGCTCGGCACCGCGCAGTTGGTAGGGAACTCCGGCGTCGGCGAGGGCCTGCTCGTAGGTCTCGGACTGGGAGTTCGTGCGGAACAGGATCGCGATCTCGCTCGCCGGCACGCCCGCTGCCATCAGGTCACGGATGCGGCGCGCGGCGCCCTCGGCCTCGGCGGGCTCGTCGGTGTAGTCGGCGTAGACGGGCTCGGGACCCGCGGCGCGCTGGGAGATCAGCTCCAGTCGGTGGTCGGCGGCCCGGCCTCTGGCCTGGGAGAGCAGGCCGTTGGCGAGGTGCACGACCTGGGGCGTGGAGCGGTAGTCGCGGACCAGCTTGACGACGGTGGCACCGGGGTGGCGGGTGCGGAAGTCGAGGAGGTGGTCGGGGGTCGCCCCGGTGAACGAGTAGATCGTCTGGCTGGCGTCGCCGACGACGCACAGATTGTCGCGATCGCCGAGCCACAGCTCCAGGAGGCGCTGCTGGAGCGGGCTGACGTCCTGGTACTCGTCGACCACGAAGTGCTGGTACTGCGAGCGGACCTGTTCGGCGATGTCGTGCCGGTCCTGGAGCACGGCGACGGTCAGCAGCAGGACGTCCTCGAAGTCGATGACCGCGCGGTCGCGTTTGACGTCCTCGTAGGCAGCGTAGAGCTGGGCGATCTCGGCGGGGGCGCGGGGGACGTCGCGGCCCGCCTTGGCGGCCGCGGCGGCGTAGTCGGAGGGGACGGTCTGGGTGACCTTGGACCACTCGATCTCGGCGGTGACGTCCCGCAGTTCACCGCGGTCGAGCCGGATGCGGCAGGCCGCCGCCGCGTCGGCGACGAGCTGGATCTTGCGGTCGACGAGCCGGGGCATGCTGCCACCGATCGCTTTCGGCCAGAAGTACTGGAGCTGACGCAGGGCGGCCGAGTGGAACGTACGTGCCTGCACTCCCGTGGCACCGAGTTGGCGCAGTCGGCCGCGCATTTCTCCGGCGGCGCGGTTGGTGAAGGTGACGGCCAGCACGCTGGAGGACTGCAGGACCCCGGCGCGCACTCCGTAGGCGATGCGGTGGGTGATCGCCCGGGTCTTGCCCGTGCCGGCGCCCGCCAGCACGCACACCGGACCGCGCAGGGCGGTCGCCACCTCGCGCTGCTCGGGGTCGAGCCCTTCGAGCACCGCGTCGGCCGAGTCCGGTACCTGCGGGAAGAGGGGGGAGTGCGTTGCTGCTGTCACACGGCCATGCTGCCAGGTCGCCGGAGACGGGTGAGCCGGTTGTCCACAGGGAGGCACCCGCAGTCGTACTAATGCGGCAGGCGTCACGTCCCGTGGGATACCCCCGGCGGGAATGGCGGGTGCGTCGCGTACGTTTCCTCCACTGCGAGGACCTATTCCCTGAGCTGTTGAGGAGCGCGAGAGAATGTCGGGCACCGTGACGATGTACAGCACCACCTGGTGCGGTTACTGCCGTCGGCTGAAGAGCCAGATGGACCGCGAGGGCATCGCGTACAACGAGGTCAACATCGAGCTGGACCCGGATTCCGCGGCGTTCGTCGAGAAGGCGAATGGCGGGAATCAGACGGTCCCGACCTTGCTCTTCGCCGATGGTTCGACGCTCACGAACCCTTCGCTGGCCCAGGTCAAGCAGAAGGTCGGCGCCTGATCGACGATCGCTGCACGCGGCTCCGCAGAAGGCGGCTCCTGACATCTCAGGGGCCGCCTTCCTGCTGTCCGCCTTGCTGTCTGCTTCTTCTTGCCGGCCTCAGACGAAAGTTCTCGTCGGCAGCGGCTTGCCGTACCAGAGCTCGATCAGCCGGGCCGCGATCGAGATGCCGTAGGGCGGCAGCACCTCTTCGGACTCGAAGGCGGCGCGTAGTTCCTCGCGGGAGAACCAGCGGGCCTCGTGGATCTCGTCGCCGTCTACGTTGATGTCCGTCGAAGTGGCGCGGGCCATGAAGCCGAGCATGAGGCTGGACGGGAAGGGCCAGGGCTGGCTGGCGACGTACTCGACGTGGCCGACGGTGATGCCGGCCTCCTCGAAGACCTCGCGGCGCACCGACTGCTCGATGGACTCGCCGGGCTCCACGAAGCCGGCCAGCGTCGAGAAGCGGCCCTCGGGCCAGTGGACCTGGCGGCCGAGCAGGATCCGGTCCTCCTCGTCGGTGACCGCCATGATCACAGCGGGGTCGGTGCGCGGGTAGTGCTCGGCGCCGCAGGCCGGGCAGCGGCGGATGTGGCCGGCCGCGGCGATCACCGTGCGCTCGCCGCAGCGGGAGCAGAAGCGGTGCAGGCGCTGCCAGTTCTCCAGGGCGACCGCGTGCACCATCAGGCCCACGTCCCGGGGAGACAGCAGCAGCCCCGCCTCGCGCAGGCCCGCCGCCCGCGCCGACTGGTCGATACGGCCGGGCAGCGCGTCCTTCTGGAGGGCGAAGTAGCTGACGCCGTCGTCGTCGGTGCCCAGGAAGTAGCGGTGCGCCTCGGTGAGGGGGGCCTCGAAGGACGGGGTCATGACGAGTTCGGTCTTGCCGTCGGGCGTCTCGTCGATGAGGACCTGGCCGCCGGAGACCACGAAGCAGCGGGTGGTGGGGTGGCTCCACGCCGCAGCGAGCCAGGCCTCGTCGAGCCGGTGGTGGGCGGCTCGGTCGATGCCGCTCGGGGCGGTGAGCGAGATGGGTCGGTCGGCTGTGTGGTCGGTCCAGGTGGTCACGGGTGCTTCCAACTCCCCCGGCAATGCGGATTGTTTCGGCGGGCGGTTCAGCGGGACGTACGGCAGGAGGCGACCGGGTCCGGCGGGGACGGGTGTGCGGGGCGGTACTTCCAGTGTGCCTCGCGCGTGTCGCCGTTCCGGATCGCGTGGTTCGTCAGGGCGCGTGGCGCCAGGTGTCGGCGAGGTCTCCCCACAGGTGGGCGGTGGTTTCGACGCCCTTGAGGAGGAGGTCGAGTTCGACCTTCTCGTTCGGGGCGTGCCAGCCGTCGGAGGGGACGGAGATGCCCAGGAAGAGGACGGGTGCCCCGAGGACTTCCTGGAGGTCGGCGGCCGGTCCGGAGCCACCCTCGCGGGTGAAAAGGACCGGTTTCTCGAAGGCGACGGCCATGGCGCGCGCGACGGACTGCAGTGCCGGGTGGCCCAGCGGGGTCAGGCACGGGCGCGTGGCGGCACTGAACTCAATCTCCTGGCGGATGCCGTCGGGCACCTGCCGGGCGGCCCAGTCGCGGACGACCTTCTCGATGTGGTCGGGGTCCTGGCCCGCGACCAGCCGGAAGGAGAGCTTCACCATGGCCGAGGACGGGATGATCGTCTTGCTGCCCGCGCCTTGGTAGCCGCCGCCGATGCCGTTGACCTCGGCGGTGGGGCGGGCCCAGATGCGCTCCAGGGTGGTGTGTCCGGCCTCTCCGTGGGTGGCGTACGACTTGGCGGTGCGCAGCCACTCCCGCTCGTCGAAGGGCAGCTCGGCGAATAGCTCGCGCTCCTGGTCGGTGAGTTCGACGATGCCGTCGTAGAAGCCGGGGACCGCCACGCGTGCGTGCTCGTCGTGCAGTGCGGCGACGAGGCGGGCGGCGGCGGTCGCCGGGTTGGGCACGGCGCCGCCGAAGGAACCGGAGTGGATGTCCTGGTCGGGGCCGTACAGCCGGATCTCGCACTCGGCGAGGCCTCGCATTCCGGTGCACACCGTGGGGGTGTCCTCGGACCACATGCCGGTGTCGGAGACGATCACGGCGTCGGCGGCGAGCCGGTCGGCGCGCTCCTCGACGAGTGCCCGGAAGTGCGGGGAGCCGGACTCCTCCTCGCCCTCGACGATCAGCTTCAGGTGCACGGCCGGGGCGGTGCGGCCGGTGGCGGCGAGGTGGGCGCGGACGCCGAGTGTGTGGAAGAACACCTGGCCCTTGTCGTCGGCGGCCCCGCGCGCGTAGAGGCGGTTTCCGCGGACGACCGGCTCGAAGGGCTCACTGTCCCAGCCGTCCTCGCGGGCGGCGGGCTGTACGTCGTGATGGCCGTAGACGAGGACCGTGGGTGCTTCGGGATCGTCGGCGGGCCACTCGGCGAAGACGGCCGGGGCGCCCGGGGTCGGCCAGACCTCGACGGTCGGGAAACCGGTCTCCCTGAGTGCGGCGGCGAGCCAGTCCGCGCTGCGCCGGACGTCGGGCGCGTGCTCGGGCTGCGCCGACACGGACGGGATGCGCAGCCACTCGGCGAGGTCGTCGAGGAAGGCTGCGCGGTGCTGCTCGATGTACGTGCGGACCGCGCTGACGGCACTGTCAACGGTGTGGCTCATGGTCACGAGCCTATCGGCCCGCACTGACATCCTCGGTGGGCGGTTCCTCACAGTTTGCTTGCGCGGCCGGCTACTCCCCTTGCGCGCCCGGTGATTCCACCTGTGCGCCCGGCTCCTCCAGCAGCAGTCGCTCCAGGGCGGCCCGGTCCGGAAGGCCCTCCGGCCGGACGACCTCGCCGCCGCGCACGTACAGGAACGCGGCCGTGACCGCTTCCAGCGGCACGCCCTGCCGCTCGGCCCAGGCGAGCCGGTAGATCGCGAGCTGGAGCGGGTCGGCGGTGCGGGTGGTGCTGGTCTTCCAGTCGAGGATCTCGTACGTCGCCTCGTCGCCGTCGCCCTCCTTGTAGACGGCGTCGATACGGCCCCGTACGACGCGGCCGGCGATCGAGAGCTGGAAGGGGGTCTCGACGCGGTAGGGCGTGCGGCGGGCGTACTCGGTGCGTTCGAAGGCGTCCTTGAGCGCTTCCAGATCTCGTTCGTCGGCGATCTCGGCTTCGCTGCCGGGCAGTTCCTCCGGCTCCAGCATGGGCAGGGTCAGCTCTTCGAAGCGCGATTCCACCCAGGCGTGGAAGCGGGTGCCTCGACGTGCGGCGGGTTGTGGAGGGCGTGGCATGGGGCGCGCGAGTTCCTGCGCGAGCCCGTCCGGGTCGGCGGCCAGGTGCAGCAGCTGGGTGGCTGTCAGGGAGGCCGGCAGGGGGACGTCGGTGACGCCTCGGCGGGCGCGCAGAAGCTCCCCGGTGAGCGCGTCGAGGTCGCGGTCCCAGGAGGCGATGGCTCGGGCTTCCTCGGGGGTGAGGCGGGTGCCGCGTGGTTCCGCGGGGTGCGGGCGGGCGTCCCCCGGCGCACTGGGGTGTTCGGCGAGGTCCGGGGCCGTCGCCTGGTGCGGGACGGTCGGGCGGTCCGTGGTCCAGGCGCCCCAGTCGGCGGGGTCGTCCTCCGGGAGGCCCTCTTCGGCGTCGAGGGGAGTTTCCTCGTAGAGGGACTCGTCGTAGAGGGGATCGTCGTACGGCGGCTCGTCGTCCTCCGGTGGCGGGGGCCAGTCCGGGTCGTCGTGTGCGTTCGGGTCGTGGGTGGCCGCGGGGTGGCTCTCGTCGTGGGAGGCGAGGCGCTCCAGGTGGTCCATGACCATCTTGGCGGCCTTGTGGCGGTGGGCCATCGCCGTGTCGTCCAACGGCAGTGGCCAGGCCTGGTCGGCGGTGGCCGTCTGCAGGGCGGGGTTCTCCTCGCCCTCCTCGGGTTCGTCCGCCCAGGCCTCGATCTCGCCGTACCCGGCCGCGGAGTGGTCGTAGAGGGCCTGCAGGAAGTCGGACGGTCCTCGGCGCTTCTTCTGGGTGGGACCCCACCAGTGGCCGGAGCCGAGCAGCAGGGAGCGGGGGCGGGTGAAGGTGACGTAGCCGAGGCGGAGTTCCTCGGTGTGCTGGTGGTCCTTCATGGCCTCGTGGAAGGCCTTCATGCCCTTCGAGTCCCAGGAGGCGACGTCGGGCAGGGTGGCGGTGTCGCCGCGCAGCGCGTGCGGGAGGACCTTGCCCTGGGCGGTCCATTTCTCGCGGCCCTGGCTGCTGGGGAAGGTCCCGGTGACCAGGCCGGGGACGGCCACGACGTCCCACTCCAGGCCCTTGGACTTGTGCGCGGTGAGGACCTTGACGGTGTTTTCGCCACCAGGGAGGGCGTTGTCGAGGCCCTTCTCGTACTGGGCGGCGGTGCGCAGGAAGCCGAGGAAGGCGAGCAGGGTCGCCTCGCCGTCGCCCGCGGCGAAGGAGGCGGCGACGTCCAGGAAGTTCGACAGTGTCTCGCGGCGGCGGGCGGCCAACGCGTGCGGGGACGCCGCGAGTTCGACCTCCAGGCCGGTGACGGCCAGGACGCGGTGCAGGACGTCCATCAGGGGGTCGGACAGGGAGCGGCGCAGGTCGCGCAGTTCGGTGGCCAGGCGGGCGAAGCGCACGCGCGCGTCCGGTGAGAAGGGCAGTCCGTCGTCGTCCCCGGCGCCGTCGGAGCCGTAGAGGGGTGTCTCCAGGAACGTGTCGAGGGCGTCGGCGAGCGATATCACCTCGGAGGGGTCGACCCCCTCGACGGCCTCGGCGAGCCTGCGGTCGGGGTCGTCGTCGGCCCCCACGCGCGTGTGGGCGACGAGGAGTCGGGCGCGTCGGCCCAGGAGGGCGAGGTCGCGGGGGCCGATGCGCCAGCGCGGGCCGGTCAGCAGCCGGACCAGGGAGGCGTTGGCGCCGGGGTCCTGGAGGACTTCGCAGACGGCGACGAGGTCGGCGACCTCGGGCAGGTGCAGCAGCCCGGAGAGTCCGACGACCTCGACCGGGACGTCTCGGGTCACCAAGGCGCCCTGGATCTCGGCGAAGTCGGTGGCCGTACGACACAGGACGGCGATTTCGCCGGGTGCCTTCCCGGTCCGTACGAGGTGGGCGATGGAGTCGGCGAGCCAGTCGATCTCCTCGGCGTGGGTGGGCAGCAGCGCGCAGCGCACCATGCCGTCGCGCTCGGCGCCGGGGGCCGGGCGGAGGGCCTCCACGCCCGCGTGCATGGCGCGCAGGGGTTCCGCGAGGCCGTTGGCGAGGTCGAGGAGGCGGCCACCGCTGCGGCGGTTCTCGCTGAGCGACTGGCGGGCGGCGAGGCGGCCGTCGGCGTGGGCGAAGTGCTCGGGGAAGTCGTCGAGGTTGGCGACGGACGCGCCGCGCCAGCCGTAGATCGCCTGGCAGGGGTCGCCGACGGCGGTCACCGCGTGGCCCGTGCCGGAGCCGAACAGGCCTGCCAGGAGGATGCGTTGGGCGACCGAGGTGTCCTGGTACTCGTCGAGGAGCACCACCCGGAACTCGTCGCGCAGGATCTCGCCGACCTCGGGGCGGGTGCGCGCCAGGGTGGCCGACAGGGCGATCTGGTCGCCGAAGTCGAGCAGGTCGCGCTCGCGCTTGGCGGTCCGGTAGCGGCTCACCAGTTCGGTGAGTTCACGGCGGGCGTCGGCCGCCTCGGGGACCTTGCGCAGCTCGGGGTTGCTGAGTTTGCGGCCCTCCAGGTCGCGCAGCAGCTCGGCGTCGTACGCGCGCAACTCCTCGGGGCGTACGAGGTGTTCGGACAGCTCGGCGTCGAGGGTGAGGAGGTCGCTGACGAGGTCCGGGAAGGAGCGGGTGAGCGCCGGGTAGGGGCCGGGGGCTTCGCGCAGTACGCGCGCGGCGAGCTGGAAGCGGGTGGCGTCGGCGAGCAGGCGGGACGTGGGTTCGAGGCCGATGCGCAGGCCGTGGTCGGTCAGGAGGCGGCCCGCGAAGGCGTGGTACGTCGAGATCACCGGCTCGCCCGGGGGGTTGTCCGGGTCGATGACGTCGGGGTCGGTGACGCCCGCCTTGACGAGCGCCTTGCGGACGCGCTCGGCGAGTTCACCGGCGGCCTTGTTGGTGAAGGTCAGGCCGAGGACCTGTTCGGGGGCGACCTGGCCGGTGCCGACCAGCCACACCACGCGGGCCGCCATCACCGTCGTCTTGCCCGACCCGGCTCCGGCCACGATCACCTGCGGGGCGGGCGGCGCGATGATGCAGGCCGTCTGCTCCGGGGTGAAGGGGATGCCGAGGAGCTCCTTGAGCTGATCGGGATCGGTGATACGGGCGGGCATGTCGGAGAGGCTAGCTGCGGCCACTGACAGTCGAGGACCAATCGCCCTCAGGGGAAACAGAAGCGCAGGTCAGCACAGGTGGTGCGATGTGTCACGCGCGCTACTCGACCACGTGCCGTCCCTCGGGCCGCGCGCTGCACGAGGCCCGGAACGCGCAGTGCGTGCAGTGCTGGCCGGTCTTCGGCGTGAACCGTTCGTCGAGGACCTTGCCCGCGGCCGTGGCCAGCAGTTCACCGGCCCACTCCCCCTCCAGGGGCTCCTGGGCCTGCACCTTGGGCAGGGTCTCGCCGCCGTCCCGTACGGCGGCGCCCTGGCGCAGCTGGACGAGTTCGGCGCCGCCCGGTTCGGGGCGCACTCCGTCGAAGGCCTCGTCCACGGCGCCTTCCTGGACGGCGAGTTGGTAGACGGCGAGCTGGGGGTGGCGTTCCACCTCGCGGGCGGTCGGCGTCTGTTTGCCGGTCTTGAAGTCGACGACGTAGGCGCGCCCTTCGTGGTCCGTCTCGACGCGGTCCATGGAGCCGCGGATGCGCACTTCGTAGTCGCCCGCTTCGAGGGTGACGTCGAAGTCGTGCTCGCTGGCGACCGGTGTGCGGCCGGCGCGGAGGCTGTTGGAGTCGACGTGCCACTTCAGGAAGCGTTCGAGCGCCACGCGCGCGTTGTCCTTCTCCTGCGCCGACTTCCAGGGCGCGTCGAAGGCGAGCGCGTTCCACACGGTGTCGAGGCGTTCCATGAGGACGGCCAGGTCGGCGGGGGTGCGTCCGGAGGCGACCTCGTCGGCCAGGACGTGCACCACGTTCCCGAAGCCCTGGGCGGCGGTCGCGGGGGCATCGGCCTTCACCTCGCGGCCCAGGAACCATTGCAGGGCACAGGTGTTGGCGAGCTGGTCGAGGGCGCTCCCGGAGAGCACGACGGGCTGGTCGCGGTCGCGCAGCGGCACCTTGCTCTCGGTCGGCTCGAACATGCCCCACCAGCGGTACGGGTGCGCGGACGGGACCAGCGGGCGGCCGTCCTCGTCGGCGAGCGCGGCCAGCCGGGCCAGCCTCCGCGCGGCGGCCTCCCTGAGGGTGCCGGACACGCGCGGGTCGACGGTCGTGGCGCGCAGTTCGGCGACCAGTGCGGCGACGGACAGCGGGCGGCGCGGACGCCCTGTGACGTCTTTGGGCTCGACGCCGAGTTCGGTGAGGAAGCGGGAGGGCTGGTCGCCGTCGTCCGCGGGTGCCTTCACCGCGGTGACGACGAGGCGTTCACGCGCGCGCGTGGCGGCGACGTAGAACAGACGGCGTTCCTCGGCGAGCAGCGCCCCCGGGGTGAGTGGTTCGGCGAGTCCGTCGCGGCCGATGCGATCCGCCTCCAGGAGCGAGCCGCGGCGGCGCAGGTCCGGCCACAGGCCCTCCTGGACACCGGCCACGACGACCACGCGCCACTCCAGGCCCTTGGAGCGGTGTGCGGTCATGAGGCGTACGGCGTCGGGGCGTACGGCACGGCGGGTGAGGGTGTCGGCGGCGATGTCCTCGGCGTCGATCTCCTCCAGGAAGTTGAGGGCGCCCCGGCCCCCGGTGCGCTCCTCCGCGCGGGCCGCGGTCGCGAACAGCGCGCAGACGGCGTCCAGGTCCCGGTCCGCGTTGCGCCCGGCCGCGCCGCCGCGCAGCGTGGCGCGCTCCAGGCGCCCGGGCCAGGGAGTGCCCTGCCACAGGTCCCACAGCGCCTCCTCGGCCGTACCGCCGCCCGCCAGGCGCTCGCGTGCCTTGCGCAGCAGGGCGCCCAGGCGCTGGGCTCCCCGCGCGTACGTCGGGTCGTGGGCCACCAGCCGCTCCGGCTCGGCGAGCGCCCGCGTGAGCAGTTCGTCGGAGGGCGGCGGCACGGGGTTGCCACCGGCCCGCTCCTCCTCGCGCAGCGCACGGCCCAGGCGACGCAGGTCGGCGGCGTCCATGGCGGCGAGGGGCGAGGCGAGCAGGGTGAGGGCGGTCTCGGTGTCGAGCCAGGAGGTGCCCGTGGGGCTCTCGTCAGATGCGTCGGAGTCGGAATCGTCCGCTTCGGCCGGTGCGTCCCCGGACGCCTCCGCGACCGCCACCGCCCGCAGCGCCGTCAGCAGGGGTGCCACCGCCGGCTCGTGGCGCAGGGGCAGGTCGTCGCCGTCGATGTCCAGGGGGACGCCGGCCGCGGTGAGGGCGCGGCGGACCGTGGGGATCGTCCGGGAGCCGGCGCGCACCAGGACGGCCATGTCGTTCCAGGGGACGCCGTCCTCCAGGTGTGCCCTGCGAAGGATGTCGGCGATGTTGTCCAGCTCCGTGCCGGGGGTCGGGTACGTGTACACCTCGACACGTCCGCCGTCGCGCACCGGGGACAGCTCGCGGTGGGCGCGCACCTTCTGGGCCGGGAGCCTGGTCAGGGGCATGCGCTGGGTGAGCAGGCGGGTGGCGGTCAGCAGGTTGGCGCCGGAGCGGCGGGAGGTCCGGAGCACCTCTACGGGGGCGGGACTGCCGTCCGCGCGCGGGAAGGCGCTCGGGAAGTCCAGGATGCCGTTCACGTCGGCGCCCCGGAACGTGTAGATCGACTGGTCGGGGTCGCCGAAGGCGACGAGGGTGCGGCCGCCGCCCGCGAGGGCGTGCAGCAGTCGTACCTGGGCCGGGTCGGTGTCCTGGTACTCGTCCACGAACACGGCGTCGTACTGGGCGGCGAGCCGTTCGGCGGCCTCGGGGCGGTGGGCGAGGAGCACCGCGCGGTGGACCAGTTCCGCGTAGTCGAGCACTCCTTGGAGGTCGAGTACGTCGAGGTACTCGGCGAGGAAGGCGGCGGCGGCCCGCCAGTCGGGGCGGCCGATGCGGCGGGCGAAGGCGTCCAGGGCCCCGGGGTCCAGGCCGAGTTCGCGGCTCCGGGCGAGGACCGCGCGGACCTCGTCGGCGAAGCCTCGGGTGGTCAGGCAGGCCCGCAGCTCGTCCGGCCAGCGCACGTGCGCGAGGCCGAGCCGCTCCAGGTCGGGCTGGCCCGCGAGCAGTTCACGTACGGCGACGTCCTGTTCGGGGCCGGACAGCAGCCGTAGCGGTTCGACGAACAGGTCGCTGTCCTGGTGGGCGCGGACCAGGGCGTAGCAGAACGAGTGGAAGGTGGTGGCCCGGGGCGCGCGGGCGGCGCCGATGCGCAGGGCCATGCGGTCGCGCAGTTCGACGGCGGCCTTGCGGCTGAACGTCAGCACGAGGATCCGCGCGGGGTCACCTCCCCGGGCGATCCGGGCCGCGACGGACTCCACGAGGGTGGTGGTCTTGCCGGTGCCGGGACCTGCGAGGACGAGCAGCGGACCGGCCTCATGGTCAACCACCGAGCGCTGTGGCGCGTCCAGGTGAGGGGGAGCCGGCCGGGTCGGCGGGGTACGCACCAGTCGGTAAGCGCCACGGTTCCCCTGTCGCACCTGGGGGTGCGACAGGCGCCTGGTGGAGGAAGAGGAGCTCACGTGGTTCGCCGGTCCTGGTGGGTGTACTGGTTGGCAGGCTGCCGTGCGTCGAGGTCGGTGGCAGCGGGGTGAGGGGGACGCGTGCAGCCGACGCTACGCCGACGGGTCGTACGGGAGCAGGACTTCCGCCTCTTCCCGCAGGGCTCTCACGACCCGTGTGTCCCTCGCCCCTCGAACGTACGGCATGCCACGGACGTGCCCCGTTTCCCCCGTACGGATCACAGGCCGCACCCGGGCGGGTCCGATGGCGGAAGCTGTCAGGTGTGACCGTCCGCGCGTTCGCCGCCGTCCCATCGCGCCCGTTTCATGTCGACGCGTGGCAGGTGGCCCTCGGCGGCTCTGCTCGCCTCCTTCAGAGGGGTGCCCTCCTCGCGGTAACGGGCGAGGGCCTCCAGTTCGTGGCCGGGCAGCAGGACGCCGTCCGCGCGGACGACGCGCCACCATTCGACGGCTCCTCCGTAGAGGGCCATCACGCGGCCGACCTGGCGTGGTCCGCCCTCCTCCAGCCATTCGGCGACGTCGCCGTACGTCATGACGCGCCCGGGCGGAATGCGTTCTGCCACGTCGAGGACCCGCTCCGCGTACTCGGGCAGCGCGTCCGCGTGCTCCGGGTCGGTGTCGTCCGGAAGGCTCTGCTCGCTCATCCGCCCCATCCTGCCGCACGGCACCGACAGTGCGACGCGCTGGCGACTGTGCGTATCCCTCGCCCCGGAGCGGCGCGTGGGGCAGACTGTGCGCCCCCGCATTTGCACCCTGATGCCCCCGTGTGTCGGTGGGGCATGCCACCATCGTGCGGGCGGTGACTGGTGATACGAGATCAAGAAGAGACGATGAAGCAGCAGGGTGTGCACCCCGAAGACGCGGAGGGCACCTCTGACGCTGCGTCGCGCCCGGACACCGCCGACGCGCCCGCGCAGGACCCCTCGGAGGGTCCCGCAGAGACGCCCGCGCCCGACCCCACGCCCGGCCTCGACGACTGCGACGGCGAGACGCACGCCGAAGAGGTCGAGGGCGACGAACCGCTCCTCCCCGCGCGCGTGCACCGCCCTTCCGATCTCATGCGCCTCCTGGTGGGCTTTCTTGCGATCGTCGTACTGCTCGCGATCGCCGCGTTCGCGCACGGCACGACTTCGGGGCTCGAACAGGACATCAACAAGGGCACCGGCCAGGCGCCCGACCTGCTGATCAAGATCGCGGGGCTGGCGTCGAGCATCGCCATCCTGTTGGTGCCGGTCGCCTTCGCGATCGAGCGGCTGATCAAGCGCGACGGGCTGCGCATCGCCGACGGCGTGCTCGCGGCGGTCCTCGCCCATGGAGTGACACTCGCCACTGATCTGTGGGTCGCCAAGGCCGCCCCGGGCTCCATCCAGGAGGCGCTCACCCAGCCCTCCCCCGGTGACATCCACGCGCTCACCGACCCGGTGCACGGCTATCTGGCGCCCGTCATCGCCTACATGACGGCCGTAGGCATGTCCCGCAGGCCGCGCTGGCGCTCGGTGCTGTGGATCGTGCTGCTGCTCGACGCCTTCTCGATGCTGGTCACCGGGTACACGACTCCGTTCTCGATCATCCTCACGGTGCTGATCGGCTGGACCGTCGCCTACGGGACGCTGTACGCGGTGGGCTCCCCGAACGTCCGTCCCACCGGCCGGACGCTGATGGCGGGCCTGCGGACGGTCGGCTTCCACCCCGTGGGCGCGGCCCGCGAGGAGGCCGTCGACACCGAGAACGGCGATCGCGGCCGGCGCTACTTCGTCACCCTGGAGGACGGTCCGCCGCTGGACGTCACCGTGGTCGACCGGGAACAGCAGGCCCAGGGCTTCTTCTACCGCGCGTGGCGCAATCTGACGCTCCGGGGCTTCGCGACCCGCAGCAGCCTCCAGTCGCTGCGCCAGGCGCTGGAGCAGGAGGCCCTGCTGGCGTACGCGGCGATCGCGGCCGGGGCCAACGCCCCCAAGCTGATCGCGACCTCGGAACTCGGCCCCGACGCCGTGATGCTCGTCTACGAGCACACCGGTGGGCGCACTCTCGACTCGCTCGCGGACGAGGAGATCACCGACGATCTGCTGCGCCTGACCTGGCACCAGGTGCAGGCGTTGCAGTCGCGGCGCATCGCCCACCGCAGGCTCGCAGGTGACGCGATTCTGGTGGATCGTTCCGGCAAGGTGATCCTGACGGACCTGCGGGGCGGTGAGATCGCGGCCGGTGAACTGCTGCTGCGCATGGACGTCGCCCAGTTGGTGACGACACTCGGGCTGCGGGTGGGCGCCGAGCGCGCGGTGGCGTCGGCGGTCGGTGTCCTCGGTCCCGACGCCGTGGCGGACTGTCTGCCGATGCTCCAGCCCATCGCGCTGTCGCGCTCCACGCGCGCGACGCTGCGCCGGCTGTCCCGGGAGCGGGCCCAGCGGGAGCGCGAGGCGATCCTTGAGGCGTCCCGGCAGACCAGGCTGGCCCACGCGGAGGCGACCTCGCAGAGCGGCTCCACTCCCGTGCTCGAAAAGCCCGACAAGAAGGCCGTACGGGCGGAGCAGCGGGCCGAGAAGCGGGCCATCGACGATGCCCTGGACGAGGCGCGCGAGGAGGATCTGCTCACCCAGATCCGCCACCAGGTGCTGCTGATCAGACCGCAGGCGCCGGTCGAACCGGCTCGTCTGGAGCGGGTGCGGCCCCGCACGCTGATCAGTTTCATCGCGGGCGCGATCGGTGCGTACTTCCTGCTGACGCAGCTCACGCACATCGAATTCGGACCGCTCGTCGCCAACGCCCAGTGGGGCTGGGTGGCCGCCGCCGTGCTGTTCTCGGCGCTGAGCTACTTCGCGGCGGCGATGGCCCTCCTGGGGTTCGTGCCGGAGCGGGTGCCGTTCCTGCGGGCGGTGGCGGCGCAGGTCGCCGGGTCGTTCGTGAAGATCGTGGCGCCGGCCGCGGTCGGCGGTGTCGCCCTGAACACACGCTTCCTGCAGCGGGCCGGGGTGCGGCCCGGGCTCGCGGTGGCGAGTGTCGGCGCGTCGCAACTGTTCGGCCTCGGCTGCCACATCCTGATGCTGCTGTCGTTCGGCTATCTGACCGGCACCGAGAAGACACCGTCGCTGTCGCCGTCCAGGACGGTCATCGCCGGGCTGTTGACGGTGGCGGTGCTCGTGCTCGTGGTGACGTCGGTGCCGTTCCTGCGGAAGTTCCTCGTCACGCGCGTGCGGTCGCTGTTCGCGGGTGTCATCCCGCGCATGCTCGACGTGTTGCAGCGGCCGCAGAAGCTGGTCACCGGCATCGGCGGCATGCTGCTGCTGACGGCCTGCTTCGTGATGTGCCTGGACGCGTCGATCCGGGCGTTCGGCGACCAGTCGACGTCGCTCAGCCTGGCCAGCGTCGCCGTCGTCTTCCTCGCGGGCAACGCGCTCGGTTCCGCGGCCCCCACGCCGGGCGGTGTGGGCGCCGTCGAGGCGAGCCTGACACTCGGTCTGATCGCCGTCGGCCTGCCCAAGGAGGTCGCCGCTCCCGCGGTGCTGCTGTACCGGCTGCTGACGCTGTGGATTCCGGTGCTGCCGGGCTGGCTGTTCTTCAACCACCTGTCCCGCAAGGGCTCCCTGTAGAGCACGCGCAGAGGAACATGGGGCACGCACGCGTGCGTACCTCGTACGGCCCGTGCCCCGAGCGCCCTGCCGTGTGCGACCTCAGGATGGGACCATGCCGAACCCCTCCCGGCTGCGTGCCGCTGCCCTGACCGCCACAGTCGTCCTGCTGTCCGCCACCCTGGCGGGCTGCGGCGGCGACTCCAAGGACGAGGATCCGACGGCCCAGAAGCTGAGCTGGAAGGACTGCCCGGCCCCGTCCGAGTCGGAGGGCGGCGGCGCCGCGCCGTCGCCGCTGCCGAACGGCGACAAGTGGCAGTGCGCCACCATGAAGGCGCCTCTCGACTGGAGCAGGCCCAAGGGCGACACGATCGGGCTCGCCCTGGTCCGGGCGAAGACCAGCGGCCCCGCGAACAAGCGGATCGGGTCGCTCGTCTTCAACTTCGGCGGCCCCGGCGGCTCGGGCGTCACCACACTGCCCGCGTTCGGCGAGGACTACGCGACCCTGCGCACCCGCTACGACCTGGTGAGCTTCGACCCGCGCGGCGTCGGCCGCAGCGCCGGCGTCAAGTGCGAGAGCGACTCCCAGCTCGACGAGTACTTCCAGCAGGACGCCACACCGGACGACGCGGCCGAGCGGACCAAACTCCTGGCCAACACCAAGCAGTTCAACGCGGCCTGCGAGAAGAACTCCAAGAAGATGCTCCCCCAGGTGCGCACCACCGACGCGGCCCGCGACATGGACCTGATGCGCCAGGTCCTCGGCGACGACAAGCTGCACTACTTCGGCATCTCCTACGGCACCGAACTCGGCGGTGTCTACGCCCACTTGTTCCCCAAGCACGTGGGCCGCGCCGTCTTCGACGCGGTCGTCGACCCCACCCAGAACTCCGAACAGGGCTCCCTGGGACAGGCCAAGGGCTTCCAACTGGCGCTCGACAACTTCGCCGACGACTGCACGTCGAAGACCACGGACTGCCCGATCGGCGACACCGCACAGGACGTCAAGGACCGCATCGCCAAGCTGCTCAAGAGCCTCGACAGCAAGCCGATCCCGGGCATCTTCCCCCGCCGGTTGACCCAGACCGCCGCGACCAACGGCATCGCGCAGGCGCTGTACTCCAAGGACTTCTGGGAGTACCTCACCGAAGGGCTCGAACAGGCCTACAGCGGTGACGGCAAGGTCCTCATGGCGCTGTCCGACTCGATGAACGGGCGCAGCGAGAACGGCGAGTACAGCAACATCGCCGCGGCGAACGTCGCCATCAACTGCGCCGACGACAAGCCGCGTTACACAGCCGACTACGTGGAACAGAAACTGCCCGAGTTCCGGGCCGCCTCCCCCCTGTTCGGGGACTTCCTGGCCTGGGGCATGGTCAGCTGCACCGACTGGGCCGTGCCGGGCGCCGCCGACCATCCCGACGTGAGCGCGGCCGGTTCGGCGCCGATCCTCGTCGTGGGCAACACCGGTGACCCGGCCACGCCGTACGAGGGCGCGCGGAAGATGGTGGACGCGCTGGGCAAGGGCGTGGCGGTCGAGCTGACGTACAAGGGCCAGGGGCACGGGGCGTACGACAGCAAGAACAAGTGTGTGCAAAGCGCGGTGAACGGCTATCTGCTGAACGGGAAAGTGCCCGCGGCCGGCACCGTCTGCTCCTGACCCGACCCCCGAAATTCGAGCAAAACCGCAGGTCAAACGGTTATCCACAGGCCGTCACGGGCTCGGCTCACGCCGCCTACTATGGCCTGACCGCCATCCGCGGCGTGACGCGGACGGCCTGCGAGGGGGGAATTCACATGGCGCGATTCGTACGGTGGACGGCTCTGGTGGCCGCCGCCGCGCTGCTGACGGCCGGCTGTAGCAGCGGCTCGTCGGACGACGGCAAGGGCGGCGCGGGCACGGGGGAGGCCAAGCCGTCCGCAGCCGACTCGTCCTCCGCCGCGTCCACCACGGCCGCGCTGCCCGCGTCACTGACCGCGCAGAAGCTCGACTGGGGGCGCTGCAAGGCCACCGGCGACTCGGCCGCGCCCAGCAGCGACTGGCAGTGCGCGACGCTGAAGGTGCCGCTGGACTGGGCGAAGCCGGACGGCTCCACGATCGGGCTCGCGCTGATCCGCTCGAAGGCGACCGGCGGCGACCGCATCGGCTCGCTGCTGTTCAACTTCGGTGGCCCCGGCGGCTCGGGCGTGGACTTCATGCCGGCGTACGCCACCACCGTGTCCGCGCTGCACGAGCGCTACGACCTGGTGAGCTGGGACCCGCGCGGGGTCGCCGCCAGCGAGGGCGTCCGCTGCCGCAGCGACAAGGCGATCCAGGCCGCCGAGGACGTGGACGCCACACCGGACACCCCGGCCGAGGAGAAGACGTACTTCCAGGACGCCACCGACTTCGGCAAGGGCTGCGAGAAGGCCGCCGGGAAGCTCATGTCGCACGTGTCGACGACCGACACGGCCCGCGACATGGACCTGATGCGCCAGGTCCTGGGCGACACGAAGATGCACTACTTCGGCATCTCCTACGGCACCGAACTCGGCGGTGTCTACGCCCACTTGTTCCCGAAGAAGGTGGGGCGTCTGATCCTGGACGCGGTCGTCGACCCGACCGCCGACTCGGTGGGCCACGCCCTGAACCAGACCCGGGGCTTCCAGCGCGCCCTGGACGACTACCTCAAGTCGACGGGACAGGACCCCGCGCAGGGCTCGAAGAAGATCGCGGCCCTGCTGAAGCAGATCGACAGCAAACCGCTGACGACTACGACCGGGCGCAAGCTGACCCAGACGCTCGCCCTGACCGGCATCGTCCTTCCGCTGTACAGCAAGGAGAGCTGGCCCACGCTGACCAGCGCCCTGGACTCCGCGAAGGAGGGCGACGGCTCGGAGCTGCTGACGCTCGCCGACGGCTACAACGACCGTGACAGCGCGGGGCACTACGGCACGACGACGCATTCACAACGGGTCATATCGTGCTTGGACGACAAGCAGCGGCCGACGCCCGAGCAGACACAGAAGCTGCTGCCCGAGTTCGAGAAGATCTCCCCCGTGTTCGGCGACTTCCTGGGCTGGGACACGGCCGGCTGGTGTCACGACTGGCCGGTGGCCGGGCAGTACGACACCCCGGAGGTCAGCGCGCCCGGTGCGGCGCCGATCCTGGTGGTCGGCAACACCGGGGACCCGGCGACGCCGTACGAGGGTGCCCGCAAGATGGTCGACGAGTTGGGCAAGGGCGTCGGTGTGGAACTCACCTGGAAGGGCGAGGGCCACGGCGCGTACGGCAGTGGGAGCGACTGTGTCGACTCGACGGTGGACGCGTATCTGCTGAAGGGGACGGTGCCCAAGGACGGCAAGGTCTGCGCCTCGTAGCGTCCGCGTCCGCCCGGACAGCGGGAAGGGGCCCGGCACGCGTGGTGCCGAGCCCCTCCCGGGAAGGCGTGTGCCTAGTAGACCGGCTTGTCGGGCTCGATCTGGTTGACCCAGCCGATCACGCCGCCGCCGACGTGGACCGCGTCCGCGAAACCGGCCGACTTCAGGACGGCCAGGACCTCCGCACTGCGGACACCCGTCTTGCAGTGCAGGACGATCTTCTTGTCCTGCGGGAGGGTCTCCAGGGCGGTGCCCATGAGGAACTCGTTCTTGGGGATCAGCTTGGCGCCGGGGATCGAGACGATCTCGTACTCGTTGACCTCGCGGACATCGATGATCTCGATGTTCTCGCCGTCGTCGATCCACTCTTTGAGCTGCTTGGGAGTGATCGTCGAACCGGCGGCCGCCTGCTGGGCCTCCTCGGAGACGACGCCGCAGAAGGCCTCGTAGTCGATGAGCTCCGTGACGGTCGGGTTCTCGCCGCAGACCGCGCAGTTGGGGTCCTTGCGGACCTTGACCTGGCGGTACTGCATCTCCAGGGCGTCGTAGATCATCAGGCGTCCGACGAGCGGGTCGCCGACTCCGGTGAGGACCTTGATCGCCTCGGTGACCTGGATGGAGCCGATGGACGCGCACAGCACGCCCAGGACGCCGCCCTCGGCGCAGGAGGGGACCATGCCGGGGGGCGGGGGCTCCGGGTAGAGGCAGCGGTAGCAGGGGCCGTGCTCGGACCAGAAGACGGAGGCCTGGCCGTCGAAGCGGTAGATCGAACCCCACACGTACGGCTTGTTCAGCAGTACGGCGGCGTCGTTGACCAGGTAACGGGTCGCGAAGTTGTCCGTGCCGTCGACGATCAGGTCGTACTGGCTGAAGATGTCCATCACGTTCTCGGCTTCGAGCCGCTCTTCGTGCAGGACCACGTTCACGTACGGGTTGATGCCCAGCACGGAGTCGCGGGCCGACTCCGCCTTGGAGCGGCCGATGTCGGCCTGGCTGTGGATGATCTGGCGCTGCAGGTTCGACTCGTCGACCTCGTCGAACTCCACGATGCCGAGCGTGCCCACGCCCGCCGCGGCCAGGTACATCAGCGCGGGCGAACCCAGACCGCCGGCGCCCACACAGAGCACCTTGGCGTTCTTCAGCCGCTTCTGCCCGTCCATGCCCACGTCGGGGATGATCAGGTGGCGGGAGTACCTGCGGACCTCGTCTACGGTGAGCTCGGCAGCCGGCTCGACCAGGGGTGGCAGCGACACGGGGTCTCCGTTGGTCGGTCAATCACTACAGTTGTTCTCCCCGTAACACTGCCATGCCCCTCTTCATTCCGAGACACCCGTTCCGATCCGCGAGACGATCTCGTCCCAGTAGCCGGGCATGGTCTCCCAGGGGTCGGTGCGGCCCCCGCGATCGGTGCGGTCGGTGAAGTAGATCGTCGAGGCACCCTGCCAGCGGGCGATGCGCAGCGCCTCGTCGAGATGGCCGCGCGGAACGCTGTGCACGAAGTGGCAGAAGCGTTCGGGAGGGTGGTCGGCGGTCCACTCGGCGACCTGCGACCAGCGGTAGTCGCTCCACGGGCCGGAGAAGGTCACCAACTGGTCGGCGAACTCGGCGTATCCGGGATGCGGGTGGGTCCCGTGCCCCAGGACGACGTGGGCACCGTCACGGATCTCGCGGAGCGTGGTGACCGTGCGGCGGACCTCGGGGAGCGCGGTGCCTCCGGTGGGGCAGCGGTCCAGGAGGAAACCGTCGGCCCGGTACCAGTCGCGATAGCGGTGCGCCTCGGAGATCAACTCGCCGAAGGCACGGGCGCCGTACGCGGCGTCCAGGTGACCGAGAACACGGACGCCCATGTTGCGCAGGCGGCCGACCGCTTCCAGACAGTGCGGGTCGGGACGCGTCCCCGGGCCGGAGGAGACGTTGAGGACGACCCAGTGCAAGGGGGTTCCGGGGCGGGTGAGTTCGCCCCACTCGGCCGGTGCGACGAGGGGGTGCGCGTACCCGGGGATGCCGAAGCCCGTGCGGACCGCGGTGCTCGCGGTGCCCGGGGTGGCGCTGGTCAGATGCGGCACGCCGCCTCCATCCAGATGTCGGCGAGGGACTCCTCCAGGTTGATCCGGGGCCGCCAGCCGAGCCGGTCGCGCGCGGTGCGCACATCGGCCTGCTGCCAGCTGCCGCAGCCGTCCGGGTACGGGTACGCGACCGGCGCGTGGTCGGGGTCGGTGCGGGGGTGGCCGATGGCGCCCCGCAGTGGTCCGGGCGGACCGTCGAGTTCGTGCAGCGCTCCGCCGTATCCGGCGACACGGGCGAGGACGGAGGCGGCGTCGCGCAGCCGGACCGCGCGGCCCGAGCCGATGTTGATGACGCCCTGCGCGGCGGAGAGCGAGGCGGCGTGCACGGCGCGGGCCACGTCCCGTACGTCGACGAAGTCGCGTTGCGCGCCGAGGCCGCCGAGCTTGAGTTCGCCGTCGCCGGACTGCATGGCCCGGCGCATGGCCTCGGCGAGCCGGCCGAGCGGGGAGCCGGCGGGGGTCCCCGGCCCTGCGGGCGAGAAGACGCGCAGGACGACGGCGTCGAGACCGGAGCCCAGGACCAGCTCGGTGGCGGCGAGTTTGCTGACGCCGTACGGGCCGCCGGGGCGGGGGACGGCGTCCTCGGCCGTGGAGGAACCGGGCTGGCTCGGGCCGTACTCGGCGCCGCAGCCGATCTGCACGAGCCGGGCCCCGCAGCCACTGCGGCGCAGGGCCTCGCAGACGGTGGCGACGGCGACGGTGTTGTGGCGGGTGAGTTCGCGGGCGCCGCCTCTGGTGGCACCGGCGCAGTTGACGACGACTCCGGGGTGGACGGCGTCGAGGAAGCGGGTGAGCGCTCCGGGGCTGCCGGACGCGAGGTCGAAGCGGACGTCGGCGTCGTCGCCGCGGCCGAGCGCGGTGAGCTGGACGGCCGGGTCGGCGAGCAGGCGGTCGGCGACGAACCGGCCGAGATAGCCGTTGGCTCCGATCAGCAGGACCCTCATCGGACGGCTCCCGTGGCCGACTCTCCGGATCGGGAGGTGATCATCTGGTGTTCTCCTTCACAAGGTGATGCGGTTGCCTCCGGCGGTGGGGCCGGGCGCCTGCGGTCGGGTGACGGGGCCGGTTGGTTCGAGGTCATGGCGGCGTCACCGCGGCTCGTCCGCCGGCGCGTGCGCGGAGGCTCTGGTCAGCGTGCGGGTGGTGTGGAACAGGAGGGTCAGAGCGGCTGCTCCGCAGGCCAGGGCGGGGATGCCGCCCGGACCCCAGGAGCCGACGAGGGTTTCGACGGGCGTGGCCAGGAAGCCGCAGCCGGGGAGTCGGCCGATGAGGTCGAGGGCCAGGGCCATGGCCTCCGTCGCGGCCGCCGCGCCCAGCGCGAGGGCCGGGGCGCGGGTGAAGCCGTGCACGAAGAGGAGGCGGGCGAGCAGCAGGAGCGCGCCCAGGGTGACGCCCTGGGCATAGTCGGCGGGCTCGCCCAGGGCCGCGCCGCAGAGAGCGAGGAGGGCGGAGAGGGCACACAGGAAGAGAGCGAACGTGCCGAGCAGCAGCGGCTGTACGGAGTCGGCGAAGTCCTCCAGGCCGCGACTGGTGGCGAGTTTGCGCCGGGCGCGTACGGCGAAGTGGTGGGCGCACCAGGCCGCGGGAACGCAGGCCATGGTGAGGGCCAGGACGGGTGCGGTGGCCGTGGGCCAGGGTCCGCCGGCGATACCGGTCGGCAGGACGTCGGGGCCGCCGTCGGCCGCGGCGCCGAGCAGACCGTCGCCGAGGAGCGCGTAGGCGAGCAGCCAGTACGTCCACACGCGCGTGCCGGGCGGGGTGCGCCACGCGGGGGTGCCGGGCAGGGTGCTCAGTGGGCCGCGTCGAAGCGCCATGCGCACGCCGAACGCCACGGCGAGGACACCGGCGGCGGCCACCGCGAGCCGGACCCGGCCGTCCGTGAGCCGCACTCCCGTCACGGCCGCGGCGCAGAGGATTCCGGGCAGCAGGGCGCGTACGGCCCAGGTGGCGCGGGGCGTGGACGCAGTGACGACGTCGGCGTCGGAGTGCGGGGCCGCCGTGTCGGCGCGGGGCACGCGCGCGTACATCTCCTCGGCGAGCGAGAAGACGTCACGGTGCCGGAAGCGGGTGGCGGTCCGGTCGGTGACACCGTGCGCCTCAAGGCCCGCCGCGATCTCCAACGGGTCGACGGCCCGCTCGCACAGTTCGCGGTGCCGGTGCATCAGCGCCTTCACGGGGTCGGCGGCACCGCGCCGGGCGGGGGCGGGCTTGCGGTCGGTCGGGGGAGGGGGCTGGACGGGTGCCGGGCGGTCGGCCGGCGGATCGGTGGCGTCGTCGGCCCGCGCGTTCTCCGTCTCCGACTCCGGTTCCGACTCCGTCTCCCCGTGTCCTCCGAGCCACTCCCCCGACCGCGCGTCCCACGCCTCTGCGCCGGCGGGCGTTCCGGGGCGGTCGAGTTCGCCGAGGCCGCTCATCGGGCCGCCTCCGTCGTCGGCAGCGGAGTGGTGGCGCGTACCGGTGCTCCCGCCGCCCACCGCGGGCCGCCGCGAGCCACGACACGGGCCGCTCCGGGGACAGCCGCCGGGGCCGCCGCGAAGCCCGTTGCCAGACCTGCCACGGATCCTGTTGCCGGGCCCGCCGTGGGGCCGGTCCAGCGGCCGGGGACGTGGGACTCCGCGGGCGCGGCGAACGGGAGGGGTTCGCCGGTGTCGTCGAGGACGACGCGGCGGACCGGGGAGTGCGAAACCACTTCCAGGTAAATGCCGTGAAATGCCGCGATGTTCTGCTCGACGGTGAACAGTTCGAGGGCACGGGCGCGGGCGGCGGCGCCCAGGCGCTCACGGCGCTCGGGGTCGCGCAACAGGGTCACGCAGGCCTCGGCGAGCGCCCGTGGATTGCGCGGGGGCACGACGAGTCCCGTGCCGCCGATGACCTCGACCACCGCGCCGACATCCGTGGACACGGTCGCCCGGCCGCAGAACATGGCTTCGACCAGGCCGATCGGGAAGCCTTCGACGACGCTCGACAGGACGATCACCGTGCCGGACGCGTACGCCTCGGGGAGCGTGGGGGCTTCCGGGCCGCCGATCTCCTCGAAGGACACCGGGTTGTCGCCGACCGCGTGCACGCCCTCGGCCTCGTCGGGGAAGAGCTGTGCGGCCAGCGCCCGGCAGTGGCCCAGGTAGGCCGCGCCCTCCGCGCCGGCGGGCGCGCCGACGATCCGCAGCCGCGCCTTGGGCTCCTCCTTGCGGATCTCCGCGAAGGCGTGGAGCAGGGAGATCAGGTCCTTGGCGGGTTCGATACGGCCGACCCACACCAGCGTGTCCGGGTCGGCGCGGTCGGGCGCCTCGCCCACCTCCGCGAAACGGGACGCCTCCATGCCGGGGTGGACCGTGCGCAGTTTCGTACGGTCGGCACCGCAGCGTTCCTGCCAGCGGCGGGTGTGGGTGTTGCCGGGGGTGATCAGCGCGGCCCGGCGGTACACCTCGGCGGCCAGCCTGCCGTGGAAGGCGGCGAACAGGGCGCGTACGGCGGGCGGGGCGTCCGCGGAGGCCAGGTAGTGCGTGCGCAGCTGGACGCCGTACTCGGTCACCAGCAGGGGCACGCCGGCGAAGTGGTGGGCCAGCAGTCCGGGCAGGGCCGCGGTGCCGCCGGCCGTCGCGTGGCAGAGGTCCACGGAGCCGAGGGCGTCGTCCTCGTACCAGTCGAGCGAGAGGGGGCGCAGGGCGCGTTCGACGTGCGCGGCGACGGTGAGGAGATCGGGTACACGCGCCTCGCGGGCCGAGCGGAGTGCGCCGGGCGCACGACAGGCGCGTTCGAGGGCACGCACGGCGCTCTCGGAGCGCAGCGCGGACACGAGTCCACCCTCGTCGCGGGCGAGTTCGGCAAGCCCGTACAACGCGTTGGCGAAACGGTCCGCCACAACGGCGGAAGCCTCCCCGGGGAGCGCGGAGGGCCCTGCGGAGACAGGTTCCGAGGACTCCGCGGGCCTCGCGGAACCAGCCGCCTCCGACACGATCGTCCCCGGCGTCGACTCGCCCGACACGCTCGGCCCCCGCACCGGCGCATCCCCCGCGCACAGCACCGCCGCCAGCTCCTCGTAGTGCTCGCGGAACCGCCGGCGTGCGCGGCGGCCGAGCGCCGGTCCGTCGTCGTCGGTGCTCCACAGCGGCGCGGTACGTACTCGCCGGACCTGGGGCGGCAGTTCGAGCCAGCCCTCGTTCTCCTGGCGTTCGCTGCGGCTGAGCGCGTAGACGTCGAACTCGTGCTGCCCGAGCCCGCGCACGAGCCGGTCGCACCAGAGTCTGGCGTCACCGCTCACATATGGATAGCCACCCTCCGTAACCAGTCCTATGCGCACGACCACACCCCCGATCTCCCTTGTGGGGAGCCACCGTTGACCCGGCGGCTCGCAGCGGGACGAACGTATGCGGACATGACGGTGGCGCGACGGACGGTTGTCCATCGCGCCACCAAAAGGGGTGAACGGTCGTAACTTTCCCGTGCGGTTCGCGTTCGCTCGCGCTAAGGGATCACTCGGGTGCGGAACGTTCTACGATCCACACCCAGATCGTTCTACGATCCTCAAACCGTCGCCAACTCCCGTCGGGCCGCCCTCCGCTGGGCCGCCACCTCCGGATCGAGGGCCGGTACGGCAGCCAACAGCTGCTTTGTGTACGGGTCCTGCGGGGAGTCGTAGACCTCGTCGGCGGGGCCTTGTTCAACGATCCTCCCGCGTCGCATCACCGCGACCCGGTCACTGACCTGACGCACGACAGCGAGGTCGTGGGCCACGAACACGAGCGCGAGGCCGAGTTCGCGCTGGAGTTCACCGAGCAGGGCGACGACCTGGGCCTGAGTGGTGACGTCGAGCGCCGAGACGGGCTCGTCGCACACGATCACGCGCGGGTCGGCCGCGAGCGCCCGCGCGATGCCCACGCGCTGGCGCTGACCGCCGCTGAACTCGTGCGGATAGCGGTCGTAGTGCGCCCCTTCGAGCCCGACGCGCTCCAGGAGTTCGCGTACGCGCGCCCTGATGCGCTCCTCATCCCGTTCGCCACGCGCGCGGAGCGGGTCGGCGATCGACTCGCCCACGCTGCGGCGGGGGTTGAGGGAGGAGACGGGGTCCTGGAAGACCATCTGGACGTCGGGGCGTACGCCTCCGCCGGGCTTGATCTCGCCGGCCGTCGGCTTCAGCAGCCCGACCAGCATCCGGCCCAGCGTCGTCTTGCCGCTGCCGCTCTCGCCCACGATGCCGAGGGTCTCGCCCCGGTGGACGGTCAGCGAGACGTCGTCCACGGCCGCGAACACCCGCTTCCCGCGCCCGAATTCGCGCCGCAGGCCGGTGGCTTCCAGGACGACCTCCGGGGCCGAAGGAGAGGCCTCGGAGGACGCCTCGGAGAGAGAGCGCCGCGCGTCCACGCGGGGAACCGCGCCGAGCAGGTCCCGGGTGTACCGCGCGGTCGGTGCCCCGAGGACGGTGCCCACCGGCCCGTGTTCGACGGCCCGTCCGTGCCGCATGACCAGGATCTCGTCGACGCTCTCGGCGGCGACACCCACGTCGTGCGTGACGAGCAGCAGCCCCAGGCCGGTCTCCTCGCGGAGCGTGTGCAGCAGGTCCAGGATCTGGGCCTGGACGGTGACGTCGAGCGCGGTCGTGGGCTCGTCGGCGATGAGCAGGTCGGGCTCGCAGGCCAACGCCATGGCGATCAGGGCGCGTTGGCGCATACCGCCGCTGAACTCGTGCGGGCGGGAACGGGACCGTCGTAGCGCGTCCGGAATTCCGACTCGGTCCAGTACGTCGACGGCACGCGCGCGTGCGGCCCGACGCGACACGCGCGCGTGAACCCGGTACACCTCGGCTATCTGGTCGCCGATCGCGTAGTACGGGTCCAGGGACGACAGCGGGTCCTGGAAGACCATCGCGGCCTTGCCGCCGCGCAGCCGCCCCAGGTCCGCGTCGGACGCCTCCTGTACGTCGATGCCGGCCACGCGCACGGAGCCGCCCACGTCGGCTCCCGTGCCGCGGTGCAGCCCCAACAGGGCCGAGGCGACCGTGGACTTGCCGGAGCCGGACTCGCCGACCAGCCCCAGCGCGGCGCCCTTCTCCAGCCGGAAGGACAGCCCGTCGACGGCGCGCAGCGCTCCGAATCCGACCGTCAGGTCGGTGACCTCCACAAGGACGTCCACCGAGCCGTCCGTCGTAGCGTCGACCGAAACATCGACCGAACTCATACGAGCACCACCCGTCGGTCGGCCACCGCGTACAGCACGTCCGCGACGGCGTTGGCGATCACCACGAAGAAGCCCACGACCAGGACCATGCCGACGACCACAGGAAGGTCGACGACATTGACGGCGTGGACGAGTTCCTGTCCGATGCCGGGCAGTCCGAAGAGCGTCTCGGTGAGCACCGCGCCGCCGACCGCCGAGCCGACGTTGTTGGCGTTGAGCGCGATGATCGGCGCGAACGCCCCGCGCAGCGCGTGCCGCCCGATGATCGACCGCTCGCCGACGCCGTACGCGCGGAACGTGCGGATGTGGTCCTCGGCGAGGGTCTCCAGCATCGATGCCCGGGTGAGCCTGGCGAACGCGGCGGCCTCGATGAGGGCCAGCGAGAGCCAGGGCAACAGCAGGTTCCAGGCCCACTGTTCGGGGTCGTCGGTGAGGGCGACGTACTGCGGGAAGGGCAGCAGTTGGAGCTGTCCGCAGACGACGATCATCAGTACCAGGCCGATCACGAACACCGGGGTGGCGACGCCCGCGAGGGTGATGCCGGTCAGCAGACGCTCGGTGAACCGGCCGCGCCGCCACGCGGACAGGACACCGGTGCCGACTCCGAGGATCAGCCACAGCACCATCGCGCCGAACACGAGGGACAGGCTCACCGGGAGCTTGGCCAGGATCAGCTGGGTGACCTGCTGGTCGCCCTGGTACGACAGTCCGAGGCAGGGCGCCGAGCAGTGCTCCACGGAGGTGCCCGTGGAGTAGTCCTGGCCGACGAGGATGCCCTGGAGGAAGTGCCAGTAGCGGAGGTACAACGGGTCGTCGAGCCTCAACTGCTGGGCCACCTGGTGCACTTGCTCCGGGGAGCAGCGCGGGCCGCAGGTGATCTGGGCGACGTTCCCGGGGGTGACGAAGAAGACCACGTAGACGATCACCGAGATGGCGAGCAGAGTGATCACGGTGCCGATACCGCGGCGCAGGACGAATCCTCCGAAGCCGCTCATGAAGTGGCCTCCTTGGTGCTCGCGTCCGCCGTGGCCTTCTTCGAGTTGGTGTCCGCCTTGGCCTCGCGCTTGCGGCCGGTGCCGATGCGCAGGCGGGAGGCCGCGCGCGGGTCGAGGGCCGTGCGGATGCCGTCGCCGAGGACGGTCAGCGCCAGGACGGTGACGAAGAGGGCGCCGGCGGGCAGCAGCAGGTACTGCGGGGCGGCCTGGTACCAGACGTCGGCGGCGGTGAGCATCTGTCCCCAGGAGGGCGTCGGGGGCTTCACGCCGACGCCGAGGAAGGACAGCGCGGCTTCAGTGGTGATGTTGATCGGCACGAGGAGTGCCGCGTAGGTGATGACGGGCGCGGCGAGCCCGGGGAGCAGTTCGCGGCGGGCGATGCGCCAGGTGCCCCAGCCGCTGAGCCGGGCGGCGGAGACGTAATCGAGTTCCTTCAGGGTGAGCGTCTGGGCGCGCACGATCTTCGCGATGTTGCCCCAGGCGATGAGCCCGATGACGAGCGCGACGAGCAGGGGGCGCGGGAAACTGCTGGGCACGATCGCCAGCAGCGCCAACGACATGATCATCAACGGCATCGCCACGATGATGTCGGTGATCCGGCTCAACAGTTGATCAACCCATCGGCTGCCGAGCGCGGCGGCGACACCGATCACGACCCCGATGGTGACCTGCACGACGGTCGCCCCCAGCGCGACGCCGAGCGAGACCCGGGCGCCGTACGCGAGCCGGGCGAACAGGTCGCGCCCTGTCTGCGGTTCGACGCCGAGCCAGTGGTCGCCGGTGATGCCCCCGAAGGAGCCGGTCGGCACGCCTCCGCGCGCGGAGTCGATGAGCGACGGGTGGTAGGTGAAGGGGTCCTGGCCCTCGATCGCGGTGAGCAGCGGCGCGGCGAGCGCGACCAGGACGAGCAGGGCGACGACGGCCGCCGCGACGAGGGCGGCGCGCTGCGCGCGCAGCCGCCGCCAGAACTGACGGGCCCCCGAGGCCGCCGGGACGGTGACGTCCGTCCCGGCGGCCTGGGAGGCGACAAGTGCCTCACTCATGGGGTTAGTTGACCGCGACCTGGGAGATGTCCAGGACGCCGGTCCAGTCGCTGATCACGACGTTCTTGATGTCCTTGCCGACCAGTCGCTTGTAGACGGGGTGGAACAGCGGCACCGTCAGGGCCTGCTCGCCGATCTTCTTGTCCAGTGCACCCCACCGCTTGGCGGCCTCGTCAAGATTCGTCAACTTGTTGATCGCGTCAATCTCGGCATTGACCGACTTGTCATTGAGCAGGCCGGTGTTGAAGTTCGCGCCGTCCTTGACGATCTGGCGGCCGTCGAAGATCGGGGCGAGGAAGGGACCGCCGGAGGGCCAGTCGGCACCCCAGTGGGCGAGGAAGAAGCCCGGCTCGGTCTTGACGCTGTGGATCTTGTCCTTGTAGTCGTTGATCTCCAGGCCCTGCAGCTTGACGGTGATGCCGGCCTTCTTGAGCGCGTCCTGGATCGCGGTCGCGATCTCCGGACTGGTCTCGAAGTCCTTGTCGTTGGAGTGCGTCAGGGTGACGGTGATCCCCTTCGGGTAACCGGCCTCCTTAAGCAGCTCCTTGGCCTTCGCCGCGTTGCCGGACGCGCCCGCCGGGAAGAGGTCGTAGGGGTCGTACCCGAAGGACTTCTGGTTGGGCAGGAAGGTGGTCGCGGCCTCGGCCAGCGACGAACCGCCCGCCGCGTTGACCACGGACGACCGGTCGACGGCGTACGAGATCGCCTGGCGCACCTTGACGTTGTTGAACGGCGCGACCGTGGGGTTGAACGCGATGTAGTTCGTGTAACCGAAGTGCCCGGTGCCGACGCGCGCCGCGAGTTCCTTGTCGCCGGCGACCTTGGCGAGTTCGGCAGGACCGAGGTTGGTGTCGGTCGTGACGGCGGCGGCGTCCGCACCCTGGGACGACGACAGCCGCTGGTTGATCACGGACGAGTCGAGCCCCGACTTGACGTCGATCTTGTCCGGGTAGGCCTTGCGCTCGGCGTCCGTGGCCGTGGACCAGTACTTGTTGCGCTCCAGGACAAGCGTCTCACCGTCGTTCTGGTTGCTGACGACCTTGTACGGCCCCGAGGAGATCGGGTGCTGTTCGTACTTCGTCCCCGTGTCCTTCGCCTTCGGGACGGGCGTGAACTGCGTCTGCGTGGCGAGGTAGGGGAACTCGCCCTCGGGCTTGTTGAGGTGGAAGACGATGGTCCGGCTGTCGGGAGTCTCGATCGCGCTGAGCCCCTTCTTGTCCTTGTACGGCCCCTGGTAGTCGGCCGCGCCGACCAGCCAGTCCCGCAAGTAGGGCGCGCCACCGGAGAGTTCGGGGGCGAAGGAGCGCTCGATGCCGTACTTGATGTCGGCCGAGGTGATCGCGGTGCCGTCCTCGTACTTGAGGCCCGTCTTCAGGGTGTACGTCCAGACGGTCGCGTCCTTGTTGGGGCGCCCGGTGTCGGTGGCGAGGTCCGGGACGACCTTGGCGCCGGCCGCGCCGTTCTCACGGTTGCGGGTGGTGAGCGTACGGAAGACGAGGGAGGGGACGTTGCCGCCGCCGGAGGTGTACAGGCGCGCCGGGTCGAAGTCCTCCTGGGGGTCGGAGTTCAGGACCGTGAGCGTGCCTCCCTTGTGCGGCGTGGAGTCGCCGCCCGAGGCCTTGGCATCGTTGTCCTTCGGCCCGCAGGCGGCGGCGCCCGCTGCCACGGCCAGGCTGACGGATGCCACGGCCACGCGCCGGGCTATGACGGACGGTTGACGCATCGGAATGACGACCTCTCGGGGGGATGTTCGGGAATTCTCATGGGGTTTCCCGAATAGTGAGACGGATGGACGAGGGGTGAGACGGAAATGAACAGGCGTCTGCCCCGGCGTCAGGTCGTCGGAAATGCCCTGCCGAAGTCACACGGGCAAGGGCGTGATGGTGCGGGTCGCGACACGAACGCCAGGAGCGGTGTTCAGCGACAGAGGATGTCGGCCACGCAGAGCGGGGTCACGCCGATGAGCGCCAGCTCGATGCTGGCGCGATGCGCGACATGACTAGACCACATGCCCAAAAATATGAAGGATGCTGCGGCTCGTGTCAATGTGACATAAGCGTCGCCTGTCAACTCCCCGGGTACGGCCAGGGGTTCGCCAGGCAGTGGATCCCGTCGTGGTCGAGGAACTTGGTCTGCTGCTGCATGACCGGCGCCAACTCACCGTCCTTGTCGCAGGTGACGTGCCCGTAGCCGAGACGATGACCGACTTCATGGTTGATCAACATCTGTCGATACGCGTACATCTTGTCCCCATATGTTGACGACCCCTGCGCCCATCGATACGCATTGATCAACACACGTTCGGTGGCCGCCGAGTCGCACGACACATTGTCCTCGGCGGTGTCGAGGCCGGACTTGGCGCACCACTTGGCCGTGGTACCAGGGCTCGCGAGAGTGATCACGAAGTCCGGTTTGCCGGAATAGACGCGCTCGAAGGTACGGGCACCGTTGTGGGCCCAACTCCGGTTGTCGTTGAGCGTCTTCTGCACGGCCTCCGCGAAGAGCGTGCCGTCGAGCCCGAGCCCCTGCTCGACATCCACGCGGTACGTGTACTTGCGCCCCTTGCCTGGCGCCTTGTCGACACCGGGCACCGCGTCGAACTTGTCCGGCCCCTTGAGCGCGGCACCGAGCGGGTACTTCTTGTCCATCTTCTGGGCATACGTCAGCGTCGCCACCCGCGGAGTGGCGGACGCGCTGGGCTGCGCCGAGGCGGCACCGGTACCCCGTACGTCCCGGGCCTGGTCGGTGGCCGCCTCCGACCGCACACCGCCGTTGTCACCGTCGCTCGCGACCTGCCCGGCGACGACGACCGCCAGCACGGTGGTGACGGCCGCGGCGGCGATGCCGGTGTAGGCGCGCCCTTTGCCGCCCTTGGCGGGAGCAGCGCCGGCGCCGGACCGGTCACGGCCGCCTGGGGGCGCGCCAGCACTGTCGACGTCGCCCTCGGTGCCGGCGTCGCTCTCGGACGGCCAGTCGGTGACGGAGGCGTACGGGTCGGAGCGGTGCGCGGCGACACCGGCCCGGGGCGCGGAGACGTCACCGTCCTCGCCGAAGGCGTCGACATAGTCCTGCCGGGGACCACGACCACGCCGCCCACCTTGCCGAGCCCCCGCCTGCGGCGCCTGCCGCTGCCGGGGGATGGGAAGTGCGGGGCCTGCCCCGGGCGGTACGGGTCCGCCGGCGACCGGGGCTTGAGGCACCCCGGCCCGCCCTCTCAACTCGCCCCAGCCACCGCCGGGTTCAGGCTGCTGGGGGTGCCCGGCACGGACCTGCGGGACACCGCGCGCGGGAGTGCCGTCGGGGAAGCGAGGGGTTCCGTGTGCAGGCGTGCCGTCGGAAAAGCGGGGCATGCCATGCGCCGGAGTCCCGTCGGGAAGCCTCGGAAAGCCATGGGCGGGAGTGCCGTCAGGAAGCCTCGGAAAGCCGTGCGCCGGGGTCCCGTCGGCGTAACGGGGCCCTCCAGGGCCCGGGTTCCCGTCCCCGGAACGCGGCGCGCCCGGCCGGCTCGCCCCCGCCTGAGGCCGCCCTTGAACCGCCCGACCGCCTTTGCCGGTACCGGCGTTGGCATCGACGTCAGCACCGGCCCCCTTGCCTATGCCCCCGTCCGCGGAGTCACCCTTGGAGTTGGATTTACGGCGACTATGGCGTCCCACGTCGCCTCCTCAACTCCCCGCGTTCGTATCGTCGCCCTTGGCGTCACCCGCGGCGCCGGCACCCGCACCCGTGGCAGCACCGCCGCCCTCACTCACCGTACTCACCGAACCGCCGTCGCGGACCCCCCGCGCACCACTCCGGCCACTCTTGCCGCCTCGGCCGCCGCGCCCCACCGCTTCCGCGTCAACCGTCCGACGCCCCGTCACCACACCCGTGCCGCCACCGCCACCGGTGCCAGTACCGGTGTCCGTACCGACCTCCGTCGGCGACTCCAACTCCCCCGCGTCCGCGAGCAGTTCATGGAACGCCGTGGCCACGATCTCCGGGTACTCCATCATCGCGACATGCCCCGCGTCCGGCAGGGACAGCAGTCGGGAGTCGCGGAAGGCGCGGGCGGCGCGCTGGGCCATGCGGTAGCCGACCAGTTGGTCCCGGCGGCCGTAGACAAGGAGGGTCGGGGCGAGGACGCGCTCGGCCTGGCGCCAGAGGCCGTGCTGGCCGCCGAGGGTGTACGCGTTCACGACGCCCCGGGAGGAACGGGCCATCACGTCCCAGAAATACGGGAGTTGGAGCCGCCGTTCGAGTTCCTCGACGGCGTGGCGGAACTCCTCGGGCGTCACCTGGCCGGGATCGCCGTAGCAGAGGCCCAGGACGCCGCGGACGCGCTGTTCGGCCGTCCAATCCCTGCTGACTCGGGTGAACAGAGAGGCCACTCCCGGTACGCCGAGCAGCGCCGTCGGGACCGCCGTGCGCTGGACGCGGAGCTCCGGGAGGGCCGGGGAGACCAGGGTGAGCGTGCGGACGAGGTCCGGGCGTACCGCGGCCACGCGGGTCGTGACCGCGCCGCCCAGGGAGTTGCCGACGAGGTGCACCGGGCCACGGCCGGCCGCGTCGAGGTAGCGGATGACCGCGCGCGCGTGCCCCGTGACGGAGTAGTCGCCGTCGTCCGGTGGCGGGGAGTCGCCGAAGCCCGGCAGGTCCAGGGCCTCGCTGTCGACCACGCCGTCGAGCTCGGCCATGAGCAGCGACCAGTTCTGCGAGGAACCGCCGAGCCCGTGGACGTAGAGCACGGGCGGGAGTCCTTCGCGGACCGGTGGCCTCGACCGCACCGTGAGGGTGATCCCCGGCAGGCCGACCGACCTGAGCCGCTCGCCGTCGCCGACTCTGACGGGCGCCACTTTCGGGAGCACGGCGGCGACCGACACGGAGGGCAGCTCTGTCGAAGACATACGGCAATGTTACGAGACGATCACGCTGTGGTTCATGTGTTCGCCGTCACAGAAAGCGAACGGGTCGGCGGCCGTCCGGATCGCTCATCGCATGGCGTCCGGATCGAGTGTCTCCTAGGCTCGTAGAACAGGGCACCCGTATGTGGCCCCCTGCTTCGTCGGAGACGTACAGGGACGTACTAGGAAGGGAGCCCGCCATGGCCGTCGATCCCACCGATCCCGAGACCTTCGAGGACGAGAGCGGCGCCGCCGAACTCGATGTCGAAGCCCCGGAGGGCGACGCCGCCGAGCAGTCGACCGAGGTGACGACGGACCGCGACGACCCACGGCCCGAGGTGGACCCGGACTCCGCGAACGAGGCCGACGTCATCGAACAGGCCCGGGTCGTGGCCATCAACGAGGACGACTATCGCTGACCGCCCCACGGTCACCACCGCCCTCCGCCTCCCCCGGGAGCGTGCACCGAACCGCGCCCCAATGCCCGCTCCATCCCCTTTCGAAACACTTTGCGCGACTTCCGTCACCGTCCGGTCCGTGAAATTCTGCGCTCGCAGCGCGCACACCAGGGTTACCGAAAAGTACGATGGCCGCGCGGCGCTCACCGCATGAGGACGACATTTGGGAGGCGGCGTGACAGCCATCGAGCAGACAGAGGCGGCGCGCCCGCGGGGCACCCGCCTGCCGCGCCGTGCCCGACGGAACCAGCTGCTGGGCGCCGCCCAGGAGGTCTTCGTCGCGCAGGGGTACCACGCGGCCGCGATGGACGACATCGCCGAGCGCGCCGGCGTCAGCAAGCCGGTGCTCTACCAGCACTTCCCCGGCAAACTCGACCTCTACCTGGCCCTCCTCGACCAGCACTGCGAGTCGCTGATCCAGGCGGTGCAGACCGCGCTCGCGTCGACGTCCGACAACAAGCAGCGCGTCCGCGCCACGATGGACGCGTATTTCGCCTACGTCGAGGACGACGGCGGTGCCTTCCGGCTGGTGTTCGAGTCGGACCTGACGAACGAGCCCGCCGTGCGCGAGCGCGTCGACAAGGTGACGAACGAGTGCGCCGTGGCGATCTGCGACGTCATCGCCGAGGACACCGGCCTGTCGCGGGCCGAGTCGATGCTGCTGGCCTCCGGTCTGGGCGGTCTCGCCCAGGTCGTCGCGCGTTCCTGGCTGCACAGTGACCGCAGTGTCCCGCGCGACCAGGCGGTCCAGCTGCTGGCCTCGCTGGCCTGGCGCGGTATCGCCGGTTTCCCGCTGCACGGCAGCGAACAGCACCACTGACCGCCGGGCTCCCTTTTTGTTCCCGTCCGGTGTTCGCTCCTGGCGTTCCCGGCGCGGAACATCTACGTCCTCTCACCGGGCTAGTGTGTGCTGCGTACGGCGCGGAAGATCGCGCACTTTGCTGACCGTCGGAGGGACATAGCGTGGAGGTCAAGATCGGCGTGCTGCACACGCCTCGCGAGATCGTTCTGGAGACCGGTCAGAGCGCCGAGGAGGTCGAGCAGGCCGTGGCCGAGGCACTGACCGGGAAGGCTCCGCTGCTGAGCCTCGTGGACGAGCACGGCCGCAAGGTCCTCGTCCCCGCCGACCGGCTCGCCTATGTCGAGCTCGGCGAGGCGGCCCCGCGCAAGGTGGGCTTCGGCGCGCTGTAGTCGCGAGCGAACAGCGAGGGGGCCCGGCGGCCGGAAAGGCGCCGGGCCCCCTCGCGTTTCCATCACAGATGGAGCACAAGTCGCCCACAGGGGAGGATTGCATTCCGCAGGTCACGGGTATGACCGGCTGTGACAGCAGTCCGCAGGCCGACCGTGGGAGGGACCCCCGTGATGATCCTGGAAGCGCTCGGCTCCGCTGTGCTGGGTCTGCTGCTCGCCTGGGCCGCCACCCACCGGCTCGCGGACCGTCTTCCGGCCCGCACCCTGGTCTTCTCGACCGGTGTCGCGGGAGCGCTTTTCGGCGACTTCGTCACGCACAGCGCGCTGGGCCCCGGCAGCGGCCTGCCGAGCCTGCTCGGCGCGGCGGTCGTCTCGGCCGCCTCGCTCTCCCTGCTGCTTCGACCGTCGAGACGACTCCGGGGGCGATCCGCCCCCGCGTAACCGCAGCTAGGCGGCGAGCCCCAGCGCCGCCATCCGCTTGGTGTGCGCCTCGGTGATCCGGGAGAACATCCGGCCCACCTCCGCGAGGTCGAACCCGTCCGCGACTCCGCCCACGAGCATCGTCGACAGCGCGTCCCGGTCGGCGACCACCCGCTGCGACTGCGACAGCGCCTCCCCCATCAACCGCCGTGCCCACAGGGCGAGTCGGCCCCCCACGCGCGGGTCCGCGTCGATCGCCGCGCGTACCTTTTCCACGGCGAAACTGGCGTGCCCGGTGTCGTCGAGGACGCCCAGCACAAGCGAGCGGGAGTCCTTGTCGAGGCGGGCCGCGACCTCGCGGTAGAAGTCGCTGGCGATCGAGTCGCCGACGTACGCCTTGACGAGTCCTTCCAGCCAGTCCGAGGGGGCCGTCTGCTTGTGGAAGCCGTCGAGCGCGGCGACGAACGGCTGCATCGCCTCGGTCGGCTCGGCCCCGATCTCCGTGAGCCGGTCCCTGAGCTGCTCGAAGTGGTGGAACTCGGCCGACGCCATCTTGGCCAGCTCCGCCTTGTCCGCGAGCGTCGGCGCCAGCTTGGCGTCCTCCGCGAGCCGCTCGAACGCCGCCAGCTCGCCGTACGCGAGCGCGCCGAGCAGGTCCACGACCGCGTTGCGGTACTGCGGGTCGGCGGAGGCCGTGGCCCACTCCTGGGCGGCGACTCCGGTGGGTTCGGCGGGTGCGTCGGAGGCGTTGTCAGCGGTCGTCATGAAGCGCACAATAGCCCGCTCACCGCACGGCGGAAGGCCCTGGTCAGTCAGTGTGACGACGACTACGTGACCAAATCGGCCAACGCATGTGCGTGATTCCGGGGTATGGTGGTAATGCGCCCGCCGAATATTCGCCGGGCCGCACGAATGAGGATGCCCGGTCGGTGGCCCGATCGGCTCCGACCCGACAGCCCTCCTCACCCGTACGGCACTTTGCGTACGAAGTTCGGAGGGGGACCCTCAGCGGTTCGAGCGCTAGAGCGTCGGCAGTTGTCCCGTGTCTTTACGGCTTGCCGTATGGGCAGCCGACGTCCCGGCACGGTCCTGACACGACCCCCGCGCTCGCCTCGCACCGCGCACACAGAAGAGGCAGCACCCTGACTACTTTCCGAGAGCTCGGAATCCTTCCCGAGACCGCTGAGGCCCTTGAGGCCGTCGGTATCGTCTCCCCCTTCCCGATCCAGGAGATGACGCTCCCGGTCGCCCTCACCGGCACGGACGTGATCGGCCAGGCCAAGACCGGCACCGGCAAGACGCTGGGCTTCGGCCTCCCGCTCCTGGAGCGCGTCACCGTCCCCGCCGACGTCGAGGCCGGCCGCGCCAAGCCCGAGCAGCTGACCGACGCCCCGCAGGCGCTCGTCGTCGTCCCGACCCGCGAGCTGTGCACACAGGTCACCAACGACCTGCTGACCGCCGGCAAGGTGCGCAACGTACGCGTCCTCGCCATCTACGGCGGCCGGGCCTACGAGCCGCAGGTCGAGGCGCTCCGCAAGGGCGTCGACGTCGTCGTCGGCACCCCGGGCCGACTGCTCGACCTCGCCGGTCAGAAGAAGCTCGACCTGAAGCACATCAAGTCGCTCGTCCTCGACGAGGCCGACGAGATGCTCGACCTGGGCTTCCTGCCCGACGTCGAGAAGATCATCAACTTCCTGCCGGCCCGCCGCCAGACGATGCTGTTCTCGGCGACCATGCCGGGCGCGGTCATCGGTCTCGCGCGCCGGTACATGTCGCAGCCCACGCACATCCGCGCCACCGCGCCGGACGACGAGGGCAAGACGGTCGCGAACACCAAGCAGTTCGTCTACCGCGCGCACAACATGGACAAGCCCGAGCTGGTCGCCCGCATCCTGCAGGCCGAGGGCCGTGGCCTGGTCATGGTCTTCTGCCGCACGAAGCGCACCGCGGCCGACCTCGCCGACCAGCTCCAGCAGCGCGGTTTCGCGTCCGGCGCGGTCCACGGCGACCTCGGCCAGGGCGCCCGCGAGCAGGCGCTGCGCGCGTTCCGCAACGGCAAGGTCGACGTGCTCGTCTGCACCGACGTCGCCGCCCGCGGCATCGACGTCGAGGGCGTCACGCACGTCATCAACTACCAGTCCCCCGAGGACGAGAAGACCTACCTGCACCGCATCGGCCGTACGGGCCGCGCGGGCGCCAAGGGCATCGCGGTCACGCTCGTCGACTGGGACGACATCCCGCGCTGGCAGCTCATCAACAAGGCGCTGGACCTCAAGTTCAACGACCCGCCGGAGACGTACTCCACCTCCCCGCACTTCTTCGAGGAACTGAACATCCCCGCGGGCACCAAGGGTGTCCTGCCCCGCTCGGAGCGCACGCGCGCCGGGCTGGACGCGGAGGAGGTCGAGGACCTCGGCGAGACCGGTGGTCGCGGCGGCCCGCGTGGCCGTGGCGGTCGCGACGGTGGCCGTGGCGGTCGTGACAGCGGCCGAGGCGGACGTGACGCCGGCCGGGACACCCGCACCCGGGACGACTCCCGTTCCGGTGCCGGTCCCGTCGACGCCGAGCGCCCGGCGCGCACCCCGCGCCGCCGCCGTCGTACGCGCAACGGCGCCCCGATGGAAGGGACTTCGGCCGCTACGGCCGTGACGCCCACGCCGGAGGAGACCGCACTGGCCGCCTCCGAGGAGACCGCGACCCGCACTCCGCGCCGCCGTCGCCGCACCCGCACCGGAGCGACGGGAGAGCAGCTGCCGGCCACGGCAGTCACCTCCGCCGCCGCACCCGAGGCCGCGGAGAACGCCGTGGCCACGGCCGAGGGCCCGGCCCTCGACGCCCCCGCACCGTCGCGCCGCCGCCGTACCCGCAAGTCCGCGGAGCCGGCGATCGCGACGGCCGAGACCGTGGTCGCCGAGGCGCCGGTGGCCGAGGCCCCGGTCGTCGAGGAGACGAAGCCGCGCCGCCGGACCCGTAAGGCCGCAGCCGCCACGGAGCCGGTCGAGGCCGTGGCCGCCACGGAGGCCGCTGCCGTGGCCGCCGTGGACACGGCCGAGGCCGTCGAGGCCAAGCCGCGCCGCACCCGGACCCGGAAGACCGCGGCCCCGGCCGAGGTCGTCGCCGTCGACACGGCCGAGGGCACGGAAGCCAGGCCGCGCCGTCGCGCCACGACCCGCAAGGCCGTCGCCGACATCCCGGCCCAGGCGGCCGAGGAGCAGGGCAGCGCCGCCGAGGCGTCGCTCGACTCCGCGGAGGGCACGGAGCCGAAGCCCCGTCGCCGTACGACGCGCAAGGTCGCCGAGGCCCCGGTCGCGGTGGAGGAGAGGGTCGTCGCGGAGGCCAAGCCGCGCCGGACCCGGAAGGCAGCGGTGGCCGCCGAAGCCGTCCTGGACACGGCCGAGGCCGTCGAGACCAAGCCACGCCGGACCCGCAAGGTCGCCGCCGCTCCGGTGGCCGTCGAGGCACCGGAGGCCGCCGAGGCCAAGCCGCGCACCACCCGGACCCGGAAGACCGCTGCCGTCGCCGCCGAAGCCGTCCTGGACACGGTCGAGGCCGTCGAGGCGAAGCCCCGTCGGACCCGCAAGGCGGCCGCCGCTCCGGTGGCCGTCGAGGCGTCGGAAGCCGCCGAGGTCAAGCCGCGCCGGACGCGCAAGACGGCTGCCGCCGCGGTCGCCACCGAGGCGCCGGAAGCCGTCGAGGCCAAGCCGCGCACCACCCGGACCCGGAAGACCGCTGCCGTCGCCGCCGAACCCGTGGCCGAGGACGCGGAGGCCAAGCCGCGCCGTCGCGCCACGACCCGCAAGGCCGTCGCCGACATCCCGGCCCAGGCGGCCGAGGAGTCGGAGGCCAAGCCGAGGGTGCGCCGTCCCCGCAAGGCCGCGGCGACGGCGGCGGAGGCCGGCGAGAGCTGATCGCCCCCGAAGGGCATGACATCGAACGGCCCGGCCCACTCCACGTGGGCCGGGCCGTCGGCGTTCCCCCGCCACTCACCGCTCCCCCGTTAACCCCGGTTACACCCTCCCGTCCCCAACCCGCTCAGCTTCGCCGGATAACCTCGGGCCATGAGTAGGCCCCCCTCCTTCGTCCCGCCCCCCGGCGCTCGCGCGTACCCGCTGCGGACCGGTCGCGGTGAGTTCGCCGTCGTGGACTCGCCCGTGGCCGACGGTGTCGAGCCGAAGGGGGTCGCCCTGCTGCTGCCGGGATTCACCGGGAGCAAGGAGGACTTCAACCCCTTGCACGTGGCGCTCGGTGCGCGCGGGTACCGGACGGTCGCCGTGGACGGGCGGGGCCAGTACGAGACCGACGGGCCCGAGCACGACGAATCCGCCTACGCCCAGGACGAGTTGGCGCGGGACGTGCTCGCGCTGGCCGAGGCCGTCGGCGCGCCGGTGCAGCTGCTCGGGCACTCCCTCGGCGGACAGATCGCGCGGGCCGCCGTACTCCTGGACCACGCGCCGTTCGTGTCGCTGACGCTCATGGCGTCGGGCCCCGCACAGATCTCCTCGTCCCAGCAGGACCGGGTGAAGCTGTTGCGGGACGCGCTCGCCGTGATGTCGATGGCCGAGGTGTGGGACGCGATCCAGGCGATGGAGACGCCCGAGGAGACCGAGACCGGCGGTGCGCTGGACGAGGGGCTGGACGACCGGGACGATCTGCGGCGCCGTTGGATGGGCACGAAGCCGGCCCAACTCCTCGCCACGGGACGCCAGTTGTGCGTCGAGCCGGACCGGGTCGCCGAACTGGCCGCCCTCCCGCTCCCGCTCCACGTCCTGTCGGGTTCACGCGACGACACCTGGCCGGTGCCGCTCCTCGACGACATGGCCGTACGGCTGAAGGCGCGGCGGACGGTGATCGCGCGGGCCGAGCACTCGCCGAACACGGACCAGCCGGCCGCGACGGCGAAGGCCATGGCCGACTTCTGGGACACCGCGAGCCGGTAAAAGGGCTAGTACTGCGTCTGCAGGTGCTCCCAGAACCCGTCCCGCAGCGCCCGCCGCAGATCGGACTGCCCGCGCAGGGAGTACTGCAGCAGCCCTTCCGCCTCCACCAGCAGATCCTGGTCGACCGACCCGGGCAGATACGGATGCCCGGGCAGCAGCTCCACCAGCGCTTCCCGCCCCCGCGCGGCGAGCCACTTCGCGGCGATCTGCGCGCCCACGAAGCGGACGTCGTCGCGGGTGGGCCGGGTGGCCGCGGCCTCGTAAACGGCGGCGGTGCGCCGGGAGACGTACGGCTTGAAGAAGTCCAGGTCGAAGGTGCGCTGGCTGTCGACCTCCCAGAGGAGCGGCTCGGCCTGGTTGCGGCCCTCGGGGGCCTCGATGCCCCACAAGTGGACGCGGGCGCCGTACCCTTGGGCCGCCTCGACCGCCGAGACCAGGTCCTCGTCGCCGCCGATGAGGGCCGCGTCGCTGATCGCGCGGTGCCGGGCGAGGGACTCCAGGTCGGAGCGGATGAGTGAATCGACGCCCTTCTGCTGGTTGTTGGCGTTGAGATTGCCCAACCGGACCTTCACGTCCGGGAGTTCGGCGATGGCCTGCTGCTCGGCGGTGTGGATGCGGCGGCGGGCGCCGTCGTACCAGTAGACGCGCAGCAGCCTGCTGTCCGCGAAGATCGTGCGGGCCTTGTCGATGAGCGCCTCGATGAGGCCCTCCGTGTCGAGGTCGAAGGTGCGCCGGTCCTCGGTCCCGGAGACGAGCCGGCCCGCGGCTGCATACAAATACCCGGCGTCGACGAAGATCGCATGCGTCGAGGGCGTCTTCGCCACTTCGGCGAGCATGCGCTGCAGCAGCTCGTTCGTGCGGTCGATGCGGGCGCTGAGGGCCGCGAGGTCGTCGTTCATCGCCACCATTGTCCCGGCGGTCACGCTGCGAACACAACCGGTCCCGGTCAGTCTCGTGCCGATCCCTTACCGGTCAGTAATTAGGCGTTCGAAAAATTTCCTTAGCGTAGGGAATGTTTGTAACACGCATCCCGTTGACTACATCAGTAACCAAGTAGTTCTCCTCAGGAGGATGACCAGACGAAGGGAGAAGCCAATGCGCTTCGAAATCATGCGTCTTGACGAGGTCGACGGCACCACCGTGGACAGCACCGTCGTGGACGCCGCCTCCGTCAACCGGATCGTGCAACAGGCCGCCGCCATAGGACAGCGACTGTGGATCCGCCCCGCCGAGACCAAGGCCTCGTAACACTCAGGGCCGCGTAACACCTACGACATTCGCCCGCGTACCGAAGACGGATCGCGACCACACTTCAGAGCCCCGCACGGCACCGACGCCGTGCGGGGTTCCGCGTGTCCGGTGTTTCGTGTCCGGCCGGCTCAGCTCGCCCTGATCACCTGGGTGACCCCGTTGATGATCTGCTGCACGGCGATGGCCGACAGCATCATCCCCGCGAGCCGCGTGACGAGGACGACCCCGCCGTCCTTGATGACCCGGATGATCAGCAGCGAGTACCGCATCACCACCCACAGCACGGCGTGGATGGCGAGGATCGCCGCCCACACCGACACCTGCGTGGCCGCGCTGTCGGCCTTCTGCACGGCGAGGATGACGGACACGATCGCACCCGGCCCGGCGAGCAGCGGCATGCCCAGCGGTACGAGAGCGACGTTGACGTCCTTGGTCTGCTTCGGCTCGTCGGTCTTGCCGGTGAGCAGGTCGAGCGCGATCAGCAGGAGCAGCAGCCCGCCCGCGATCATCAGCGCGGGCACGGAGACATGCAGATAGTCGAGGATCTGGTGCCCGAGCAGCCCGAAGACGGTGATGACCCCGCCCGCGACACACACGGCCTGGAAGGCCATCCGCCTCTGCACCTTGGCCGGCCGTCCGGCGGTCAGCGCGAGGAAGATCGGGGTGATCCCAGGGGGATCCATGATGACAAAAAGGGTCAGGAAGAGAGAGCCGAAGACGGCGACGTCGAACATGGGTGAGCCACAAGCCTTGCAGAAGAGAGGTGAACGGGGAGGACGCGGGCGGGGTCAGGCTCCGCCGGCACCCGGCACCGGGAACGCACCCGTCGCGCGCCGCGTGATCTCGCCGTAGACCTCGGGATCGGTCGTGTACTCACCGAGCCGCACGCTCTTGCGGCTCCCGTGATAGTCGCTGGACCCGGTGGTCAGCAGCCCGAGTTCCTTCGCGAGCCCCCGCAACCGCACCCGCGTCTCCGCGTCGTGGTCCATGTGATCGACCTCGATGCCGTCGAGCCCGGCCGTGGCCATCTCGGCGATGGCGGACTCCGGCACGGTGCGCCCGCGCTTGCTGGCCCCCGGGTGCGCGAACACGGTCACGCCCCCCGCGCCCTTGACCAGCCGGATCGCCTCGAACGGATCGGTCTCGTGCTTCGCCACATGCGCCCGGCCGCCGTCGCCCAGCCAGTCCACGGTGAAGGCGTCGTTCACGGTCGGTACGACACCCAGCTCGACCAGCGCGGTGGCGACATGCGGCCGCCCGACCGACCCCTCACCGGCGATCCGCGCGACCTGCTCCCAGGTCACCGGCACACCCAGCTCCCGCAACCGCTCCACCATGGCCCGGGCCCGCGGCACCCGGTCGTCCCGCACCAGCTCCCGCTCGGCGAGCAGCGCCGGCTCCTCGGGATCGAAGAGATAGGCCAGCATGTGCATCGAGATCCCGTCGATCCGACAGGACATCTCGGCCCCGGTGACGAGCGTGAGCCCCAAGGGCAACGCGTCGATCGCCTCGCCGTACCCACGGCTGGTGTCATGATCGGTCAGCCCGACGACGTCCAGCCCGGCGGCGGCGGCATTCCGCACCAGCTCAGCAGGCGAGTCCGTACCGTCGGAGGCCGTGGAGTGGGTGTGCAGATCGATACGCACGCGCAGGCTCCAGACGGCGACAGTTCAACATGGGACCACTCAAGGGTAACGGCAACCGCGGGCCCCTCATGAACACCCTGCAGCGCACGCCCCTAAGGGGCGCGGGGAACTGCGCGACCAGCCACAACGCACCCGCACCAACCCACAAACCGAACCGCTACGGCTCCAGCAAGCGCGGCGACAACGCACCGCACGGCACAAGATCTACTTCCGCCCCCGCATCCCGCAAATCCGTAAGCACCAACTCGTCGTACATCAACAACCCCGACTGCTCAGGCCAGACAACAGCCCACAGCCACAGCCCCAACGCCTCACCGGCGAAAACGGCCCGATCATCCGGCGCCGTGGCCACATGCCACAACGGCGTAGGCCGCCCGGCCGCAAGCAGCTTCGCCTGCGGCGGCTTCTCGACGCTCATGTACGGCCCAGGATCCGGCCCGTCGATCCCCGCGTACCGCGCCCCGAGCCCGACCCCCAGCTCCTCCGCGACAAGGATCAGCTCACCCATCCCGCCGAGCGGCCCGGGCCCGGAACACGCGACAGCCGTCGCACGACCCCCGCTCCGGTCGTCCCCCGCGCACGCCACGCCCGTGAACAGCCAGCCGACCGGCAGGGGCCACGGCATCCACACGGGTACCTGCGTGCGATGCACGACGACGCTGAGGGCCTCGACGCTGGGCGGGATCACGGGCTGCACCGGATGCACCGTGCCGTGGACATCGCACTGCCAGGAATCGGCGAAGAGTCCGGGAGCCCTGACCCGGCCACCACACTTCGGGCAACTGGGTTCGCCCCTCATAGGGCCCCACGGTCCTACCCTCACACCCCCACGTCAAGGACGATCACCCGTCCGGCTCGGGCCACTCACCGAGCGAAACTAGATGCAGCTTGCATTTATTACCTTGCCTAACTTACTATGTGCATACACCAACTACTTGGGAGGAAGTATGGACGGGACGGACGACCCCTTCGACACGGGAGCCGGCACCGGCAGCCTGCTGCGGCAGCCGAAGGCCGTATGGGCCACCGCCGGCGCCTCGGTCGTCGCCTTCATGGGCATCGGGCTCGTCGACCCGATCCTGCCGTCGATAGCCAAGGGCCTGGACGCCACCGCCGGCCAGGTCTCCCTGCTCTTCACCTCGTACTTCCTGATCACCGCCGTCGCGATGCTGGTCACCGGCTTCGTCTCCAGCCGGATCGGCGGCAAGAAGACCCTGCTGCTCGGCCTCGCCCTCGTCGTGGTCTTCGCCGGTCTCGCCGGCACCTCGGGCTCGGTCGGCGAACTCGTCGGCTTCCGGGCCGGCTGGGGCCTCGGCAACGCGCTCTTCGTCTCGACGGCCCTCGCGGTCATCGTCGGCGCGGCGGCCGGCGGCAGCGCCGCCGCGATCCTGCTCTACGAGTCCGCCCTCGGCCTCGGCATGGCCTGCGGCCCGCTGGTCGGCGCCCTGCTGGGCAACCAGAGCTGGCGCTACCCCTTCTTCGGCACCGCGTTCCTGATGGCGATCGGCTTCCTGTGCATCACGGCGTTCCTGAAGGAACAGCCGAAGCCCGCGCGGAAGACATCACTGCTGGACCCGCTCAAGGCGCTCGGCCACGGCGGCCTCGCCTCCGCCGCGATCTCGTCCTTCTTCTACAACTACACGTTCTTCACCGTGCTGGCCTTCACCCCGTTCGTGCTGAACATGACCCCCTACAAGTCGGGGGCCGTGTTCTTCGCCTGGGGTGTGCTGCTCGCCGTCTTCTCGGTCTTCGTCGCCCCGCGCCTGCAGTCCCGCTTCGGCTCCCTGAAGGTGCTCGGCGGCTCCCTGGTGCTGCTCGCCGTCGACGTGCTCGTCCTCGGCTACGGCAGCCACACGACCGCCGTCGTCTGCACGATCCTGTCCGGTGCCTTCATCGGCGTGAACAACACCGTCTACACGGAGCTGGCCCTCGGCGTCTCGGACGCGCCGCGCCCGGTGGCGAGCGCGGGCTACAACTTCGTCCGCTGGTTCGCCGCGGCCGCCGCGCCGTTCTTCGCACCGAGGATCGAGGGCTGGACCGACATCCACATCCCGTTCGTGGTCGCCGCCGTCACCGCGGCGCTGGGCGCGCTGGTGGTCGTCGTACGACGGACCGCGCTCACCCACGAGGCCGAGGAGCTGGAGCCGAAGCACGCGACCGAGGACAGTGTCGCGGTGTTCGCCAACTAGCCGGATCCCGGCCGTCGTTGGTGAGCTTGCTCACTCCGGCTGTCAGTCGAGCGGGACGGACGTGCGGGACGGATCCCGTAGGTCCGTCCCGTTCGTCAGCCAGCGCTCCTGGAGGGCCTGGGCGCCGTGGACGCGTTTCCAGGCGGCCTCGTTCGGGGTCATGGGGAGCAGGGGGAGGAAGCGGACCGGGTCGAGGGGCGCGTCGAGGTCCAGGTCCTCGATCAGGCCGCCCGGTTCGGCGACCAGCACCGAGGTGAAGGGGGCACCGGGCCACAGCGGCTCGCCCACGTCGAGCGAGGCGCCCGGGGCCACGACCACGCCCTCGACCTGCGGGGACGCGGCGAGTACGGCGAGCGGGCGCAGCACCTTGTCGGTGTCGGCGAGGCCGCCGCGCACGGAGAGGACCAGTTCGGCGCGGGGGCCCGAGACCGGGTCGGCGAGCATCGCGGTGGGGTCGCTCATGGGCTGTGCGGACATGCCGAGCGTGGCGTAGCGGACGATGCCGCCCTCCGGTCCGGCGTCCTGGAAACGCAGTACCTCGACGCGGTCCGTGCCCAGGAAAGTGACTGCCGCGCGCGCGTCGGGTTCGCCCAGCGCGGTGCGCAACCGTGCCTCGACCAGAGCAAGAACATCAACCATGCGGGGAGCATAGAACTCGTCAGTACCGGGCAAAGCAGCGCCTTGACACTTCGGCCTGCTGATACTCTGGGCCGGTCGTTCGGGCAGCACGCAGAAGCGTCGCGATCAAGTCCGACGCCCTTGAGACTCCCCTACGGGGGACCGGCCGGAGGAGGTGGGGCTGCAATGGACCGAAGTCGACCTGGCAGTACCACCCGCTCTTCCGGCCGCTGATGTCGTAGCTCCGGTTCTGGCCTCCAGCCGGCTGTCGCCGCTCGCACTTCTTCACCGTCGCGGAAGAGCACTTCGTTTCTTCACCTGATCCGTCCGGCCTTCTCTGTGGTCTGTCTGTTCGCAGTCAGCTCTCAGTCGGTCGGTGCCTGTAAGTCAGTGCCTTGTATCAGTAGCGAAACTCGCCACCGCGACGGTGCGGTGCTCCCCGCTTTGTGGACGTGCCAAACATCCGCACACAGGACGTCCCCATTCCGGGCAGTTCCAACCGTCGTTGGCGCCTTTCGCTGCTCGTCGCGAAGGAGCCCGCCATGTCGATGATCCGCGACCTGCGTGCCGTGGTCCGCCCGTCCCGCCCCGCCCTGCGCAAGGACGGCGGCGCGTACGACACCACGCGTGACCCCGGCACCCCGTCGGCCGTCGTCGACTGCGCCGTCTATCGCGACGGTGCCCGCGTCGACACCGGCAAGCCGCTCACCCCGCACGAGGCGATGCGCCAGGTGCGGCGCGACGGCGGCTTCGTGTGGATCGGGCTGCACGAGCCGACCGAGGCCGAATTCGCCGGTATCGCCCGGGAGTTCGGACTCCACCCGCTCGCCGTCGAGGACGCCGTACAGGCCCACCAGCGGCCCAAGCTGGAGCGCTACGACGACTCCCTGTTCACCGTGTTCAAGACCATCCACTACGTCGAGCACGACCAACTCACCGCCAACAGCGAGGTGGTGGAGACCGGCGAGGTCATGTGCTTCACCGGGCGGGACTTCTTCATCACCGTCCGGCACGGCGGGCAGGGCTCGCTGCGGGCGCTGCGGCACCGCCTCCAGGACGACCCGGAGCTGCTCGCCCGCGGTCCCTCGGCGGTGCTGCACGCGATCGCCGACCATGTCGTGGACGGCTATGTCGCGGTCGCGGACGCGGTGCAGGACGACATCGACGAGGTCGAGACCGAGGTGTTCACGCCGGGCCGCAGGGGCGGGGTCTCGCGCGGGGTCGACTCGGCGCGGATCTACCAACTCAAGCGTGAGGTACTGGAGTTCAAGCGTGCGGTGTCGCCGCTGCTGCGTCCCATGCAGCTGCTGAGCGAGCGCCCGATGCGACTGATCGACCCGGACATCCAGAAGTACTTCCGGGACGTCGCCGACCACCTCGCCCGGGTCCACGAGCAGGTCATCGGCTTCGACGAACTGCTGAACTCGATCCTCCAGGCCAACCTGGCGCAGGCGTCCGTCGCGCAGAACGAGGACATGCGGAAGATCACCGCGTGGGCCGCGATCATCGCCGTACCGACGATGGTGACCGGCGTGTACGGCATGAACTTCGAGCACATGCCCGAACTGCACGCGAAGTACGGGTATCCGGCGGTGCTCGCCTTCACGGTGACCGTGTGTCTGGCGATCCACCGCACGCTGAAGCGCAACGGCTGGCTGTGAGCGGCCTGGATAGGCTGAGTGCCATGACTAGCAGCGAGCTGCTCGACCAGGCCCTCGTCGAGGAGGCCACGAAGAAGTCCGGCCTTGTCTGGGTGGGCGGTCCGGGTGTGCCGGCCCGGGCCCTGTGGCACGTCTGGCACGAGGGCGCGGCCTGTCTGATCGGCGACGGTCCCGGCGAGCAGCCGCTGCCGGGACTGGTCGACGGCGGCGGCGCCGAGGTCACGGTCCGCAGCAAGGACAAGGGCGGCCGGCTGGTCGTATGGACGGCGAAGGTCGTGGAACTGGCGCCGGGGTCCGAGGCCTGGACCGCGGCCGTCGGCGAGCTGAAGGGCAAGCGGCTCAACGCGCCCGACGGCGAGGCGATGACGGAGCGCTGGGCGCGCGAGTGCCGGGTGCTGCGGCTCGAACCGACGGGCGCGACAGCCGAGTTGACGGAGGATTCGCTGGCGCGGCCCCCGCTGCCCTCCCCCGCGACGACCCGTCAACCGGCCCCGGCCGCGCTGCCGCGCCTGCTGCTGAAGAAACGCAAACAGCGGTAACTGCCGCTAGGAAGACGGCAGTTGCTTGCCGTAGTCGACAGTGTCGTCGTCCGCGGGTTCCGTCACGGCGAAGCTCTTGCCCCAGTCCGAGAAGGTCAGGGTGCCCGCGCCGCCCGCACGGACCAGCCGGAGCGGATACGGCTTGCCCTCAAGCGACACGTCGAGGGTGCCGCCGGAGCCGTCGTCGCCGGTGATGCGGATCGTGCGGACGCCGTTCTGGTCGTGGTGTCCGTCCGTCGCGAGCGACCCGTGCAGGGTCAGCAGACTGGAGAGGAGGACGTCCTTGTCCGTGAAACCACTGAACTTCTTGTACGAGGGGTCGCCCTGCGGCACCTTCACGTACTTGCCGTGCAGCGAGTCGCCGACGCCCGAGTCCCCGTTGCTGTTCCAGAAGTCGGCGTCCGCCTTCAGATACAGCTTCTCGCCGACCCGCAGCAGCCCGAAGGTCGAGCCCTTCGAGGTGACCGAGCCGCTGCCGCCGTCGGACTTCAGCCGCATGTCGAGCTTGTACGTCCGCCCGCTGGTGACGACGGTCCCCGACAGCCGTACCGCCTCGGCGGCGCCCGCGGCCGTCACCGACTTCGACTGGATCTTGTCGGCGGCCAGCTTGCCGACCCCGTTGGTCCCCGCGTCCGGATCCTCGCTGCAGCCCGCCAGAGCCAGCACGCAGACCGCGCCGAGCAGCGCCGCACGACGGTTTCGGACCTGGGGAATCGCAGTCACAGGTGGGGGGCCTTTCGTGCGGAGGGGGGCGATGGCGTACGGCAGCGTACCGGGGTCCCCGGAGCGCGGCGGAGCCAGTCGGTCCGGACCGCCCACCTGCGCGGATCGCATACGGACGGGCTAGCCTGAAGCCCGTCCGAGCGGGCAAATCGGAACATCCGGAAACCAGGAAAAGAAAGGGAGGTGCAGCCATGGCAGGGGGCGCCCCCAGGGTCTACGTATCGCACCTCTCCGGTGTCGCCGTCTTCGATCCCAACGGCGACCAGGTGGGCCGCGTCCGCGATCTCGTCGCCATGCTCCGCGTCGGTCAACGGCCCCCGCGACTGCTCGGCCTGGTCGTCGAACTGTCCACCCGGCGCCGCATCTTCCTCCCCATGACCCGGGTCACCGGCATCGAGTCCGGGCAGGTCGTCACCACCGGGGTGCTGAACGTCCGCCGCTTCGAGCAACGGCCCACCGAGCGGCTGGTGTTCGGCGAACTCCTCGACCGGCGCGTCACCCTCGTGGAGACCGACGAGGAGGTCACCGTCCTCGACCTGTCGGTGCAGCAGCTGCCCGCCCGCCGCGACTGGGAGATCGACCGGATCTTCGTCCGCAAGGGCAGGACCGGCGGAGCCTTCAGAAGGGCCAAGGGCGAGACGCTGACCGTGGAGTGGTCCGCCGTCACCGGTTTCTCCCTGGAGGAGCAGGGACAGGGCGCGGAGAGCCTCCTGGCCACCTTCGAGCAGCTGCGCCCCGCCGACCTCGCCAATGTTCTGCACCATCTCTCCCCCAAGCGGCGGGCCGAGGTCGCCGCCGCCCTCGACGACGACCGCCTGGCCGACGTCCTCGAAGAGCTGCCGGAGGACGACCAGATCGAGATCCTCGGCAAGCTGAAGGAGGAGCGCGCGGCCGACGTCCTGGAGGCGATGGACCCGGACGACGCGGCCGACCTGCTCGGCGAACTGCCGGAGGAGGACCAGGAGCGGCTGCTGAACCTGATGGAGCCCTCCGAGGCGGCCGACGTACGCCGCCTGATGTCCTACGAGGAGCACACGGCCGGCGGCCTGATGACGACCGAACCGATCGTCCTGCGGCCCGACGCGACCGTCGCCGACGCGCTCGCCCGGATCCGCAACGCCGACCTCTCCCCCGCCCTCGCCGCCCAGGTCTACGTCTGCCGCCCGCCCGACGACACCCCGACCGGCAAGTACCTCGGCACGGTCCACTTCCAGCGGCTGCTGCGCGACCCGCCGTACACCCTGGTCAGCGCGATCATCGACGGAGACCTCCAACCCCTGGACCCGGACGCCTCGTTGCAGCTCATCGCCGGGTTCTTCGCGACGTACGACATGGTCGCGGCGCCCGTGGTCGACGAGACCGGGTCGCTGCTCGGCGCGGTGACCGTGGACGACGTACTGGACCACATGCTGCCGGAGGACTGGCGGGAGACGGAATTCCACCTGGACGAGGACGAGGCAGAGACAGAGGAGGTGGCGGCTCATGACTCCTGAGCGCGAGACCACGCGTGAGCGGACACCGGCGGGCGCGACCGCCACCACCCGGTCGCGGAACCGGCTCGACCAGCCGCGCCCGCCCCGGCGCCGGCTCCTGCCCGAGTACGACCCCGAGGCCTTCGGCCGGCTGTCGGAACGGATCGCCCGCTTCCTGGGCACCGGCCGGTTCATCGTCTGGATGACGATCGTCATCATCGTCTGGGTGCTGTGGAACATCTTCGCGCCCAGTGATCTGCGGTTCGACAACTACCCGTTCATCTTCCTCACCCTGATGCTGTCGCTCCAGGCCTCCTACGCCGCTCCGCTGATCCTGCTCGCGCAGAACCGGCAGGACGACCGCGACCGGGTCAACCTCGAACAGGACCGCAAGCAGAACGAGCGGTCGATCGCCGACACCGAGTACCTCACCCGCGAGATCGCCGCCCTGCGCATCGGTCTCGGCGAGGTGGCGACCCGGGACTGGATCCGCTCCGAGCTGCAGGACCTCGTGAAGGAGCTGGACGTACGGCACGACGGGCATGTCGTATTCCCGGCAGAACGGTCTGCCGTGCGTGACGCAGACGACCGCTGAGGGGCTGGCCGAAGGGACGGGTCGGCGCCGTACCATCGACCCTATGGCTACGGAAGACGCGGTGCGTGAAGCGCTGTCGACGGTGAACGACCCCGAGATCAACCGACCCATCACCGAACTGGGGATGGTCAAGTCGGTGGACATCGGTGCGGACGGAGCGGTCGCGGTCACCGTGTACCTGACGGTCTCCGGCTGCCCCATGCGCGAGACGATCACGCAACGCGTGACGGAGGCGGTCTCGCGCGTCGAGGGCGTCACCGGCGTCGACGTGACCCTCGACGTGATGAGCGACGAGCAGCGCAGGGAACTCGCGACCGCACTGCGCGGTGGCAAGGCCGAGCGCGAGGTCCCCTTCGCCCAGCCCGGCTCCCTCACCCGCGTCTACGCGGTCGCCTCCGGCAAGGGCGGCGTCGGCAAGTCCTCGGTGACGGTGAACCTCGCGGCGGCGATGGCCGCCGACGGCCTCAAGGTCGGGGTCGTCGACGCCGACATCTACGGCCACAGCGTGCCGCGCATGCTGGGCGTGGACGGCACTCCCACCCAGGTAGAGAACATGATCATGCCGCCGTCGGCGCACGGCGTGAAGGTCATCTCCATCGGCATGTTCACCCCGGGCAACGCACCGGTGGTGTGGCGCGGCCCGATGCTCCACCGCGCGCTCCAGCAGTTCCTGGCGGACGTGTACTGGGGCGACCTGGATGTACTTCTTCTTGATCTGCCCCCCGGGACGGGCGACATCGCGATCTCGGTCGCCCAGCTCGTCCCGAACGCCGAGATCCTCGTCGTGACGACCCCTCAGCAGGCGGCGGCCGAGGTCGCCGAGCGGGCCGGTTCCATCGCCGTACAGACCCACCAGAAGATCGTCGGCGTGGTCGAGAACATGGCGGGCCTGCCGTGCCCGCACTGCGGCGAGATGGTCGACGTCTTCGGCACGGGCGGCGGCCAGTCGGTCGCGGAAGGCCTGACCCGCACGACGGGCGCCTCGGTCCCCGTACTGGGCAGCATCCCGATCGACGTCCGCCTCCGCGAGGGCGGCGACGAGGGCAAGCCGGTGGTGCTCAGCGACCCCGACTCCCCGGCGGGCGCGGCGCTGCGGGCGATCGCGGGGAAGCTCGGGGTGCGCCAGCGGGGTCTTTCGGGACTGTCCTTGGGGATCACCCCTAAAAACAAGTTCTAGGGCAGCCCACCAGGGGCGCGGGGAACTGCGCGGCCAGCCACAACGGGCCCGCAGCTCCCCACTCGCCGCGGCCCGCCGCTAGGCGTACGTGCCGATGTCCTTGATCATGGCGAAGCCGAGCCCGTACGCACTCATGCCCCGGCCGTACGCCCCCACGTGCACCCCCGCCTGCGTCGACCCGGCGAGCACCCAGCCGAACTCCGACTCGCGGTAGTGGAACGGCGTGGGCACCCCGTCCACCGGCAGGGACAGCGTCGACCAGTCGTCGCCGACGAGGTCGTCCGCCAGCACCCACGCCGTCTCCGTCTGCTGCTCCAGCCAGTCGTCGCGCAGGGTGTGGTCCATCTGGCCGGGCCAGGTGAAGGACAGCAGTCCGACACCGGCGAGCCAGGCCGCCGAGGACACCGACGTGGCCTCCAGGAGACCCGTGCCGTCCGCGGTGCGGCGCGCGGGGTTGCCCGCGACGGTGACGACCACCGCGAACTTCTCCTTGTCCTCGGTGCCTTCGTTGCGTACGGAGGGCTCGTCGCCGTGCCCGATCGAACCGTGCTCGACGGCACCGTCCGCCGCCATGCCCACCTGCATCAGCCAGCGCGGCCCCGTGAAGGCCTCGTCGAGGCCGTACCACGGGAAGGGCGCCAGCAGATAGCCGTCGACCGTGCGCCGGGCGGAGGGGACCTGTTGTCCACCCTCCGCGGCCGGCGCCTGCGCGCCTACCCGACTCGTCGTCTCCATGCCGGACGCCTCCTCGCTCTCGTCGGACCGGGGCGGCCCGCCCCCCTTCGGGCGACTCGCCCGGTCCGCACAACAACTCGGCAGCATAGCCACCTCGTGGGAGGCAGCCCGGAAAGCGCCCGGCGCGTAAGGCGTGCGGAGGCCGTGTTCAGGCCGTACGAGGGCGTGGCGGAGGTATGAAACGCGTCACGTGGGAAGCGCTGCGCGAGCCGCGCGGGAGGGTCAGGTGGCGTCCGCGTCGAAGGGCGGGCGCTCGTCCTTCTCGGGGTCCTCGGGCTTCTTGGTCATGTCGAGACGGCCACCGGAAGCGGACGGGGAACTCGGGGTGTCGGCGCTCTGCACCGCCTCCGTGACCTCGGCCATCTCCTTCTTCAGGTCGAAGCCGTTGCGGATCTCCTTGAGCCCCAGCTCGTCGTTGTCCAGCTGCTTGCGCAGGAACGTCTTGGGGTTCAGGTCCTCGAAGTCGAAGTCCTTGAAGTCCGGGCCCAGTTCCTCCCGGATGTCCGCCTTGGCGCTCTCCGAGAACTCCCGGATCTTCCGGATCGTCCGCGTGACGTCCTGGATCATCTTCGGGAGCTTGTCCGGACCGAAGACGAGCACGGCGAGGACAATGATCGTCACCAGCTCTAGCGGTCCTATGTCATTGAACACCTGAAGCTCCTTGCGATCCTCGGTCCTCGGCCCTCGGTGGTCAGTGCGCGTCTTCCGTGGTCCGGGCCGGGTCCACGGTACCCGGCGATCCCACCCGACCGGTACTGTCCCGTGGGCTACGAGTGGGTGTATGGGACCGGTTTTCCGGGTTGTTTGCCTAGTGGGACCGGCTGCGGGGCTCTCACCTGTGACGTTTCTGTCAATCACCGGCTCATTCACCGGTCGAGGAGCCCAGAACGAGCGAAACGGTCATGTCCTTGCCGTCCCGCCGGAGCGTCAGGCGCAGATGGTCGCCGGGGCGGTGGGCGCGGGTCCTGACGATGAGTTCGTCGCCGGAGTGGACACGCTCGCCGTCGACCTCCGTGATGACGTCGCCCGGCTTGAGGCCGGCCTGGGCACCGGGGCCGCCGGTGGTGACGGCGGGACCCCCGTCGCTGCCCTTCGTCGCCACACGGGCGCCGTCCCCGGTGTAGTCCATGTCGAGGGTGACGCCGATGACCGGGTGGGTGGCCTTCCCGCTGTTGATCAGTTCCTCGGCGACCCGCTTGGCCTGGTTGACGGGGATGGCGAAGCCGAGCCCGATCGAACCGGCCTGGCCGTCGCCCGTGTCGGTCCCGTCGTCGGCGGACCGGATCGCCGAGTTGATCCCCACGACCCGCCCCTGGGCGTCGAGCAGCGGTCCGCCGGAGTTGCCCGGGTTGATGGGCGCGTCGGTCTGCAGGGCGTCGACGTACGAGACGTCGCTCCCGTCCGCCGCGTCGCCGCCGGCCGTGATGGGCCGGTCCTTGGCGCTGATGATCCCGGCGGTCACGGTGTTGTCGAGGCCGAAGGGCGCGCCGATCGCCACGACGGGGTCGCCGACCCGCACATTGTCGGAGTTGCCCAGGGGCATCGGCCTGAGCCCGCGCACACCGCTCACGCGCACCACGGCGAGGTCGTACCCGGTGTCGTGCCCGACGACCTTCGCCCTGGCGGTCCGTCCCCCGCTGAAGCTCACGGATATCTCGCCGTCACTGCCCGCGGGCTGCACGACATGGTTGTTGGTGAGGATGTGCCCCCGCGTGTCCAGCACGATCCCGGTACCGGTCCCCGACTCCTCGTCACCGGTCACATGCAGGGTCACGACACTGGGCAGCGCCCGAGCGGCGATCCCGGCCACACTCCCGACCGCCCGCCCCCCACTCTCCACACCGGCCTGCGGCAGCACGACGTCCCCACCGACACCGTCCCGCTCCAGATACGCCCCTACGACACCGCCGACGCCCCCGGAGACCAGCGCGAGCACGAGTCCGGAGACGAGGAGGAGTCTCCGGGTGCGGTTGCGGCGCTGTTGATGGGTGGGCGTCGCGGCGCCGGTGTGTTGGAGGGGGGCGATCAGCGGTGCGGGCGCCCAGGGGTCGTAGCGGTGCCAGGGGTCGGAAACGGGGGTGGGGGTGGGGTCAAGTGGGGCAGGGTTGCTGGAAGCCGTTGAGGGGGCCGGTGGGGCGGGAGCACCGGAGGCCGTCGTGAGGGCCTGTGGGGCGGCGCCGGGCGCCTCCACGGGGCGCCCCAGCTCGAAGTCGGCATCGGCGTCGGCATCGACATCGGCGGAAGCGGCTTCTCCGCTCGCAGCCGCACCAGGCGTTTCCGCCCGCCCTCGACCCCACCACTTCGGTTTCGTGGGCCTCGGTTCCGGTGTCCCCTCGTTCATGTGCTCCCCACCGCCCGCTGTGCCACCCCGTACTCCCCGGATTCAACCAGGTCGGCGGGGTGTGGCGCAGGGGACGGTCAGCGGAGGGGGCGGGAGGAGGCGGAGGGGGCGGGAGTGGGGGATGAGGTGGTGTCGGGTGCGCGCAGCAGGCCGGGGGCCATGACATCGGGGGCGGTCGACCATGAGGTGAGGGCGACCGGCGGGTTCGTGTTGAGCGGGCGTATCAGCGGGGACATGACCGCCGCACCGGCCACCACGGGCGCCGTCAGCGTGTGCATGACCTCGTCGTCGCCGCGGACGGCCGCAGGGGACGGCACCCCGGGCAGCAGCGGCGCGGAGACGGAGGTCGGGACCACCGGGGTGTCGCCCAGCATCGAGCGCTGGCTCGTGCCCTGGGCGAGCAGGGGACCGACGCCACGGCGGCGCCCGGAGTCGGCGGTCGCGGCGCCCGTGCCCTGGGTGCGGGCCGGGGTCACGCCCGCGCCGCCCCTCGCCTCGGCCGCGGTGTCGCCCGGCGTGACCGTGGCGACGCCGCCCAGCGCGATCGCGGCCAGTGAGACCGCGCCGGCGGCGACGAACGCGAACCGCATTCCGCGCGAGGCGGAGCGGTCGCTGTCGTGCCGGCTGACGTCATGGATACGGAAGCCTTCGCGGGCCGGTGCGGACGAAGGGGTCAGTGCTGTCGCGGCGTGCGGGCCCGCGGGGACGTAGCCGAACTCGAACGCGTCGAGCGGGCCGTCTCTTTTGACGCCGAAGATGCCGACCCCGGCGAAGAGCCCCCCGCCGGGTGGTTCCTCGTCGTCCGTGTCGCCGTCTCCCCCGGGAAGTCCCTGGAGGCGGGCCAGAAAGCTCTCGGAAGGGGGCGGCGGGGCCATTTCCGCGAACACGTTCTTCAGTCGGCGCTGCGCGTCCGCCTCGGCCTTGCACTTCGTACAGGTGGCCAGGTGCGCCAGTACGCGATCGCGCGACTCATGACCGAGCTCCCCGTCCACCAGGGCGGAAAGTCGGTCTCCCAGATGCTGCTCCGCAGGCGTAGGACGTGATCCACTCACGCGGTCGCGCCCCCTCCCCCCAGCGCGGGCACACGCGCCACGAAGGAACGGCGCTCGGCCCGTGCTTCCGGCGAGCGGTGTGCGAGGGCCTTGCGCAGCTGGGAGCGGCCACGGTGGATCCGGGACCGGACCGTGCCGAGCTTGACGCCCAGGGTCGCGGCGATCTCCTCGTAGGAGAGGCCCTCGATGTCGCACAGGACGACGGCCGCCCGGAACTCGGGGGCGAGGGTGTCCAGGGCCTGCTGGACGTCGGCGTCGAAGTGCGCGTCGTTGAAGACCTGCTGGGGCGACGGCTCGCGGCTGGGCAGGCGCTCGGCCGCGTCCTCCCCGAGCGCGTCGAAACGGATGCGCTGCTTGCGGCGGACCATGTCCAGGAAGAGGTTGGTGGTGATGCGGTGCAGCCAGCCCTCGAAGGTGCCGGGCGTGTAGGTCGACAGGGAACGGAAGACCCGGACGAAGACCTCCTGCGTGAGGTCCTCGGCGTCGTGCTGGTTCCCCGTCAGGCGGTACGCGAGCCGGTACACACGGCCGCTGTGGGTGCTGACGATCTCCTCCCAGGTGGGCGGAGTCCACGCCTGCCCGTCCGCGTCGGTGGAGAAGGTCGCGGTCTGGGCATGGTCAGCGGCGTGGCTGTGGTCAGCAGCGGTGTCGTTCACGGATTTCGGCCTGCCCGCCGATCCGAGAAAGCGCCGGAGCACTCCTCCCCGATCCACAGGTACAGCCGCACCTCCCCTGTCGGCTCTGGTGGTGTCCAGTGGAGTCCCTACCATAGCCACCTCGCCCGTTAGCTCCGGATAAGGGGTTTTACGAGAATTTGATACATGCTCATACCGACCTTCCGGCGGTACGAGCCGATGCTCGGGTCCCTGCTCCCGCCGCTGCTCGACGTCCTGATCCATCCTCATCCCCCGCTCTCCCCTCCGGCCGCGTCCCCCAGTGCATTCCTCCCCCTCTAAACGCCCGGTCCCATCAGCAGGTTCCCGGCACCAACGGATACAGTCACGCCCAGGCAACCACGGGGACAGGAGAGGGTCATTACCGGCAACCGGCAGACGAGCTGGGCGTTCGCCGACGCCTATGTCGCCGAGGACGAAGCACTGCGCTGGGCCCGGGACCGGGCCCGCGAGGCAGGGCTGCGCTCGGTGTCGCCCGGCACGGGCGCCGCGCTGCGGATGCTGGCCGCCACCGTGGACGCCAAGGCGGTGGCGGAGATCGGAACCGGGACCGGCGTGTCCGGGATGCATCTTCTCCACGGCATGCGGCCGGACGGGGTACTGACCACCGTCGACCAGGAGCCGGACCACCAGCAGTTCGCCCGCCAGGCCTTCCGTGCCTGCGGCTTCGCGAGCAACCGGGCCCGCTTCATCCCGGGCCGCGCCCTGGACGTGCTGCCCCGGCTCGCGGACGCCGGCTACGACCTCGTGTTCTGCGACGGCGACCGGCAGGAGTTCCTGGACTATCTCGCTGAATCGTTGCGCCTGCTGCGTCCGGGTGGCCTGGTGGTCTTCGAGGGCGTCTTCGCCAACGGCCGGACCGTGGACTCGGGCCCCCAGCCCACCGAGGTGCTGCGGCTGCGCGAGCTGCTGCGCGCGGTCCGCGAGATCCCGGAGCTGGTGCCGTCACTGCTCCCGGTGGGCGACGGACTGCTGTGCGCGGTCAAGCGGTAGGAAGCCGTGGGAACGCGGGAAGGCAGCTGCCCCGGCATCATCTCGGATGCCGGGGCAGCTGAAGGGGGATGGGCGCGTTCCGCCGCGTCAGCCGACAACCTTCTTGAGGGCGTCGCCCAGGGCGTCGGCCTCGTCAGGGGTCAGCTCGACGACGAGCCGACCGCCGCCTTCGAGCGGAACGCGCATGACGATGCCCCGCCCCTCCTTGGTCACCTCAAGCGGGCCATCGCCCGTCCGCGGCTTCATGGCCGCCATGCTCGTTCCCCTTCCTGAAACCAGCTCATCGTCGCCGACGGCCCCATGGAGGGCACGCGCGGCCCCCAATGAGACACGCGTCACCGGCATCGAACACATTGCTTCCAAGCCATTATCCCGCATCTCGGGACCCGATGACCAACATCAGTCGGCATCGCTTGGGCAACGCGCGCGAGCAAAACCACTCAATTCGCCGATGTGACTGCGATACTGCGCCGCCGCGCGGACCCCCGCCGACCGAAACCGGCGCGGAATTCTTTGACGCAGGTCACACGTCCGGTCCGGTGCTTGGACGGCGATCTCCGCCATGCTGTCCTACGGACGTAGGGCGTACCGACCGGTACGCCCAAGCGGCGACACCGGAGGGGACACACCATGGCCGACACCGTGCTCTACGAGGTGAGCGACGGACTCGCGACGATCACGCTGAACCGCCCGGAGGCGATGAACGCGCTGAACATCGCGACCAAGGTCGCCCTCCGGGAGGCGGTACAGGCCGCGGCGGGCGACGACGCCGTACGGGCGGTGCTGCTGACCGCGGCCGGGGAGCGGGCGTTCTGCGTGGGCCAGGACCTCAAGGAGCACATCACGCTGCTGGCCTCCGACCGCGAGGCCGGGACCGGGGCCACGATGACCACGGTCAAGGAGCACTACAACCCCATCGTGCGGGCGCTGGCCGGGATGGCGAAGCCCGTGGTGGCGGGGGTGAACGGCGTCGCGGCCGGGGCCGGCTTCGGGCTCGCGCTGGCCGCGGACTACCGCGTGGTGGCGGACACCGCGGGCTTCAACACGGCCTTCGCGAACGTGGCGCTGACCGCGGACTCCGGCATCTCCTGGACGCTGCCCAGGGTCGTCGGTCCGGGGCGCGCCTCCGACCTGCTGCTGTTCCCGCGCACGATCACCGCGCAGGACGCGTACGACCTCGGGATCGCCAACCGCCTCGTGTCCGCGGGGGAGTTGCACGCGGAGGCTGAGCGGGTCGCGCGGGCGTTGGCCGGTGGGCCGACGGTTGCCTATGCGGCGCTGAAGGAGTCGGTGGCCTACGGCCTCTCGCACACCCTTGAAGAGACCCTGGAGAAGGAGGACGAACTCCAGGCTCGGGCGGGCGCGTCGGAGGATCATGCGATCGCTGTGGAGGCGTTCGTCAACAAGGAGACGCCGAAGTATTTGGGTCGCTGAGTTCTGGAGCTGCGGGTGCGTGGGAGCTGGTCGCGCCCACGCGGCGGAGCCGCATATCGATACAGCCCCGCGCCCCTACAGGGCGCTCCTGGCAACGCAGGTTTCCAGGTGGTCGTTCACCAGCCCGCACGCCTGCATCAAGGCATACGCCGTCGTCGGCCCTACGAATTTCAGGCCCCGCTTCTTGAGGGCCTTCGACAGGGCCGTCGACTCCGTCGTGACCGCCGGGACGTCCCCGAGGCTCTTCGGGGCCGGGCCCGGCTTCGGAGCGTGGGACCAGATGAACTCGTCGAGTTCGCCCGGTGCCCAGTCGGCCAGCACGCGCGCGTTGGCGATCGTCGCGTCGATCTTGAGGCGGTTGCGGATGATGCCCGCGTCGAGGAGCAGGCGCTCGCGGTCGGCGTCCGTGAAAGCGGCGACCTTGGCGATGCGGAAGCCGTCGAACGCGGCCCGGAAGCCCTCGCGGCGGCGCAGGATCGTGATCCAGGAGAGGCCCGACTGGAAGGCTTCCAGGGAGAGCCGTTCGTAGAGGGCGTCGTCTCCGTGGACCGGGCGGCCCCACTCCTCGTCGTGATAGGTGACGTAGTCCTCGGTGGACAGCGCCCAGGGGCAGCGCAGGGCGCCGTCCGGACCGGCCACGGCGTCGCTCACTGGTGGTCGCCCTCCTCGGGCTTCTCGATCGAGACGCGGTGGTTCTGCGCGCCCGCCAACGCGGACTCCAGGTCGGCGATCCGGGCGTCGCGCTCGGCGAGTTCGGCGCCGATGCGGCTGAGCGCGTCGTCCACCTCGGCCATGCGGTAGCCCCGCGCGGCGAGCGGGAAGCGGATGCTCTCCACGTCGGCCTGGTCGACGGGCCGGTCCGGGGGCAGGGCGTCGTCGAGGCGCTCGGGCGCGACGTCGGGCAGCGGGGCGTTCTCGCCGCCGCCGATCACCGAGAGCGTCACGGCGCCGACCACGACGGCGAGCCCGACGACCAGGAACAGGAACATGAACATCTCTGAGGTCTCCACGGGCGTCGATGTCGGACGTGCCGAAGCCGAATGTGTCAGGGTCCGATCGTGCCATGCGACGCTGACAGTTAGGGTCACAGGCGGCTGAAGACCGGTAGGTACTAGGAGAGGTCACAGGGGATGCTCAGGCTGGGCAGGCGTGAATTCGACACGCACGAGCCGGTGATCATGGCGATCGTGAACCGGACCCCGGACTCCTTCTACGACCAGGGGGCCACGTTCCGCGACGAGCCCGCCCTCGCGCGCGTGGAGCAGGCGGTGGCCGAAGGGGCCGCCATCATCGACATCGGCGGGGTCAAGGCCGGTCCCGGCGAGGAGGTCACCGCCGAGGAGGAGGCGCGGCGCACGGTCGGTTTCGTGGCCGAGGTGCGGCGGCGCTTCCCGGACGTGATCATCAGCGTCGACACCTGGCGGCACGAGGTCGGCGAGGCCGTCTGCGAGGTCGGCGCGGATCTCCTGAACGACGCGTGGGGCGGCGTCGATCCCCGGCTCGCGGAGGTCGCCGCGCGGTACGGCGTGGGCCTGGTGTGCACGCACGCGGGCGGCGCCGAGCCTCGGACGCGTCCGCACCGGGTGACGTACGACGACGTCATGGCCGACATCCTGCGCGTGACACTGGGGCTCGCCGAGCGGGCCGTTTCGCTGGGCGTGCCCAGGGAGTCGGTGCTGATCGATCCCGGGCACGACTTCGGGAAGAGCACGCGGCACAGTCTGGAGGCGACGCGGCGGCTCGGGGAGATGGTCGACACGGGGTGGCCGGTGCTGGTGTCGCTGTCCAACAAGGACTTCGTGGGCGAGACGCTCGACAAGCCGGTCAAGGAGCGGGTCGTCGGGACGCTCGCGACGACGGCGGTGTCGGCGTGGCTGGGTGCCCAGGTGTACCGGGTGCATGAGGTCGCGGAGACACGACAGGTGCTGGACATGGTGGCGTCGATCGCCGGGCATCGGCCGCCGGCCGTGGCGCGGCGGGGGCTGGCCTGATTTTTTCACCCCCGCCGCCCCTGCCCGTCCCGTCCCTGAGGGCTGCCGCCCCCAGACCCCCGCTTCGGCCCCGAAAGGGCCTCGTCCTCAAACGCCGGACAGGCTGAAAACAACCACCGCTACCGGCCGGCTTCCTTCGACACGAGTGCGACCGCCTCGTCCACGTCGTCCGTCACGTGGAACAGGAGGAGGTCCTTCTCCGACGCCTTGCCCTGGGCGATCAGGGTGTTCTTCAGCCAGTCGACGAGGCCGCCCCAGTACTCGCTGCCGAAGAGGACGATCGGGAAGCGGGTGACCTTCTGGGTCTGCACCAGGGTCAGCGCCTCGAAGAGTTCGTCGAGGGTGCCGAGGCCGCCGGGCAGAACCACGAATCCTTGTGCGTACTTGACGAACATCATCTTCCGCACGAAGAAGTAGCGGAAGTTGAGGCCGATGTCGACGTACGGATTGAGCCCCTGCTCGAAGGGCAGCTCGATGCCCAGGCCGACGGAGATGCCCTTGGCCTCCAGGGCGCCCTTGTTGGCCGCCTCCATGGCTCCGGGGCCGCCGCCGGTGATCACGGCCCACCCGGCCTCCACCAGGCCGCGTCCGAGCCGTACGCCCGCTTCGTACTCCGCTGAGTCCGGCTTGGTGCGGGCCGAGCCGAACACGCTGATCGCGGGCGGCAGTTCGGCCAGTGTGCCGAAGCCCTCGATGAACTCCGACTGGATGCGCAGTACGCGCCACGGGTCGGTGTGGACCCAGTCCGAGGGGCCGCCCGCGTCCAGGAGACGCTGGTCGGTCGTGCTCGCGGTCACCTGGCCGCGCCTCCGGAGGACCGGTCCCAGGCGCTGCTCCTCCGGTGGCTGCTGCTTGCCCTCGGGGTTGCCTGTAGCCATGTGCGCTCCCTCCACTTGCAGGTGTTTCGTACCTCAGCGTAGGTCTACGCGGGTTACGGAGGGGGGACATACGGATGTCAGGCGGTGAGCCAGTCCCGCAGCCGCCGCTCCGCCTCGGGGATGAGAGCGGCCTCGACCCTCTCGTCCACCTTGTGGGCGAGGAGTTGGGCACCCGGGCCGTAGTTCACCGCGGGCACTCCCAGGGCGCTGAAGCGGGCCACGTCGGTCCAGCCGAACTTGGGGCGGGCCTCGCCGCCGACGGCCGCCATGAAGGCCGCCGCGGCCGGGTGGTTGAGGCCGGGGCGGGCCCCTCCGGTGTGGTCGTCGACGACGAACTCGTCGACCCCGCAGTCGGCGAAGTACTCGCGCACGAAGGCCTCGGCCTCCGCCTCGCTGCGGTCGGGCGCGTAGCGGAAGTTGACGACCAGGGTGCACGCGTCGGGGATCACGTTGGTGGCCACTCCCCCTTCCACGCGTACCGCGTTGAGGCCCTCGTGGAACCGAAGGCCGTCCACGACCGGCGTGCGGGCCTCGTAGGCGGCGAGCTTGGTCAGTGCCCTGGAGGCGGCGTGGATCGCGTTGGAGCCCATCCACGCGCGCGCGGAGTGCGCTCGTTCACCCTTGAACTTCAGGAACATCCTCAGCGTGCCCTGGCAGCCGCCCTCGACCTGACCGTCCGTCGGCTCCAGGAGGACCGCGAAGTCGCCCGCCAGCCACTCGGGATGGGCTTCGGAGACGTGCTTGAGGCCGTTGAGCGGAGCGGCGACCTCCTCGTTGTCGTAGAAGACGAACGTCAGGTCGCGGTTGGGGGCCGGGACCGTGGCCGCGAGGCGGAGTTGGACCGCGACGCCGGACTTCATGTCGCAGGTGCCGCAGCCCCACAGGACGCCGTTCTCGTCGAGGCGCGAGGGGACGTTCCCGGCGATGGGGACCGTGTCGATGTGGCCGGCCAGAATGACGCGTTCCGTACGGCCCAGGTTCGTGCGCGCGACGATGTTGTTGCCGTACCGGTCGACCGTCAGGTGGGGCAGGGCGCGCAACGCGGTCTCGATCGCGTCCGCGAGGGGCTTCTCGCTGCCGCTCTCCGAGGGGAAATCGACGAGCTGCGCGGTGAGCCGTGCGGCGTCCAGCGTGAGGTCAAGTGGGGTATCGGCCATGCCGTCGACCCTAACGCGAAGGGCGTCTCCACCGTTTGTCCACACCCGGCTCAGCGGTAACAGGAGCCTCCGCTACCTTGTGGGAATGCCTGAGCAGTCCCCCACCCCAAAGAAGCGTCGACGCGGCCGCCTCTTCAGGTTCTCGGCCGCCTTCGTGGTGCTGCTCGCGGTCGCGGGCTATCTCGTCGTTCAGTACGTCACCGGCGGCCGGGGCGGGCCCGGTTGCAAGGTGGTCTCCGGGAAGGGCGACGGCCAGGAGTTCGAGTTCACGCAGGAGCAGACGATGAACGCGGCGACGATCGCCGCCGTCGGCACCGGGCGCGGTATGCCCGAGCGGGCCGTGACGATCGCGCTGGCGACCGCGATCCAGGAGTCGCAGCTCGTCAACATCACGCACGGGGACCGGGATTCGCTCGGCCTGTTCCAGCAGCGGCCCTCGCAGGGCTGGGGCACCGAAAAAGAGATCATGGACCCGACGTACGCGGCGGGCGTCTTCTACGAGCACCTGGCCAAGGTGGACGACTACCAGAAGCTCCCCCTCACCGTCGCCGCGCAGCGGGTGCAGCGCAGTGGTTACCCGGAGGCGTACGCCAAGCACGAGCCGGACGCCGCGCTGCTGTCCGCCGCTCTCACCGGGCAGTCGGCCGCCACGCTGACCTGCCAGGGCCTCCCGGACACCACCCGGACCTCCACCGGCCCGGACGCCGTACGGGCCGCGCTGGTACGGGACTTCGGGCGCGAGGTGCTGAAGGAGACCGGCGCGGAGGTGACCGGCGGGGCGACGACGTCCAAGAAGGGCGCGTCCAAGTCGAAGACCACGACCACGCCGTCGCCGAGCGCGAGCGCGACGGGCGGGAGCAGCACGGTGACCCTGCCGGTGCGGTCCGGCAGCACGAAGACCGGCTGGCAGCTCGCGCACTGGGCGGTGGCCAACTCCTCGGTGCTGCACATCGACCGCGTGTCGTACGCGGGCCGCGAGTGGGCCGCGGGGAGCGCGAACGACCCGTGGCACTCGACCGGCACGAAGGCCGCGGGCGGGGTCCGCATCCAGACCGAGGGGCCGACCGGTCAGTAGTACGGGTCCTCACCCGTAGGGGTCATGGGCGGTCGATCGGGGGCCGGGGGTGCTCAGGTTTTCGCCTGGTCACCCTCGGGCGCGCCGGAGTCCTTGAAAACAAAGGGCTGCAAGCATTCGGCGGGCTTTCGGGACGGGCGACCTTTGTCCGTTTTTATCCGTAGCTGATAATGCGACGCATTGCCAACTCTTTACGTTGGCGCTCCGCAACCTTCGCGCGCTTCGAGCGGTAGTCACTGCGTCCGAGCCCGGAGATCAACACAAGGAGCATCATGTCCCTCCCCCTGACCCGCCGGATCGCCCGTGCCGCGCTGCTCGTCGCAGCGGGAGCGGCAGCCGGGGTCGGTGCGGCCGGCTCCGCCAGTGCGGCCCCCTCCCTGCCGGCCACCCCGAACCTGGGCGCGTTGACCGCCCTGGACGGGGCGAGCGTCGGCAACACGGTCGACGGCGCGAGCCAGAACGTCACGGGGGTCGCCGGCAAGTCCGGTGGCCAGACGCTGGAGAAGGCGGTGCCGGCCGCAGGCAAGACCGGCGGGAAGGTCGCCAAGACGGTGGCTCCGGCCGCGCAGCACGTTGCCGGTGACACGGCGGGGCAGGCGGGTGGCCTGCTCGGCGACACGGCGAAGACCGCGACGGCCGGTGGCGGGTTGCCGACGGACGCGGTCACCAAGGGTGGGCTGCCCACGGCTCAGGAGCTGCCCCTTAAGGGTCTGCCGCTTGGCTGAGCGTGCCGTGAGTTGAAGGGGTCCAGGGAGTTCCCTGGGCCCCTTTCGCATGCCGGTTCTTTGGCTGCGGGCCGGTGGGGGCTGGGCGCGCAGTTCCCCGCGCCCCCAAGAACTCTCAGCTGAGGCGGTTTACAGCTGCCCGTACTCGCTCGTCCGTTGCCGTCAGGGCCACTCGTACGAAGCGGTCGCCCGCTTCTCCGTAGAAGTCGCCCGGCGCCACCAGGATGCCGAGGTCGGCGAGGTGGGCCACCGTGTCCCAGCAGGACTCGTCCCTCGTCGCCCACAAGTAGAGGCTCGCCTCACTGTGTTCGATGCGGAAGCCGTGGCCGGTCAGCGCTTCGCGCAGCAGTGTGCGGCGAGCCGCGTACCGCTCCCGCTGTTCCTGGACGTGGGTGTCGTCGCCCAGGGCCGCGACCACGGCCGCCTGGGTCGGGGCCGAGGTCATCATGCCGCCGTGCTTGCGGATCTCCAGGAGCGGGCCCAGGACCGCCGGATCGCCGGCCAGGAAGGCGGCGCGGTAGCCGGCGAGGTTCGAGCGCTTGGAGAGGGAGTGGACGGCGACGATGCCGTCGTAGGAACCGCCGTTGACATCCGGGTGCAGGACCGAGACCGGGTCGGCCTCCCAGCCCAGTTCGAGGTAGCACTCGTCGGAGAAGATCAGGACGCCGTGCTCACGGGCCCAGGCGACGGTCTCGGTGAGTTCCTGCTTCGAGAGGACCTTGCCGGTCGGGTTCGAGGGCGAGTTGAGCCAGAGGAGCTTGAGGCCCTCGGGGTTCAGGGTGGTCGGGTCGTCGTAGACCTCGTAGTCCGCGCGGGCCAGGCGGGCGCCCACCTCGTACGTCGGGTAGGCGAGGCGGGGGTACGCGACGCGGTCGCCCGGGCCGAGTCCCAACTGGGTGGGGAGCCAGGCGACGAGTTCCTTGGAGCCGACGATCGGCAGGACGTGGTGGTGGGTGACGTCACGGGCGCCGAGGCGGCGTTCGACCCAGCCGGTGAGGGCGTCGCGCAGGGCCGGGGTGCCCCAGACCGTGGGGTAGCCGGGCGAGTCGGCCGCGTCGATCAGGGCCTTCTGGATCAGATCGGGGACCCGGTCCACCGGGGTGCCGACCGACAGGTCGACGATGCCGCCCGGGTGCGCCGTCGCCGTCTTCTTGTACGGCTCCAGCTTGTCCCAGGGGAAGGTGGGGAGGCGGTCGGTGACTGCGGACACGGTTACTCGCTCACTTTCTTCGATGCGACCGGTACGCCCGGTACGCCCGGTACGGCAAACGCCTCGGTCCCGTAGGGCGCTGATCGGGCGTGATCAGGCCGTACGGGACCGAGGCGGCGCGTCTGTGCGGGCCGCTCTTACTGGTTCTGCGGCGGCAGCGCGGCGACGAAGGGGTGGTCGCGCTCGATCAGGCCCAGCTTGCTGGCACCGCCCGGGGAGCCGAGCTCGTCGAAGAACTCGACGTTCGCCTTGTAGTAGTCCTTCCACTCCTCGGGAGTGTCGTCCTCGTAGAAGATCGCCTCGACCGGGCACACCGGCTCACAGGCTCCACAGTCGACGCATTCGTCCGGGTGGATGTACAAGGACCGGGAGCCCTCGTAGATGCAGTCGACCGGGCACTCCTCGATGCACGCCTTGTCCTTGACGTCGACACAAGGCTGCGCGATGACGTAGGTCACGCTGTCGTTCCTCCTCGATAGGGCGCTGGCGGGCCTCCGTAGGCTCCGCCGCCAGGCGCGCTGGAGCGCGGCGTCGTCCATGCCCGCACCTAGTATCTCCGTTCCGGGGCGTGATCCATACAGGAGGGGTGAACTGACCTGTGGAAATCTCTGCGGCTGGACGTCTTGAGGTCCGCATCACCGCTGCTGACGTGGGCAAACGGGTCTCCGTCCGGCGCTTGAGCGAGGATGAAGACACGGCGGAGAAGTTCACCGACACGGTGGGTGTTCTCACATCATGGGACAGCGGTGTGGTCACGATCACACGGAAGGGTGGCGACGCCGTCCGCATTCCGGAATCCGCGCTGGTCGCGGGCAAGGTCGTACCGGCCGCGCCGGCCCGGCGGCGGGGGCCCGCCGCCACCTACCAGGAACTGGCGCAGGTCTCCGCGCGCGGCTGGCAGCCCGTGGAGAGCGAGCGGCTCGGCGAGTGGGAGCTGCGCGCCGCCGCCGGATTCACCCGCCGCGCCAACTCCGTGCTCCCGCTCGGCGATCCCGGTCTGCCTCTCGACGCGGCCCTCACCGCCGTACGACGGTGGTACGGCGACCGCGGCCTGCCCGCCTACGTCCAGACCGCGACCGGTGCCGAGGGCACGCAGGAGCTGCTCTGCGCCGAACTGGAGCGGCGCGGCTGGCCCCGTGAGGTGACGGCCGAACTGTGGGTCGGGGCGCTGGCCCCGGTCGCCGACCGGGCCGACCCGGCCGGGGTCGTCCTCTCCCGGGCCGCCGACGACGCGTGGCTGGCCCGCTATCAGCGCAAGGGGGTGAGCGAGGTGGCCCTGAAGGTGCTGGGGAGCGGACCCTCGGTGTGGTTCGCGACGGTCCCTGGTGAGGGTGCCGAGCCCGCCGCGATCGGGCGGTGCGTCGTCGACGGACGGTGGGCCGGTTTCGGTGCCGTAGAAGTCGATCCGGCGCTACGGCGACGGGGGCTGGCCTCGCTCGTCATGGCCGCGTTGGCCTCGCGGGCGCTGGCGGAGGGCGCGTCGGCCGCGTGGCTGCAGGTCGAGGCGGACAACGCGGGGGCGCGGGCGCTGTACTCCGGGATGGGGTTCGCGGCGCATCACGCCTACCACCACTATCGCGAGCCGGCCCCGGCCGATGGCATCGGTGACGTCGGTGACATCGGTCGCGACGGTGGCATCGGTCGCGACGGTGGCATCGGTCGCGACGGTTCGTCGTGAGGGGGTTCGAGTTCGCCATGCCCGTTCCCTGTCCCACTCCCCCGTCGCCCGAGCGGGCGGCGGACGTACGTGCCTGGTTCGCCGAGGAGGCTCGGTCCGAGCGGCCCGATCTGACCACGCTGTGCCTGCTGGTGGGGGCGGTGGCCGACGGGGCGCTGGACGACGCGGGCATCGACGCGGCGCAGCTCGAACTCGACCGGCTGGCCGGGCAGTTGCCGTACCGCCCCGGCGGGCCCTCCGCGTGGGCGAACGCGCTGCACCAACTCCTCGGTGTCCGCTTCGAGTTCCGCGGTACGCCCGGCGACTACCAGCGGTTGGGATCCTCGCTGCTGCACGAGGTCCTGCGGCGGCGGCGCGGGCTACCCATCCTGTTGTCCGTGGTGTGGATGGAGGTCGCCCGGCGGGCGGGGGCTCCGGTGTACGGGGTCGCCCTGCCGGGGCACTTCGTGGTGGGGTTCGGGCCGGCGGAGGAGCAGGTGCTGGCCGATCCGTTCGACGGGGGGCGGGTGTTGTCGGGCGGCGATGCGGAGTTGCTGGTCGCGGGGGCGACGGGAGCTTCGCTTGAGCCCTCGATGCTGGTGCCTGCGGCGCCGTTGGAGGTTGTTTCGCGCGTCCTGAACAACATCCGGGCGTGGGCTGCGGCTCGGCCGGAGCGGTCGGATGTCGCCCTGTGGGCCGTCGAGTTGGCGTTGCTGTTGCCTTCGCATTCGGCTCGGTTGCGGTACGAGCGGGCTCAACTGCTGGTCGAGCGGGGGGATTTCCTCACCGGGGCTGCCGAGTTGGAGGCGTATGCGGAGGTGGTGGCTGTGGTGGATGAACCTGCTGCGGATCGGGTACGAGGCCAGGCGCAATCTGCGAGGGCCAGGCTGAACTGAGTTGGCGGGTGCGGGTGCGTTGTGGCTGGGCGCGCAGTTCCCCGCGCCCCTAAAAGCATCGGTCCCGGCGTACGTTTTTACAGCCAGCCCTTTTCCCTTGCCGCCCGCACCGCCTCCGCCCTGTTCCGTACCGCCAACTTCTGGATCGCCGTCGACAGGTAGTTGCGGACCGTTCCCTGGGACAAATGAAGCGCCTTGGCCAGCTCGGCGTTCGTCGAACCGTCTGCCGCTGCTCGCAGGACCTCGCGCTCTCGGTCGGTCAACGGGTTGGCGCCCTCTGCCAGGGCCGCTGCGGCCAGTGTGGGGTCGATGACCCGCTCGCCCGCCAGTACTTTCCGTACCGCTTCCGCCAGTTGGGCCGCCGGGGCGTCCTTCACCAGGAACGCGTCGGCGCCCGCCTCCATCGCGCTGCGGAGGTAGCCGGGGCGGCCGAAGGTCGTCAGGACGACCAGCTTCACCGCGGGCAGCGACTTGTGGACCTGGGCCGCCGCCTCGATGCCGGTGCAGCCGGGCATCTCGATGTCGAGGAGGGCCACGTCCACCGCGTGTTCCCGCGCCGCCGCCAACACCTCGTCGCCGCGCGCCACTTGGGCGACGACCTCGATGTCGTCCTCCAGGCCGAGCAGTGCGGCCAGTGCCTCGCGGACCATCGACTGGTCCTCGGCGAGGAGGACCTTGATCGTACGGCTCATGCGGGGGATCCTACGTCCGCCGAAGCGACCGGAACGCCCGCGGGCACTCGTGCGACCAGCCGGAAGCCGTGTTTGAGGCGGGTCGTCTCCAGAGAGCCGCCGACCTTCGCGAGGCGCTCGGTGAGGCCTGTCAGACCGTTGCCGGGGCCCTTGCCGGAGCCGCCCGAGCCGTTGTCCTCGACGGAGAGTTCGAGCATCGGGCCGTCCAGGGTCTGGCGCCGGACCAGTTCGACGACACAGCGCTGGGCGCCGCTGTGCCGTACGACGTTGGTGATCGCCTCGCGCAGGGCCCAGGCGAGGGCGGACTCGCTGTCCTCGGGGACGTCGGTGAGGTCCGGTTCGGCGGGGAGGTCGGCCGTGACGCCCGCGGCCGTCAACGCAACCTGGGCGCCCGCGAGTTCGCCGGGGAGGCGGGGGCGGCGGTAGCCGGTGACCGCCTCGCGGACGTCCACCAGGGCCTGGCGGCTGACCTGTTCGATGTCGGCGACCTGCTGGGCCGCCTTGTCGGGGTGGTCGGGGAGCATCCGGCCGGCCAGCTCGCTCTTCAGGGTGATCAGGGAGAGGGAGTGGCCCAGGAGATCGTGCAGGTCCCGGGCCAGGCGCAACCGCTCCTCGTTGGCCGCCAGTTGGGCGACCGTGGCCCTCGCCTTGCGCAACTCGACCGTCGTGCGCACGAGTTGCCGTACGCCTGTCATCGAGTAGCCCACCAGCAGCACGATCAGGAACAGGCCCCAGGCCTCGTCCAGGTCGTCGACGAACCAGCCCGCCAGCATCATCGCCGCGGTGGTCAGCGGGATCGTCCAGTACGCGGCGCGCAGGGGGAGGGTCACCCCGCAGCTGACGGAGACGTAGACGAAGAGGCCGAGCCAGGAGTTGCCGAGGCTGAGGGCCAGCGCTACGGCCAGTACCCACAGGACGGCGACCATGGCGGCGACGAGCCAACCGGAGTAGGGGCGGCCCATGGTGCGGAAGACGACCGCCAGGTAGATCCCGGTGAAGGCCACCAGGCCCACCCAGCCGGCCGTCGTGGCCGCGGTGGTGTGGTGGCCGTCCAGCAGGTCCTGCACGGGCGCGCCGAGGAAGACCAGCCAGGGCAGGATCCACACCAGCTTGCGCAGCATCTCGCTCCGGTTGCGGGGTGGCTGTCCGATCCGGATCAGCCGTTCCACCCTGGCCTTCTCCGGCAGCGGGTCCTCGGTCATCGCGCTCACGCCTTCAGCGTGTCCTTCCGGTACAGCCAGGCCGCCCCGCCCGCGAAGAGCGCGAAGTAGACGACGAGGAGGGTGATGTCCTTCGCGTGGGGCGACCGGCTCTGCTCGATGGCCTGCCCCAGGGCAGCGTACGCGTGCGTGGGCAGCCACTTCGCGATGTCCTGGAGCCAGGTCGGGAAGGTCGTGGACGGGAACCAGAGGCCGCCGAGGATGGACAGGCCGAAGTAGACGATCATCGTGATCGGGCGGACCGCGTCCCCGGAGGCGAGGTAGCCGATGGCGACGCCGAGCGCGGCGAAGACCAGGCTGCCGGCCCAGATCGCGCCGGTCAGCGCGAGCCACTGCCAGGCCTCCAGTCGTACGTCCTTCAGCACGGCGGCGACGATGAACACGACCACGATGGACGGCAGGCTGACCACGGCGGCGCTGGCGGTCTTGGCGAGGACGTAGCCGCGCCCGGGCAGCGGGGTCAGCCGCAACTGCCGTACCCAGCCGTTCTCGCGCTCCTTGGCGATGCGCTCGCTGTTGCCCATCAGGACGGCGGTCAGGGCGCCGAAGGAGGCCATGGAGACCATGACGTACTTCGCGATGCTCAGGCCGGTGCCGTCGACGGTGCCGGACTGGTTGGAGACCAGCAGGAAGATCACCGACGGGTAGATCACCGAGAAGAACAGGAACTTGCGGTTGCGCAGGGCGCGGGTGAGTTCCAGTTTGATCAGGCTGTTCATGACTGCTTGGCCTCCTCGGCGGTGGTGATGGCGACGAAGGCCTGCTCCAGGCCGAGTCCGGCGACTTCGAGGTTGCGGGGGTAGACGCCGAGGCCGTAGAGCGCGTGGACGGTCGCGTCGGCGTCGGTGGACTGGATGCGGATCGTCTGGCCGCTGATGTCGACAGAGGTCAGGAAGGGGAGGGAGCGGATCGGTGCCTCGTCGATCTCGCCGTCCAGGTCGAAGGCGACCCTGCGGGCGCCCGCCTTCGCCTTGATCTCGGCGGAGGTGCCGTCGGCGAGCAGCCGGCCGCGGTGCAGGACCAGGACGCGGTCCGCGATGGCGTCGGCCTCTTCGAGGTAGTGGGTGGCGAAGAGGACCGTACGGCCCTGGTCGGCCTGTTCGCGCATGGTGGCCCAGAAGGCCTGGCGGGCGGAGACGTCCATGCCGGTGGTCGGCTCGTCGAGGACGATCAGATCGCTGTCGCCGGCGGTCGCGAGGGCGAAGCGGACGCGCTGCGCCTGGCCGCCGGAGAGCTTGTTGACCTTGCGGTCGGCGATCTGGGCGATGCCCGCGCGGGCGATCACATCGCCGACCTTGTACGGCTTGGGGTGCAAGTCGCAGGCCAGCTTGACCAGTTCACCGACCGTCACCTCGTCCATCAGCCCGCCGCTCTGCAGCATCGCGCCCACGCGCCCGGCGACGATCGCCTCGCGCGGACTGGTGCCGAAGACGCTGACCTTGCCGGTGTCGGCCTGCTTGAGGCCGAGCAGCAGATCGAGGGTGGTCGACTTGCCGGCGCCGTTCGGACCCAGCAGGGCCACCGTCTCCCCCGGGTGCAGCACGAGCGACAGTCCGTCCACGGCCCGTACGTCGCCGTAGCTCTTGCTCACCTGGTCGAACCCGACCACCGGGGTGGCGGTGGTCGCCGCTGTTGTCGTCATGCATCCATCGTGGCCGCCCGGGGCCGGTGCCCGGCAGTGTCGGCGGTCCGGTGTCGCGCATGACAGATGTCATGTCGTACGACCGAGGCGGATGCCGTACGCCGAGGGGGCACCCGGCGCTGTTCCGGATGCCCCCTCGGTTCTTCGGGCGTGCGCCAGCTAGTTGGGGGTCGTGTCGATGATCCCCACCCTGTTGGTCTTGCTGATCAGCGCCCCGCGGAGGGCGAGGTAGACCTCCTGGGGTGTGACGGCCGTCTTCTGGCCGGTGGCGCGGGTGATCTTGACGTCGTCGAAGAGGTTGCCGTAGAGCGCCTTGAGGGCGGTCAGGTCGGGGCTGTCGGTGAGCTTGCCGTTCACGGCCTTGACCTTGAGGAACTTCCACAGGGAGTTCTTCGGGCTCAGCAGCAGCGTGACACCGGTGTCCGTCTTGACCGTGGCGAAGGCGGACATCGCGGGTTCCGCGAAGGCCTTCATCTCGCGGTCGACCTCGGCGTTCGTGACACTCGGCTGCTTGGTGGTCGTCGGGACCGTCACCGTGGTGGCCGTGTTGGTCTCCACCTCGGTGCGGTACGCCTCCTCCACGGCCGTGACGGAGCCGGCCGCGTCGATGGCCTTGCCCGCCTTGCCGTAGACGGCGACCGCCTTGCCCGACTTGAACTCGATCGTGCCCTCGGTCACCGCGCCGGAGCCGGAGCCGCCGCCGAGGTTGGCCAGGGCGGCCTGGAGCTTCTCCTCGTCCGTCGGCATCTCGGGCTGGACGATCCGGTGCTGGCCGAAGAGCGAACCGATCACGGAGACCGGGTTGTAGTCGCTGGTGGCGGCCTTGCTGACGGTCGACGCGAAGTCGAACTGCAGCCCCGCCTGGTCCGGCTTCAGCGAAACCGTCTTGCCGCCGACCGACAGCTTCAGCGGCTTGTTCACGCGGTCGCCGAACGCGTCGTCGAGCTTCTTGACGGCGTCGTCACGGGTGCCGCCGCCGATGTCGACGCCGAGCACGGTGGTGCCCTTCGGCACGTCGGTGTGGTTCATCAGCAGCCCGGCACCGTAGGCGCCGCCCGCGATGACGAACACGCCGACGCCGAGCAGGACCAGCTTGCTGCGGCCCTTCTTCTTTTTCTTCGCCGCGCTCTTGCCCGCGTTCTTGGCGGCGGGCGCGCTCTGCGCCGAGCCGGGCTCGGGCAGCTTGGGGGGCGTGTGCGGAAGCGGTCCGTCGGGGTGGGTGCCCGTGCCGAACGGCGAGGTGCCGTTGCCCGGGACGACCGGCATACCGCTGGTGACGGTGTGTCCGGAGACCTGGTCGGCGGGGGTGCCGTAGCCGGGCATGCCGGGCTGGGCCAGCTTCTGCGGGGTGAGGATCGCGGTGTCGTCGCTGAGACCGCCGCCCGGGATCATGCCGGGGAGACTCGCACCGCCGGCCGTGCCGGGACCGCTGAGCCCCATGGCGGGGCCACCGGGGCCACCAGGGCCTGTGCCGGGACCACCGGGGCCACCGGGGCCCATGCCCGGGCCGCCGGGTCCCGTCCCCGGACCGCCGGGACCACCCGGACCACCCGGGCCCCTGCCGCGTCCGCCGTGTCGGCCGGAGGGTGCGCCCGGGCCGCCGGAGCCGTTGGTCGGGCCGCCCGGGCCGTCGGCGTAGCCGATCGGCGCACCGGGGGCTCCCTGCGCTCCGCCCATCGGGCCGGGCGGCAGCATCAGGCCGTCGCCGGTGACCGGGCCGCCGGTCGGGCCCGCGGGACCCTGGGGGCCGCCCGGACCACCGCGCCCGTTCGGGCCGTTGAAACCGCTGGGTCCACCGGGACCGCCCGGGCCGCCGGGGCCCATGCCCTGGCCGTCGGGTCCGGGGAACTGCTCGATGCGCGCGCCGTGACCGTTGGTCGCGGGGAAACCCTGGCCGTTCGTCTCGGGGTAGCCGCCCTGGGCGCCGGGCCCGGGGAAACCGCCCTGCTCGCCGCCGCCCTGTCCGTCGGCTCCGGGAAGGCCGCCCTGGGCACCCTGACCGTTCTCCGAGAAGTACGGCAGGTCGTCGCGGCGCGGTTCGCCGGGGCCGCCGTTCGGACGGGAGCCGTTGCCCAGCGAGCCCCCCGCCAGCGCCTCGGTCACGTCGAAGGAACCGGTGCCGCCGCCGTGCCCGGGGGCCACGGGTCCGCCACCGGTGGCACCGGCGAACCCGGCACCGTTCGTGGAGCCGTTGGCGCCGCCCGGCCGGGAAGCGCTCGGCAGGCCCATCGCACCGACGACACCGCCGGGCCGGCCGCCGGTCGGCCGCGCGGCCCCGGGCGCACCCGGAGTCGGAGTGCCGGCGCTCGGGGTTCCGGCGGCCGAACCGCCCGGAATTCCTGCGCCGTTGGTGCCGCCACCGCCCTGACCGCCCTTCGCGGGGCCGGACTTGCGTGGCGCGAACCAGTCGCTCGTCTTCTCCTCGGGTGTGGGCAGGGCGAGTTCGGCCGTCGGTTCGACGACGCCCGTGGGCAGCGCGGAACTCGGCAGCTGCGTCTCGGCGGTCGTGGACCCGTCGGCGGACTCGCCGTCCGCGACGGGCGTGCGCACGACGACCGGCGGAATGGGCCGCGATCCGGGGATGTTGATCCGGATCCGGGTCGTCAGCGTCGTCTCGGTCTTGCGTTCCTCCGGCTGCGCGGCCGAACGCCCCGCATCCGTACGGTCGTCGGAAGCCGCGGGCGTCCCGTACGGCGGGGTCCCCGAGGGGTAGGCGGCTCCGCCGCGCCCGTCGGGCCCGGAGGACGGAGTGTCAGTTTCACGACTCAAGGCAGGTTCTCCCGGTTGGCTCCGCCGCCCGACACCCACGGGCGACTCGGCGGCGCGCACCACCATACTGGCCACTTCTTGGCGGTATCCCACGGCCGCTGGGGAAACCCACACCGGACTCGCACGCGCGCGTCACCGCGAAGTGGTACGTCACTTGCCAAGTCGGACGTCAGGGCTGCTTGGTTGCCGCCCCAAACCCAACGTGGCGCAGATCACAGCTACAGCCATTCCGCCGAGCAGGAAGAGATAGGAACCGACTCCCGCGCCGAACAGGAAGTCGCCCTCCGGACGGCTGGCGGTGAGCAGGATGACGGCGACCATCCAGCCGGCCGCGGGCGCCACGGCCCCGCCCCGGCCGCCGGCGGCTCTCGCCCCGCCGAGGAAGAGTCCGCCCGCTCCGGCGAGCGCGAGCAGCAGCCCGCCGGGGAACCAGCCGCCCTGCACCAGCGCTCCCGCCGCCCCGACGACCGCGCCGAGCAAGAAGAGCCCGAGGTAGGCCAACACCCTTGGCCCGGACGGCCGTTGCAGCGGCTGGGCGAGCAGGCTTCCGCCGCCCTGATTGGCGCTCATCACAGGCCCAGCCCTTCGAAGAGGTCGGTCTCGGGCGCCGGGCCGCCGGCCTCGCCCTGGACCAACTCGTAGTACTCGGTGGTGAGGATCGGCTGCGCGAGATAGTTGGAGAGCACGAAGTACGGCTCGTCCGGGGCGACTTCGATCTGGGTGGCGTGCGCGCGCATCGCGGCGGTCTTGGCGGCCGCGTATTCGGTGCCGTCGATCGCGGTGGTGATCCGCCCGTCGTCCACGACACCCGGTACGTCGTCCACGGCGGCGGTCTCGGCGAAGGGAAGCTCCGGCAGCGCGTCGCGCAGCCGCGCGAATCCCGCTTCCACGACGGTCCGGGGCACGCGGTTCCAGTAGACCTTGGCGATCGACTGCCCGGCGTCGGCGGCGAGTTGGGCGGCCCGCATGGCGACGCGGTGGGCCTGGATGTGGTCCGGGTGGCCGTATCCGCCGTCGGGGTCGTAGGTGACCAGGACCTGGGGGCGCACCTCGCGGATCACCTCGACGAGGTGTCCGGCGGCCTCGTCGACGTCGGCCTGCCAGAAGCAGTCGGGGTCGTCGTTGTCCGGGGTGCCCATCATCCCGGAGTCCTGGTAGCGGCCCGCGCCGCCGAGGAGACGGAAGTCACCGACTCCCAGCTCGCCCGTCGCGGCCCCGAGCTCGACCGCCCGGTGTTTCCCGAGCGCGGCACCCGTCAGCTGCCGCAACGCGGGCGGGATGACCTCGCCCCGCTCACCGAGGGTGCACGTGACCAGCGTCACGTGCGCACCCTCGGCCGCGTACTTGGCCATGGTCGCGCCGTTGTTGATCGACTCGTCGTCCGGATGCGCGTGCACCAGGAGCAGACGGCGAGCGCAGCGAGATGGGGGTCCCCCCGCCCGCAGGGTGGGGGAGGGCGGTTCGGTCATGTGCCCACCCTAAAGGGGGGCCGTCAGAACTTGATGCTGCCGATCATGCTCGCGATGTTCGTCGTGAGATCGCTGATCGTGGGCGCGATGGTCGAGGAGGCCAGATAGAACCCGAGGAGGACACAGACGACCGCGTGCCCGCCCTTCAGCCCTGATTTCTTGACCAGAAGGAAGACGACGATCGCCAGCAGCACCACCGCCGAAATCGAGAGTGCCACGGCGGCTCACCTCCAATGATCCCAGGGACTAGGGGGTCGGACTATGGGGGCAATGGATCCATGGCGTGGATCCGTAGAGCAAATCCATACAGCAGCCAGCAGGTTCATACCCACCCAACGCCAGTGATCATAACTATCCGCGCTCGCGCATCGCTCGGCGCACAGCCGCACAAGGGGGCGCATGGCCAATATGGTCGGGGCATGACGACCGAGGCTCACTCCTTCCCCCGACGGCACGCCCGTACCCAGCGGTTCACCCTCGGCGCGCCGCGCGCGTTCAGCGTGGCGCCCGATGGTTCCCGGGTCGTGTTCCTGCGCTCCTCCTCCGGCACGGACCGCGCGAACTCGCTGTGGGTCCTCGATCCGGTCGGCGGCGAGGAGCGCGTGGCGGCCGACCCGAGCGCCCTCCTGGGCGGCGCCTCGGAGCACCTCTCGACCGAGGAGCAGGCGCGGCGCGAGCGGGCCCGCGAGGGCGGTGCGGGGATCGTCGGCTACGCCACCGACAGCGCGGTCGAGTTGGCGTCTTTCGCCTTGTCAGGGCGGCTTTTCACGGCCGAGCTACGGGCCGGCACGGCACGTGAACTCACTGTCCCCGGGCCGGTGATCGACCCCCGCCCGGCCCCCGACGGACGGCACATCGCCTACGTCACCGGTGGCGCCCTGCGGGTCGTGGGAGCCGAGGGCGAGGACGACCGGGCGCTCGCCGAGCCGGAGTCGGATCAAGTCACCTATGGACTGGCCGAGTTCATCGCGGCCGAGGAGATGAGCCGTACCCGCGGCTTCTGGTGGTCGCCGGACTCGGACCGGCTGCTGGTCGCCCGTGCGGACGACACGCCGGTGCAGCGCTGGTGGATCGCCGACCCGGCCCACCCGGAGCGCGAGCCGCGGCGGGTCGCGTATCCGGCGGCGGGGACGGCCAACGCGGAGGTACGGCTCTATGCGATCGCGTTGAACGGGGTGCGCACGGAGGTCGTCTGGGACCGGGCGCGGTACCCGTATCTGGCGCGAGTGCACTGGTCAGCGGCGGGTGCGCCACTGCTGCTCGTGCAGGCTCGGGACCAGCGCAGTCAGCTGTTCCTGGCCGTGGACCCGGACACCGGGGCGACCCGGATGGTGCACGCCGACGAAGATCCAATTTGGCTTGATCTTTTCCCCGGCCTGCCGTGCTGGAGCCCCTCCGGACGGCTCGTGCGGATCGCCGACGAGGGGGGCGCCCGGGTGCTCGCGGTCGGCGAACGCCCGCTCACCGGACCGCAGTTGCACGTCCGCGCGGTGCTGGACGTCTCGGACGACAATGTGCTGGTCGCGGCCTCGGCGGGCGAGGACGCGCCCGCCCCGGAGATCGGCGAGGTGCATGTCTACCGGGTCAACGAACTCGGTTTGGAGCGCGTCTCGCAGGAGCCCGGCGTGCACTCGGCGGTGCGCGCCGGGGGCGTGACCGTACTGCTGTCGGCGGTGCCGGACCGGCCGGGCACGCAGGTACAGGTGCTGCGCGAGGGCAAGAAGACGGTGACGATCGCGTCGTACGCCGAAGATCCGGGAATGTCCCCGCGCATCACGTTCACCGAGGGGGGCGCACGGCGCGTCCCGTGCGCCCTGCTTATGCCACGGGACTACGACGGCACCAGCCCGCTCCCGGTTCTGCTGGACCCGTACGGCGGTCCGCACGGTCAGCGCGTGGTCGCCGCGCACAACGCGCACCTCACCTCGCAGTGGTTCGCCGACCAGGGTTTCGCGGTGCTCGTCGCCGACGGGCGGGGCACGCCGGGCCGCTCGCCGGCGTGGGAGAAGGCGATCAGGGACGACCTCGCGGCGGTCGTCCTGGAGGACCAGATCGACGCGCTCCAGGCGCTCGCGGCCGACTTCCCGCTCGACCTCGGCCGGGTCGCGATCCGGGGCTGGTCGTTCGGCGGCTACCTGGCCGCCCTCGCCGCGCTGCGCCGCCCCGACGTCTTCCACGCGGCGGTCGTCGGCGCACCGGTCACCGATCTGCGGCTGTACGACACCCACTACCAGGAGCGGTACATCGGGCACCCGGCCGAGCAGCCCGAGGTCTACCGGCGCAACTCCGTGATCGACGACGCGGGCCTGGTGGACGCGGCCGAGCCGCACCGCCCGATGCTGATCGTCCACGGCCTCGCGGACGACAACGTGGTGGTCGCCCACTCCCTGCGCCTGTCCTCGGCCCTGCTCGCGGCGGGCCGCCCGCACGAGGTGCTCCCCCTGTCCGGGGTGACGCACATGACCCCGCAGGAGACGGTGGCGGAGAACCTGCTGCTCCTGCAACTGGACTTCCTGCGGCGTTCGTTGGGGCTTCCCCGCTGACAACGGGCAACGGACCGGGGCGACATGGCGCGCCCCGGTCCGTTTACGGCACCCGCACGGCCGTACGTTGTTCAGGTTGACTCGTCCGTATATCGAGATCGGGTCGGCCGAGTTGCCTGCGTGTTAACGCGGTTGATGCCTGTTTGCACCCTTATTCCGCCGCATTCCCAAGATCGTCCGGGGGTGCTTCCGACGGTACGACCGTCTTCTCCTCCGCGAAGTGACAGGCCGAGTCGTGGGCCGCGGGCCCGCTCGCGAGCCGGAACTCGGCCGGTACGGCGAGCAGCGGCACCTCCAGCGAGCAGCGCTCCTGCGCCTTCCAGCAGCGGGTGCGGAAGCGGCAGCCGGACGGGACGTTCGTCGGGGACGGCACGTCGCCGGACAGGATGATCCGCTCCCGGTGCTCGCGCGCGTCCGGGTCGGGCACGGGGACGGCGGACAGCAGCGCCTGGGTGTACGGGTGTGTCGGGTGGTCGTAGATCTCCTCGTCCCTGCCGATCTCCACGATCCGGCCGAGGTACATCACCCCGACCCGGTCCGAGATGTGCCGGACGATCGACAGGTCGTGGGCGATGAAGACGTAGGAGAGATCGAACTCGTCCTGGAGGCGGTCGAGGAGGTTGATGACCTGGGCCTGTACGGAGACGTCGAGCGCGGAGACGGGTTCGTCGGCCACGATGACCTCGGGGCGCAGCGCCAACCCCCGTGCGATGCCGATGCGTTGGCGCTGGCCGCCGGAGAACTGGTGCGGATAGCGGTTGATGTACTCGGGGTTGAGCCCGACCACGTCCAGCAGATCCTGAACCCGCTTGCGCCGATCGCCTTTCGGCGCCACCTCGGGGTGGATCTCGTACGGCTCCCCGATGATGTCGCCGACCGTCATCCGGGGGTTGAGGGAGGTGTACGGGTCCTGGAACACCATCTGGATGTTGCGGCGGGCGGCCTTCAGGGCGCGGCCGGACATCTTGCTGATGTCCTCGCCCTTGAACTTGATCGACCCCTCGGTCGGCCGCTCAAGATTGACGAGCATCTTGGCAACAGTTGATTTGCCGCAGCCGGACTCCCCGACGATGCCGAGGGTCTCTCCTCTGCCCAGCGTGAAGTCGACACCGTCAACAGCCTTGACGGCACCGACCTGCTTCTTGAACAGAATGCCCTGGGTCAACGGGTAGTGCTTGACCAGTCCGGTCACTTCCAGGATCGGCTCAACCGTTGACTCGACCATTGAGGCACTCCCTCCAGAAGTGGCAGGCGCTGCCCCGGTGTTCGTCCACCTCGTGCAGGGGTGGTTCGTCGGTCCGGCACACGTCCTGGGCCATCGGACAGCGGGGGTTGAAGGCGCAGCCGGGCGGGATGTGCATCAGGTTCGGCGGCAGGCCCTTGATGGCGTAGAGCTCCTGGCCCTTCTGGTCCAGTCGCGGGATGGAGTCCAGCAGGCCGCGGGTGTACGGATGTGCCGGGGACTTGTAGATGTCGTGGACGGGGGCCGACTCGACGATCCGTCCCGCGTACATGACGGCGATCTTGTCGGCCACATCGGCCACGACTCCGAGGTCGTGGGTGATGAGGATGAGCCCCATGTTGAGTTCGCGCTGCAACTCCGCGAGCAGGTCCATGACTTGGGCCTGGACGGTGACGTCGAGGGCGGTGGTCGGTTCGTCGGCGATGATGAGCGCGGGTTCGAGGGCGAGCGCCATCGCGATCATGATGCGCTGACGCATACCGCCGGAGAACTGGTGCGGGTAGTCCCGGACGCGTTCCTTGGCGGCCGGGATCCGCACCCGCTCCATCAGCTCGACGGCCTTGGCGCGCGCGTCCTTCCGCGACATCCCCCTGTGCACGACGAACATCTCGCCGAGCTGATCGCCCACGGAGAGCACGGGGTTGAGCGAGGACAGCGCGTCCTGGAAGATCATCGCCATCTCGGCACCGCGGACCTTGCGCCGCTCCTCTTCCTTGAACTTCAGCAGATCCTTGCCCCGGAACAGGATCTCCCCGCCGGTGATCTTCCCCGGCGGCACATCGAGAATCCCCATCACGGCCTGCGCGGTCACCGACTTCCCGGACCCCGACTCCCCCAGCACGGCGAGGGTCTCCCCCTCGTCCACGCTGTAGTCGACCCCGTTGACGGCCTTGGCGACCCCGTCCCTGGTCCTGAACTCCACGTGCAGATCCCGCACTTCGAGCAGCATGACGCCGGTCACCTCACCCTCGCATCAGAGGCGCCGCACACCGCGCCGCCGAACACACCGCATCCGGGGCCGACTTCAGCCGCCCCGGCCCGAGCGCACCGGGCGGACGGCGTACCCACACCCGTCCTCCCACCGCCACCCCGCGCCCCGCACGCCTCCCGTACCGTCACGCCGTCACCTCGACCTCGGACCCCCGGACACCACGCACCGCACCGCCAGGTGTGGAACAGCCGGCCGCAGTGATTACCGGCACGACCGGGGCCCACAGGCCGACCGGGGTCCGACCGTGCGCCAGCGCCCGTCGCGGCGACGACGGCCCGCGCCCGATCCCGACTCGCACACCTCCCACGCCGTCGCGCCGTCGCCTCGGGCTCGGATCGACGGACGTCGCGGACTGCGTCGCCCGGCACGGAAAAACCGGGCCCGGCGACCATCGACGCGGCCGGCGTACCCATGCCGGTAGCCCGGTCGAGGGCGCGTGCTCGCGCCGTCGGAGAAACCCGGACCCGGCGATCGTCGACGCGACCGAAGCCCACCGGCCGACCGGTGCGGACGGCACACCCGCCTCCTCCACCCCGACGACGGCGACTCGCGCGCGGGGAGACCATCCCAGTGGGAAACTCCCGCGGACCACACATCTCCAGCACCAGCACGCCCCCCTCACCTCAACTTCGGGTCAAGGGCGTCGCGCACCGCGTCGCCGAGCATGATGAACGCGAGGACGGTGATCGCCAGGGCTCCGGCCGGCCAGAGGAGCATGTGGGGGGCGTTGCGGATGTAGGCGGAGGCCGAGGAGATGTCGATGCCCCAGCTGACCGTGGGGGGCTTCAGGCCCACGCCGAGGTAGGACAGGGTCGCCTCCAGGGAGATGTACGTGCCGAGCGCGATGGTGGCCACGACGATCACCGGGGCGACCGCGTTCGGGGTGATGTGCCGTAGCAGGAGGCGGGAGTTGGAGGCGCCGAGGGCCCGCGCGGCCTGGACGTAGTCGTTCTGTTTGGCCGTGATGACCGAGCCGCGCGCGATGCGGGAGATCTGCGGCCAGCCGAGCAGCACCATGAAGCCGATGACCGGCCAGACCGTGTTGCTGGTGACCACGGAGAGCAGGACCAGGCCGCCGAGGACCACCGGGATCGCGAAGAAGATGTCCGTGAGGCGGGAGAGGATCGAGTCCCACGCCCCGCCGAAGAAGCCCGCGAGTCCGCCCAGGGCCGAGCCGAGGATCGCGACCCCCAGCGTGGCGAGGACGCCGACCGTCACCGACGTACGGGTGCCGTAGACCGTGCGCGTGTAGACGTCGCAGCCCTGGCCGTCGTAGCCGAAGGGATGGCCGGGCTGGGAGCCCTCCTGGGCCTTGGCGAGGTCGCACTTGAGGGGGTTGCCGGAGGCGATCAGGGACGGCCAGAGGGAGATGACGATCAGGAAGAGGATGACGAGCGCGGAGATGATGAAGACGGGGTTGCGGCGCAGGTCTCGCCAGGCGTCGGACCAGAGGGAGCGGGGCTTCTCCTGGGGGCCCGTGCCTTCCGGGCCGCCCGGGGTCTTCTCCAACGTCTCCGCCTCGCTCGTGGCGAGGTCCATCGCCCCGCCCGCGCCGGTCCCGGCGATGGCGCGCTCCGGCTCGAACGGCTGCTCAGGCATAGCGGATCCTCGGGTCGAGTACGGCGTACAGGAGGTCTACGAGCAGGTTGGCGACCAGGAAGACGAGGACGAGGACCGTCACGAAGCCGACCACGGTCTGCGTGTTCTGCCGCACGATCCCCTGGTAGATCTGGAAGCCGACGCCGTGGATGTTGAAGATCCGCTCGGTGACGATCGCGCCGCCCATCAGGGCGCCGATGTCGGTGCCGATGAAGGTGACCACGGGGATGAGCGAGTTGCGGAGGAGGTGGCGGGTGATCACCCGGCGTCTCGGGAGGCCCTTCGCGACGGCCGTGCGGACGTAGTCGGAGCGCCGGTTCTCCGCGATGGACGTCCGGGTCAGCCGGGTGACGTAGGCGAGCGAGACCGAGGCCAGGACCAGGCCGGGCACGATCAGTTCGCTGAAGGTCGCTTCCGAGGAGACGGAGGGTTTGATCCAGCCCCACTCGACGCCGAGCAGCAGTTGCAGCAGCAGACCGGTGACGAAGGTCGGGATGGAGATGACGACGAGGGTGAGCAGCAGCACGCTCGTGTCGATCGGTCGGCCGCGCTTGAGGCCGGTGAGCACCCCGAGCGTGATGCCGATGACGACCTCGAAGACGATCGCCACGATGGTCAGCCGGATGGTGACGGGGAACGCGGTCGCCATCAGCTCGGTGACCTTCTGGCCGTTGAACGCCGTACCGAAGTCACCGGTGAAGATGTTCCCCAAGTAGGTCAGGTACTGCTGCCACAGGGGCTTGTCGAGGCCGAACTCCTTCTTGAGCTGGGCGGCCGTCGCCGGGTCGCACTGCCGGTCGCCGCACAGGCCCGCGATGGGGTCGCCCATCACGTTCACCATCAGGAAGATCAGCAGGGTGGCGCCGATGAAGACCGGGATCATCTGCAGCAGTCGCCGGACGACGTACCGTCCCATGCGGGCTCAGCCGACCTTGATCTCGTTGTACACGGGGACGCTGAACGGGTTGAGCGCGACGTTGGAGAGCCGGTCGGAGTAGCCCGCGCTGCCGTTCTGGTACCAGAGCGGGATGGCGGCCATGTTGTCCCGTACGACGCCCTCGGCCTGCTGGAAGAGCTTGATCGCCTTGGCGGTGTCGGTCTCCGCGTTGGCCTGGTTCACGAGCTTGTCGAAGTCCTTGTTGGACCACTGGCCGTCGTTGGAGGAGGCGTTGGTGTAGTACAGCGGCTGAAGGAAGTTCTGGATGAGCGGGTAGTCCATCTGCCAGCCGGCCCGGAACGGCCCGGTCATCTTGTGCTGGCCGATCTGGTTGCGGAAGTCGGCGAAGGTGCCGACCGGGTTGCCGACGCACGCCTTGTCGTTGCCGAGCGCGTTGTTGATGGAGTTGCACACGGCGTCCACCCACTCCTTGTGCGAGCCCGTGTCCGCGTTGTACGTGATCTTGACCTGGCCGCCGGGCAGCCCGCCGCCCTCCTGGACCAGCTTCTTGGCCTCGGTGGGGTTGTACTTGCAGGCGTCCCCGCACAGCCCGTCCTGGAAGCCGCCCGCGGTGCCGAGCACCGGTGAGGTCCAGTCGGTGGCGGGGGTGCGGGTCTTCTGGAAGATCGTGTCGGTGATCTGGTCGCGGTTGATCGCCATGGACAGCCCCTGGCGTACCTTCTCCGAGCCGCTCTTGTTCCAGTCCTTGTCGTAGTACGGGAACGCGAGCGTCTGGATGATCCCGGCGGGCGTGTTGATGTACCGGCCACTGAGGTCGCTCTTGACGTTCTTGAGCTGCGCGGCCGGGATGTCGTCGACGAGGTCGAGGTTGCCGGCCATCAGGTCGGTGTAGGCGGTGTTGTTGTCGGTGTAGACCTTGAGGGTCACGCCACTGTTCTGCGCCTTGTCCGCGTTGGTGTAGCCGTCCCACTTCTTGAGCTGCATCTGCGAGCCCTTGGTGTACGACTCGATGGTGTACGGCCCGTTCCCGACCGGCTTCTTCAGCCAGGCCTCGTGGTCCGAGAAGAACGTCGACGGCAGCGGCGAGTAGGCCGCGTAGCCGAGGGTGTCCGGGAACGTGGAGAACTTCTGGGTGAGCTTGATCGTGAAGGTGTCGGTGCCGGTCACCTTGAGCCCGGAGAGGGTGGTCGCGGACTGTGAGCCGCTGTCGGGGTGGACCTTGTCGTAGCCGTCGATGTACCCGAAGAAGTACGCGTTCTTCTGGTTGTTCTTGAGGCTGGCGCCGTAGTTCCACGCGTCGACGAAGGACTTCGCGGTGACGGCCTCGCCGTTGCTGAACTTCCAGCCGCTCTTGATGGTGACCGTGAAGTTCTGCGAATCCGTGGTCTCGATCTTGTCGGCGAGCATGTCCTCGGCCTTGCCGGTCTTGGCGTTGTAGCGCTTGAGACCGCGGAAGACCATGTCGAGGACCTTGCCGCCCTGCACCTCGTTGGTGTTGGCCGGCTCCAGCGGGTTCTGCGGGTCTCCCCAGGAGGCACTGAGCACACCGCTGCCGTCACCGCCGCCGCTGCTGCTGCCGCCCCCGCCGCTGCTCCCACAGGCGGTCGCCGCGAGGGCTACCGCCGCCGCGCAAGCGGCCCATTTGGCGTGCGTGGCTCCACGCATCGAGTGCCTCCTCAGGCAAGCCGGTCCAGATCGATCCGTTACCGGCCAATATCGGCACAAAAAGGAGAACATCGCCTTTGGGCCCACCCTTTCGGGGTACCTCCGGCCCCCGTTCGGACGATCCTCGGCATAGCGCACAATGGGTCACCGCGAAGCGATGCAGAACCGTTGGATCACGACGCCCCGATGTACGCATTCCGATACAGAGACGTCCGCATATCGAACCCATTGCCCGTTTCGCACGTTTGGTCCGACATAAAACACGGCCCGATCACGGCGCGCTACCCGCGTAGCTACGGAATGATCAAGCGGAAGTAAAATAGGTAAAGACAAGCACAAGTCGCCCCAGATTTTATTGACCCTGCATGAATTGCGTTGAAAAAGTCCGGCGTAGCCCGTAGGGAGTGCCCTGCGGAGTCTTATCGGACCCGCCCTTGGGCCAGGAGCATCATGACCCCCCCAACCCCATCCGCGGCCCCGCTTGAGGTGACCGACGAGAGCGACGAGAAGTCGATCACTTCTCCCGACTCGAAGGCCGGCGAGAGCAGGTCTCCGGGACAGCTCGCGTGGCGCCGCTTCAAGCGTGACCGTACGGGCGTCATATCGGCGATCATCGTGATCTTCTTCTTCGCGATCGCGCTGGCCGCGCCACTGATCTCGAAGCTGTACGGGAAAGATCCGTACACGACGTACGCGAGCCAGGACCCGAGCCTGCTCGACGCCTTCTCGTACCCGGCGGGCCCGAACGGCGGCATGAGTTCGCAGTTCTGGTTCGGCATCGAACCGCAGCTCGGCCGTGACGTCTTCACCTTCCTGATCTACGGCATCCGGACCTCGCTGGGCATCGCCCTGGCCGCCACCCTGATCACGACCGTCGTCGGCGTCGTGATCGGCGTGACCGCCGGCTATCTGGGCGGCAAGACGGACTACTTCGTCGGCCGGATCATCGACATCGTGCTGTCGATCCCCTCGACGCTGTTCATCATCGCCTTCATGCCGGTGGTGTTCGGGCTGTTCGTCGCGGCCGACGACAACATCCCGACCTGGCTGCGGGCCACCGCACTCATCCTGATGATGTCCTTCTTCGGCTGGGCGTCGATCGCCCGTCTGCTGCGCGGTCAGGTACTCGGCCTGCGCGAGCGGGAGTTCGTCGAGTCGGCCAAGGTGACCGGGGCGTCACCGATGCGCATCGTGTTCAAGGAACTCCTGCCCAACCTGTGGACCCCGATCCTCATCCAGTCCACGCTCATGCTCCCGGCCTATGTGACCGCGGAGGCGGGCTTCGCCTTCCTCGGCGTCGGCATGATCGACCCGACCCCCGACTGGGGCGTCATGATCCAGCGGGGCGCCCAGTTCTACACCCAGGACTTCACCTTCATGCTCTTCCCGGGTCTGGCCATGGTGATCTTCGTCCTGGCGTTCAACCTGCTCGGCGACTCGGCGCGCGACGCGCTCGACCCGAAGTCCAAGCGCTGACCCATCTCTCATCTCCGGTCCGGTCAATGTCGTCCGGCTGGTCCCGTCCCACCCATAAGGCAGGGCTACTGTGTCTTTTTCCCGTAGAAACTTCATGATCGCCACCGGTGTGGTGGCCGCGTCGAGCTCGGTGCTGACCGCCTGTGGCGGCGGCAACTCGACCTCGAAGAGCAAGGTCCCCTCGGTCAGCAAGGCCAAGCAGAGCAAGATCGCGGTCGGCACGAAGGCCGACTCGACGGGCCCCGCCCCCGAGGTCGCCGGCGCGGTCAAGGGCGGGACGATCTACGGGCTCGACCAGTTCGACATGGACCACCTGGACCCGGCGCAGATCTACGTCTCCACCGAGATCCTCATCACCACGCCGATCATGCGTGGCCTGACCGGTTACAAGCTCGACTCCAAGGGCGGCGCCACCCTCGTCGGCGACGTGGCCACGGACGCGGGCACCGCCAAGGACGGCGGCAAGACCTGGTCGTTCACGATCAAGGACGGCATCAAGTGGGAGGACGGCTCCGAGCTGTCCATGGACGACGTCCGCCACACCTTCGAGCGCCTCTTCGCCTCCTTCGTCACCGAGGGCCCGCGCTACGTCCAGCAGTTCCTGGTCGGCGGCGACAAGTACACGGGTCCCTATGAGGGCAAGAACCTCGACTCCATAGAGATCGACGGCAAGACCATCACCTTCCGCCTCAACCAGGCCCGCGGTGACTTCAACTTCACGCTCGCCGAGCGCGCGTACTCCTTCGTGAAGAAGTCGAAGGACACCAAGGAGAAGTACGACAAGCAGCCGTTCTCCTGCGGCCCGTACAAGATCTCCGCCCGTGACGTCGGCAAGTCCCTGACGTACACCCGCAACGAGCACTGGGACGCGGCGACGGACCCGATCCGCAACGCCTACCCGGACAAGTACCTCTTCCAGTTCGGCTACGAGCTGCTGGCCTCGACCGACCGCTACATCGCGGACAAGGGCAACGACCAGTACACGATGTCGATCTTCAACGAGGTCGCCCCCGAGCGGATCGCCACGGTCCTCACCAACACCAAGCTCAAGCAGCAGGTGCTCACCGCGGTCGACACGGTCACCTACTACTGGCCGATCAACACCACCCGCATCACGGACGTCAAGGTCCGCCAGGCCATCAACTACGCCTGGCCGAACCAGCAGCTGCAGACCATCCGCGGCGGCGCGTCCACCAGCGAGATCGCCACCACGATCTTCTCCCCGGTGACGCCCGGCTACACGGACTTCGACCTGTACGGCAAGACCACGAAGCCCGGCGGCGACCCGGTCAAGGCCAAGGCCCTCCTGAAGGAGGCCGGCAAGGTCGGCCAGAAGCTGGTCATCGCCTACCAGACGTCGGACAACGCGGTGAAGCAGGCCGTCGCGATCAAGAACGCGCTGGAGGCGGCCGGCTTCACGGTCGTCAACAAGCAGATCGACAAGTCGACCTTCTACACCCAGATCGGCAAGATCGACAACCAGTACGACCTGTTCGCGGCCGGCTGGAGCCCGGACTGGCCGGGCGGCTACTCGGTCTTCTACCCCTGCTGGGACGGCGACAACATCGGCGACGGCCGCAGCAACTACGCCCAGCTGAAGGACACCGGCGTCGACAAGGCCATCGCGGCGGCCTCCCTGATCACCGACGCCGACGCGGCCAACAAGGCCTGGGGCGCGATCGACAAGCAGATCATGGAACTCGCGGCCTGTGTCCCGGACTACCACGCCATCCGCAACTGGATGCACGGTACGAAGGTCGGCGGCTTCGTCTACGACGCCGGTAACACCGGCATCGCGCTCACGAGGCTCTACGCCAAGGCATAGGCGCCACGCGGCACCAGGGGGCGGCTCCACCGGGCCGCCCCCCACCGGCTCCACACCCCTCACGCCCCGGCAACGGCGCCTCGTCCGGAAAGTCCTGACCCCATGTTCCGCTTCCTTGTCCGCCGTACGATCGGCGCGCTGGTCATTCTGCTGATCATCAGCGCCATCACGTTCTGGCTCTTCTACGCCGTCCCGCGTGACCCGGCCATGATGTCCTGCGGCAAGAACTGCACGCCGGCCTCGCTGGCGCAGATCCGGCACAACCTGGGCATCGACCATCCGATACCGGTCCAGTACTGGTACTGGCTCAAGGGCATCTTCGTCGGGCGTGACTACAGCGGCTTCGGACACTGCAACGCGCCGTGCCTCGGCTACTCCTTCGCCAACAACGAGCCCGTCTTCGGCACGATCATGGACCGGCTGCCGCTGACCCTCTCGCTCGCCTTCGGCTCGGCCGTCATCTTCCTGATCTTCGGTGTCGGCACCGGCATGATCGCGGCGCTCAAGCAGGGCAAGTTCCTGGACAAGTTCGCGACCTCGGCCTCGCTGCTCGGCTCCTCGCTGCAGATCTACTTCGTCGGCTACATCGCGCTGTACTTCCTGGTCTTCAAGACCGGCATCCTCGACCAGCCCTCGTACACGCCGCTGACCGACAACCCCGCCGCCTGGTTCTCGGGCCTGCTGCTGCCGTGGCTCGTGCTGTCGATCATCTTCACCGCCAACTACACGCGTATGGCGCGCTCCCAGCTCGTCGAGCAGCTCAGCGAGGACTACGTCCGCACCGCCCGCGCCAAGGGCCTCTCCAGTGCCAACGTGTTCCTGCGCTTCGCCTGGCGCGGCGCGATGGGCCCGATCGTCACGGTGTTCGGTATCGACCTCGGCACGCTGATCGGCGGCGCGATCATCACCGAGCAGGTCTTCAGCCTCCAGGGCATCGGCCGCCTCGCGGTGATCTCCGTCATCCAGAGCGACCTGCCCATGCTGCTCGGCGTCACCGTCCTCTCCGCGGCGGCGATCGTGTTCTTCAACATCATCGTCGACGCCGCCTACGCCTTCATCGACCCGCGGATCCGGCTCGCCTGACCCTCCGCCCGTACCCCCTACCCCCCGCATCACCCCCCAGGAGCGTCCCCGTGACGAGCACCGATCAGCAGCCCTTCCTCTCCGTCAGGGATCTGAAGGTCCATTTCTCCACCGAGGACGGCATCGTCAAGGCCGTCGACGGGCTCTCCTTCGATCTCGCCAAGGGCAAGACGCTCGGCATCGTCGGTGAGTCGGGCTCCGGCAAGTCCGTCACCAACCTGACGATCCTGGGCCTCCACGACCGCGACCGCACGGCGATCGAGGGCGAGATCCTGCTCGACGACAAGGAGCTGCTCACCGCCTCCGAGCGGGAGCTGGAGCGGCTGCGCGGCAACAAGATGGCCATGATCTTCCAGGACGCGCTGGCCTCGCTGTCGCCGTACCACACGGTCGGCAAGCAGATCGCGGAGACGTACCGCAAGCACACCGGCGCCTCCAAGAAGGAGAGCCGGGAGCGCGCGATAGAGATGCTGAAGCGGGTCGGGATCCCCCAGCCCGAGGTCCGGGTGGACGACTACCCGCACCTCTTCTCCGGCGGTATGCGCCAGCGCGCGATGATCGCCATGGCGCTGGTCTGCGACCCGGAGCTGCTGATCGCCGACGAGCCGACGACGGCCCTCGACGTGACGGTCCAGGCCCAGATCATGGACCTGTTGAAGGACCTCCAGCAGGAGTTCGGCACCGCCATCGTGTTCATCACGCACGACCTCGGCGTGATCGCCGACATCGCCGACGACGTCCTGGTGATGTACGGCGGCCGGTGCGTGGAGCGCGGCACCAAGAAGGAGGTGCTGACGGACCCGCAGCACCCCTACACGCTCGGTCTGCTCAGCTCCATGCCGAGCCTCGAAGGACCGGTCGACGTACCGCTGATGCCGATCCCGGGCTCGCCGCCCTCGCTGCTCAATCCGCCGACCGGCTGCCGCTTCCACCCGCGGTGCGCCTTCGCCGAGAAGGTCCCGGGCGGACGGTGCTCCAGCGAGCGGCCCGTGCTGGAGGTGGTCGACGGCCGGGGCTCCGCCTGCCACCTCACCACCGAGCAGCGCCAGGAGCTCTTCGCCGACCTCACCGCCGTAGCCCAGCACAACTGACGTACTAGAAACAGGACTTCCCATCATGAGCGAGACAACCCCCCTCCTGGACGTCAGCGGGCTGACCAAACACTTCCCGATCAAGGGCGGCTTCCCGATCCGTCGTACGGTCGGCGCCGTGCAGGCCGTCGACGGCCTCGACTTCCAGGTCGGCGAGGGCGAGAGCCTGGGCCTGGTCGGCGAGTCGGGCTGCGGCAAGTCGACCACGGGCCGGCTGATCACCCGGCTCCTGGAGCCGACCGCCGGCAACATCACCTACCGCGGCCAGGACATCACCCACGCGGGCCGCAAGCAGCTGGCGCCGATCCGGTCCGAGATCCAGATGATCTTCCAGGACCCGTACGCCTCCCTGAACCCGCGCCAGACGGTCGGCAAGATCGTGTCCGGCCCGATGGAGATCAACAACATCAACCCGTCCGGCGGCCGTGAGGGCCGCGTCCGGGAGCTGTTGGAGATCGTCGGCCTCAACCCCGAGCACTACAACCGCTTCCCGCACGAGTTCTCCGGCGGCCAGCGCCAACGCATCGGTGTCGCCCGCGCGTTGGCCCTCGAACCGAAGCTGATCGTCGCCGACGAACCGGTCTCCGCGCTGGACGTCTCCATCCAGGCACAGGTCGTCAACCTGCTCCAGAAGGTGCAGAAGGAACTCGGCATCGCGTTCGTGTTCATCGCCCACGACCTGGCGATCGTCCGGCACTTCTCACAGCGGGTCGCGGTGATGTACCTCGGCAAGATCGTGGAGATCGCCGACCGCGACGACCTGTACGGCAACCCGCGCCACCCCTATACGCGGGCCCTGTTGTCGGCCGTGCCCGAGGCCACGGTGGACGAGACGCCGGCCCGGGAGCGCATCCGGCTGGTCGGCGATGTGCCGTCGCCGATCAACCCGCCGACCGGCTGCCGCTTCCGCACCCGCTGCTGGAAGGCGACGGAGAAGTGCGCGACGGAGGCTCCCCCCCTGGTGATGGTCGAGGGCAACAAGCCCGGCCATCTGACCGCGTGCCACTACCCCGAGACGGCGGACACGGTTCCGGCACCCCGTCTCGCCAAGGACCCCGAGGCGGCGGCCTGACACACCCCTTTAGTCAGCCGCCCCCTTCAGGAACGGACTTTCACCGGCCCATTGACCCGAGCCCATGAACGTCCGGTTCCAGGGGACGAAGGCCCGCGCCCACCCAGGCGCGGGCCTTCGCCATTCCCGGGGGCTCAGCCCAACTCTCCCCGCTCCACACAGAATTCATTGCCCTCGGGATCGGCGAGCACGACCCAGCCGCCGCCGTCCGGACGCGTGTGGTCGGCGACCTTCGTGGCGCCGAGTTCCAGTGCCCGCTCGACCTCCTGCGCGCGGGTCCGTCCGTGCGGCTGCAGGTCCAGGTGGACCCGGTTCTTCGCCGCCTTGGCCTCCGGTACGCGTACGAAGAGCAGCGTCGGACCGCCGCCGGGGTCCACGATCACCGCCTCCGGATCACCGGGCTTGTCGTCGTCGGCCAACGGCCGCCCCAGCAACTCGCTCCAGAACAGGCCGAGTTCATAGGGGTCGCCGGTGCAGTCGAAGGTGAGGGTACGGATACTGGGGTTCAGGGCATTTGTCATCGCGCCGAGCATCCCGGAGGGCGGCGCCGATGTCGACCGGTTAAAACACTGCGCCCTTACGGCCGGCGGAAGTTCGGAAGTCAGCAAGAAACGCACGGGCGCACCGTCCGGCTGCCTCCCGTGTGACAAGCTGCCGCAGTGGTCGATCGTTCGTTCACGGATCCTTCGCTCGCCGCGCTGTACGACACCCTCAACCCCTGGGGGCCCGGCGACGACTTCTATCTCGAACTGGTGTTGTCCGCCGGTGCCGTGCTCGACATCGGGTGCGGCACGGGGCGCCTGCTCGGACGGGCCCGGCGGGAAGGGCACCCGGGGCGGCTCATGGGACTCGATCCCGCCGCCGCGATGCTGGTACGGGCGCGGGCCCATGAACCCACGGTCGAGTGGGTGCTCGGGGATCTGCGGTCGCGGGTGTGGCGCGGCGAGTTCGAACTCGCCGTGATGACCGGGCACGCCTTCCAAGTGCTGCTCGGCGACGAGGAGTTGCGCCTCGCGCTGGCCGCCGTACACACCGCGCTCGCTCCCGGCGGGCGGTTCGTGTTCGAGACGCGGAATCCGGGGGCGCGGGCCTGGGAGCGGTGGACACCGGACCGGGTGCGGGAGATCTCCGACGGCGACGGCGGGGTCGTACGGGTGTGGCACGAGGTCGAGTCCGTGGCGGCGGGCGGGGAACGCGTGACGTTCACCGAGACCTTCGAGGGTGCCCGCTGGGAGCGGCCGCAGGTCGACCGGAGCACCCTGCGGTTCCTCGGCACCGACGCCCTGGACCGCTTCCTCCACGAGGCCGGGTTCGTCGTCGTCGAGCGGTACGGCGACTGGGGGCGGGGGCCGCTGACCCCGGCCGCCCCCGAGATCGTCACCGTGGCCGAACCGGTGGGCCACTCCAACCAGGCCTCGTGACATCGCCGTTGGGCCACTGGCGGAGCGGCGAGTGGCCCGACGGCACCTCTGCTACTCGTCCGCCGACTCCTCCAGCGCCGTCAGCGCCGGGTCCAGCACGATGTCCTCGTCCCGGGCCTCGATCGTCGGTTCCTCCGGGAAGTGACAGGCCGTCAGGTGGGCCGCGCGATTGCCCTCGATCTGGATCAGTGGCGGTTCCTCGGCCGCGCACTTGTCCTGCGCCTTCCAGCAACGCGTGCGGAAACGGCAGCCGGAGGGAGGAGAGATCGGGGAGGGGACGTCACCGGCGAGACGAATCCGTTCACGGCCCACCGTGTCCTCGTCGCCGAGGTTCACCTCGGGGACGGCGGACAGCAGGGCGTGGGTGTAGGGGTGCCGGGGGCGGGTGTAGATGGAGTCGCGGTCGCCGACCTCGATGATCTTGCCGAGGTACATCACCGCGACCCGGTGCGAGAAGTGCCGTACGACCGCGAGGTCGTGGGCGATGAAGAGGAAGGCGATGCCCAGTTCCTTCTGGACCTCCTGGAGGAGGTTCACCACCTGTGCCTGGATGGAGACGTCCAGGGCCGAGACCGGTTCGTCCGCGACGATCAGCTTCGGTTCGAGGGCCAACGCCCTTGCCACGCCGATGCGTTGGCGCTGGCCGCCGGAGAACTCGTGCGGGAAGCGGTTGTAGTGCTCGGGGTTGAGGCCGACGATCTCCAGCAGCTCCCGGACGCGGCCCTCGCGGCCACCGGACGGGGTGATGTTGTTGATCTCCATCGGGCCCGAGATGATCTTCCCGACCGTCTGCCGGGGGTTCAGGGACGAGTACGGGTCCTGGAAGATCATCTGGATCTCGGACCGGATCGGCGCCAGCTGTTTTCGGCTGGCGTGACTGATGTCCTGGCCGCGGTACGAGATCTTGCCCTGGGTCGGCTCCAGGAGCCGGGTGATCAGCCGGCCCGTGGTCGACTTGCCGCAGCCCGACTCGCCGACCAGGCCGAAGCTCTCGCCCACGTGCACGGTCAGGTCGAGGCCGTCGACGGCCTGGACGGCGCCGACCGTACGGCGGATCGGGAAGCCGCCCTTGATCGGGAAGTGTTTGGTCAGGCCCTCCACCACCAGCAACGGGTCGCCGGAGGCTTCCGGTACCGCGTCGCGCGGGGCGGGCAGGACGAGGTCCTCTGTCATGACGTCTCCTCCTAGCCCAGTCGGGGCTTGATCTCTTCGATGAAGATGGTCTGCTTCTGCTCCGCCGTCAGGTGGCACGCCGAGGCGCGACCGGGGGCGAGCAGCGGGCGTTCGTTCACGCAGCGGGCGCCGCCGACCCGGTCCTGGAATGTGCAGCGGGGGTGGAAGCGGCAGCCCGAGGGCGGGTTCAGGAGGGACGGCGGGGTGCCGGGGATGGGGGCCAGCGGCGCGCTCAGGTCCGAGTCCAGCCGTGGCATGGAGTTCAACAGGCCCCAGGTGTAGGGGTGTTGGGGTGAGCGGAGGACCTCGTTCGTGGTGCCGTACTCCACCGCGCCGCCCGCGTACATCACCATGATGTCGTCGGCCATGTCGGCGATCACGCCGAGGTCGTGCGTGATGAAGACGATCCCCGAGCCGAACTCCTGCTGCAGGTCCTTCAGCAGGTCGAGGATCTGGGCCTGGACGGTGACGTCGAGGGCTGTCGTGGGTTCGTCGGCGATCAGCAGGTCGGGGTCGCAGACCAGCGCCATGGCGATCATCGCGCGCTGCCGCATACCGCCGGAGAACTGGTGGGGGTAGTCCTTCGCCCGTTCCTTCGGGTTGGGGATGCCGACCTTGCCGAGCATCTCCACGGCGCGGTCCCACGCGGTCCGTTTGGAGGCGCCCATGTGTTTCATGTACGGCTCGGCGATCTGGCGGCCCACCGTGTAGTACGGGGAGAGCGCGGTGAGCGGGTCCTGGAAGATCATGGCGGCCTTGTTGCCGCGGATCTTCTCCAGGTCGGGCTCGCGGGCGCTGGTCAACTCCTGGCCGTCCAGGAGGATTTCGCCCTCGACGGTGGTGAACATCGGGTTGTGCAGGCCGAGGATCGTCAGGTTGGTGACGGACTTACCTGAGCCCGACTCCCCCACGATGCCGAGGGTCTTGCCACGCGCGACGTCGAAGGAGAGACCGTCCACGGCGCGCACGATGCCGTCCTCGGTCTTGAAGCTGACGTAGAGGTCCCGCACCGAGAGAAGGGCACCCGCGTCGGCCGGCGAGGGAGCGCCGGCTTCCTTGGTCAATGTGGTCACGAGTGCTCCTAGGCCAGCCGCACGCGCGGGTCGATGAAGGCGTAGCAGGCGTCGACGATGATGTTGAAGAGAAGGATCATGGAGGCGGAGAAGATCATCACGCCGAGCAGCAGCGGCAGATCGCTGTAGAACACGGCCTGTACGGCGAGTTGGCCGAGACCCGGCAGGCTGAAGGTGTACTCGGTGATGATGGCACCGCCGAGCAGCGCGCCCAGGTCGATGCCGAAGATGGTGACGATGGGGATCAGCGAGCCGCGCCAGGCGTAGCGGAAGAAGACGTATCTGCGGGACATCCCCTTTGCCTTGGCCGTACGGACGTGTTCCTCCTGGAGCTGTTCGATCATCGCCGAGCGCGCCATACGGGTGTACTGCGCGGCGAAGATCGTGGACAGCACCACCCAGGGGATGATCAGCCCCGAGAACCAGGTGATCGGATTCGCGGTGAAGTCGTTGTACGCCGGCTTGTCGAAGATGTGGGTCTGGTAGACGAGCAGCGCCAGTGCCAGTGGTCCCAGGAAGTAGATCTGCATCGAACTGAGCACCATCGCCCCGGCCGTGGCCGTCTTGTCGATGAGCGTGCCGCGCTTCCAGGCGGCCAGCAGACCGGTGCCGAGACCGATGACCAGGAAGAAGAACGCGCCACCGAGGGTGAGCGAGATGGTGGTGGGCAGCCGGTCGGTCAGCGTGGCCCAGACCTGGTCGTTGGTGTGGTACGAGTACCCGAAGCACGGGGCGGGGCACGGGCCTTGGGCGAAGCCGTTGCTGCCCACGACGAGGTTCTTGAGGAAGATCCAGTACTGCGTGGTGATCGGCTTGTCGAGACCGAGCACATGGTGGATGTTCGCGAGACTGGTCGGATTGCAGGTCTTGCCGCACATCAGCAGCCCTGGATCACGTGGCATCCCGAAGAACAACACGAACGTGACGATGCTCAGCAGGAACAGGATGACGACGGCGCCGAGGAACCGGCGGACGAGGAAGCGCAGCATGACAGGGGCAGCTCTCTGACGTCGGCGGGCCGCCCGGCACCCGGTGCGTCGCCGCGGAGGCGACGGGAGCACCGGGTGCCGGACGGACGGCGGTTACTTGACGAACAGGCGACGCGGGTCGACGCCGCCGATGACGTCGTCGTAGACGAGGCCGCCGACCTTGGAGCCGGCGATCTGGGTCTGCTTGTAGTACGCGGTCGGGACGAAGGCGACGACGTCCTTCACGAGGTACTCGTCGATCTTCTCCCAGGCCGCCGCGGCCTTGACCGGGTCGGTGATCTTGTTCGCCGCGTCGATGTCGGCGTTCACCTTGGGGTCGTTGACCTGCGGGTAGTTCTGCGCACCGTCGGCGATGACGCGTCCGTCGTAGAGCGGCGGGATGACGGTCGAGGCGGACGGCCAGTCGGCACCCCACGCGCTGTGGAAGATGTCGTAGTTGTTGTTGAGCTTGCTGACCTGGTCGTAGTAGGTCTCGGCCGGGATCTCCTGGCGCTGGACGTCGAAGCCGGCCTTCTTCAGGCCCGCCGCCATGGCGGTGGAGTACTGCTGGCCCTCGGGGGTGTTGATGTAGCCGAAGGTAAGCTTCATGTTGAGCTTGCCGGCCTTCTTCAGCAGCGCCTTGGCCTTGGCCGGGTCACCGGCGGGGTTCTTCTTCTTGCCCCACGGGTCGAACGCGGCGTTGTAGCCGGAGACGGTCGGGCTGATCGTGCCGCCCGCGGTCTCCATGGCGTCGGTGCCGCCGTAGGCGCGGAGGAACGGCGTGACCGGCAGCGCGTAGGCGATGGCCTCGCGGACCGTCTTGTCCTTCAGGGCCGTGTGGCTCAGGTTGATGTTCATCTGGCCGACGTACGGCTGGTAGCCGGAGATCGTGCGGGACTTCAGCTTCGGGTCCTTGAGCACGCTGGACAGGTTGCCCGCGTCGACCTGGTTGTTGAAGCTGAGGCCGGCCTGGTCGGCGCCGCTGTCGGCGAGGAGCGCCTTCGTCGAGGTCTCGTACTGCTGGTTGAACGTGAAGTTGAACTGGTCCACGTACTGGTTGCGGATCGGGTCCGTCTTCGGGTCCCAGTTGGTGTTCTTCACGAGCACCATCGACTTGCCGGACTTGAACGACTGAATCTTGTACGGGCCGCTCGTGACCGGGGCCTTGTCGTACTTGACCTGGGTGTCACCCTTCGCGGACACGACGGCGTAGCCCGCCATGGCGAGGGCGTACGGCAGGTCGGCGTGCGGGGACTTGAAGTGGAAGATGACGGTCTTGGCGTCCGGGGTCTCCAGGACGGTGCTCGGCAGGTGCTTGCCCTTGTACGGGCCGTCCGGCAGGAGCTTGCGGTAGTCGACGCCGGAGGTGTCGGCCATCCACTGCTGGAGGTAGGTCGGGCCCTGGTTGACGAAGGTCGCGAAGAGCCGCTCGAAGGTCTGGCGGAAGTCCGTGGACGTGATCGGAGTGCCGTCCGCGAACTTTATGCCGTCCTTGAGGGTGTACTTCCAGGTCTTGCCGCCGTCCGAGGGGGTGCCGGAGTCGGTGGCGAGGTCACCGACGACCTCGTGCGTCTTGCCGTTGCTGCTCGCCTTGTAGCCCGTCAGGCCCCGGTGGATCAGGGTCGCCAGCGAGCCCTCGTCGGAGACGTAGATCTGGGCCGGGTCGAGGTGGGCGTAGCTGTCACGCTGGAGCACCTCCATCGTGCCGCCCGCCTTGGCGCCCGGTACGGCCGCGGCCGGTCCGGTGGAGTCCGCGACGTTGCCGAACTTGATCGACTTCTGCTGTCTTGCCGCGTTCTCCTTGTCCTGCTTGTTGTTGTCGTTCGCGTCGCTGCCGCCCTTGCTGCAACCGGTGAGCACAAGAGCCCCGGCCGCGAGCACGGAGAGCGCGGCGTATACGTGGCGTCCGCCCCTACTCATCACTCAGTTTCCACCCATCTGTGTGTCACCAGTGCACAAAGGAATTCCCGTGCTGGATCGCCGTGCTGGTTTGCTGTGCTGTGTTGCCGTGCGGTATCGGGCGCGGACGCCCACCAACGGACGGTCAGCGTGCCGTCTTGGGATCGAAGGCGTCCCTGACCGAGTCCCCGAGCAGGTTGAAGGCCACGATGAAGATGATCATCGAGACGCCCGGGAAGAACATGTAGGTGATGTCGTTCGACATCACGAGTTCGGTGGACGCCTTGGAGAACATCTGTCCCCAGTCCGGCGTCGGTTCGACGATGCCCACGCCCAGGTAGGACAGTCCGGCCTCGGCGGTCACGAAGTTGGGCAGCATGTACGTGGACTGCACGAGGATCGGCGTGACCACGTTCGGCAGGATCTCTTTGCTGATGATCCGCCAGGGCGAGGCGCCGCTGACCCTGGCCGCCTCGATGAACTCCCGTTCGCGCAGCGCCAGACTGGTGCCGCGCAGGATCCGGGCGAGGCTCATCCAGCCCAGGAACCACTGCACCGCGATGAGGGCCACGACACGGACGTAGGTCGGTGTCTCGTCGGTCGGGCTCACGAAGAGGGAGACCACGACCGGCATGCTGGCGATGAAGAAGAGCTGGGCGGGGAAGGCCAGCAGGAAGTCGATGACCCGGCTGATGAAGTAGTCGGACCGTCCGCCGAGATAGCCGGCCGCGACACCGAGCAGGATGCCGGTGAGCACGGTCGCGATCGTCACGCAGACGGAGATCATCAGCGAGGTGCGGATGCCGTAGATCAGCTTGGTGAACACGTCGTAGCCGTTGCCCGGTTCGAGGCCGAACCAGAACTGGCTGCTGATCCCGCCGTTGGGCTGCAGCGGCACACCCGCGCTGTCGAAGAGCTCGGGGCGTTCGTCCGCGTACACGGTGTACGGGTCCTTGCCGTACAGCTTCGAGATCAGCGGAGCGAGGAGTCCGACGAGGAAGAAGAAGCCCACCACGTAGGCGGAGACGACGCCGGTGCGGTCGCGCTTGAAGCGGATCCACATCAGCTGGCCGGGCGACCGGCCCTCCAGCTTCTTGACCTCGGGTTGGGTCTTCGGCCCTGGTTCGCCGTCGACGACGACCGAGGTTCCGCCGCCCTCAATGTCGATAGGACTTGTCACTGTTCGCCCATTTCACAGGTGTGGGTGTGCCGAGCGGGCGATCCGCGCAGGGTGTGCGCGATCGCCGGTCGGTTCCAGGAGAGAGGTTCGATACGTGCCGGGCGGCGGGAGATCCCGCAGCCGGACGCGCGTAGTTGAGCGGCTGCACTAGGCTGCCGGCCGACTCCTCAGAGCCAATCTCCGCATGGGCGGCCGAAGTTGCTACTGACGGACGGCGTGTCCCACCTGGCGTTCATGACACCACGCATGGGGCTCCTCCTCATGACTCCACGTGTTCACCAACAGGAGGGGGTTGACGCCTTTCCCCCGTCACCCCTGACGGAGGGTCAGACACCCCCTGGTGCTCGCGAGTCGGCGCCGTCCCCACGGCGCGGTGACCCATTGACCCGAGCGTTACGCGGCTAACTATCTGCCATGCGCCAGGTGCCGACCACTGTCTTTAAATCTCAATTCAGTCACAGCTGACGCTCACATCTTCCAAAATCCGGACAAAGGGTTTGGCGAAAGATGCCTGCGAAACGGACTTGTTACACAACTTTCGGACACGGCTCTCCGCATTGCGGACGAACGGAGGAGAAAATCGCTTGCTTCCGGCGGCCGGAGGATCAACCTCCAGGTCGCAGGCCGGAAGAGCGTCGGACGGCCGGAAACGCCGGTCCGCATTCGGACGACTTTACCGAGACACAACCATGGGCACAGGTCCCGGGGTGTCCATGGCGAAATCATAGGGAAAACCCTGTGTAGCCCGTCGTGCACTTGTGCCGGGCGCGGCCAACGCACCGAGCCCGGGCACCCCCAGAAGGGAGTGCCCGGGCTCGGTCGGGCCGTGGCGGTGCGTCAGCCGTGCTTGGCGCGGCTCGCGGAGCGGCCGCGCTCCTTCTGGTCGAGGACGACCTTGCGGATGCGGACGGCCTCCGGGGTCACCTCGACGCACTCGTCGTCGCGGCAGAACTCCAGGGACTGCTCCAGGGAGAGCTTGCGCGGCGGCACGATCGCCTCGAAGGAGTCGGCGGCGGCCGAGCGCATGTTGGTGAGCTTCTTCTCCTTGGTGATGTTCACGTCCATGTCGTCGGCGCGCGAGTTCTCGCCGACGATCATGCCCTCGTACACCTCGGTGCCGGGGTCGGTGAACAGCACACCGCGCTCCTGGAGGTTCGTCATCGCGAACGCGGTGACGGCACCGGCGCGGTCGGCGACCAGCGAGCCGTTGTTACGGGTCGTCAGCACACCGAACCACGGCTCGTGGCCCTCGTGGATGGAGTGGGCGATGCCCGTGCCGCGCGTACCGGTGAGGAACTCCGTACGGAAGCCGATGAGACCGCGGGAGGGGACGACGAACTCCAGGCGGACCCAACCCGAGCCGTGGTTGGACATGTTGTCCATCCGGCCCTTGCGGACACCCATGAGCTGCGTGACCGCGCCCATGTGCTCCTCGGGCACGTCGATCGTCATGCGCTCGACCGGCTCGTGCACCTTGCCGTCGATGATCTGCGTGACGACCTGCGGCTTGCCGATGGTCAGCTCGAAGCCCTCGCGGCGCATCTGCTCGACCAGGATGGCCAGCGCCAGCTCACCGCGGCCCTGCACCTCCCAGGCATCGGGACGCTCGGTGTCGAGGACGCGCAGCGAGACGTTACCGATCAGCTCGCGGTCCAGGCGGTCCTTGACCTGACGGGCCGTCACCTTGCGGTCCTTGACGGCCGCCTTCGCGGAGGCGCCCTTGCCGGTGCCGCCGCGGCCGACCAGCGGCGAGGTGTTCGTACCGATGGTCATGGAGATCGCCGGCTCGTCGACCGTGATGAGCGGCAGCGCGATCGGGTTCTCCGGATCGGCCAGGGTCTCGCCGATCATGATGTCCGGGATACCGGCCACGGCGCAGATGTCACCGGGGCCCGCCATCTCGGCCGGCTTGCGGGTGAGCGCCTCGGTCATCAGCAGCTCGGTGATGCGCACGTTGGACATGGTGCCGTCGCGCTTGATCCACGTGACGGTCTGGCCCTTGCGCAGCTCGCCCTGCTCGACGCGGAGCAGCGCGATACGGCCGAGGAAGTTGTCCGCGTCCAGGTTGGTGACGTGCGCCTGGAGCGGGGCCTCCTCGTCGAACTCGGGGGCCGGGACGTGGGACAGGATCGTGGAGAAGAAGGGCTCCAGGCTGTCGCTGTCCTGCGGGACCGTGCCGTTCTCCGGCTTGGTCAGCGAGGCGACGCCGTCCCGCGCACACGCGTAGACGATCGGGAACTCGATCTGCTCCTCGTCCGCGTCCAGGTCCAGGAAGAGGTCGTAGGTCTCGTTGACGACCTCGTCGATCCGGGAGTCCGGGCGGTCCGTCTTGTTGATGCAGAGGATGACGGGCAGGCGCTGCTGGAGCGCCTTGCGCAGCACGAAGCGGGTCTGCGGCAGCGGGCCCTCGGAGGCGTCGACGAGCAGCACCACCGCGTCCACCATCGACAGACCGCGCTCGACCTCGCCACCGAAGTCGGCGTGGCCCGGGGTGTCGATGATGTTGATGGTGATGACATCGCTGCCATCCTTGGGGTGGTACTTCACGGCCGTGTTCTTGGCCAGGATCGTGATGCCCTTCTCACGCTCCAGATCGTTCGAGTCCATCATGCGGTCGTCGAGCGATTCGGCGGCGTGCGCAGCGAAGGCACCGGCCTGCTTCAGCATGGCGTCGACGAGGGTCGTCTTCCCGTGGTCGACGTGGGCGACGATTGCGACGTTGCGGATGTCGTGGCGCGTGGCCATATTGCGGCGTACTCCCGGAGAGTGAGGAAGGCCTGCGCGTACGTCTGTGTTACGCGGACCCTGCCGGGCTGGACACGCCACGGCCTTACCCCATCGTACGTGGCGTACGGGGAAGGGGCCTCCGCAGGGCTGCCGCAGGGCTGTCGCGGACGCCCCCGTACACCTCAATTCTCGCTCAAGTCCCTTGGATCCCACTGACCGCGCCGATGTAATTTGACGTGGCCCTGCCGATGGCGGGGCAATGCCGTGGCACAGCCGTCCCGTGGGACGGCCATGCCAATTTCGGAAACGGGGAAAAACCATGGGGAAGAGACTTCTGTCTCTCGCGGCGGTCACCGGGCTCGCGACCGCTTCGGTCGTGCTCGGACCGGTCTCGGCGGCCAGCGCACGGCCCGTCATCTGCGAACCGGGGCACAAGGCCGCCACCTGGACGAGTCTGAGCAACGCCTGGGTGATCACCCACGCCAAGCAGATCAACATCGCTCAGGACAGCACGGGGACGTACACGAAGACGGCGACGTACCGCAAGACGGTCACCTCCGGACGCGAGGTGACGGCCGGTGCCAGCTACTCGGCGAGCTGGGTGATCTCCAGCATGGACGCCCACATCTCGGGGACGCTCACCAAGTCCGGTGAGAAGACCAAGGAGACGAGCGAGTCGGTCACCTTCAACTTCAACAAGCCGGGGACCTACGTCGTCTTCAGCGGGGTCAAGAAGGCGTCCGGCTGGTACGACGCCAAGACCTGCAACAACGGGGGAACGGGCTTCATCAACAAGGGTTCCGGCAAGGGGCACAGCTGGAACATCCAGACCGAGGGCGCGGTCAAGTGCACCGAGAGCCCGGCGTCGGGAACCGCCAAGCGGGCGGCGAAGGCCTACTGCTGATCTGAGACCGCGAACGTGGCCGGACCTCGGCGGAGGTCCGGCCACGTTCGCGTTGTACGACTCCCGTGCCGCTGAGCGCGCGGGACCGCTATCGGCCCGACGGGCTCGCCGAGGGGTGGGCCCCCTTCTTCAGGAAGCCCATGTCCTCGTAGACCGGGGTCTGGAAGCCGAAGGAGCCCGCGTTGACGATGGTCCTGCGGGCGGCGGTGAGCTGGGGGCGCTGGTAGAGGGGGATGGAGCCGGCCGCCGCCCAGATACGGGCGTCGGCCTTGCGGACCAGGGCGGCGGACTCGTCCTCGTCGAGGGTGGAGGCGGCCTGGTCGAAGAGCTGGTCGACCTGGTCGGTGCCGACGCGGGTGTAGTTCTGCTCGACGTTCAGGGAGCCGTCCGCGGCCGGGACCGGCTTGGCGAAGATCGGGCGGGCGTCGGTGGCGGGGTAGGCGGACGCGGGCCAGGAGTAGAGGGCTAGGTCGTACTGCCCGGACGCGATGTGGTCCTTGAAGTAGCTGTCGTCGGAGACCTTGGTGATCTCCGTGCGGATGCCGACCTTCTCCAGCATGCGGGAGATGCTGTCGGCGACCGCGCTCAGCGACTCCGAGCCGGTCCCGGAGGGAAGCACGAAGCGGAGGGTGAGCGGCTTGCCGTCCTTGGCGAGCGTGCCGGTCTTCGCGCCGGCAGGGGCGGCCGTGCCCTTCGGGGCGTACGCGCCGGGCGCCCCGCCCTGCTTCACCTTGCGGCCGTCGTACTGCTTGCCGTCGGCGAGGTGCTTGGAGCCCTCGTCGCCGTGCCCGTGCTTCTTGGTGTGGTCCTGCGGGTCCTTGTTGTCCTCGCCGACGATGTACTGCCCGTCGGAGCCGCCCTCCGACGCGGCCTCGTCGTCGGCCTTCTTGCCCTTCTTCCCCTCGGCGCCGGCCGCCTTCTCGCCCTTCTCCTTGACCGGTCCGCCGGCCACCCAGCCGGCGTCGGTGAGCAGCGCCTGTGCCTCCGCGGTGTCGTGGTCGCCGAGCGCGCCGCTGTTGTCGGCGTACGCGGCCTGTCCGGCGAGCGCGAGATGGCTGCCGACGGGCACGGCGGGCAGGCCCAGCGGGGTGAGGACGACCTTGGCGAGTGCCTCCCGGTCGAGCGCGCGGGCCACGGCACGCCGGACGCGTTCGTCGGCGAGGGGGCCTTCGGAGCCGTTGAGGGCGAGCTGCGTGTAGGCGGGCTCGAAGGAGCGGCGGACGGTGAAGGCCCTCAACTCGTCCTGCTGGCGCAGGTACTTGGCGAGCGCCTTGCGCTCCTTCTTGCTGAGCTTCTTCTCCTTGGGGCTCTCGCCCTTGTTCTCGTCCTTGCTCTCCGGGTCGCCCGTGGCGCTCGCGCTCGCGCCCTGGAGCGGGGTGCCGGTGCCCTTGGCGCGGCTCGCGAGCGCGATCCGGCTCGCGTCGACGGGGTCGATGGTGGCGAGGTCGACGGTGCCGTCGGCGAGCGCGGCGGCCCGCTTGTCGAGGGGTACGGCGGCCAGCACGAGTTGGGAGAGCTTCGCGGGCCGGCCCCACCAGTGCGGGTTGCGCGCGAGGACGATCTCCTTGTCCTTGCGGTCGACCTTCTGCACGGCGAACGCGCCGGCGGTGACCTTCAGCTTGCGCCGGGCCCCGTCGTTGAAGGCATCCGGGGTGCCCATGACGTCCTTGGGGTACAGCGGTGAGAACAGTGACTTCCAGTCGGCGTACGGCCTGCTGAAAGTGACCTTGACCTCAAGGTTGTTGGCGCCGCGCTCGATCTTCTCGATGCGGTCGTAGCCGGCGTTGCGCGCGGTCCAGTACGCGGAGTCCCTGCCGGACAGGGCGCGCCACTGGGCGGCGAAGTCGGCGGCGCCGATCTCGCGGCCGTCGCTCCACACGGCCTGCTGGTCGAGCTTGTAGAGGACGACCTGCTTGGGCGAGGTGTCGACGACCTTCGCGGACTCCAGGTAGTCGGCGTCGCGCTGCGGGCGGCCCTGCGCGTCGAGCCGGAACATGGCGGGCAGGACGGCCTGGGCGACGCGGGTGGTGGCGTCGTCGGCGTCCGACTGGAAGGCGTTGAGGGTCTCGGGCACGTCGTCGACGGCCCAGCGCAGGGTGCCGCCGTCGGCGACCAGGTCGCGCGCCACGGGCGCGATGTCCTGTCCGGCCAGCGGCTTGCCCGACTCGTCGTCCGAGCTGCACGCCGAGAGGGTGGGCACCGCGAGCGCGCCCGCGGTGAGGAAGGCGACCGAGCGCATGACCGCGCGCAGTCTGACGCCGTCGTGGGACATCACTGCTACCTCCGGTAAGCCGCGGGCTTCTGATCGCTTTTGGTGGTATATGGAGCTGATCAGATCTACGCGGCCACTGAAGAGGAAACGGTTCGGCCTTACGGGACGACACGGCGAGGGGCGTCGGGAAGCCCACCCGTGCGGCGCAATGTTCGAATCTGCCCCCGTACACACCAACGCACCCCGGCCAATCCGTGCACACCGCTTCCCACCGGCAGGTGTGACGCGCAACACTCGCAGGCGCATGAACGTTGCCGTCCAGGGCCGACGCCCACGGAAGCGAGGTCACGTCATGTCCGTGCACGACGAACTGACATCAGTCCAACGCTGTCTTGAAGACCTGTTCAGGTCGGTGGGACGGCTGGAGAACCAATTCGGCAGCGGCGGCCTGGAGATGCGCAGGGTCAAGGCCGACGCCGACCGCCTGCGCGAGAGCGTCGCGCTGCTGCGCGACGCCGCACCAGGGATCGAGCGCCCCAAGCGCCCCGATCTCGTCCCCATCTCCGACGCCCCGTACGACAACAGCCTGTGGACGGACACGGACGACGAGGGACTCGGCGCCCATCACGGCCCCGGCCACTGAGCGTCCCTAGAAACCGACCGGAGTCTTCAAGTTGGCCACTGGTACGGAACCACATACGAACAGCGGCGGCGTACGCACCGGTACGCGCGCCGCCATCGACGCCCCGCATCTGCGGACCGACCGCTGGTGGCTGGCCCCTGCCGTCACCGCCGCCGGACTGCTCGCCTTCGTCGTCTACTCGACCTGGCGGGCCTTCGCGGACTCGAACTACTACTCGGCGCCCTATGTCTCGCCGTTCTACTCGCCCTGTCTGGCCGAGCGGTGCGGCACCATGCACGCGGGCCCGAACGCCGACCTCTTCGGGAGCTGGTGGGGCATCTCCCCCGCCATCATCATCCTGATCTTCCCGCTCGGCTTCCGCCTGACCTGCTACTACTACCGCAAGGCCTACTACCGCGGCTTCTGGGCCTCTCCCCCGGCCTGCGCGGTGGCCGAGCCGCACAAGAAGTACTCCGGCGAGACCCGTTTCCCGCTGATCCTGCAGAACGTCCACCGGTACTTCTTCTACGCGGCCCTCCTGGTGGCGGGCACGCTCACCTACGACACCGTGCTGACCTTCCGCGACGAGCACTACCACTGGGGCCACATGGGCCTGGGCACCCTCGTCTTCCTGGCCAACATCGTGCTGATCTGGGCGTACACCCTCTCCTGCCACTCCTGCCGGCACATCGTCGGCGGCAAGCTCAAGCACTTCTCCAAGCATCCCGTGCGCTACAAGGCGTGGAAGTTCGTCGGGAAACTGAACAACCGTCATATGCAGCTCGCCTGGGCGTCGTTGATCAGCGTGGCGCTCGCGGACTTCTACGTGTACCTGGTCGCCTCAGGCGCTTTCGATGATCCGAGGTTCTTCTGATGTCCGTGGTCGAGCGACAGGGGTGGGACGTCGTCGTGGTCGGTGCCGGTGGCGCAGGCCTCCGGGCCGCCATCGAGGCGCGCGAGCGCGGGGCCCGTACGGCGGTGATCTGCAAGTCGCTGTTCGGCAAGGCCCATACGGTGATGGCCGAGGGCGGCATCGCGGCGGCGATGGGCAACGTCAACTCCGGCGACAACTGGCAGGTCCACTTCCGCGACACCCTGCGCGGCGGCAAGTTCCTCAACCAGTGGCGCATGTCCGAGCTGCACGCGAAGGAAGCCCCGGACCGGGTTTGGGAGTTGGAGACCTGGGGCGCCCTCTTCGACCGCACCCAGGACGGCCGGATCTCCCAGCGCAACTTCGGCGGCCACGAGTACCCGCGCCTCGCCCACGTCGGCGACCGCACGGGACTCGAACTGATCCGCACGCTCCAGCAGAAGATCGTGTCGCTCCAGCAGGAGGACTTTCGCGAGACGGGTGAGTACGAGTCCCGTCTGAAGGTCTATCAGGAGTGCACGGTCACAAGGGTGTTGAAGGACGGGAGCCGCGTCTCCGGGGTCTTCGCCTACGAGCGCGAGACGGGCCGTTTCATGGTCCTCGAAGCCCCCTCCGTGGTGATCGCGACCGGCGGGATCGGCAAGTCCTTCAAGGTGACGTCCAACTCGTGGGAGTACACGGGCGACGGCCACGCGCTGGCACTGCTCGCGGGCGCGCCCCTGCTCAACATGGAGTTCGTGCAGTTCCACCCGACCGGCATGGTCTGGCCGCCGTCCGTCAAGGGCATCCTCGTCACCGAGTCGGTGCGCGGCGACGGCGGGGTGCTGCGCAACTCCGAGAACAAGCGGTTCATGTTCGACTACATCCCCGACGTCTTCAAGGAGAAGTACGCCGAGTCGGAGGCCGAGGGCGACCGCTGGTACGAGGACCCGGACCACAACCGCCGTCCCCCCGAGCTGCTCCCCCGCGACGAGGTCGCCCGCGCCATCAACTCCGAGGTGAAGGCGGGCCGCGGCTCACCGCACGGCGGGGTCTTCCTGGACGTGTCGACACGGATGCCGGCGGAGGTGATCCGGCGCCGACTCCCGTCCATGTACCACCAGTTCAAGGAGCTGGCCGACGTCGACATCACCGCGGAGGCGATGGAGGTCGGGCCGACCTGTCACTACGTGATGGGCGGCATCGCGGTCGAGTCGGACACGGCGGCGGCACGCGGGGTACCGGGGCTGTTCGCGGCCGGTGAGGTGGCCGGCGGCATGCACGGCTCCAACCGGCTGGGCGGCAACTCCCTCTCCGATCTGCTGGTGTTCGGCCGCAGGGCGGGCTGGCACGCGGCGGACCACGCGGCCGACCTGGCGGACAGCCGCCCGCAGGTCGACGACACCGAGGTGGACCTCGCGGCGGCGGAGGCACTGCGCCCCTTCTCGGCGGAGGGCCCCGAACCCGGCAAGGAGAACGGGCGTCCACCGGAGAACCCGTACGCCCTCCACCAGGAACTCCAGCAGACCATGAACGACCTCGTCGGCATCATCCGCCGCGAGGGCGAGATGGAACAGGCGCTGGAGAAACTCGCGGATCTCCGGGTACGGGCGCGCCGGGCGGGAGTCGAGGGCCACCGGCAGTTCAACCCGGGCTGGCACCTCGCGCTCGACCTCCGCAACATGCTGCTGGTCAGCGAGTGCGTGGCCCGGGCCGCCCTGGAGCGCACCGAGTCGCGCGGCGGACACACCCGCGAGGACCACCCCGGCATGAACCGCGACTGGCGCCGCATCAACCTGATCTGCCAACTCACCGACCCGACAGGCGGGTTGGGGGCGACGGACCCGGTGTCCGCCCAGATCAGCCTGACCCGTGAGACGACCGACCCCATCCGCGCCGACCTGCTCGCCCTCTTCGAGAAGGAAGAGCTGGTCAAGTACCTCGCCGAAGAGGAGCTCTACGAGTGAGCAGCTACGAGGCCCGCTTCAAGGTGTGGCGGGGGGACGTCAAGGGTGGCGGCCTGGAGGACTTCAAGGTCGAGGTCAACGACGGCGAGGTCATCCTCGACATCATCCACCGCATCCAGGCCACCCAGGCCTCCGACCTCGCCGTGCGCTGGAACTGCAAGGCGGGCAAGTGCGGTTCGTGCTCGGCGGAGATCAACGGCCGGCCCCGGCTGATGTGCATGACCCGCATGTCGGTGTTCACCCGCGAGGAGACCATCACGGTCACGCCCTTGCGTGCCTTTCCCGTCGTACGGGACCTGGTGACCGACGTCGGCTTCAACTACCAGAAGGCCAGGGAGGTTCCGGCGTTCGTACCGCCGGAGGGGGTCGCGCCCGGCGAGTACCGGATGATGCAGGAGGATGTCGACCGCTCGCAGGAGTTCCGCAAGTGCATCGAGTGCTTCCTGTGCCAGGACACCTGCCATGTGGTCCGTGACCACGAGGAGAACAAGACGGCGTTCGCGGGTCCCCGATTCCTCATGCGGGTCGCGGAGTTGGACATGCACCCGCTGGACGCGGCGGCCGAGAGCGGCCTCGACCGCAAGAAGACCGCCCAGGACGAACACGGCCTCGGCTACTGCAACATCACCAAGTGCTGCACCGAGGTCTGCCCCGAAGGCATCCACATCACGGACAACGCGCTGATTCCCTTGAAGGAACGGGCGGTTGACCGCAAGTACGACCCGCTGGTGTGGCTGGGCTCGAAGATCAGGAGGCGTGCCTGAGGAAAGTGAGGACCTGGCCGAGGTTGTGTTCCGCGATGCCCCGCATGAACTCGGGGTCGTGGAAGTCGCCGACCTCCAGGAGGCGCAACGGGCCCGCCACCAGGGAGAGATGCATGGCCAGGCGGTAGAGGCGCAGGCGGTCCTCGTCCAGGCCCTCGACGCGCAGGGCGTCGTAGTGGTGGCCGAAGCGCAGGCGGAGGAAGACGTGCTCCCATTCGACGTCGAAGTACATCAGGCCTTCGATGTCGATGAGCGCGAGGTCGCCGTCGGCGGTCACGCGGACGTGGTCGCCGCCGAGTTCGCCGTGGACGAGGGCGGGGGGCTCGTCGCGCGGGCGGATGCGGGCGGCCAACGTCCTTATGGCGTCGGCCAGTTGAGGGTGGGCCGCGGCTGCTCGCGGGTCCCGGGCGGGGAGTTCGTCGAGGTCGCCGAAGGCGCGTGCCACGACGATCTCCTCGCATGAACTCCCGTACGAGGAACCGCCGTTGTCGACGACCCCGACCTTCCCGAAGCGCGGGGCCGTGCAGGTGTGCAGGGTGGCGAGGAGGGCCGCCATCCGCTCCAGCGCCTCCGGTGCGGCGGCCGGATCACCCTCCAGCAGGTCCTCCAGGGTGCCGCCCGGAAGGTCCTCGACGAGCGCCACGTCGGTCGGGAGGTGGGCGTGGGTGGAGTCGGCGTGCAGGAGCCGGGGCGCGCGGACGCCGGCCGCGGCGAGACGGTCGGCCGCCGCCGTGAAGAGGGTGAGGCCGGAGGCGTGGGAGAAGGGGTCGCGGGGGTCGCCGGGGCCGGCGTCCCAAAGGTCCTCGTCCGGCGACCAGACATAGGCCACCGCGGTCGTACCGTCCTCGAAGGTGAGGCGGTAGACGCCCTTCTTCGAACCGCCCCGGACGCGGGAGACGGTCGCCGGGGCGCGGCCGAGGGCGGCACGGGAGAGCGGGGTCAGGTCGGCGCGGGTGAGTTCCTTGCGGGTGGCGGTCACAGGGTCCCGGGGCGCTGCGCACGCCACTGCATCACACCGCCGAGGATGATCAGTGCGAACGCCGTGGCGCCGCCCAGATCGTCCATGGCCAGGGAATCCGCCCACCAGTGCACGGACAGGCCCGTCCCCATGCCCAGCGCCGAAGTCAGCGCACCGAGCCCCCACAACTCGGGCCGTACGACTCCGCCTCGCGCCATCGGCGGCATCCAGCCGGTCGTCGCCGTGAAGACCCCGAGTGCCGCCAGCAGCAGCAAGGCCGCCGCGGCCAGCCATGTCAACAGCATCGCCCACCCCCTGTCGGATGGGACGGATCGTCGCACGCGCGGCTGTGAACAGCACCCGTTTTACATCAAGCAGTCATCCGGTCCGGGAAGTGAGCAGGTGTCAGGGGGACGGTGTCGGTACGCGCTTCGGACGGGCGGGAGAAGGGAGGGCCGCGTGACCGTCGTACGTGTTCAGGGGCGGGTGAGAGGTTCTCCGTCGAGTTCGTGGCGCCACAGGATGCCGCTGTAGGTGCTGAACGGCAGGCCCAGGCGCTCGGCCGCGGCTGACCGCTCAGCAACGCAGATCCTCGCCCTGACCTGACCTACTACCGGGGCTGCCCCCCAGCGGAGATCGCCGAACTGCTCGACATCCCCCGGGCACCGTCAAGGCCCGCACGCACTACGCCCTGCGTTCCCAAGGACGGCTCTGGCAGCCGGCCGAGTGCGGCGCCGCTGATCCCCCGTCATGTCCGTTATTACGCAGGAGAGTTGGGCGTGGGCTCAGCGCCTCACCCAACCCTCCCGGTACGCCGTCCAGTCCGCCTCCGTCGCCGCGAAGTCCACGTACAGGGCGACACCGAAGTTCGCGCGGTCCGCGTCCGTACGGGACAGGCCGAGCCGTACGCCCCGGACGGCGGCGGGGACGGTCTCTGCGGCGCCCCGGTGACCGAACCGGTTCTCGTGGTAGAAGGGCAGGCCCATGAGGAGGTCGGTGGAGTCCGGGGTGACCTCCAGGGCGAGCGAGGTCTGCTGGGCGACATACCCGCCGTAGAGACTCTGCAGGGGCTGCATCGTGTCGTACGACATGACGGCGATCTGGTCGACGCGGCGGGCGACCTGGCCGAAGTACGCCTGCGACCACCACTTGGGGTGGTCGGTGAGGGTGCCCCAGAAGGAGTGGAAGGCGGGGAGCGGGTCGATCTGGTGGGCGGCGACGGAGAGTTGGGCGTTCCGGGACTCGGTGACGTCGTGCAGCCGGTCGAGCAGGTCGAGGTAGTCGCGGTCGCCGGAGTGCAGGGGCTCCAGGTCGAAGTGGGCACCCTCGAAGCCGGCGGCGAGGATCTGGCGGGTGGAGGCGACGATCGCGGTACGGGTCTTCGCGCGCTCCAGCCGCAGACCGTCCGGACTCTCGGTGGCGAGCTTGTCCCCCAGCCAGGCCTGGACCCGGACCCCGGGAAGCGCACGGTGGACCGACTCGATCAGCCAGGTAGCTCTTGGGTAGTCCGCCTCAGGGAGGGTGCCGTCATGCTCCAGGGGCCCCGAATGGACGTACAGGTCACGGATACCGGTGCCTTTCAGCCGACGGGCCAGCGCGGCGACATCCGCGTCGCTCTTCCGCCCGTCCACCCAGGCGTGGCCGAGCCAGATCGCGTCCTGGTTCCTGGTGCGGGTGCCGGCTACGGGGTCACCGCTGTAGTTCACGCGGAGGGCGATCTCGGCGGCGAGGGCGGGAAGAAGCAGGAGGAGAACGAGCGCTAGGGCGGTGCGACGGGTCCGACGGACCCACTTCCGTGGGGGACGGGTGCGCTTGGTGGGCGTGGCGGCTTCGACGGGTGCGGCGGCCTGCGCAGTTTCCGCGCCCTCGCCCGTGTCCGTCTCCCCGGCCTGCACTCCGGTCGGCGCCCCGGCCTGCACTCCAGTCGGCGCCCCGGCCTGGGCTTCCTGCTCCCCCTCCCCCTCAAGACTCCCCTCTGCGTCCGCGTCCGCCCCCGTGCCCACGTCCATGCCCTCCGTCTGTGTCATCCCCCGCGTCTCCCCTCCCCGTAGCGAAACACCTCCCGCCTCACTCGCCCCTGGCGCTGTCCCCCGTCCCACCCCGGGCGCATCCCGGTCGCGCTTGCGTATTCCTGCTCATACGCTCCGAAATGTGACGTCATCCTTGATACGCGGCCGGCCGCGACGCGCGGCCTCTCACATATCCGTGCGGGTGGCGCACGCCGTGCTGGGCGGGGCGGCCGGGGTCGTGTGGCTGGTGTTGCCGGTGATGACGATCAATGCGGAGGTTCCGGTTGCGGCCACCCGGGCCGGGCCCGTCGCGGAGCAGGACACCGCGTCCACGCAAGCGGCCGACGGGACGTCCGCCGCCGACCTCGTCCTGCCGCTCGTCGCCGTCGGCGGGGTGGGGATACTCGCGGGGTACGGGTATGTACGGCGCACCCGTAGGGCCCGTACCCGTACGACTCCCGGAGTGGTGACACCCGTAGGACCACCCGTAGTACCGCCCGCGGTGTCGTCCCGGCCCCCCGTGACCCCACTGCCCGTGCTGGAACGCCAGGCCGGTGCCGCCCTCGTCCAGGCCGACGACTGCGTACGCACCAGCCGGGCCGAACTCTCCTTCGCCGAGGCCCGGTTCGGGCGGGCAGCCGCCGAACCGTTCCACCGGACCCTGCGGGAGGCCGAGCGCGAACTCGCCGCCGCCTTCGCGATACACCTGCGCTACGGCCAAGGGGTCCCGGAGGGCGGTGAGGAGGAGGCGGCTCGCCGCCAGGCCCTCGCCGGCATCGTCGGGCGCTGCGCCGAGGCCGGGCGGCGACTGGATGCCGCGGCCCCGGGGTTCGATCAACTCCGGGCGCTGGAGCGGGAGATGAGCGGGGCGCTGGAGGTCGCGGAGACACGGTTCCGTGAACTGACCGGTCGTACCGGAGCCGTAGAGACCGCACTCGCCGACCTGCACACCCGCTACCCGGCGTCAGCCACCGACGCTGTCACCGGATACGTCGAACAGGCCAAGGACCGGCTGGTGTTCGCCACGACTCATCTCAACCGGGCCCGCCAGGCAGCCGACTTGGAGCGGACGGAGCAGGCGGTGCGGGATCTGCGCGCCGCCGAGGGCGCGATCGGTCAGGCCGACACCCTCCTGACCGGCGTGGATCAGCTCGCCGACTCCCTCGCCGGAGCCGCCGACCTGCTCCCGGCCGCGCTCACCGGCGCGGAGGCGGAAAGGGCCAGGAGCACCGGGCCGACCCATGACATCGACGCCACCCTCGCCGCCGTACGGGAGGAACTGACCGGCGGCCGTCCGTACGACCCCCTCGCCGCGCTGCGGAGCATCGTGCGGGCCGTGTCGCCGCTCGGCGCCGGGCAGGACGGTGTGCTCGGCACCGCCGCGTGGCTCGTCGGCCGTGGTGACGTCCGCGCGGCGGACGGCTTCGTGGCAACGCACCGGGGTGCGGTCGGCCCCGGCGCACGAACCCTCCTGGCGGAAGCGGAACGACTCCTGGACACGGACCCGGCCGCGTCCCACGAACCCGCGCTGGCGGCACGGGAGTCGGCCGAGCAAGACGTCCGTGTGCACGGCAACCCGTACTCCGGCACCGCCGAACACACGGCCGGAACAGTCCTCGGCGGAGTCCTGCTCGGCGAGCACCCGGACGGCGGCCCACCGCCTGCCTTCGGCGGCCCGGACACCCGTAAGCGCGGGGAACCCGACCCGGGGTAGACCCGCCCCCCGCCCCCGACTCCCTCAGAATCCGGAGCCGTCAGAACAGACTGAGCAACGCCTCCGCCGGATCCACCATCCCGGTCTCCCCGTCCGGGAGCGGCAGTTCGAACCACACCGTCTTGCCGCGTGGCGTCCGGCGTGAGCCCCAGGCCGCCGACAGGAGACCGACCAACTGGAGCCCCCGGCCGCCCTCGTCCGTGTCTCGGGCGCGGCGGCGGCGTGGCTGGACCAGGCCCGCGTCCCAGACCTCGCAGACCAGGGTGCGGTCCAGGAGGAGCCGTAGCCTGATCTCGCCCTCGCCGTAGCGGAGCGCGTTCGTGACGAGTTCGCTGACCAGCAACTCCGTTGTGTCGATGAGGGGTTCGAGGTCCCAGGACTGGAGTCGGGCGCGCGCGTACTCGCGGGCGCGGCCCACGCTGCGCGGCTCGCGCGGCAGCGTCCAGTCGCCGACGGAGTCCTCGGGCAGCCCCTGGACACGTGCCATCAGCAGCGCGATGTCGTCCTCGCCGTGGTGGGTGTCGAGGGTGCTGAGGACGTGGTCGCAGACGTCCTCCAGGTCACGGTGGGTCTCGGCGTTCAGTGCCGCCGCCGTCGACGGAGGTCCGTCGTCCGAGGGGCGGTTGGGGTCGGTCAGGGCGCCCACGAAGGCCTGGAGGCCCTCGTCGAGGGGGTGGTCGCGGGATTCGACCAGTCCATCCGTGTAGAGCGCCAGCAGTGCGCCTTCGGGCAGTTCGACCTCCACCTCCTCGAAGGGCTCGCCGCCGACGCCGAGCGGCATGCCGGGCGGCACGTCGAGCATCAGCGCCGCCTCGCCGGGTTCGACCAGGACCGGCGGGAGATGGCCCGCGTTGGCGAAGGTGCAGCGCCTGGTCACCGAGTCGTAGACCGCGTAGATGCAGGTCGCGAGGTACACCTCGGAGAGGTCGGCCTCGCGGGGGCGGCGGGCGGCGCGGGTGGCCTGCTGGACGCCGCCGGGGGTGCCGAGTCCGCGCGCGATCTCGTCCAGGGCCGACAACACCTCCGCCGGTTCGAGGTCCAGCAGCGCCAACGTCCGTACCGCCGTGCGCAGTTCGCCCATCGCGACCGCCGCGCGCAGACCGCGGCCCATCACGTCTCCCACCACCAACGCCGTGCGGTGGCCGGGGAGTTCGATGACGTCGAACCAGTCGCCGCCGACCTCCGTCGCCGCGTTCCCGGGGAGGTATCGGCACGCGATGTCGAGCCCTGAGGCCTCCGGGTCGCCGGGCGGGAGGAGCGAGCGTTGCAGTATCAACGCCCGTTCGTGCTCGCGCCGGTAGAGGCGGGCGTTGTCGATGCAGACGGCGGCCCGTGCCGCCATCTCCACCGCGAGGTCCCGGTCCCGGTCGCCGAACGGCTCGCTGCCCTTCGTACGGGCGAACTGCACGAGTCCTACGACGGTGTCGTGGGCGACCATCGGCACGGCCAGCGTGGACTGGACGGGGCCGCCCTCCTCGGCGGGCACGTACTGCGGGCGGGCGGTGCGCAGGGCGTCCGCGCAGGGCGAGTTGAAGGGGTAGTGGTGGACCGCGTTGACGGCGACGGGTGCGCCGCCGCCGACGAAGGGGGCGTCGGAGACCGCGCTGGCGAAGGCCACCCGGCGCACTTCCGCGCTGCCGTCGGCCCGGCCGGGCGGGGTCTCGTCGCCGGCCAGGAGGCCCTGGTAGAGGTCGACGGTCGCCAGGTCGCAGAAGCCGGGGACGACGATGTCGAGGAGTTCGCGGGCGGTGGTCTCCAGGTCGAGGGAGTTCCCGATGCGGGCGCCGACCTCGTTCAGAAGGGCGAGATTGCGCCGCGCGGAGGCGGCCTCGCGGGCGGCGGCGCGGCGGGCGGTGACGTCGGTGCCGAGCCAGGCGATGCCGATGGGGCGCCCGCTGCCGCTGTGCACGCGGTAGAGGTTGATGGACCAGTGCCGGCGCTCCTCGGAGCCGGGCACGAATCCGGTGACATGCATGTCCGTTATCGAGTTGCCGGTCTCCAGGACCCGGCGCAGGGTCGCGGTGACCCGCTCGGCCTCGGGGCTCTGCAGATAGTCCTGGACGCTGTTGCCCCGGTGGTCGTCAGGGGTACCGCCGAAGGTGTTGGCGATCTGCTGGTTGGCGCGCCGGACCCGCAGGTCGGGGTCGATCAGCAGGAAACCGAACGGAGATTGACCGAATATCGACTGCGAGGCGGCGAGATCGGTCTCGATACGGCGCAGGATCCGGACGTCGACGACGATGCAGACGGCGGCCCGCTCGCCCTCCTCGGTCCGGGTCGGCATCACATAGACCTCGGCGAGGCCCTCCTTGCCCGGATCGCCCGCCTCGGTCTCCGGCACCCGGAAGGGCACCACTCCGGTCCACTCCCGGCCGTCGAGGATCTCGGCCATCTTCCGCTGGCCGTGCTCTCGCAGCTCGGGGTCGACGAACGCCTCGATGGGGTCCATGCCGACCGCGTGCTCCGTGGAGATCCCGAAGAGCTGCTCGGCCCGCAGGCTCCACTGGTCGACCAGCCCGTCGGGGCCGATGGAGAAGGAGGCGACCTTGATGTAGTCGTAGATCGAGCCGGGTGGGCTGCTCTGCCACATGGCGTCGCCGACGGACATGGCGTCGACGGAGGGCACGTCGGCGAAGCCCACGGCATCAGCCCTCGCGCCGCCCGACGGGTCCTCGGACTCCGTGGCCTTCGCTGGTATCTCGCTCACGCGAACCGTCCCCTCCAGCTCACCGCGTCCGGCACCGGTCACCGGGGGCGGCTGCCCGCAGTATCCAGCACTACGGCGCCCCACAACACGGTGTTCACGATCACAGGACAATCCCGATGCATTTCGGACCGTCCCGCGACAACACTCCCAGTCTTCTAACCAGCGGACACGCAGTCGAACCACGCCGATCGACAACCGCCACAGGCCTTGACCAATCGATGGACACCGCTGTCCGGTTCGTACAGGAGCGTGCGCCCGCGCGCCGGCCCGGGTTCATTCCGGCACCGCGAGTTCGAACCACACCGTCTTGCCCGCCTCCCCGGGCCGGGTGCCCCAGCGGACGCAGGCGTCGGCGACCAGCTGGAGGCCGCGTCCGCTCTCGTCCTCGGGGTGGGCGACCCGCTCGCGGGGCGGGTCGGGGAGCGGGTCGGAGACCTCGACGAGCAGGACGCCGCCCGGGCGGGCGGGGCGCACCAGGCGGACGCCGATGGGGCCCGTGGCGTGCCGCAGCGCGTTGGTCACCAGCTCGCTGACCAGCAGCGTCGCGATGTCGTCGAGGGCGCCGAGGTCCCAGTCGCGCAGTTGACCGCGGACGGCCGAGCGCGCGGTGCGGACGGCTCCGGGGTCGGCGGGAAAGGTCCACTCGGCGCGGTCGCCTTCGGTGTCGATCAAGCCGATCACATCCCGGGTCGGCCCAGCACACCCATGTCCGATTTCATGGGGTTAATGGGCACATACCCGACATCAAGAGCCCGGTACCGCCCCGGAGGGCGCACTGTGGCACGAACGGCGTACACCACACCCGGCGCACTCCGCCCTCCCGCCCCCCATGTGCATCCGGCGCGCCCGTCCGCCACGAACTACGGCGAGTTCGGCACGCCCGGCTCGCCCCTGCCTACGACGGGTTCAGCGCGCCCCGGCGTCGAGGAGCGCGAGCGTCTCCCGTACGGCGGGCACGTCCTGGTCGAGCCAGTCGACGGTCCAGATGTCCGCGGGGGCGAGCCAGCGCAGCTCGTCGTGGTCCTGCAGGGGGCGCGGGCGGGGTGAACCGGGGAGCAGCCGGGCCGTCCAGACCTGGAGGACGTACGGCGGCCTCAGCGGCCACTCCCCCGGGACGCGGGCGACGGTCTCGGCGTCGACGCCGAGTTCCTCGTGGAGTTCGCGGACCAGCGCGGCGTCGGGGCGCTCGCCGGGCTCCACCTTGCCGCCGGGGAGTTCCCAGCGGCCGGCCAGTTCAGGGGGTGCGCTGCGGCGGGCGGCGAGCAGCGGGCGGCCGCGGCCGGCACCGCCGCCGTCGAGGTCGTCGTCGAACAGGGCGGCTCCGACCACCACGATCCGTGTCGTCATGCGCCGGAGCCTACGGGGTGCGTCAGTTGCGGGTGGCGTCCCCGTTCTGCCCGATCCGCTCGACCCAGTAGAGCTGCTTGTGCTTGCGGTCGTCGAGGCTGTCCGCGATCTTCTGGGCCTCGGCGCGGGTCGCGTACCTGCCCACGCGGTAGCGATTGCCGTTGTCGTCCTGCCGTATCACGAGCCAGGGAAGAGTGATCGTGCCGTCGTTCATCGCGCCCCTCCGCTTCCCGCTCGCGGTTCGTGCCGTGCCCCACCCCATAAGGAAACCGCAATCCGCATATGCCGGAGCCTACGCCTAACCTTCACGCAGCGAATACGGCTTTTCACGAAGAGGTACGCAACCAGCCATGACGGAGGGGGCGCACGACTACGAACGCGCCGTTGGCACACCTCGATGCATCCGGTCGGAGGCACGCTACAGGTCCCGCGAGCGACCTGCGAGAAAGACCGGAATCCAACGCCCCCCAAGGCAGGGCGGATTGACCGGTTCCGGCGTCAAGTGCCGGGAAAGTAGCGCTACTTCACCTGGAATGCACCCAACGTGCTACTCGGCGCGCTACTTCACGGGAAGGTGGTAAGCGATCCGGTAGCGGTCGGCCGGGACGACCACGTCGGCCGTCTCCACCGCGCGCCCCGAGGCGTAGTACGTGCGCTGGATGACCAGGACCACATGCCCGGGGACCCCGCCCAGCGCGAGGAGTTCCTCGGAGAGGCCGGGCCGGGCGCCGACCTCCTCCGTGACGTTGTCCACGACGACGTCGATGGCCCGCATCCGCTCGACGACCCCCATGCCGCCGAGCGGTCCCTCCTCGGGCAGCATCACGGGCGTACGGCCGGTCACCGCGAGGGGTTCCCAGGACGTGGAGAGCATCATCGTCTCGCCGGCGTCCCGGAACACGTACTTCGTGCGCATGACGCGCTCGCCGGCCTGGAGGCCGAGCCGCTCGGCGATCGCGCCGCCCGCCTCGGTCTGCTCGCTGCTGGACTCCCAGGTGCCGCGCGCCTCGCCGTCGGCCTGCTCCTGTCGGAACGGTGTCGCACCGGCGGGCGGCCGGAACCCGGAGCGGGCGATGCGGCGCGGCACGGGACGCTCGCGCACATAGGTCCCGGAGCCGGAGCGTCCCTCGACCAGCCCCTCGGCCATCAGCACCTTGCGGGCCTCCAGGGCGACCGTGTCCGAGACGCCGTACTCCTCGCGGATTCTGGCCTGCGAGGGCAGCCGGGTGTGCGGGGGCAGCTGGCCGTCGACGATCTTCTTGCGGAGATCACCCGCGACGCGCAGATACGCCGGCTGCTCACCGAATGTCACTGGCCGCTCCCATCAGGTTGTACAGACAGCAACAGCCTGGCAACCGTGGGTTGTGCCATGCAAGCAAGGGCCAGAGAATCACTCGATGTGATGACTTGTGCCCGGCGTGGGCTTTACCCAGGCAGTTTCTCCCCGCTATAGAGGCCGTCACACCTCCAGACCGGTATCGCCTCCCCCGCCGTCCCCTCCGCTGTCGCTCTCGTCGTACGGCGGCGGGGTCGTGGCGAGCCCCAGAGCCTTGCGGGCGGTGACCGACAGATGGGGGTCGATGAGTTCGGCGCCCTTGTCGTAGTACCCGTAGAACTCGTCGGCGTCGGAGGCACCGGCCGCCTTCGCCCACTGCTTCTGCGCCGCCCGCAGGTCCTTGACCAGGTCCGCGACCGGCTTCGCCGAGGCACTCGGCCACTGATGGCCTTCCAGCAGGTCGGCCTGCTCGGTCAGTGCGGTCGAGACCCGGCCCGCCCACGCCCTGTGCCCCGGCAGGTCGTCCTCGACGTACCGCGCGTCGGGCGCCGAGTCCAGCGCCGCGTTGAGGACGTGGGCCGCCTTCAGATACGCGACCTGGTCCGCGTCGAGGGTCGTGGCGTCGTTGCGCAGCGAACCGCCGGGCAGACTCGCCTCCTCGTCCTTGTTGCCGAACGCGCAGGTGATCTCGCGGTCGCCCAGGCTCCAGCTCTGCTCGGTCGGGGTGACGTAGTAGATGTCCACGTCGTCGGGTACGGCCCAGCCGTCCATGGCGTAGGAGTCCTGGAGCGCGTAGCACCTGTCGTCCGCGGTGGCCGTGACCTTCTTGTCCCCCGGGTACGAGTCGCCGCTCATCCGCACCACGGCGAACACCTCGCCGTCGTGCTCGCCCGCGCAGGACACCACGTCGAAGTCGTACGCCATGCCCTCCAGCGAACCGCTGGGCGCGTCGAAGCACTGGCCCTTCCCGGGAGAGGCGCTCGCGCTGTTGCTCCCGCCGGCCTCGACGTCGTCGAAGAGGCCGGTCGCCGCGCCGGCCACCCCGAGCGTCCACAGCACCAGCCCGAACGACGACAGCACGATGCCGCCCACCGCCATGCCCCGGCCGCGCTCGCCCCGCTTCTTCGTCTGGTTCAGCCCGATCAGCCCGAGGACCAGTCCGACGCCCGGGACGCAGCAGAGGATGCCGAGCACCAGGGCGGCGACGGACATGCCGTTGAGGGGCGCGGGGTGGTTGTACGGGCTGTAGCCCTGGGACCAGGTCTGGTAGGGCTGGGGCCCGTAGGGGGTGTAGGGGGACGGGGGACCTTGGGGGTACGGGGTGTACGGGGTCTGCGGCGGCGCGTACGGGCTCTGCGGCTGTGCCCCGTAAGGGGGTTGGGGCTGTGCCGTCCCGGGGGCGTCCTCGGGCGGCGGGGCGTACGGGTTGTACGGGGTGGCGGGCGCCTGGGGGAGAGGAGCCGGGCCCGGAGGCTGGTCCTGGGGGCCTTCGGGGTCCGGCGGCGGGGGTATGGACACGGGTACCGTGCTCCTGGTTCAGGCGGGGGATCTTCGGCGGACGGGCTTCACTGCGGAGCCGGAGATCTTCAGACGCGGAACTGACGTACGACTCGCGCATGTTAAGCACGCGGTGACCGGGGGCGGAATGCGGGTTTCGAAGACGACGGTCCGGGCGGTGAACGCGCTCACCGCGCGCTGGGCCGGGGCCGCCTGCGGGGGCACGGTGTTCTCGGCGGCCGGGGTGTGGCCACTGCTGGCCCTCCTCGCCGACGGGGCGTGGGGCGCGGCACGGGCGGAACTCGCGGACGCGGTGGGCCTGCCCGCCGACCAAGCCGCCGTCGCCGCACGGGAGTTGCTGGCCGCGATGGGCTCGATGCCCGGTCTGTGCTCCGCGCTCGGACTGTGGACCAGGCACGACTTGGCGCTGCGCGAGGAGTGGCGGGCCGGGCTGCCCGCGGCCACGCACGGAGTGCTCACCGACGATCTCCCGGCCGGGCAGCGGGCGTTGGACGCGTGGGCGGCCGAGCGGACGGACGGGCTGATCGAGCGGATGCCCCTCGCCCTGGACGCGGACGTGGTGATGGTGCTGGCGAGCGCGCTCGCGCTGCGCACCGAATGGGCGCGACCCTTCGAGGAGTTGATGCTCAGCCCGGACGCCGGGCCCTGGCAGGGGCGGCGGCTGACGGGCCTGCGCCGCACCGGCGTCCGCCTCGACCGGGCCGGTGTGGCAAGCGGCCCGCACGGCTACGTCACCGAGCTGAAGGTCCCCGGCGACAACGGCATCGACGTCCATCTCCTGCTCGGCGAACAGCGGTTGACCCCGGGTCAGGTGCTGGTCACGGGCGTGGCCGCCCTGGCTGGCCGGATCCCGGTCGTGCCCAGCGGCCAACTCCCCTACGGCGACGTGGGACCGGGCCTGCGCATCGAGCAACGGCGTTGCCCCACACCGCAGCCGCCGGAGCTGTCCGTGACAACGGTGGCGTACGACATGAGCGCGCGACACGATCTCCTCGACCGGCACGGCCTGTTCGGGCTCACCACTGCCATGGACACGGGCGACGGCCACTTCCCCGGTATCAGCCCCGACCCGCTGGCCGTCGGCAAGGCCGAGCAGTCGGCGGTGGCACAGTTCGGCGCGCTCGGCTTCCGCGCGGGAGCGGTGACGGCGATCGCCCCCGCCCCCGGCGGTGCCCGGCCCGACCTCCGCTGCACGACCACGGTCGTCACGGCCCGCTTCGACCGCCCCTTCGGCTTCCTGGCCGTACACCGCGAGTCACGCCTCGTCCTGACAGCGGGCTGGGTCACCGAGCCACTGCCGTACCAGAGGTAGGGCGGGCTCGGGCAAGGCGAGGTCGGGGCCTGGCGGGCTCGGGCCGGATGCGTTCCGGGCGTGTGCGCTCCGTACGTGGTAATCCCCCGCGCTTCCCGCCCCGTCCCGCCGTGCACTCCATCGTCGAACGGTGACCAAGCGACCCCGTCTGCTGCTCCCCCCTGACCCTGGCGTCGGCCGCGTCCATCCCTCGCCCCGCGAAGGCTGCGGGGCGCGCAGTTGGGCGCCGAAGCCGTACCAGGGCTCGGACAGGCTCAGGGCCCGGTGCGCTCCGTACGTGGTAATCCCCCGCGCGCTTCCCGCCCCCGTCCCCCCCTGCACCCCATCGTCGAACGGTGACCAAGCCACCCCGTCTGCTGCTCCCGCTCCTCGCCGCCGCTCTGCTCCTCCCCCTGACCCCGGCCTCGGCCGCGCCCGGCCCCCGCGACGACTGCGGGGCGTCCGGCTGGGCGCCCTCGGCCACCCGGATCGACCCGGCCGACACCTATCACCCGTACGTCGGCAACGGCTATCTCGGCACTCGGGTCCCGCCCGTCGGCGCGGGCTACGCGGCGTCCGGCGAGAAGACCGGCTGGCCGCTCTACACCCCGCGCTACGACGGCGCGTTCGTCTCCGGCCTCTATGCCCGGGGCCCCGCGAACACCGCGGGCCGCGAGGCCCTCGCCGCCCTCCCGACCTGGACCGGCCTCGATGTGACGGCGGGCGCCGAGACGTACGGCGGCGGCAGCCGGATCACCGGGTACCGCCAGACCCTCGGCCTCCGCTGCGGCTACGTCCGTACGTCCCTCACCTGGACGACGAAGGACGGCCGCCGCACCGACCTGGTCTACGACGTCCTCACCTCCCGCGACAGCGAGCACACCGGCGCGGTGCACCTGCGCGTGACTCCGCACTGGGACGGCGAACTCACCCTCACCGACCGCCTCGACGGCCGCGGCGCCCGCCGGGTCACGCAGACGACCGGCGGACCGACGGGCGCGCACACCATCGGCGTCGCGTTCCGCACGGACGGGACCGGGGTCGACGGCGCGCTGGCCTCCGTGCTGGACGCGCCCGGACGGCGTCAACACGCGGCCCGGGAAGGGAAGTTGAGTGCCAGTCAGACGGCCGTGCTGCCCGTCCGCTCCGGTCGTACCTACACCGCGACCAAGTACGTCGGCGTCGACACCTCCCTCACCTCCCGCGATCCCCGGGCCGCCGCCCAGGACGCCGCCGGGCGGGCCGCGCGGCGCGGGTGGGACGCGCTGCTCGCCGCGCACAGCGCCGCGTGGCGGGCGCTGTGGTCGTCGGACATCGAGGTGCCCGGCCATCCGGATCTGCAACTCTGGGCCCGTTCCGCCCAGTACGGGCTGCTGTCCGCGCTGCGCCCCGGCGCCCGGAACAGCATCGCGCCCGCCGGTCTGACCAGTGACAACTACGCGGGCATGGTCTTCTGGGACGCCGAGACCTGGATGTTCCCGTCCCTGCTCACCACCCACCCCGACCTCGCCCGCCCGGTCCTCGACTACCGCTACCGCACCCGCACGGCCGCCGCCGAGAACGCCGCGAAGACCGCGGTGAAGGGCCTGTTCTTCCCGTGGACCAGCGCGAGCCACGGTCTGCTCTGGAACGAGTGCCAGAGCTGGCAGCCCCCGCACTGCCTCACCCAGAACCACCTCCAGGGCGACATCGCCCTCACCGCCCGCCAGTACTACCTCGCCACCGGCGACCGCACCTGGCTCCGCACGGAAGGCTGGCCCCTCCTCAACGGCCTTGCCCAGTACTGGACTTCACGGGTCACCAAGAACACCGACGGCTCCTACTCCATCAAGGAGGTGGCAGGCCCCGACGAGTACAGCAACGGCGTGAACGACGCCGTCTACACCAACGCCGTCGCCGCCACCGCCCTCCGCGCCGCCACCGAAGCGGCCCACACCCTGGGCCGGCCCGCCCCCGCCGACTGGCTCACCATCGCGAACCACCTCCGCATCCCGTACGACCCGAAGCGCAAGATCTTCCTCCAGTACGACGGCTACAACGGCTCGCAGATCAAGCAGGCCGACACCGTGCTGCTGATCTACCCGCTGGAGTGGCCCATGCCGGCCGGTGCCGGAGCCGCCACCCTCGACCACTACGCCCAGCGCACCGACCCGGACGGCCCCGCCATGACCGACGCCGTCCACGCGATCGACGCGGCGGCCGTCGGCGAGCCCGGCTGCGCCGCGTACACCTACCTCCGGCGGGCCTACCAGCCCTTCGCCCGCGGCCCGTTCGCCCTCTTCTCGGAGTCGCGCGGCGACAAGGCGGGCGCCTCCGACCCCCTCGCCGGCTCCCCCGCGCAGGACTTCCTCACCGGCAAGGGCGGCTATCTCCAGATCTTCACCCACGGCCTGACCGGCCTCCGCCTGCGCCCCGACACCCTCCACCTCGACCCGAGCCTCCCGCCCCAACTCTCGGACGGGGTACGCCTGTCGGGCCTGCGCTGGCGCGGTCGTACGTACGACATCGCGATCGGCGCGAAGACGACGACCGTACGGCTGCGCTCCGGGGCGCCCTTCGTGCTGGACACCCCCGAGGGCCGCCGCACCCTCTCCGGCACGGTCACCCTGAAGACCCGGCGGCCCGACCTCACCCCCACCACCGATCTGGCCCGCTGCCGCCCCGCGACGGCGACCTCCTCGGAGTCCGGCCGCTACCCGGAGGCCGCCGTGGACGGCAGCCCCGCGACCACCTGGTCCCCGGCCACCGACCGCGCCTCCCTCACCACCGACCTGGGCCGCCCGGTGCGGGTCGGGACGGCCCGGCCCACGTGGACGAAGCGCCCGGGGTCGTACACGGTCGAGGTCTCGACGGACGGGCGCGCGTGGCACACCCCGAACGGAACGCCCGCCCGGTACGTCCGCGTCACCGTGCGCGGCGGCAAGGGCGCCGCGCTCGCCGAACTCGATGTGCGCTCGTGACGGCCAACTGACCTGACGGGGAGAGTCAGTTGGCGTCCGAGGTGGCTCTCCGTCAGGCGTCGAACCCCGTAGCCCGCGTCCGCTTCTCCCACGCCGCGATGTCGCCGCGCACCTGGTCGAGGTGGCCGAGGACGGCTTCGACGGCGTCGTCGCCCAGGGGCAGGCGCAGCGGGGTGTCCTCGGTGTCGAGGGCGGCGAGGATGAGGGCCGCGGCCTTCGCGGGGTCGCCGGCCTGGGCACCGTCGCCGCCGGAGACGAAGCCGCGGGTCTCGGTGACCTTGGTGTACACACCGCTGTCGGCGCTGACCCCGGCCCGGCCGGTGTCGAAGAGGGCGGTCCGGAAGGCGCCCGGTTCGACGATCAGGACCTTGATGCCGAACTCGGCGACCTCGTCGGCGAGCGCCTCGGACAGTCCCTCCAGCGCGAACTTCGTTCCGCTGTACGCCGAGAAGCCCGCGAAGGACATCTGCCCGCCCATGCTGCTCATCTGCACGATCGCCCCCGAGCGCCGTTCCCGCATGGACGGCAGCACCGCGCGCGCGAGCGCGGCAGGACCGAAGACATGCAGGTCGAACAGGTCCCGCAGTTCCTGCTCGGTGGTCTCCTCGAAGGCCCCGACGTGGGTACGGCCGGCGTTGTTGACGAGGACGTCGATCCGCCCGTGCCGTGCCACCACGTCCCGTACGGCCGCCTCCGCCGCCCCCGTGTCGGTGACGTCCAGGCGCAGCGCCTCCAACTGGTCGGGGTGGGCGGCCACCAGGTCGTCCAGTGCCTCGGTCCGCCGGGCCGCGCCGACCACCACGTCACCGGCGGCGAGCGCGGCCTCGACGATCGCCCGCCCGAACCCGCTGCTGGCGCCGGTCACGAGCCACACCTTGTTCATGACGTCTCCCCTTGAGATCCGTTCGAGATCCGTGTTGTCATCTGCGGACCAGCCTGCTCCCGCCCCCTGCGACGCGTCCAAGACCTAAGCTCATAACCGATGGCTATGACGAGGGACGTCCATGTGCGGGACCTGCGCTACTTCGTCGCGGTCGCCGAGGAACTGCACTTCACGCGCGCGGCCGAGAAGCTCTACGTGTCGCAGCCCGCGCTGAGCAAGCAGATCCGGGCGCTGGAGCGGCAGTTGGGTGCCGAACTGTTCCGCCGCGACCGGCAGGGCGTGACACTCACCGCCGCCGGGACGGCCCTACTGCCGTACGCCGAGCGGGTGTTGGCCCTCTGGGCGGAGGGCGCGTCCGCGCTGGCGGAGGTCAGCGCGGCCCGACGCAGCACCCTGGTGGTCGGTATGAGCACCAGCCCCGGCCGGGGCGGTCTGCTGCCCGCGATCCGCTCCCGGTTCACGGCCGCGTGTCCGGAGGCCGACGTGCGGCTGCGCCAGGTCGGTTGGGACGATCCGACGGCGGGCCTCGCGGACGGCGTCACGGATGTGGCGTTCGTCTGGCTGCCGCTGCCCGACGCGGAGCGCCACGACTGGACGGTGGTCGCCGAGGAGCCGCGCCTGGTCGCGTTCCCGGACTCGCATCCGCTGGCCGCCCGCGCCGAGGTCGACTTCGCGGACCTCGTCGACGAGCCGTTCCTCGCCCTGCCGCCCGACGCGGGCCCGCTGCGCGACCACTGGCTCGCCCTCGCCGAACGCGGTGGCCGTCCCCCGCGCATCGGGGCGGAGATCGCGAGCACGGAGGAGACGTACGAGGCGCTGGTCGCCGGTCTGGGCATCTGCCTGGTGGCCGCGGGCAACGCGCATCTGATCACCCTCGGCGGTGTCACCACCCGTCCGGTGCACGGCGTTTCGCCGAGCCGGTACGCCCTCGCGTGGCGGCGCGAGAACGGCGGCCGGCCGCTGGTGAGGGCGTACGCGGAGGCTTGCCGGGGGGTCAGGAGCGGGGGGTGAGGCACCTGGCTACTATGAGTCGGCTTTGGGGAGTCCGGATCTTGGGGGTAGTCATGGGCGCGGGTCGTGTCGGACGTACAAGACGCATACCGTTCGCTTTCGTCGGGGTGGCCATGCTCGCGCCACTGGTCGTTCCCGCCGCTTCCGCGCAGGCGGCGTCGGGCTCGCTGACCGTCACCACGCTGGGGCGGCACGGCGCGAAGGTGGCGACGACGGTGGTCGTCGTCAACGCGTCGTCGGGTGAGCGACGCACCGTCAAGTCCGGCAAGAAGCTCAGCCTGCCCGCGGGCAAGTACCTCGCGATGACCGACATCTACGAGAGCGCCACGGACGGTCTGGGCACCGACACCATCGGCGCGACGGTCGTGTCGGTGTCGGGCGCCAAGTCCGTGACGCTGGACGCCCGCAAGGGCAAGGCCGTGAAGGTGTCGCTGGACACCCCGGCCGATGTGACCGGGCCGGCCCGGATCAGCGCGCAGGTGTGTGCCGCCAACCTGGACATGCCCTCCGCGTACAGCGCGGGCGGCTGGAACGACGCGGGGGCCCTCTACGCCATCCCCAACTCCTCCAAGCTGCTCCAGTTCGGGTACCTGGCGCAGTGGTCGGGCAACGACAGTTACGTCGCGGTCAAGAAGACGACCGGTATCCCGGCCGCACCCGGCGGTTCGTTCAAGCGGTCGCAGCTGGCGACGCTGCGGTTCTCGGTGCGCGCCGGGACGCAGATGGGCACCCAGACCGACACCGCCCTCCAGGCCGCGCCCAAGACCGACGACTGCACGACCGACCTGTACTCCGAAGTCCGCGACGACAGCGCGCCGTTCAGCACCACGGTCCATGTGACGCCCGGGACCTGGCAGCCGCGCGGCGACGTGATCGCGAACAACGGCGATGTCGTCAGCGGCGGTTTCCCGGCGACCAGGACGCTGAAGGCCGGGCAGAGCTTCACCCAGTCCTTCGGGCGTGCCGCATGGGGGCCCATGCACTACCTGCCGATGGTCTGGCAGAAGTCCGTGAACTTCATCCCGGACGCGCTGATCGGCGACCCCGACGTGGGCGTCTGGGGCTCCGACCCGACGAAAGAGACGGTGGTCCTGTCCAAGGGGAGCACCACCGTCAAGAAGCAGACCCTGACCAACTGGGGCAACTCCAGCGACGCCTTCGCCGCCCGCATCACCTCGGCCGGCACCTACCGGCTGACCGTCGACGCCCACCGCTACCGTCCGGGCATCACCTTCCCGTCCGGCATGCTGTCCTCGCGCGTGACCCTCGACTGGCGGTTCAAGGCGGACCCGGCCAAGTCGGTGGTCGCCCCCGTCTTCATGACCCGCTTCCTGCCGGCCGGTCTCGACAGCCGCAACCGGGCGAAACCGAGCAGCATCACGTCGGTCACCGTCAGCGCGGGCCGCGGATCCCAGGGCCCCGACGTCAAGTTCACCAAGTCGACGGTCAAGTCCCTGAAGGTCTGGGCGTCTTCGGACGGCGGTACGACCTGGAAGGCCGTGTCCGTCACCCGCTCCGGTTCCTCCTGGAAGGCCGCCGTGCACAACCCGGCGTCCGGCGCGGTCGCCCTGCGCTCGCAGGTGACCGACTCCGCCGGTGGCACGTCGACGGAGACGGTCTACCGCGCCTACGCGATCGGCTGATCCACCTCGGCCATCCGGCCACAGGGACGGCCGCCGCCGCCCGGGGTCTCAACAGGCGTGGGTTCGGCGGGAGTCGGGGTCACGACGGAGGGTTCGGGTGACGGTTCGGACGGGGTCGTGGGCTCCGGGGGCTCCTTCACGGGATCGCTCGGAGCCGGGTACGTGGGCGTCGGCTCCGTGGGCGTCGGCTCCGGATCCGTGGGAGCCGGTGGCGTCGGAGTCGGTGTCGGCTCCGGAGTCACCGGCGGTGTGGGCTCGGGAGTGGGCGTGGGAGTCGGCGTCTCGACCGGGGCCGTAGGAGCAGGTGTCGGGCTGCTGTCGCCCACGGGTATCGCGACCGTCCCGGGTCCGCTGTCGCCAAGTACGGCCGGAGGTACGGCGGTCGCGGACCCGTCCGGTGCCGACACGGTCGAACCGCCGCCGCCCGGCGTCTTCGTGGGCTTCCCCGCCCCCGGCTGCGATGCCACCGGCGCCTGGGTGACCGGGACTTCGGCCACCGGGCCCTTCGCCACCGGGACCTCGGCGGAGTCGCCGCCGCCGAGGACGACGATCACCGCGACGGCGCCCGCGACGGCCGCGCCGACCGCCGCCCCCACCTGGGTCTTGGAGGCGCCGACCGCCGCGTGCCGTACGCCGTGCAGCAGTCCGCCGTGCGCGCTCGCCGCGGTGACCGCGCCCGCGGATCCCGCGCCGAAGGCCAGCAGGAACTTCCCCGCGCCGCCGAGCGCGAACACCAGCAGGGCCGGTGCCACGAGCGCGGGCAGCCGGTCGTTGGCGCGCATCAGGGCCGCGAGCCGGGCCCGGCAGTCGTCGCACGCGTCGACATGGCCGAGGAGCCGTTCGGACTGCCGCTCGGTGGCGCCGCCGCGCACATACGCGGGCATCCGGGCCCAGTGCACCTGGCACGCCGGATCGTCCGGAGCACCGGTCTGCGCCCGCAGGAACGCCTGCCGCATGCCCTCCCGCGCGCGGTGCAGCAGTACGGCCGTGGCCCCCTGCTTGGTGCCGAGCTGGGGTCCGATCGCCGCCAGCGGCAGCCCTTCCGCCTCGGCCAGCCACAGCGCCTTCACCCAGCGCTCCGGCAACTGCTCAAGTACCCTCACCAGCAGGTCAGTTGAAGACACCTGCTCGGCCGGATCGTCCCCGTGGAGCTGCCCGGGATCGGCACCGACCCGCTCGCCGACCCGTTCGCCGACCTGCGGATCGAGCGGCGTCTCGCGTGCCGCGCTCCCCGCCGCGCTCGCGAGATGCTTCACCGTGGTCATGAGGTACGCCGGTACGTTGTCGATCTCGTGCCCGGCGGACAGCCTGCGCCACACCCTGAAGTGCGCCTCGGCGACGAGGTCTTCGGCGACCCAGGTGTTACGGGTGAGCGAGCGGGCGTAGGCGACGAGGCGCGGCTGCTGCTCCTCGTAGATCCGGGCGTATGCGGCGGTGGGGCCGTCGTTCATGGCAGCAACGCTCCAGTTGCCAGTGGGGCGGGGACAGGGGTTCGTACCCTAGATGGCGAAACTTTCAATTAAAGTTGCAGCCGTCACCCAAGGTGACACAGGTCACATAAATCACTTTGCGCGATGGCGTAATCAAAGGCCTCTCCGCGTGATCAAGCAGGGTGCGTCGGCACAACGGCCGCCGCCCCGCCCGAATCGGAGACCGACCATGAGCCCCATCACCCTGGAACAGCCCACCGGTGCCCGCCTGCTCGCCGACGACGACCAGGAGTTGGCCGTGACGGTCACGCTCCGCTACTCCTCCGGCGACCCCTTCGCCGTCCAACTCCTCTTCCCCGCCTGGATATCGCTCGACGGCAAGAAGGTGACCTGGACCTTCGCGCGGGCACTCCTTGAGGAGGGTCTCGACACCCCCGCCGGAATGGGCAACGTGCACATCAGGCCGTACGGCCCCGCCCACACGGCGGTCGAGTTCCACTCGGCGGAGGGCATCGCGATGATCCGCTTCGACACGGTCGCCCTGCACCACTTCCTGCGCCGCACCTACCGGGTGACCGAACCGGGCCGGGAGGCCCTGGAGCCGTCCCTCGACCGAGGACTCGCCTCGCTGCTCGACGGCGCGTGACGCGAGAGCCGGACCAGGTGGCCAACTGCCCTCTGTGGCGGGCGAATTGGGCTTGTTATCTTCCCTTCATGAGTGAATCGCCGCAGCGGCTGCCCCAGTTGTCCCGGACGTCCACCCGTGCCGTGGTCGTCGGAGGCAGTCTCGCCGGGATGCTCGCCGCAGCCGCCGTCCGGGACCATGTGGACAGCGTCGAGATCATCGAGGCGCACGAGCTGCCGGAGGGCCCCGAGTCACGCCCGGGCGTGCCCCAAGCGGCCCATTTCCACGTGCTGTTGTCCGGCGGAGCGGACGCGATCGACGAACTGCTGCCCGGCTCGATCGCCGAACTGCTCGCCGCGGGCGCCAACCGCGTACCCATGACGACCAACATGGTGCTCTTCTCCCCCGCGGGCTGGTACCGCCGCTGGAAGCGGGACAGCCACTACCTCATCGCCGCGAGCCGGGACCTCACCGACTCCGTCGTACGCCGGCACGTGCTGAAGGACCCGCGCATCCATGTACGTGCGCACACCACGGTCACGGCCCTGCTGGGGAGTTCGCGCCGGGTCACCGGGGTACGGCTGAGCGCGGCCGACGGCACCGAGAGCGAACTCACCGCGGACCTGGTCGTCGACGCCTCCGGAAAGGCGGCCCGCACTCCGCGCTGGCTGGCCGAACTGGGCGTCCCCGCCCCGGCCGAGGCCCGCATCGACTCCGGCATGGCCTACGCCAGCCGTATCTACCGAGCCCCCGTCTCCACCCGGAACTGGCCCCTGATCAGCGTCCAGGCCGACCCCCGGAGCGGCGAACCCGGCCGCGCGGGCGGCATCGTCCCGATCGAGGACGGCCGCTGGCACGTCAGCCTGATGGGCACCCCGGGCGGCCAACCCTCGCGCGACGCGGCCGAGTTCGAGAACTACGCCCGCACCCTCCGCCACCCGCTCGTCGCCGACCTCCTGGCGCACGCGGAACCGCTGACCGACGTCGTCATGACCCACAGCACGGTCAACCGCCGCCACTACTACGAACGCCTCAAGTCCTGGCCCGAGGGCCTGATCGCCCTCGGCGACTCGGTCGCCGCGTTCAACCCGGTCTACGGCCACGGCATGTCGGTGGCGGCCCTGGGCGCCGTGGCCCTGCGCAACCGACTGTCCTCCCTGGGCCTCGGCAGGGGCCTGTCCCGCGCGGCCCAGCGGGCCATCGCCGCCCCCGTCGAACTCGCCTGGAGCCTCGCCGTGGGCCAGGACATCCACTACACGACCACAACAGGCAAGAACGCCGGCCCGGCCGACCGCCTCCTCCAGCGCTACGTCAGCCGCCTCTCCCACACCGCGACAGGCTCGTACCACGTGGCGACGGCGATGACGGAGGTCCTGACCCTCAAGTCCCCCGGCACCGCCCTCCTCCGGCCTGGCGTCATCACGGCCGCGCTGCCCGGACCGCTACGGCCACAGCTCGACGGGCCGACGTTCACGGTCGGGGAGCGACGGTTGCTGGCGGAGGCCGGGATCACGCTGCCCGGGCTCAACTCATAGGCGGGGTACCCCCGTTGGCGCCCCTGTCAGGGAGCGACGGCGCGGCCGGTCTGCGGGGAGATCATTCCGGCGCACAGGCCGCGGGCGGTCAGGCCCTGGGCGATGCGGGGGATCGCCGCGACCGTGTTGGGCGGCCAGTCGTGCATCAGGATGATCTGGCCGGCGGTGAGGCGGCCGGCCGCGGCGACGATCGCGTCGGTGCTCGCGCCGTTCCAGTCCTGCGAGTCGACGTCCCAAATGATCTCCGTCAGACCGTACTTGGCCGCTACGGCCTTCACCGTCGCGTTGGTCTCGCCGTACGGCGGGCGGAAGAGTCTGGGCGTGCCGCCGCCCGCGGCCGCGATGGCCTGCTGGGTGCGGTAGATCTCCGAGTCGATCGTCGCCTGGGTCTGCTGGGTGAGGTGCGGGTGGGTGTAGCTGTGGTTGCCGACCCACATGCCGGCGGCGACCTCGGCTCTGACCTGTGCGGGGTAAGTGGCCGCGTACTGGCCCTCGTTGAACGTCGTGGCCCGAAGCCCGTTCTGCTTCAGCGCGTTGAGGAGGGCGGGGGTGTTGCCGGACGGGCCGTCGTCGAAGGTGAGCCCGACGTAGCCGCCGCAAGTGGCGGCCCGCGCGGGGGTGTTGACGCCGACGGCGAGGGTGCCCGCGGCGACCAGGGCGGCGACGGCGAGCCTGGTGACCGGCGTGGCCACCCGGGATCGTGACGAGACGTGCGGTGCGGACTTCATGCGAGGTGTCCTCCCGAACCGGTTCAGCCCACCGTGATGTTGGAGTTCCCGCTGCTCTGGTAGCCCTCGGTCGCGAGGATCATGTAGTAGCTGAAGCTGCCCAGCGGCATTCCGGCGCGGGCCCAGGCGTCGAAGTGGTTGCCGGTGGTGATGGTGCCGCCGGTGCGCTTGGTCTGCCGGACGCTCCAGTACTGGTCGAAGGTCTTCGTGCCCTCCACCGAGGGGGCGTTGTACCGCGTGGTCTTGTAGATGTCGTAGGTGCCGCCGTCACTGGTGACGGTGCCCTTGTACGTGCCCGTGGGCCGGTAGGTGCCCCAGTTGTCGACGATGTAGTACTCGACGAGCGGGTTCGACGTCCATCCGTAGAGCGACAGGTAGCCGTTGCCGGACGGGTTGAAGCTGCCCGAGTACGTCACGGTCCGGCGGGCGCCGGTGCTCCAGCCCTTGCCCGCCACGAAGTTGCCGGTGTTCTTCCAGGTGGTGCTGTAGTTGCCCCCGGAGTTGAGGGTCATGGAGACCGTGCTCTGGGAGTCGGTCCAGAACGAGTAGTAGTAGCCGTTGTTGGTGCCGGTCTGGTTCGTGGTGATCACGGTGGCGGCACTGGCGGTGCCGGGCAGGGTCATCGCCGCGAGGAGGGCGAGCAGCAGGGTGCAGGCACCGCTGATGGACAGCCGTAAGCGTTTTGTCGTGCGTGCGGGTGTGTTCTCCATGCCGCGACAGTGTTGGTACGTCCCTGTCAACTGTCAATGGTTTCGGTGCTGGGTACGAAATATTCGCTGACGTATGGGCAGGTGAGATCACTGACAATCAGCAGCTCACCCAGCCGACCGGGCCCGTACTCGAATGTTTCGAGCGAATGTTTCGAAGAATCGGCGCGAGCGCCCCTCACCGCCCCGCGAGGATCGCCGCCACCCCGAACTCGAACCGCTCGTCGAAGGACCCCGGCGCGAGATGCCCGGCCACGCGGTGCAGTGCGGGGTGGGTCGTCCGGGAGATCGCGCGGGCCAGGATGTCGCCCAGCGGACGGTGGTCGACGGCCTGTTCCTCCTGAGTGAGACCCAGGGCGAAGTAGATGACCGCCCACGAGGTCCAGGCCGCCTCGCGGTCGCCCAGGCCGCACGCGAGCAGCGCCTCCACCAGCGCTTCCGCGAAGGCCAGGGTGCCCGGTTCGGCGGGGTAGGTGCCGACCACCAGGGCCGCGCCGTCGCGGTGGGACAGCAGGCCGCGCCGGAAGCGCCGGGCCAACTCGCGGGCCCGTTCGGCGGGTTCGGCCGGCAGGTCGGTCAGCGGGATCTCGCCGAGTACGGCGTCCGCCATCAGGTCGAGCATCCGGGCCTTGGTCTTCACATGCCACTGCACGGTGTTGATCCGCACGCCGAGCCGGTCGGCGACCGCGCGCGTGGACACCGCGTCGAGGCCCTTCTCGTCCAGGAGGTCCAGTCCCGCGCGAATCACGATGGCCGGATCGAGTCGGTCGCCCTGTTGCCTATTGGTCACCGACCTAGTTTACTGCACTCACAAGCATTGGTCAGCGACCAAGAAGTGGGTGGTCCCGTGGAAACACAGCAGGTCGTCATCGCCGGAGGCGGACCCGTCGGGCTCTGGCTCGCCGCCGAACTGCGGCTGAACGACATCTCCGTCACCGTCCTGGAAACGCGCACCGACATCGACCAGCGCTCCAAGGCGCTCACCGTGCACCCGCGCGGCATCGAGGTACTGGCCTCACGCGGGATCCATCAGCGCTTCCTCGACGAGAGCCTGAAGATCTCCACCGGCCACTTCGCCAACCTCGCCAACCGGCTCGACTTCTCCGTCCTCGACACCCCCTTCCCCTACACGCTCTTCATCCCCCAGGCCCGCACCGAGGCGCTCTTCGAGGAGTACGCCCTCGGGCTCGGCGCGAGCATCCGGCGCGGCCACCGCGTCACGGGCCTCACCGAGCACCCGGACTCGGTGACCGTCCAAGTGGAAGGACCGCAGGGGCCGTACGAGATCCGGACCGAATACCTCGCGGGCTGCGACGGCACCCGGAGCACCGTGCGCGAGGCGGCGGGCATCGAGTTCCCCGGCACGGACTCCCGCTACCTCGGCTGGCTCGGTGACGTCCTCTTCGACAACCCGCCGGCACCCGGCTTCAACCGCTTCACCGAGCGCGGCGGCCTGATGATCGTGCCGCTGCCCGACAACCGTTGGCGCATCGCCGGCACCAGCCCCGACAGCGCGACCACCGAGTGGCCCGGCGACCTCACCATGGACGAACTGCGGCAGAAGGTCGTCGACATCGCCGGCGACGACTTCGGCTTGCGCGACCCGTCCTGGCTCTCCCGCTACGGCAATGCCACCCGCCTCGCCACCCACTACCGGCGTGGCCGCGTCGTACTCGCCGGCGACGCCGCCCACCAGCACTACCCCACCGGCGGCGTCGGGATGAACGTCGGCTTCCAGGACGCCTTCAACCTCGGCTGGAAACTCGCCGCGACCATCGACGGCTGGGCCTCGGACGGACTGCTGGACACCTACCACACCGACCGCCACCCGGTCGGCGAGCAGCTGATGGAGCACAGCCGCGCGCAGACCTACCTGTTCCACGCGTTCACGCCCGAGGGACTCGCCCTGCGCGACCTGCTGAGCCGAATGGTCCCGGCATCAAGGGAGTTCAGCGACGTACTGGCCGGCCGCCTCACCGCGCTCGACGTCGCCTACCCGAGCACCGACCCCGCTGCCCACCCGGTGACCGGCACCCGCGCCCCCGATCTCGCCCTCCCCGGCACGGACAGCACCCTGTTCGGCGCGCTGCGGGCGGACGCGTACCTCCTGCTGGACCTCACGGCCGACGGCGCGCTCGCCGACCGCGCCGAGCAGCGGATCACCGTGCACGGCGGCGCGCCCGACCGGACCCGGGACGCCTGGGAGGACGTACGCGCCGCGCTGATCCGCCCCGACGGACATGTCGCGTGGGCCTGGACGGAACAGGACGACATCAAGCTGGCGGCACAGGTGGATTCGGTCGTCGCCACGACCCTCGCCCGCCAGTCACACGGAAAGGGACCGCACTCATGGATCTCGGACTGAAGGACAGGGTGTACGTCGTCACCGGTGGCACGCGCGGCCTCGGCCACGCCGTCGCCCGTGAACTGATCGCCGACGGCGCCAAGGTGGTCGTCACCGGCCGCGACGAGAAGCGCGCCGTCGAGGCGGCGGCCGAACTGGGCCCGAACGCCGCCGGGGTCGGCATCGACAACGCCGACCCGCGGGCACCGCGGCAACTGATCGCCACCGCACGGGAGTTGTTCGGCGCGTTCGACGGCATCCTCGTCAGCGTCGGCGGGCCGCCCGCGGGCAATGTCGCCGACAACACCGACGAACAGTGGCAGGAGGCCTTCGAGTCGGTGTTCCTCGGCGCGGTACGCCTCGCCCGCGCAGCCGCCACGGAACTCAGGGAGGGCGGCGCGATCGGCCTCGTCCTCTCCGTCACGGCACACGAACCGACCCCCGGCATGACCATCTCCAACGGCCTGCGCCCCGGACTCGCCGGCTTCGCCAAGTCCCTCGCGGACGAACTGGGCCCCCGCGGGATCCGCGTCTTCGGCCTGCTCCCCGGCCGCATCGGCACGGACCGCATGCGCGACCTCGACGGCCTCGCCCCCGACCCCGCCGCGAAGCGCGCCGCCAACGAGTCCGCCATCCCGCTCCGCCGCTACGGAGCCCCTGAGGAGTTCGGCCGCGCGGGCGCGTTCATGCTGTCACCGGCGGCTTCGTACATCACCGGGGTGATGCTGTCGGTGGACGGCGGGGTACGGCGGGGATTCTGACTCACTCCTCGGCGGACTCCTTCTGTGCCTGGCTTTCCAGGAAACTTACGTAGAGCTTCTCGCCGCGGTCCACCGAGAAGTCTACGAAGGGGAGGACTTCGGGTACCGCGATCGCGGCCATCAGATTCTGATATCCCCGCGATATGTGCGCCTCGACCTCGTGCAGACCGCCGTCGACGACAATCGCGGTGAGCACCAGCCCGGACCAGAAACCGGACAGCTGACGGGCCTGCTCCGCCGGGACGACATGCGGCCGGATCTCTTTCTGTCGCTGGGCATCCTCAAGCTGGCCGGTATTGAAGGCGACCCAGTCGCCCCACGGAGTCCCGTACTCCTCATAGGAGCCGAACTCGAACGAAAGCTTCACGGCGGCGAGGAGGGCATCCTCGCGGGCCACTCGGTACGCTAAAATCATGCCGATATCGTAGATTTCCTGGATTTTCAATCGCTGCGGCACGAGACCGTTCATGGTCAGAGTGTTCGCCATGATGGCTCTGGCTACGTCTCTTTTCCCCTCGGAGAACTGATTGTAGAAGAACCTCTTATTGGAATCCGCATCAAGGATGATGTCGCTGAGGCTGGCCCCTTTGTAGCCCTCCTCCACGAATTTCCGTGCCGCGGAATTGATGATGCGCTCTCTGCCGTCGATCGTACGCTTCTGGATTTTTCGAGGCGGCTTCTGCTGCTCAGGCTGCTCAGTCATTGAATCGATCCCCTCCTCTCCCCCACCCGCAGAGTCGCCGCCGGTGAGCCCTATCGGAATGGGCAAAGGTATCTCACGCCGTGGCCGGGCGGAGGCGGACGGGCAGTGCCTGGTGTCCGTTGCTGATGAGGGAGTTCAGCGGCTTCAGCTCGGCGGCGGGCACGGCGAGTTCGATCTCGGGGAACCGGTCGAACAACGCCCGTAGCACGGTGGTGATCTCCAGGCGGGCCAGCGTCGCGCCCAGGCAGAAGTGCATGCCGTGGCCGAAGGCGAGGTGATCCTTGTTCGCGCGGGTGATGTCGTAGTCGCCCGCGGTCTCGCCGTGCCAGTCGGGGTGGACGTTGGCCGCGCCGAAGGAGGCCAGGATGGCGTCGCCCCGCGCGATGGACGTACCGTCCGGCAGGTCGATGGGGTTGATCGCGTACCGCAGAGGCACATGGGTGACGGGGGGTTCGAGGCGGAGTGTCTCTTCGACGGCGTCGCTCCAGTCGGCGTCGCCCGCGGCCAGGAGGGCACGCTGTTCGGGGTGGGTCAGCAGGAGGCTGACGGCCTGGTCGATGACGTTGACGGTGGTCTCGTAGCCGGCGCTGAGCACCAGCACGATGGTGCCCAGCAGTTCGGCCTCGGTGAGGCCGTCGCCGTCGCCCTCGCTGTCGCGGACACCGATCAGGTGCGAGATGAGGTCCTCGCCGGGTGCGGCCCGCTTGGCGGCGACGAGCTGGGTGATGACCCCGTACAGGGCGCGGTTGTTGTCGTCCGCCTGGACGCCGGTGAGGGTGGTGTCGAAGACTCCGTCGACGATGGTCCGGAAGCCGTCCAACTGATCGGAGGGCAGGCCCAGGAGGTGGCCGATGACCGTGATGGGGAGCGGGTAGGCGAGCTGCTGGCGGAGGTCGGTGATCTCGCCGGCGGGACGGGTTCCCAGGGTGTCGAGGATGCCGTCGACGGTGCTCTCCACGATGGTGGTGAGGGCCGCGATACGGCGGGCCGCGAAGGCCGGTGCGATCATCCGGCGCAGTCGGCGGTGATCGCCGCCGGCCGCGGTGAACATGTTCTCGACATTGATCCACAGGGCGAGCGGCCACGTCCGGACGACCTCGTCGAAGCGCGGCCAGTGCGCGCGGCCGTCCTTGGAGACGTCGGGACTGGTCAGCAGTTCCTTCAGCAGGGCCGGGTCGCTGACGGCGTGGGCGGTCACGCCGAGGATGTCGACGAGGGCGGTGGATCCGTGGGCGTGCAGCAGCGCGTGCTCGGCGCGCCGGCCGGCGCCGGTGGGGTCGAGGACGACGGGCTCGGAGTGCTGGGGAGGCATTGCGGTCCTTACTGGTCGACGCGGGGGAAGACGACGGGCAGGTGGGCGAGGGCCCGGTGGAAAGGACCCGGGCGCCAGGTCAGCTCCCGCGGGGCGCACGCGAGTTCCATCTCGGGCAGCGCGTCGAGCAGGTGGGTGATGGCGCCCTCGGCGATGAGGTAGGCCTGGGAGCGGGCGGGGCAGGCGTGCGGTCCTGCGCTCCACGCGAGATGGGCCCGGTTGCCGGAGGCGTTGTGCGGGTCGCCCAGGGCGGGGTCGTTGTTGCAGCCGGCCATGGAGATGACGACCGGCTGGTGGGCGGGGAGGAAGTATCCGCCGAGACTGACCGGGTGCGGCGGGTAGGCGAAGCAGAAGTTCGCCAGCGGAGGGTCCCGGTAGAGGACGAAGTCCAGGGCCTCCCGGACGGAGGCGTCGCCGGCGTGGACGTCTCCGGAGAAGTCGGCGTCGGTCAGCAGCGTCAGCACCGTGTTCGTGATCAGGTTGACCACGGGCTCGATGCCGGCGCCGTAGAGCGTGACGATCTGGTGGCTCATCTCCGTGTCGTCGAGCCGGGCGGGGTGCGCGATGAGGCGTGAGGTGATGTCGGGCCCGGGGCGGTGCCGTTTGAGCGCGACGAGTTCGGCCACCGCCCGGCCGAGGATCTCGTTGCCGCGGATGGCGGTGTCGCCGCCGTCGAAGAGCTTGTTCATGCCGTCGGCGATGCGGTGCCCGATGGAGTCGGGGCAGCCCAGGAGGTCGCTCAGCACCTGGAAGGTCAGCGGCCAGGCGAACTGGGTCAGCAGATCGGCCTGGCCGGCCTGGCGGAACCCGGCGACGGCGCGGTGGGAGATCCGCTCGACCAGGTCCTGCAACTTGTGCTCGTCGACGGCGTCGATGGCGGCGGTGTTCGCCTCGCGGTAGCGGGCGTGCTCCGCCCCCTGGGAGCGGATGGCGTTGGGGCGCCACTCCATCATCGGTTTGACCGGGCAGCTGTCGGGGACCGTCCGCTGCCACGCCCGCGGATCGGCGGGGAAGCGGTATTCGTCACGGAGGACCTGCAGGGCTTCGGCGTAGCCGATCACCAGCGTCGCGGGCACGTCCGGCGCCAGTTCGACGGGGACGAGGGGGCCGTGGTCGGTGCGCATGCGCGCGTAGGCGCTGTGCGGGTCGGCGGCGAACTCCTCCTCGTACAGCGGGAAGGGAGGGGGAAGGGGCTTGTCGGTCTGTGCGCGGGGCGGGGTCACGGCTGGGGCTCCAGATGACGGGTGGCCAGGTGCTCGATGAGTTCGATCAGGGCGAGGAGGCTTGAGCGGCGGTCGCGGGCGTCGCATTCGGTGAGCAGGATGCCGTCCTCCAGGGCGAGGGCCTGGCGGACCTCCGCGGCCGGGTAACTGGGCGCGCCGTCGAAGCGGTTGACCGCGACCGCGTACGGCACGCCGAGTTCTTCCACGAGGTCGAGCACTTCGTGGGAGGCCTCAAGGGTGCGGGTGTCGACAAGGACCAGAGCGCAGAGCGCGCCCTCGGTCAGGCTGGCCCAGAGCCATCTGAACCGGGCCTGTCCGGGCGTGCCGAACACGTAGAGCACGAGGTCGTCGTTGATGTGGACGCGGCCGAAGTCCAGCCCGACGGTGGTGGTGGTCTTGTGGGGCGTGCCGCGCAGATCGTCCACGCCGGCACTGGCCTCGGTGATCGGCTCTTCCATGCGCAGCGGCGCCACCTCGGTGACGGCACCGACGAAGGTGGTCTTGCCCACCCCGAAGCCGCCCGCGACGACGATCTTCGCCGAGCGCACGGCGGTCGTGGGGACGGGTTCATACCTTGGCGCGGAGCCCACGCAGTACCTCCTGCAAGATGCTGATGTCGGGCCGGCCGGACCGGACGTCGACCGGAGTGGCCAGATGGCGGCTGTCCAGCAGGTCGGAGACGAGGATGCGGACCGTGGACAGGGGCAGATCCAGGGCCGCGGCGATGTCCGCCACCGCGAGCGCGCCCGGGGCATCGCCGACCAGGGTCAGCACTCGGCGGGCGTCCGGCGGCAGAGTGCCGTTCGGGACGCCGGCGGCTTTCACCAGGGTCTCCAGCCGTACGTCCGTCCGTGTGGGGCGTACTCGCCCGCCGGTACGGACGTAGGGCCGGATCATGTCCGGGTCTCGCCGCGGACCGCTCATGTCCGTGGGGCCTCCACCGGCTGCCTGTCGGCGACCGCCATCTCGTGGCCGACGCGCTGGGCGAGCGCCGCCATCTGCTGGGCGATCGTGGCGACGTCGGCGTCGGGGCCGGAGGTCTCCACCAGCAGCAGCATGTTGGTGCCGGCCTGTCCGATCAGGCAGATGTGGGCGTCGAGTTCGACCAGCACCTGGCGGACGCCGCCGCCGGCCGAGTGGTTGTCGTACTCCCGCGCGATCGCGAGGAAGCCGGACCCCATGGCGGACAGCTTCTCGCCCTCCTCCTGCGTCAGGGAGTCCGTCCGGGAGAACAGCAGACCGTCGGAGCTGATCAGGACGGCGCACCTGACCCCGTCGAGGCTGCCGAGTTCGGCGTCGAGCAGCCAGCCGAGAGCGTTGGCGTGCGTGGACGTGAAGTAGGTCATGAAGGACGTTCCCCGTTACTTGTTGTCGGCGTCGAAGCGCTGCGCGCCCGGGCGATCCCCCGCGCCCATGCCGCGGCCACCTCGGGACGGCCCGGCTGGGCAGGGGTGTGTTCGTCCTGCTCGATGGCAGGGCCTGTCGTACTCGCGTGTGTGCGGCGCTGTCGTACCGCCAGGCCGTTCGCGGTGGTGGCCGCCGGCCTTGCCGCCGGTGCCGGTGCCGGTGCCGGTGACACTGGTGCCACAGGGGTGTCCGGGGTCAGCGTGGTCAGCAGCGCGTTCGGCAGGAAGAGCAGCGCGCGCACCCCGTGGTAGTGGTTCGGCGCCTCCACGTCGGCCTGGAACCCGTAGTCGCGGCCCAGAGCGGCGACCACGCGGAATCCGACGCTCGGTTGTGCGCCGAGCCGGGTGACGTCGTTGAGCTGGTCCGCCGACAGAATCCGGCGCGCCGCCCGCAACTGCTCCAGGCTCATGCCCAGTCCGGCGTCGTCGATGGCCACGGTCATGCCGTGATGTCCCTCGTGCAGACGGATCTCCACCCGGGCCGTCTGCGGCGAATACCGCAGGGCGTTGTCGAGCAGCAGCGCGAGTGCGTGGATGACCGGACCCACGGCACGGGCGGTCACCGCGGTGTCGGACTCCTCGTGCTCGATCCGTTCGAACTGGTCCAGATGTCCCATGGCGGCCCGCACCACGTCGGTGACCGAGGAGTCCGGCCAGCGGCGGGACAACTTGCCGCCGCTGAGCACCACATAGCTCTGGGCGGCGAGCAGCAGCTGCTGCCCGTGCCGGTCGATGGTCACCAGGGATGCGTACGCCTCGTCACCGGCGTGCTTGCGGACTCCCGCGCTGACCTGCCTGCTCAGCCGGGACGCGATGGCGACCAGCGAGGATGCCACGCCGCGCACGGCCGCCCGCGTGGTCTCCTCGGCGGTCCGCCGCGACTCGGCGGCCGCGGCCTCGGCGGCCCGCTGCACCTCGGCCACCTGCGCACTGCCGGCGATGTCCGACTCGTGCCGCACCTGCCGAACGGCCTGGGCCACCGCCTCGGCCACTTTTCCCAGCTGGTCGGCGACGGGCGAGCCGATCAGCTCGCCCGGCAGCGAGAGCGGGAAGCCGTCCTGCCGCCCCCCGCCCGCGGCCTGCGCCCGCAGCGCGGGAACGACATCCCGGGCCAGCGTCCCGACCGCCTCCTCTACGGCGCGCAGCTGCTCGGCGAGCAGCTGGCTCTGCCGGCGCGACCGCTCCGCGGCACGCTCGTGCGCGCCGGCGCTGCCGCGGTAGTGCCATGCCGCGGAACCGCCTGCCAGGGCCGCCACCCACGGCACCGCTGTCGCGCCGGCCTGTATCCAAAAGCTCATCAAAAACCTCGCATGCGGGTGTCGACGGGGTCGGAAGCCGGTTCCGGGCGTATCGGCGGCAGCGCACGGCGGCGCACGACCGGGCCGGTGTGTGGATCAGCCGCCTTTGTGTCCGGGTGAGCGCGTGGACGCGCGGTCACCGGGATGCCGGCGGTCGTCCGCGAGCCGTGCCGGGCCAGGGGCCGCGGGGACGGGCTGTCGCCGTTGCACGGGACGGCGACCTGGGTGGTGATGGCCATGAAGGCGTGCTCCGATGGGCGGGAAGGCGTGGCATGGGTCGGTCAGTGTGGAGTGGTCCGTCCCACGGGATCGGCGACCTGGGACAGTACGTCGGCGAGGTGCCGCCGGCACTCGGTCGTGGTGTCGCCGGTGACCACCCAGTGGGCCAGCCGGTCCGCGATCGAGGTGTGCGGCGGGGCGGTGACCTGCTCGCCCGTACGACGGGTCCATACGAGCCGCTCCAGCCACGGCCGGGCGCGCAGCGCGGTCAGGGGAGGGACGGGGCCGAGGCGGCCGGCGGCCGCCGGGTAGAGGAACTGCACGGCGGCGGCCCGTCGGCGGGTCGGTGCCAGGTCGGGCCTGGTGCCGACGGCGAGGGCGGCGGTCGCCGCCCGGAGGTCGATGCCGGTGGCCAGTTCCACCAGCAGCGGGACGAGGTCGCCGTCCGGGCTCGCGTCGGCCTCGGTCAGTGCGGGCCCTGGCGCGGTCAGCCGCAACTCGACGTGCAGTACGCCCCGTTCGATGCCCAGGGTGCGCACAGCGTGGTCGACCGCCTCCGTCACCTCAGGAGCGTCGAGCAGCGGATCGCGTGCGTCGACGGTGTAGCCGGTCTTCAAGTGGTGCGGTTCCGGCCCCAGTTGCGCGCGCGTGACCGCGACGATGTGGAAGCCGCCGTCGAGGACGACGATTTCCGCACCGATCGCCGATCCGGCCAGGCACTCCTCGATCAGAACCCCGACGACACCCGGATCCTCCAGCCCGAAGAGCGTCTCCCAGCCCGCCTGCCGGTAGGCCTGGCGGACCTCCGCGTCATTGTCCGCCCGCAGTGTCGCGGCACTGCCCGCCCGGCCTCCGGGCTTGACGACGACCGGATAGCCGAGCCGCCGGGCCTGCTCGACCGCTGTGTCCTCGTCGCAGGCCGGGACGGACCGGACGTGGAACACGCCATGGTCACCGAACCGCCCGTGGTCCTTGTGCCGACAGACTGCCGACGGCAACGGGCAACTGCCGGGTAATCGGAGCTGTGTCACCGGCCGTGTCGTCAGCTCCACGCGGTCCTCCATGCGAGTGCGGACCTCGGCGAGCGGCGTGTGTGCGGCGACCTGGTCGACGGCCGCCGCGGCGGCCTCACGGTCGGCGGGATCGATCGCCACGAGCTGTCGCTGTAGGCCTGAAGGCCCGCCCTCAGAACCAGGAGGGGGTGAGCTGCTGCGTTGAGTGCCATCGTCGTCCTTGGAGTGGGGATCGTCGGACCGGGGTGGAGGGTGCGGGATCGGAGTCGGAGTCGGAGTCGGCTGAACGGGAGTACTGAGGACGGGAGCGATGAGGGTGAGACCGGAGCGGTGGTCGGGACCGGTCCGCAGCGGTCGTCGGGGCGGTCCGGAGCGCGTCCGGCCGCGGCCCCGCAGCGTTGAGTTCCCGGGCTTGGCGCCGGGGACGGAACAGCACGTACGCATGGGCGCGCGGTTCCGGTCTCAGCAGCAGGTCGATCCACCCTCGGGTCTCGGCATGAACGGGCAGGTGTGGCGAGTCGGCGAGGTCGAGCACGATGCCTGCGCCGACCTGCCCGATGAGGGACTGTCGGGTCGGCGGGAGCGTCCGGGGCGTTGGCGCGACGGTGAACCGGCGGCACAGGTGTCTCGGGTGGTGACTGTGCGCCGGGGATGCGGACGGTGGCCCGGCTGTTGCCTGATTCCGGTGGTGATGCCGTCCGTTCGGGGCGGCCCGGCTCGCGGCGGAGGCATTGCCGTCCGCGGTTCGTGCCGCGCCGGGCGAGTCCGGTACGGGTTGCCGGTGGTGGGCTGGTCGCAAGGGGTGTCGTGGTCTCGGACGGTGGGTGGCGAGGGCACGGCGGTCTCCTGGGTGCGGGGGTGTGTGTTCGTGCGGTGCCGGGCAGGTCCGGCGGAACGGGGTCGCGCACTGTGGCCGTGGCCCATGCCCGTCCCGCGGTGCTGTGTGCGCCGACCGGTCAGGGGCCGGTCGTCGGGGTCAGGGAGCATGCGGTCCCCTGGTGCCGCTGTCGCGGCTCGGGGCCTTGGCCGTCTGGCCGACTCCTCGTGAGAAGACCATTCCACCTCAAGGAGACTGAACAGTCTCATCCGGTTCCACAGTCGTCGACCATATCCCGGCATTCCACAACACCCTGGAACCCGTGCAAAAACGGGCACTTCCATCGACCGGGAGGCGGGCTGAATGGTAATGGATGTCGACACCTTCGTCTCACGTGAGGGGAAATGTCCGATACTTTCTTAGGTTTCAGACGCCGATCGAGACCGATCAGTCTACTCTTTCGCCCTCAGCATGGAACTCCGGCCACGGACACGTCAAGCGATCTGTAACCACACAGTTACCGGGAGGCCCAGCTGTTACAAACGGTGCCGGTCGGCGCGAGCCCGGTCGCGGTCCTTGCCGGCGTCGGTGCCCAACCGGCGGCGTCCCCCGGACAGTTGGCCGTACAGGTCAGCACGCGGGCGCGAGTCTTCCGGCCGGGACCGAAGTGACCGTCACCTACGACCCTCGGCTCCGCTCCCCGCCGCCCGCCGCGATGGCCACCGTCGACGACCGCCGACTGCGCACGACAAGCACGATCACCACCGACCCCAGGACGACGCTCGCGACCTGCACGGTCACGCTGGCCGAAACCGTCACCGTGGGCGGTGTCTGGGGCCGCCACGAGTGGGGGAACGAAAAGCGGTGGTACTACACCAGGTGGAGCACAACGGTGAAGCTCAAGCCCGGTGACCGGCTCGATCCGAGGCGCCGGAACTCGATGTCACGGACCGATGCAGCGTGGCAATAGTCAGCGGATACGTGTGGATCCTGCCGGCCGTGACCGTCGTCGGCTGGATCCTGTCGTGGTGGGGAACACGGCGGATCCGGTGGTGCCTGCTGTCCGCCGCGGCCGTCGTCTCGGTGGCCTGCCTCCTCATCGGGTACCGCGAGAAGGGACCACAGATCAGTCCCGGAACCGTCGGCTGCTCACCGGCCCTGGAGTGCGTGGACTGGCGTGGGATCTACTGGCTGGAGGCCGGACTGATCGGCTTCGCGTGCTGTCTGGCGCTGCTGATCGTGACCACCGTGGCCGAAACAGCGCTCTGGTTCGATCGCCGGGGAGCGGCCTCCGTGGAATCACCCGGCTGACGTGACGACCGAGTCGCGGTACCGCGCCGGAGATCGGGTTGAGTCGGGGACTCGCAAGCACAGTCTGAAAGCCCAGGCAGGCTCACGCACGCAGGGCCACTCCTTTGTGTACACATGGAACACTATGTACTCTTGGTGCATGACACAGATGCCCATAGAGTCCATCCGCGAGGTCCGCGCACATCTGGCGGATGTGGTCGAACGGGCCGACCGCGACGACGTACCCACCGTGATCACCCGCCGCGGTAAGCAGGTCGCAGCCGTCGTGTCGATCGAGACGCTGCGCAAGTACCAGGAGTGGGAAGAGCGCGAGATCAACCGGATCATCGACGAGCGCATGGCGAACCCAGCTGGTGGCGTCCCCATCGAGGACGTCATGAAGGAGACGCTGGCACGCAGTGAGTGAGTACCGCACCGTCTTCCGGCCCGAGGCTCAGGCTGAGCTCCGAAAGATTCCCCGTGACACGGCGCTACGCATCCTGGCCAAGCTGACCGAGCTGGAGACTGAACCATTCGGCTTCAACACCACCGCCCTCGTGTCCCAGCCCGACAGGCGTCGCCTCCGGGTCGGTGACCACCGAGTGATCTATACCGTCGACAACGGCGAACTGGTGGTGTGGGTGGTCCATGTGGGGCATCGCTCCACGGTCTACGGCAGCTGACAAACCTCTGACGCCAGGTCAGAGAATCCAGCACCGATCCAGCACGGGATCGACGAAGGGGTTGGGCTCCCATGAGCCCAACCCCTTCCGACATGCATGTTTGCCGGATCAGCGACGTGGTGTTGCTTCATCCGCTCACACGTTGAAGCGGAACTCCACCACATCCCCGTCCTGCATCACATACTCCTTGCCCTCCATCCGCGCCTTCCCCTTCGCGCGGGCCTCCGCGACCGAGCCCATCTCCACCAGGTCGGAGAAGGAGATGACCTCGGCCTTGATGAAGCCCTTCTGGAAGTCGGTGTGGATGACTCCGGCGGCCTCGGGGGCGGTGGCGCCCTTCTTGATGGTCCAGGCTCGGGATTCCTTGGGGCCGGCGGTGAGGTACGTCTGCAGGCCGAGGGTGTCGAAGCCGACGCGGGCGAGGGTGGCGAGGCCGGGCTCCTCGGCGCCGACGGACTCCAGGAGTTCCATCGCGTCCTCCTCGTCCAGCTCGGCGAGGTCCGCCTCCAGCTTGGCGTTGAGGAAGATCGCCTCGGCGGGGGCGACCAGGGCGCGCTGTTCGGTCTTGAAGTCCTCGTCGACCAGTTCGTCCTCGTCGACGTTGAAGACGTAGAGGAAGGGCTTGGTCGTCAACAGGTGCAGGTCGTGGAGGAGTTCCTCCTTGCCCGAGCCCTGGACGATGCCCTGCGAGAAGAGGGTGTCGCCCTTCTCCAGGATCTCCTTCGCCGCCTCGACCGCCGCGACCTTCGGGACGACGTCCTTCTTGATGCGCGAGTCCTTCTGGAGGCGCGGCAGGACCTTCTCGATGGTCTGCAGGTCGGCGAGGATCAGCTCGGTGTTGATGGTCTCGATGTCGTCCTTGGGCGAGACCTTGCCGTCGACGTGGACGACGTTCTCGTCCTTGAAGGCGCGGATGACCTGGCAGATCGCGTCGGACTCACGGATGTTGGCGAGGAACTTGTTGCCCAGGCCCTCGCCCTCGGAGGCGCCCTTCACGATGCCCGCGATGTCGACGAAGTCGACGGTCGCCGGGAGGATCTTCTGCGAGGAGAAGATCTCCGCCAGCTTCGTCAGGCGCGGGTCGGGGACGCCGACCACGCCGACGTTCGGCTCGATCGTGGCGAACGGGTAGTTGGCCGCCAGCACGTCGTTCTTGGTCAGGGCGTTGAACAGGGTCGACTTGCCGACATTCGGCAGACCGACGATTCCGATCGTGAGCGACACGTTGCGACTTCCCGTACGTGAGAGGCGTGAGAGCGATGGAGGAGCAGTGGAGGGGGACCGCGGGCCGACAGGGACTGGGCCCGGGGCCGATCAACCAGTCTACGGCGTGAGCCGCCCCGCCCCGGCTCCGCGTCGAACACCTGGCCAAGCTCTGCTCATCGGCGTGTCTCAGGGCCTATTCGGCACATAAACCGACCTAAGTTGGTCCAGTGGAGCAACACAGGACACGACCCCCACAGCCCGGCGCGAGACGCGGGGCCCCGCCGCTGCCCCCGCAGGCGGGCCGGGGCCCGAACGGCGGCCCGGCCCGTACGCCCCGGCCCGGACCCCAGGTTCGCGGCACCGCGCAACGCCGTCCGTCGGCCGTACGACGCCCCGGTCCGGCAGCGCCCCCGTCCGTACGGCCGTTGCCGAACCCCCGGCTCACCGGGCTCGGCGGCGGCCTGTTCTGCGCGGCCGTGATGCTCGTCCTCGGCTTCCTCGACCAGCTGCTGTTCGGGGCGTCGCTGACCGTGTACGGCGTGCTGTTCCTGCCGGTGTGCGTGCTGACGGCGGTCTGGATCCGGCGCGGGGACCTGCTGACCGCGCCCGTCGTCGTGCCGATCGCCTTCGTCGTGGGCCTGTTCCCGGTGGCCGAGGGCAGCGGCGGCCTGGTCAACCGCCTGATGGGCCTGTTCACCGGCCTCGCCACCCAGGCCGGCTGGCTCTACGGCGGAACGCTCGCCGCGGGCCTCATCGCGACGGTCCGCAGAATCCAGCTGGTGCGGCGGCGGCGCCGGGGATGACGTCCGGCGGCGGGACGGACGGACGCCCCTCCGCTCCCGTCCACTCCGCCCCGCCCCGCTCTCCCTATTCGTCCCCCGCCGCGTGCATCGCCGCCCCCACGATCCCCGCGTTGTTCTGCAGCTGGGCCGGGACGATCTCCGCCTTGATGCCCTCGATGAAGTGCAGGAACTTGTCGGCCTTGCGGCTGACTCCGCCGCCGACGATGAAGAGTTCGGGCGAGAAGAGCATCTCTACATGGGCGAGGTACTTCTGGATCCGGCGGGCCCAGTGCTCCCAGGTCAGCTCCTCGTCCTCCTTGGCCTTGCTGGACGCCTTCTTCTCGGCGTCGTGGCCGTTCAGCTCAAGGTGGCCCAGCTCCGTGTTCGGGACGAGGATGCCGTTGACAAAGAGGGCGCTGCCGATGCCCGTGCCGAAGGTCAGCAGGATCACCGTGCCCTTGCGGCCCTGGCCGGCACCGAAGTGCATCTCGGCGACGCCCGCCGCGTCCGCGTCATTGACGACGGTCACCGGGAGGCCGCCGAGTCTCTCGGCGAACAGCGCTCCCGCGTCCTTGTCGATCCAGCTCTTGTCGACGTTCGCCGCCGTACGGATCGTGGCCCCGCCGGTGACCACGCCCGGAAACGTGAGCCCGACCGGTCCCGTCCAGCCGAAGTGGTCGACGACTTCCTTCACGCCGTCGGCCACTCCGTCCGGCGTCGCCGGGTGCGGGGTCAGCACCTTGCACCGCTCTTGGGTCAATTCGCCCTTGTCCAGGTCCACCGGGGCGCCCTTGATCCCGGATCCACCGATGTCCACGCCGAAGATCTGCATGGATCCACGCTACGACGAACGACTGACAGTCACTGCCCGGAGGGGGTCGTACGGGCCGCACCGATGCGCTCGGCGACCAGTGCCGCCGCCTCTTCGCGCAGGTCACGGCGGAGTTCCTTGGGCAGCGAGAACGTGATGGACTCCTCGGCCGCCTTGACCAGCTCGACGTCCTCGTAACCGCGCACGGACAGCCACTCCAACACCTGTTCGACCAGGATCTCCGGTACGGAGGCGCCCGAGGTCACGCCGACCGTGGTCACGCCCTCCAGCCAGGCCTCCTCGATCTCGTCGGCGAAGTCCACGAGATAGGCGGCGCGGGCGCCGGCCAGCTTGGCGACCTCGACGAGCCGGATCGAGTTGGAGGAGTTCTTCGAGCCGACCACGATCACCAGGTCGGCCTCCTCACCCATCTGCTTCACGGCGAGCTGACGGTTCTGCGTGGCGTAGCAGATGTCGTCGCTGGGCGGCGAGATGAGCTGCGGGAACTTCTCCTTCAGGGCGTCGACCGTCTCCATGGTCTCGTCCACGGAGAGCGTCGTCTGGGAGAGCCAGACCACCCTGGACGGGTCGCGCACCTCGACCTTGGCGACGTCGCCGGGACCGTCGACCAGGGTGATGTGGTCGGGGGCCTCTCCGGAGGTGCCGATGACCTCCTCGTGGCCCTCGTGCCCGATGAGGAGGATGTCGAAGTCGTCGTTGGCGAACCGGACGGCTTCCTTGTGGACCTTGGTCACCAGGGGGCAGGTCGCGTCGATCGTGGCGAGATTGCCCCGCCTGGCCTCGTCGTGGACGACGGGCGCGACGCCGTGCGCGGAGAACATCACGATGTTCCCCTCGGGGACCTCCTCGGTCCGCTCGACGAAGATGGCGCCCTTCTTCTCCAGGGTCTGCACGACGTACTTGTTGTGCACGATCTCGTGCCGGACGTAGATCGGAGCCCCGTACTGCTCAAGGGCTTTCTCGACGGCGATCACGGCGCGGTCCACACCCGCGCAGTAGCCCCGGGGGGCGGCGAGCAGGACACGGCGGCCAGACGAAGCGGTCATGCGTCCCATCGTAAGGCCGCGCTCGACGGGTCAAAGATCGCGCCGGTGGAGAGACTGGCGGTGGAGTGGGAGGGGTGGGGCCGGACACGACGTACGGGAGACGCGAGATGGCGGGCACGGGCACGGATACGAGGACCACCGTCGGCGAGGGGCCTCAGCTGCGGCGCAGCCTCGGTTTCCGCGATCTCGTCGTCTACGGGCTGCTGTTCATCGCCCCCATGGCGCCGGTCGGCGTGTTCGGCACCCTGGACGCCAGGTCGCACGGCGCGGTCGCGCTGGTCTACATCGTGGCGACGGTCTCGATGGCGTTCACCGCTTTCAGCTACGCCCAGATGGTGCGGGTCGTCCCCCAGGCGGGCTCGGTGTTCGCCTACGCGCGCGTGGGGCTCGGCAGGGAGGCCGGGTTCGTCGCCGGCTGGATGGCGATGCTGGACTACGTCCTGATCCCCGCGGTCGCCTACCTCTTCTCCGGGATCGCCATGAACGCGCTGGTCCCGGACGTCTCCCGGTGGGTGTGGACCGCGCTGGCGGTCGTCCTCACCACCTGCCTCAACCTCTGGGGAGTGCGGGCCGCCGCGCGCGTGGGCTTCCTGGTCCTCGCGATGGAGATCGTCGTACTCGCCGTCTTCGTCGTGTCGGCGATCGTCGTCCTCGCGCGCGACGGCGCCGAACGCGGCTGGCTGTCGCCCCTCTCCGGGGACGGCAGCCAGGACGCGTTCGCGCTGTCGGCGGTGATCGGCGCGGTGTCCGTCGCCGTGCTCTCCTACCTGGGCTTCGACGCGGTCGCCACCTTCGCGGAGGAGGTCACCGGCGGCTCCGAGAAGGTCGCCAGGGCGCTGCTGTTCTGCCTGGCGCTCGCCGGTGTCCTGTTCATCACCCAGACGTACCTGGTCGCCCTCCTGGAGCCGACGACTTCCGCACAGCTCGCCGCGGACGCCGGTAAACAGGGATCGGCGTTCTACGACGCGGTCGACGTGTCGGTCGGCAACTGGCTGCACAACCTGGTGGCCGTCAGCAAGGCGATCGGCGCGGCCTTCGCGGCGCTCGTCGGACAGGCCGCGGCGGGACGCCTGGTCTTCGCGATGGCCCGCGATCGGCGCCTCCCGCGCGCCCTGTCGAAGACCGACGACGGCGTACCGCGGATCGCACTCCTGTCGGCGGCCCTCATCACCCTCGTCGCGGCGGTCTGGGCGGCCCGGCGCGACGACGGACTCGACCAGCTGGTGTCGGTCGTCGACATCGGCGCGCTGACCGCCTTCACGCTGCTGCACGCGAGCGTGGTGGGCTGGTTCGCGGTACGGCGCCGGGGAGGGCCGGTGGTGTGGTGGCGGCACGTGCTCGTGCCGGTGCTGGGGGCGGCGATCACCGTCGCGGTGATCGTGGAGGCGTCGGGGACGGCTCAGGTGGTGGGCGCGATCTGGCTGGCGATCGGGCTGGTGGTACTGGCGGTGCAGTCCCGTACGAACGCCGGTTGACAGTCCCGCGCACCTCGACCGCGTTGTCAGACCGGGCCGTTACTCTCGGGCGCATGGCTCTCAACACGGCTCCGGACGCCCCGCTCCCCGTCGGTGAGGTCTCCCGGCTGATCGGCGGGTGGATCGACCGGCTCGGCGCGGTGTGGGTCGAGGGGCAGATCACCCAGCTGTCACGGCGCCCGGGTGCCGGTGTCGTGTTCCTGACGCTGCGCGACCCGTCGTACGACATCTCGGTGAGCGTGACCTGCTTCCGGCAGGTGTTCGACGAGATCGCGGATGTCGTCAGTGAGGGCGCGCGCGTGGTCGTACTCGCGAAGCCCGAGTGGTACGCGCCGCGTGGGCAGTTGTCGTTGCGGGCCACGGAGATAAGGCCGGTGGGGGTGGGTGAACTCCTCGCGCGGCTTGAGCAGTTGAAGAAGTCCCTCGCGGCGGAGGGGTTGTTCGCGGCCGACCGGAAGAAGCCGTTGCCGTTCCTGCCGCAGCTGATCGGGCTGGTCTGCGGGCGGGCCTCGGCGGCCGAGCGGGATGTGCTGGAGAACGCGCGGCACCGCTGGCCCGCCGTCCGTTTCGAGGTGCGCAACGTGCCCGTGCAGGGCGTGCACGCCGTGCCGCAGGTCGTGCAGGCGGTGAAGGAGCTGGACGCGCTCGACGGCGTGGACGTGATCATCGTGGCGCGGGGCGGCGGCAGCGTGGAGGATCTGCTGCCGTTCTCCGACGAGCAGTTGGTGCGGGCGGTGTCGGAGTGCCGTACGCCCGTGGTGTCCGCGATCGGGCACGAGCCCGACAACCCGCTCCTGGACTACGTGGCCGACCTGCGCGCCTCCACCCCCACCGACGCGGCGAAGAAGGTCGTACCGGATGTCGGCGAGGAGTACGAGCGCGTACGGCAGCTGCGCGACCGGGCTCGGCGGTGTGTGGTCGCGTTCGTCGACCGGGAGGAGCGCGGGCTGGCGCAGGCGCTGGCCCGGCCGTCGATAGAGGATCCGCATCGGATGATCGACGAGCGGGCGGACCATGTGGCCGCCCTGCTCGACCGCGGCCGGCGCACCCTCGGCCATCTCCTGGACCGCGCCGACTCGGAGCTGACCCACACGCACGCGCGCGTGGTGGCCCTCTCCCCCGCGGCGACCCTGAAGCGGGGGTACGCGGTGCTGCAGAAGGCCGACGGACACGCTGTCCGGGACCCGGAGGAGGTGACGGCCGACGAGGTGCTGCGGGCGCGGGTCGCGGAGGGTGAGTTCACGGTTCGAGTCGATACGGCACATGCATAAGGTGGGCGGATGACCAGCAAGGTTGACGAAGGTGCCGGTACGGCAGAGGCGCTCGGGTACGAGCAGGCGCGCGACGAGCTGATCGAGGTCGTACGGCGGCTGGAGGCGGGCGGTACGACGCTGGAGGAGTCGCTCGCGCTCTGGGAGCGGGGCGAGGAGCTGGCGAAGGTGTGCCGGCGCTGGCTGGACGGGGCCCGGGCGCGACTGGACGCGGCGCTGGCGGAGGAAGAGGCCGCGGAGGGCGACGCCGAGTAGCGGCCCCGAGCAAAGGGCGCCGAGCAGCGGCGGTCGGTAGCGGCAACAGTGGTTCGCTGTGAGGCGGATCACCATGCTCCAGTTTTGGTTGAACATTGAACCTCCCGTCGCGTACGGTCGGTCTCGTCAGCCTAACCGGACCGCGGTCCGGTAAATCCGCTTCCGGCCCCCCGAGGAAGTTCTCGTATGTCTCTCGTTCTCGACCCCGCCGCCCAGGACCTGCTGTTCCGCGAGGCCCGCACCGCGAACACCTTCACCGACGAGCCCGTGACCGACGAGCAGGTCCAGGCGATCTACGACCTGGTCAAGTACGGCCCGACCTCGATGAACCAGTCGCCGCTGCGCATCACCCTGGTCCGCTCCCCCGAGGCCCGCGAGCGCCTCGTGCAGCACCTCGCCGAGGGCAACCAGAAGAAGACCGCCGCCGCCCCGCTGGTCGCGATCCTCTCCGCGGACAACGAGTTCCACGAGGAACTGCCCAACCTGTTCCCGCACTTCCCGCAGGCCAAGGACGCCGTCTTCGGCGAGCGTTCCGTCCGTGAGGGCAACGCCGCGCTGAACGCCGCCCTCCAGGCCGCGTACTTCATCATCGGCATCCGCGCCGCCGGCCTCGCCGCGGGCCCGATGACCGGTCTCGACTTCGCGGGCGTCCAGAAGGAGTTCCTGGACGACGACCACACCCCGTTCGTCGTCATCAACATCGGCAAGCCGGGCGAGGACGCCTGGTTCCCGCGCTCCCCGCGACTGGCGTACGACGAGGTCGTCACCACCGTCTGAGACGTGTGACACGCACAGGGCCCCGGCACGGGCAGGAGACTGTCCACGCCGGGACCTTCCGTACTCGGCGTTGCCGTGACGCTCGGTGAGGCACTAGGGTCCGTGCCGTGACTGCCGGGTCGGCCATGGGCCATTCACGAGTGGGGCACCCGGCCTCGGCGTGAGCACTAGGCGGGCCAGAGCCCCGCCGTCTCTCCGTGTCTTCCCTCCTGGCGCCCGCACGTGGCGCTCTCATCGGACCCAAGACTCGGAGACCCGCCCACACATGTCACTTGAACCCGAACTGCCGACCACCGTCCAGCTGAACCACACCGCCGTCTACGCCGCCGACCGGCAGCTGTCGGCCGAGTTCCTCGCCGCGATCCTGGGTCTGGAGGTCGGCGCGCCCTTCGGGCCGTTCGTCCCGGTCGACCTCGGCAACGGCGTGACGCTCGACTTCTACGAGAAGCGCGACGAGCCCGTCCAGCCGCAGCACTACGCGTTCCTCGTGCCCGAGGAGCGGTTCGACACCATGATCGGCCGCCTGGAGGCGGTCGGGGTCACCTACTACGCCGACCCCTACCACAAGGACCCCGGCCGGACGAACCAGCTCTTCGGCGGTCGCGGCGCCTACTTCGAGGACCCGAGCGGCCACAACATGGAGATCATGACCCGGCCGTACGTCCGGCCGTAGAGCGGGGACACCGTCGGGCTACTTCGTCTTCAACGCCTGTGCCATCTCGGTCAGTTGGGCGAAGGAGCCCGTACCCGCGACGACCGTCGTCGAGCCCTTGTCCGCGAGCACGAGGGCGTCGTAGCGGCCGCCGGTCCAGCGGGTCCAGGTGTGGCCGCCGATGGTCTGGGTGGTCTTCGTCGCGGTGGCGCCCTGGCTCGCGGTGTCGATGAAGTCGGCCGGCTTCTGAGTCGACTGCTCTATCTGCACGTACTGACCGTCGGGGGCACTGAACCCGAGGTGCCAGGCGTCGAACGCGGCGCCGTCGTAGCGGACCGAGGTCGCCTTCCAGGTCTTGGGCAGGCCCTCCGGCGCCGCCACCGGGTACGGCGCCGCGCGGCGTGCGGTGAGCAGCTCCACGCGGTAGTCGACCCGCTTGACGTCCGGAGCGTGGTCGCTGTGCGGGATGAAGAGGTAGACGATCGCCGCCGCGATCCCGATCAGGCCCAGGGAGAGAATCATGTCCCGGACCGTCTTCTGCTTGCCGTTCGAACCTGCCACGTCCCTATCGTCGCAGGTGCCCTGGTCCGCTCATCCGTGGGGCCCCCTGCTCATTTTGTCTGCCTGGCGATAGAGTCGTGGCCATACCCTCATCCGGCCGTCGTCGTATCAGAAAGGTGCGCTCCGATGACCGAGCATCATCATCTGCCGTCCGAACTCGAAGTCCCCTCCGAGGCCCCCGACCGCAACCTCGCCCTGGAACTCGTCCGGGTGACCGAAGCCGCCGCGATGGCCGCGGGCCGCTGGGTCGGGCGCGGCGACAAGAACGGCGCCGACGGTGCCGCCGTGCGCGCCATGCGGACCCTCGTCTCCACCGTCTCGATGAACGGCGTCGTCGTCATCGGTGAGGGCGAGAAGGACGAGGCGCCGATGCTCTTCAACGGCGAGCGCGTCGGTGACGGCACCGGGCCCGAGTGCGACATCGCCGTCGACCCGATCGACGGGACCACCCTCAACGCCAAGGGCATGCCGAACGCGATCGCCGTGCTGGCCGCCGCGGACCGGGGTTCGATGTTCGACCCGTCCGCCGTCTTCTACATGGACAAGCTCGTCACCGGGCCCGAGGCCGCCGAGTTCGTCGACATCGAGGCCCCGATCTCGGTGAACGTCCGCCGGGTCGCCAAGGCCAAGCGGGTCACGCCCGAGGACGTCACCGTCGTCGTACTGGACCGGCCTCGGCACGACGGGATCATCAAGGAGATCCGGGAGACCGGTGCGCGGATCAAGCTGATCTCCGACGGCGATGTGGCCGGGTCGATCCTGGCGCTGCGCGAAGGCACCGGCGTCGACCTGCTGCTCGGTGTCGGCGGCACGCCCGAAGGGATCATCTCGGCCTGCGCCGTGAAGTGCCTCGGGGGCGTCATCCAGGGGAAGTTGTGGCCCAAGGACGACGCCGAGCGGCAGCGGGCGCTGGACGCGGGGCACGATCTGGACCGGGTGCTCACCACCAACGACCTGGTCTCCGGCGAGAACGTGTTCTTCGTCGCGACCGGGATCACGGACGGGGAGCTGCTGCGGGGGGTGCGGTACCGGTCGGAGACCGCGACCACCGACTCCATCGTGATGCGGTCGAAGTCGGGGACGGTGCGGAGGATCGACTCGGAGCACCGGCTGAGCAAGCTGCGCGCCTACAGCGCGATCGACTTCGACCGGGCGAAGTAGCCACGCCACAGCGACAGCCACAGCAAGAACCACGACCACACGGTCGTACGTGAAAGAGGCGCCCCCGGTGCGGTGGGGGCGCCTCTTCTACGTCGATCAGCCTGCCGCTGCTATGCGGCCCGCCGCCCTCGCCTTCTGGAGTTCCAGGTCGCGGCGGCGGCGCCTGGCCAGGACCACTCGGCGTTCGGCGGCGGTGAGGCCGCCCCAGACGCCGTAGGGCTCGGGTTGGAGGAGGGCGTGTTCGCGGCACTCGACCATGACCGGACAGCGCGCGCAGACGCGCTTGGCGGCGTCCTCGCGGGAGAGCCGGGCGGCGGTGGGTTCCTTGGAGGGTGCGAAGAACAGGCCGGCCTCGTCGCGCCGGCACACCGCTTCGGTGTGCCAGGGAGCGTCTTGGTCCCTGTCTCGCGCAGGCATCCGCTGGGCCGGAACAACAGCTACCTGCAGGGACGAATGCGGCGGTTGCAGCACGGTCTACTCCTGACGACGGCTTCGCGAGCGAGAGACGATGCAGCAAGGCCTACCCGCTGTGCGCGCGCCTATGCACTGAGTTCCGAACCGCTGGTTTCCGTGTGCTTGTGCGCGATGTCAGGGGCGGACCGGCGTGGACCGATCAGCTCCACATGTGTCCCGATTCACAACCGTCAACGGTCCAGGTGTTTGCGCAAACCCTTGTCGACCTTGCGCTGAACCCGATCGAGAATGTCCGCAACGAGCTTGCCGCGCTTGGGTTTTGCCTCGATGTTTCCGAGTACGGCCCACCCGTCGACGTAGATCACGGGCGCGTCCGGCTCCAGCGAGTCCAGCGTGTCCACCTCGAAGTTGCCGAGGACACCACCGCCGGTGCCGCGCAGCGACACGTTCTCCGGGACGCGGATCTCGACGTTCCCGAAGACCGAGATCGCCTTGATGACGACCTGCTGGTACTCGAAGATCGCCTCGCTGAGGTCGATCTCGACGCTGCCGAACACGGCGTACGCATGCATCCGGCGGCCGGCGCGCCAGCGGCCCTTGCGCATGGCGGAGCTGAACACCGCCACCACGTGCCCGTCGGCCTCGGCCGGGATCGCGCCCTCCGTCGGACGGTTCGGCGCGGGGCTGTACGACGGGGCCGTCGCCCGGTGCCCATGGGCGGCCGGCAGATCCTGGATGAAGACCTCCAGCTCACCGACCGTCTTGGCGCTCAGCACCCCCTCGACCCGCTCGGCGTGCTCGTCGGCGCTCAGCCGCCCCTCGGCCAGGGCGTCGCGCAGGATGTCGGCGATGCGGTCACGGTCGGCGTCCGAGGCGCGCAGCGCGGACGCGGCGGGCGCGGGCTGCGGGGCCGTGGGCGCGGATGCGGGCTGCTTCTGAAGGTCCACGACAGCAGAGTACCGAAACGCGATAGATCGCGACTAGGGGTGTGGACAACGTTGGCGTGGTGCGGCCCCCGGCGAACTGAGCCTTACCTCACAAGCTCGCTGTCAGCGGCAGGTTCTACGCTGGTGAGCGCCCGCCAGTGTCGGCGGGCGGCCGTCTGTCGAGTGAGGAATGGGCTGCGATGCCTGAGTTCGCGTACACCGATCTGCTCCCCATGGGAGAGGACACCACCCCGTACCGGCTGGTGACCTCCGAGGGTGTCTCCACCTTCGAGGCCGACGGGCGGACGTTCCTCAAGGTCGAGCCGGAGGCGCTGCGCAAGCTCGCGGCCGAGGCGATCCACGACATCCAGCACTATCTGCGGCCGGCCCACCTCGCGCAGCTGCGCCGGATCATCGACGACCCCGAGGCGTCGAACAACGACAAGTTCGTGGCGCTGGACCTCCTGAAGAACGCGAACATCGCGGCGGCCGGCGTGCTGCCCATGTGCCAGGACACCGGTACGGCGATCGTCATGGGCAAGCGCGGACAGAACGTCCTCACGGAGGGCGGCGACGAGTCGGCCCTGTCCCGCGGCATCTACGACGCCTACCTGAACCTCAACCTCCGGTACTCGCAGATGGCCCCGCTGACCATGTGGGACGAGAAGAACACCGGGTCGAACCTGCCCGCGCAGATCGAGCTGTACGCGACCGACGGCGGCGCCTACAAGTTCCTGTTCATGGCGAAGGGCGGCGGCTCGGCCAACAAGTCGTTCCTCTACCAGGAGACGAAGGCGGTCCTCAACGAGGGCTCCATGATGAAGTTCCTGGAGGAGAAGATCCGTTCGCTGGGTACGGCCGCGTGCCCGCCGTACCACCTCGCCATCGTCGTCGGCGGTACGAGCGCCGAGTACGCGCTGAAGACCGCGAAGTACGCCTCCGCGCACTACCTGGACGAGATCCCGGCCGAGGGTTCGGAGCTGGGCCACGGCTTCCGGGACAAGGACCTGGAGCAGAAGGTCTTCGAGCTGACGCAGCGGATCGGGATCGGGGCGCAGTTCGGCGGCAAGTACTTCTGCCACGACGTGCGGGTGGTGCGCCTGCCCCGGCACGGCGCGTCCTGCCCGGTCGCCATCGCCGTGTCCTGCTCGGCCGACCGCCAGGCCGTCGCGAAGATCACCGCGGAAGGCGTGTTCCTGGAGCAGCTGGAGACGGACCCGGCGCGCTTCCTGCCGGAGACGACGGACGAGCACCTCGACTCCGCCGAGGAAGACGTCGTCCGGATCGACCTCAACCAGCCCATGGACGACATCCTCGCCGAGCTGACCAAGTACCCGGTCAAGACCCGGCTCTCGCTCTCCGGCCCGCTGGTCGTGGCCCGCGACATCGCGCACGCCAAGATCAAGGAGCGGCTGGACGCGGGCGAGGAGATGCCCCAGTACCTGAAGGACCACCCGGTGTACTACGCCGGGCCGGCGAAGACCCCCGAGGGCTACGCGTCCGGCTCCTTCGGCCCGACCACGGCCGGCCGCATGGACTCCTACGTCGAGCAGTTCCAGGCGGCGGGCGGCTCCAAGGTGATGCTCGCCAAGGGCAACCGCAGCAAACAGGTCACCGACGCGTGTGACGCGCACGGCGGCTTCTACCTCGGTTCGATCGGCGGGCCCGCGGCCCGGCTCGCCCAGGACTGCATCAAGAAGGTCGAGGTCGTCGAGTACGAGGAACTCGGCATGGAGGCCGTCTGGAAGATCGAGGTCGAGGACTTCCCGGCGTTCGTCGTCGTCGACGACAAGGGCAACGACTTCTTCCAGAACCCGGCGCCGGAGCCTACGTTCACGCACATTCCGGTGCGGGGGCCTGGGCTGGGCTGAGCGGGCGTCTCGGTTCGGGCCCGGTCGGCGAGGGCAATGCGGTTGTTCGTGATGTCAACGGGGACTGCCGGGCCCTACCCTGATGGCCTGTCACTCTCGGGGGAGCACGCATGACCTTCGACCAGTCCTCCTGGCAGCTCCACAACAGCCGGGTCTACAACATCGCCGGCGATCTGCGTCTGACGGAGCAGAGCGGGCCGGCGGAGTTCGCCGAAGCGGTCGCCGAACTGCGGTCACGTATCGGGGCGTTGGAGGGTGTACCGGAGTCCGAACGCACTGCTCTCGACGCGGAGCTCGCCGACATCGCCGAGGACGCCCTCGGGGGCACGCACGAGGCCGGCGACGGCGCCGGTACATCCGCCGAACCGGACGCGGAAGGCTCGGACGACACAGAGGACACGGAAGGTTTGGCCGGCCCGGATGACACCGAGGCCACGCCCGGCGGGACCGACGACGCCGTCACCGGCCGGCTGACCCGGCTCGCCCATCGGCTGCGCGCCCTGCGCGGCACCGCCGCCGCGGCCACCGAGCTGGGCAACACCGTGGACGAGCTGGCCCGTTGGGCCGGCGGCCACCACTTTTGATCGGCCCCGTGCGATGCGGGGATCCGACGCGGCGCAACCGGGCTACGAGCAGCCGAACTGGCGTGCGGAGACGGTCATCAACGCGGGCGCCGTCCACCTTCCCGGAAGCTCCGGCAAACCACTCGGCGGGGCACCGGAGAGCGTCCCGCCGCCGCCTCCGGACGCCGCGGACTTCCGGCGGTCGCTGGCCCGGCTGCTGCTGCGGAAGCTGACCTCCACACTCGACGAGATGCACTGGCTGGACGACACGCTGGTCGAGCTGTCCGCGATCGTCGAGGACGTCGACGGTCGTACGGTGACCAGCCGCCGCCGCGGTCCCCTGAGGTGGCGCGAACGCTCGGCGGTCCGGCCGCTGCCGCAGGTGCTGGCCCACCCGGAGACCGACCTGATCCTCCTTCAGGGCGGCGCGGGCGCGGGCAAGAGCGTGGCCCTGCGGCAGCACGCCATGTCGCGGCTGGAGGAGATCGCCGAGGGCCGCGACCCGGAAGGACCCCTGCCGCTCTACGTCAACCTCCGCGAGCTGAGGGCGAAACCGCACGAGATCAACACCGATGTACTGCGGCGGTACATCATGGCGCAGACCGGACCGCGGGGCAGCACCGCCGTCGCGACGTACTTCGCCCACTGCTTCACGGAGGACCTCCAGCGGCGACGGGTCACCCTGCTGCTCGACTCCTTCGACGAGATCCCGGCCGTACTCGACAGTCCGACGATCGACGCCGCGGTGGCGCCGTACATCGAGACCGTCATCGAACTCGTCGAGGGCGGCGGGCGGTGCGTGGTCGCCGCGCGGGAGTACAAGGGCCCTCGTGCGTCGGGCTGGACCCGGCTCCAGCTTCTCGGCCTGGATCCGGAACAGCAGGAGGTGTTCCTGGGCAGACTCGGTTTCAAGGAGGCTGACTTCGCGCGCGTGCAGGCGCTGCTGACAGACCCGCGCCGGGGGTTCGCGACCGAGCTGCGCAATCCGCTCAGCCTGCATCTCCTCGCCACGTACGTACGGGAGAGGGACGCCGTACCGGACCGTCCGAGCGCGCTGTTCGAGGAGTACGCCGCGTCGCGGCTGCGCAAGGCGCTGTCGTCGGCGGTCGGACGTGACGGCGGTGACAGCCATGACGGCCCTGAGCCCACCGGTCGGGTCGGCGGACCGCAGCGTCGGATCGAGGACTTCCTCGCCCGCTTCGCGTTCCAGCTGACCGGGACGCGGGGCGGACTGTCCGTGGACGAGCGGACCTTCCGGGGCGAGATCTCCCGGGACGCCGGGGATCCCGCGACCCGCGACCTGATGATCCGCGTGCTCGCGGAGTCACGGATCCTGGTCTCCTCTCCGGAAGAACCGATGGGGAACGAGAGCGGCGCGGGACCTGCCGAGCAGTCCGGCCGCAGGATGTTCTTCGGCCATCGGCGCGTCCTGCAGTACTTCGCCAGCCGGTACGTGGCCCAGCACCCGTCGGCCGTGCCGCCCCGTGAGCTGGCGACGAGCGGGCAGTGGCGCGAGACCGCCGTGACCGTGCTCCAGGACGGTACGGTCGAGGTCACGGACCCGTTGCTGGAGGCGCTGAGCGAGGTCCTGGCCGACGAACGCGACCATGCGGACCGGGCCGGCGCGGAGGGGTTCACCTGGTCGCCCCGGGCCGTCCACACCCTGGAACTGCTGACCGCCGCCTACCAGGGCCGGCCGGAGTTGCCGCACGCGCCCGTGCGGACGCTGGTCGAGGACCTGGTGGCGAGGGCGTGGCAGCACGGAAGCATCAGCGACCGCAAGTTCGCCCTGGACTGCATACCGCTGCTCTCCGAAGGGCTGCGCCAGTCGTACGTGGAGGCGGCGTTCGCGGGCAAGAGCAACTGGCTGCGGATGACGGCGCTGCGGGACTGCGCGATGTTGCCCGAGGTTCCGGAGACAGTGCGCAGGGCTGTCCGCAGGTTGCTGGTCACTCGCCTCGGGGAGAAGTCGTCGGCCGCGGAAACTCGGGCGTTCGACGGGGATCTGCGGCGGCTGCGGGTGGATGAAGATCTGGTCGCGCTGCGGAAGCTCGCGGGCTGGGCACCGAAGGTGGTTTTGCTCTGGGGCGTGCTCAGCACGCTGTTCCTGGTGTTCTCCGGCAAATCGGGCCTGGTGGACGTACTGGGTGGCCTCCTGATGGGCTCGTGCTGGGTTCTCGGCCCTATCTGGATCCTCTTCTGGTACGTCCAGGTCAGCGAGCCTCTGTCCTACGGAGCGGGGCGACGCCTGATCCACAGGTTTCTGGAGCAGGGCGGCGTCCGAACGGTCAGGATCGGGTTCGGACGGTTGACGGTGGGCATCGCCGTGGGAGCCGCGGCTCTCTGTGCACTGGCGATGGGGATCCTGGTGCTGCTGGTGTTTTCAAGAGAGGACTCGGCGGTCTGGGCACTGGTCTGGACGCTGCTGAGCACCTACGCCGCCCTGTGGGGACCCAGTCTCCTCTACGTTGTTCGTCGGGCCTCTCCCTCCTGGCGATTCAGCGCGCCGAGAGTGGTGTTCGTCGTGCCGTACGTCCTTGTGTTCGAAAGTCATCTGGTTCGCAGGCTGTTGAAGAAGAGACTCGCTCTGCGCACCGCCCTGGTGGCCTTAGCCATCTCACTGATGCTCGGGACAGCCATTCTCGTCAACTACTTGCTGACAGTGGTCCAGCACACGCCACGGGTGCTGTACGCCCTCTTAGTGGGAGGCGGTGCAGTAGTGATCTACACACTCGCACCCCCGGTGTTCCGCCGAGCCATCCGCCCCCTCTACCGCGAACTCCGCCGCCACCGCACCCTGACCCGCGCCATCGCGCAGGGCTCTCCCGGCGGCCCCGCCTTCTTCACCGCCCTCTTCGGCCTCCGCGACGCCAAGGAAGCCACCGACTACGTGTCGCGCATCCGCACCGTCCCCCGAGGCGCCCCCCTGGCCCTGGACCGCCAGACCCTCCGCCGCTGCATCACAGTCCTCCAGAGCGGCTCCCCCACCGAGCCCACCCCCGGAATCTCCCCCGAAGCCCTGGCCCAGCTCACCAAATGGCGGGACGACAGTCGGCTGCTCGACGAGCTGGGCAGGCTGGACGAGCAGCTTCGTACCCGTTGACCAGACCATTCGGCGGACCGGTCCCGGAACATCCCCGCCCTCCCGGTCGATATACAGGTATGAGCGACTACCGCATCGAGCACGACTCCATGGGCGAGGTACAGGTCCCGGCGGACGCCAAGTGGCGGGCGCAGACGCAGCGGGCCGTGGAGAACTTCCCGATCTCGGGGCAGCGCATCGAGCGCGCCCACATCGAGGCGCTGGCCCGGATCAAGGGTGCCGCCGCCAAGGTGAACGCCGAACTGGGCGTGCTGGACAAGGACATCGCGGAGGCGATCCAGGAGGCGGCCCGTGAGGTGGCCGGCGGGGCGTGGGACGAGCACTTCCCGATCGACGTGTTCCAGACGGGGTCCGGCACCTCGTCCAACATGAACACCAACGAGGTGATCGCGACCCTCGCGACCGAGCGGCTGGGGCGGGACGTCCACCCGAACGACCACGTCAACGCCTCGCAGTCGTCCAACGACGTGTTTCCGTCCTCCATCCACATCGCGGCCACCGGTGCGGTCATCCACGACCTCATCCCCGCCCTGGAGCATCTCTCGGGCGCGCTCTCGCGCAAGTCCGTCGAGTTCGCCGATGTCGTGAAGTCCGGGCGGACGCATCTCATGGATGCCACCCCGGTGACCCTGGGGCAGGAGTTCGGCGGGTACGCGGCCCAAGTGCGGTACGGCGTCGAGCGGTTGCAGGCCTCGCTGCCGCGGCTGGCCGAGCTGCCGCTGGGCGGGACCGCCGTCGGTACCGGGATCAACACCCCGCCCGGGTTCTCCGCCGCCGTGATCGCGGAGGTCTCCCTCGTCACCGGGCTGCCGCTGACCGAGGCGCGGGATCACTTCGAGGCGCAGGGTGCCCGGGACGGGATCGTCGAGACCAGCGGGCAGCTGCGGACCATCGCCGTAGGGCTGACGAAGATCGCGAACGATCTGCGGTGGATGGCGTCCGGGCCGCGTACCGGGCTGTCCGAGATCTCGCTGCCGGATCTGCAGCCGGGGTCCTCGATCATGCCCGGCAAGGTCAATCCGGTGATTCCGGAGGCCGTGCTCATGGTCGCCGCGCAGGTCGTCGGGAACGACGCGACCGTCGCCACCGCCGGGGCCGCGGGCAACTTCGAGCTCAATGTGATGCTCCCCGTGATCGCCAAGAATGTCCTGGAGTCGATTCGGCTGCTCGCCAACGTGTCGCGGCTGCTCGCCGACCGGACCGTGGACGGGATCGTCGCGCACCGGGAGCGTGCGCGTGAGTACGCCGAGTCGTCGCCGTCCGTCGTCACGCCGCTGAACAAGTACATCGGGTACGAGGAGGCCGCCAAGGTGGCCAAGAAGGCACTGGCGGAGCGCAAGACGATCCGCCAAGTCGTGCTGGAGAACGGCTATGTGGAGCGCGGTGATCTGACCGTCGCGCAGCTCGACGAGGCCCTCGATGTCCTGCGGATGACGCGTCCGTAACCAATTGTCGCCATGGCGAGAACCGTGACGCGCGCCGCAGCGTCGTATGCCCGGGGCACCTAATATCTGTTCATGGCAGACGGTGGAGCGGTGAGAGCGGTGGAAGCGGGTACGTCTACGGCCTTCTGGGCGCCCGGGAGTCAGATCCTGTGGCGTTATCGGGAGAACGCCGGACCGCGCTTCCACATCGCCCGCCCCGTCACGGTCGTCCGCGACGACGAGGAGCTGCTCGCGGTCTGGATGGCGCCCGGCACCGAGTGTGTGAAGCCGGTGCTCGCGGACGGCACCTCCGTGCACGGGGAGCCGCTGGAGACGCGGTACACCAAGCCGCGCACGGTCCAGCTGGACCGCTGGTTCGGTACGGGTGTGCTGAAGCTGGCGCGGCCCGGTGAGCCGTGGTCGGTGTGGCTGTTCTGGGAGCCGGGATGGCGGTTCAAGAACTGGTACGTGAACCTTGAGGAACCGCTGGCCCGTTGGGCCGGCGGGGTCGACTCCGAGGACCACTTCCTGGACATCACCGTTGACCCCGACCGGAGTTGGCAGTGGCGTGACGAGGACGAGTTCGCGCAGGCCCAGCGGGACGGGCTGATGGATCCCCAACTCGCCGAGCGGGTACGGAAAGCGGGCTGGTCGGCGGTGGAGACGATCCGCTCGTGGGGTCCGCCGTTCGCGGATGGTTGGCAGCACTGGCGCCCGGATCCGTCCTGGGCTGTACCTTCACTTCCGGAGGACTGGGACCGCACCCCCGCGCACATGTCCACATGAGACCCTTGATGCGCCCCCGGTGCGCAACCGTAGGATCGTCCTCCGCAAGGGCACCGCGACAACTCCCGGAGCATGTACCGGGACTGACCAGATGTCACCGAGGGGCGGCAGGACGTGAGCGAGGGGTACGAGGGCAACACCGGCGACACCGGTTCTGAGGGCCGCCGGTCCACCGGCGACACAGGAACAGCCTCTGACCACGCGGGAATTCCGTTCCTGGGGCACGTATTCCGGGTATCGGCATTTCGGCGGGACGATCCGCACGCGACACGTGCGGTCCCGGACGGACGGATTCGACACGCGTGACGGAGCACCCCACCTCTTTCGAGCGCCCACAGGGCGCCGACCCCACGGACCCCCGTGGGGCGCTTCTGCGTACCCCGACGCCGCCGCCAAGGCCGTCCGGTGCCCCGGCCTTACCGGCTCAGGCACGCACCGGTGAGCCGTCCTCGGCACCGGGTACGAGCACGTCCCGCGCCAAGGGGAAGGACCCGGCAGGTACCCCTGTGAAGCCCGACACCGCAGGTGGCTCCGAGCACTCCCAGCCCTCGGCCGCCGAACCCGACGCCCACCGCCCGCGTCCCGCGCCCGAGGGCATCCCGGCCCAGCCGGGCCCCGACTCCGCCGCCAAGGAGCGCCGTACGGGACAGGGACTGCCCCCGGGCGGTCCCATGCCGATGCGGCGGGACGGGGACCGGCTGCGCTTCGTGGGTGCCGCGACCCGGCGGATCGCCCGCGGCATCGACCTGGACGAGATCGTGATGGGGCTGTGCCGGGCGACCGTGCCGACCTTCTCGGACGCGATCCTGGTCTATCTGCGCGACCCGCTGCCGGTCGGCGACGAGCGGCCCACGGGTCCCGTCGTGCTGCGGCTGCGCCGTACCGACCGGATCCCGGAGGAGCGGGACACGGAGAACGGCTTCATGCCCGCGCTCCAGCCCGAGCAGCCGTCCGAACTGTCGGCGGTCACCGCCGAGTTGTGCGAGGTCAGGCCCGGCGGCGCGCTGAACGAGGTGCTGCGGGGCGTCCGCCCCGTCTTCGCCGACTCCCCGGCCGCCCGTGCCGCACTGCCCGAACTGCTCGGCGAGGGCGGCGAGTTGATCGTCCCGGCCGGCCAGCGGGCGATCCTCGCGCCGCTGCGCGGCCGGCGCCGGGTGATCGGCGCCGCGCTCTTCCTGCGCCGCCCCGAGCGCATGGCGTTCGAGGCCGACGACCTCCTGGTCGCGGCCCAACTCGCCACGCACAGCGCCCTGGGCATCGACAAGGCGGTGCTCTACGGCCGTGAGGCGTACATCGCCGACGAGCTGCAGCGCACCATGCTCCCCGAGACTCTGCCGCGCCCCACCGGTGTGCGGCTGGCCTCGCGTTACCTTCCGGCCGCCGAGACGGCCCGGGTGGGCGGCGACTGGTACGACGCGATCCCGCTGCCCGGCAGCCGGGTCGCCCTCGTGGTCGGCGACGTCATGGGGCATTCCATGACCTCGGCCGCGATCATGGGCCAACTCCGCACCACCGCACAGACGTTGGCCGGGCTCGACCTGCCCCCGCAGGAGGTCCTGCACCACCTCGACGAACAGGCCCAGCGCCTGGGCACCGACCGCATGGCGACCTGCCTCTACGCGGTCTACGACCCGGTCTCGCACCGCATCACCATCGCCAACGCGGGCCATCCGCCACCCGTGTTGCTGCACCTGGGCGGCCGGGCCGAGGTGCTGCGGGTGCCGCCCGGCGCCCCGATCGGGGTCGGCGGCGTCGACTTCGAGGCCGTGGAACTGGACGCACCCGCCGGAGCGACGCTGCTGCTGTACACGGACGGGCTGGTCGAGTCGCGCCTCAGGGACGTCTGGACCGGCATAGAGCAGCTGCGCGAGAAGCTGGCCGCGGTCGCGCAGCTCACCGGGCCGGACCATCCGCCGCCCCTGGAAGCCCTGTGCGACGAGGTGCTCGACATGCTCGGCCCGGGCGACCGGGACGACGACATCGCGCTGCTCGCCGCCCGCTTCGACGGGATCGCGCCGAGCGACGTGGCGTACTGGTTCCTCGACCCGGAGGACTCCGCGCCCGGTCAGGCCCGTCGGCTGGCCCGGCGGGCGCTGGCCCGCTGGGGCATGGAGGACATGAGCGACTCGGTGGAGCTGCTGGTCAGCGAGGTGGTGACGAACGCCGTGCGGTACGCCTCGCGGCCGGTCACGCTCCGGCTGCTGCGGACCGATGTGCTGCGCTGCGAGGTCGGCGACGACGTGCCCCAGCTGCCCAGGCTGCGGCAGGCGCGGGCCACGGACGAGGGCGGGCGCGGGCTCTACCTGGTCAACAGACTGGCCCGTCGGTGGGGAGCGACCCGGCTCAGCACCGGAAAGGTGGTCTGGTTCGAACTGAACCGGAATTAGACCCCGTCCAAAAGTTGCCGAGGTCCCGGCGTGGGAGTTGACTGCTGGGGTACGCGAAGCGAAAGCGACCTACTTTCTTCCGAACAGGAGGACGCTCGTGACGCAGGCACCCCAGCACACTCCGTACACCACGAACAACGTCGGCATCCCGGTGGAGAGCGACGAACACTCGCTCACCGTCGGACCCGACGGCCCGATCCTGCTCCAGGACCACTACCTCATCGAGAAGATGGCCCAGTTCAACCGGGAACGGGTCCCCGAGCGGGTGGTGCACGCCAAGGGCAGCGGCGCGTACGGCTTCTTCGAAGTCACCAACGACGTCAGCCAGTTCACCCGGGCCGACCTCTTCCAGCCCGGCAAACGCACCGAGATGCTGGCCCGGTTCTCCACCGTGGCCGGTGAGCAGGGCTCGCCCGACACCTGGCGCGACCCGCGCGGCTTCGCCCTCAAGTTCTATACGGAACACGGCAATTACGACATGGTGGGCAACAACACCCCGGTCTTCTTCGTCCGGGACACCATCAAGTTCCAGGACTTCATCCGCTCGCAGAAACGCCACCCGGCGACCGGGCTGCGCAGCAACGACATGCAGTGGGACTTCTGGACCCTCTCCCCCGAGTCGGCGCACCAGGTGACCTGGCTGATGGGCGACCGCGGCATCCCGAAGACGTACCGCCACATGAACGGCTACAGCTCGCACACCTACATGTGGATCAACGGCGCCGGTGAGCGGTTCTGGGTGAAGTACCACTTCAAGACCGACCAGGGCGTCGAGTACCTCACCCAGGCCGAGGCCGACGAACTGGCCGGGTCCGACGGCGACAAACACCGCCGGGACCTGCACGAGTCGATCGAGTCGGGGAACGCGCCGAGCTGGAGCCTGAAGGTCCAGATCATGCCGTTCGAGGACGCGGCGGACTACCGCTTCAACCCCTTCGACCTGACCAAGGTCTGGCCGCACGGGGACTACCCGCTGATCGACGTCGGCCGGATGACCCTGAACCGGAACCCGGACAACTACTTCGTCCATATCGAGCAGGCCGCCTTCGAGCCCTCGAACCTGGTCCCGGGCATCGGCCCCTCCCCGGACAAGATGCTGCTGGGCCGGCTGTTCTCCTACCCGGACACCCACCGCTACCGGATCGGCCCCAACTACGCCCAGCTGCCGCCGAATCGGCCGCACTCGCGGGTCAACTCCTATGCCAAGGACGGCCCGATGCGGTACGAGGCGTCCAACGCGGCCCGGCCGTACGCCCCGAACTCCTACGGCGGACCGGCTGCCGACTACGGACAGTTCGGCGACCCGGCGAGCTGGCAGACCGCCGGTGAACTCGTCCGCGAGGCAACGAAGTTGCACCGCGAGGACGACGACTTCGGGCAGGCCGGCACGATGGTCCGCGAGGTCCTGGACGACGCGGCCCGCGACCGGCTGGTGTCGAACGTCACCGGCCATCTGAAGGCCGACGTGTCCCGCTCGGTCCTCGACCGCGCCCTGCTCTACTGGCGCCACGTGGACAAGGCACTCGGCGACCGGATCGCCGCGAACTTCGAGTAGCGGCACGCGAGAGGGCGCCCGGCGATGCGTGTGCCGGGCGCCCTCTCGCTCGTACGACCCGGCTACTGGCCGAACTGGTCGAGCGGCTGGTCGGTGATGCCGTCGCCCGGTGTGATCGGCGGACTGGTCGTCGGCGTCGGGGTGGGTGTCGGGGTCGGCGTGGGTGTCGGGGTCGGCGTGGGCGACTCGGTCGTCGGGGTCGGCGAGGGACTCTTCGTCGTCGGCGTCTCGGACGGTGTCGCCGACACGGTCGCGCTCGGCGTCGGCGTGAAGTCCGGCTCTACGGCGGCGCCCTGGTCGGTGTTCAGGTCGAACTTGCTGTTCGCCTTGGTCACTCCGAACATGTACGTCGCCCAGATCTGCGCCGGGTAGCCACCACCGTTGATACGGCCGCCGCCCGCGGTGATCAGACCGGTCGCGCCGGTCAGCGGGACCTGGGCGTGGGACTTGGCGTCCTCACCGAACAGGCCCACCGAAGTCACCAGGTCGGGCGTGTAGCCGGTGAACCAGGCCGACAGGTTGTTGTCGGACGTACCCGTCTTACCCGCGACCTGCTGCCCGTCGCGCTTGCTGTTCTCGGCCACCGACACCTTCGCCGTACCGTCGTCGACCACACCGGTCAGCACCGAGGACACCGTGTCGGCGGCCTCGCGCGGGATGACCTGGGCGCCGATCGGGTTCGGCATGGTGAGCGTGCGCGTGTTGTGCGACACCGACTTGATGATCGCCGGGGTGACCTTCCGGCCGTGGTTGTCGAAGGTGGCATAGACGCCGGCCATCTCCATCGGGCTCGCGCCCATGGTGCCGAGGGTCTGCGCCGGTACGGCCTTCAGGTCGCCGGGGTCCATGCCCAGCTGCTCGGCGGTCTTCATCACCTTGTCCATGCCGACGTCGACACCGAGCTGCGCGAAGACCGAGTTGATCGACTTGTTCATCGCCGTCTGGACGGTGACCTTGCCGTAGTTCTGGTCGTCCTCGTTCTCCGGCGCGAAGGCGACGTCGCTGCCCACGACCGGACGCCTGCTGGTGCCGTCGTAGAGCGTGTCGGCGGTGATCGTCTTGCCGGACTGCGTCTTGGCGTCGTCCGCGAGGGCCGCGGCGAGGATCACCGGCTTGAAGGTGGAGGCGGGCTGGTAGTCGGTGCGGGTGGCGTTGTTCCGGTAGTGCAGGGTGTAGCCCGCGCCGCCGTACATCGCCACGACCGCGCCCGTCTTCGGGTCCACGGACACCGCGCCCGGCTGGACGTTCCCGTCGACCTTGCGCTTCTTGGCGTTGAGCTTGCTGGTCAGCTGGGACTTGACCGACTTCTCCAGCTGGGCCTGCTTCTTCTTGTCGATGTTGAGCGTGATCGTCCAGCCGCCCACGTCGACCAGCGCCTCGGCCTCCTTGGTGTTGGCGGCCTGGCCACTGGAGATCAGCTGCTTCTCCAGCGCCGCGTTGGCCTCGGTCACCAGGTAGCCGTTCTGCCCCTCCATGCCGGCCTCGGCCTTGGGCGCCTTGGGGGTCGGGAACGTCATGCCCGCACGCTCGGTGGAACTGAGCCACTTCTGCTCGACCATGTTGTCCAGTACGTAGTTCCAGCGCGCCTTCACCAGCTTCTTGCCGGTGTCGGTGGCTATCGCCCAGTCGTACTGGTTCGGAGCCTGGAGCAGCGCGGCGAGATAGGCGCCCTGCTCGACCGAGAGCTTCCTCGCGTCGACCTGGTAGTAGGCCTGCGCGGCGGCCTGGATGCCGTAGGCGCCGCGGCCGTAGTAACTGGTGTTGATGTACCCGGCGAGGATGTAGTCCTTGGACTTCTCACGGTCCAGCTTCAGCGAGATGACCAGTTCCTTCAGCTTGCGCGTGACGGTCTGGTCCTGCGTCAGGTAGTAGTTCTTGACGTACTGCTGGGTGATCGTCGAACCGCCCTGCGCGCCCTTGCCGGACAGCGTGTTGAGCAGGCCGCGCGCGGTGCCCTTGAGGTCGACGCCGGCGTCCTTGTAGAAGGTCTTGTTCTCGGCGGCGACGAAGGTCTCCTGGACGGGCTTCGGGACCTGCGAGAGGTCCACGTTCTCCCGGTTGACCTGGCCCCTGCGGGTCAGGATCGAGCCGTCGCTGTACTTGTAGACGTTGCTCTGGAGCTTCGCGGTCGCGTTGCCCTCGGGGATGCTGATCATCATGTAGAGCACGATGAACGCGCCGATGCCGAGGAGGCAGAAGCCGAGGAACGTGCCGAGGATCTTCTTCCAGGTGAAGAGTCTGCGTATGAAACTCTTACCGCTCTTACCGCTCTTGGCGTCCTTGGCATCCGCGCTGCCCGTGCCGTCCGAGGCGCCCCCCGCCGGCCTTGTGGCTGTGGCGGTGGCCCCCGACGAGCGGCGGGTCTTGGGCGCCGCGCGGTGGCCACCGCGTTGGCGCGCTCGTCTCTCTTCCGCTCGTCCCATGAGTCCGTTCCGCTCCGCTTCGCTCTCTTGTGCTCTGGTGTCACACAGGTTCGCCCGTCAAGTCAGCTCAGAAAGCTAACACCAGGAGTTGTGACAAAGGGCTGCCGATCCGGCCCATTACGGACGTGACAATCAGCACCCGTCCTTATGGAACCGACGTCCGAAAGGGGTTGAGGGTTGCCATGGAGGGGTAATCTGATATCAGATTGCTAGAACCGAGATATGAACCGACACAGGGGGACCACCATGACCACGGACACGCCCGCGGACGTACCCGAGATGCCCGCCCCGCGTGTGCGCGAGTTCGCCGCGCACAGCATCGGCGGCGCGCTGGCGCTCGTCCTCGGACTGGCGGGGCTGCTGCTGGCCGCCGGACTGCTCGCCACCGCCACCGCGGTCACCGCGCCCGGCGGCAAGGCCGCGCTGATCGTCGGCGGCATCCTCGTCTTCCTGGCCGCGGTCATCGCGATGCGCGGGCTGAACACGGTGGCGCCGGGCGAGGCCCGGGTCGTGCAGCTCTTCGGGCGCTACCGGGGGACCATCCGGCAGGACGGGCTGCGCTGGGTGAACCCCTTCACCGCGCGCACGAAGATCTCCACCCGGGTCCGCAACCACGAGACCGCGGTCCTCAAGGTCAACGACGCGTACGGCAACCCGATCGAGCTGGCCGCGGTCATGGTGTGGAAGGTCCGCGACACCGCGCAGGCCACCTTCGAGGTGGACGACTACAGCGACTTCGTCGCCATCCAGACCGAGGCGGCCGTACGGCACATCGCCATCGAGTACCCCTACGACTCCCACGACGAGGGCGGGCTCTCGCTGCGCGGCAACGCCGAGGAGATCACCGAGAAACTCGTCCTCGAACTGAGCGCGCGCGTCGAGGCGGCCGGCGTCCAGATCATCGAGTCCCGCTTCACGCATCTCGCCTACGCGCCCGAGATCGCCTCGGCGATGCTCCAGCGGCAGCAGGCCGGGGCGGTCGTCGCGGCCCGGCGGCAGATCGTGGACGGGGCGGTCGGGATGGTCGAGGCGGCGCTGGCCCGGATCACCGAGCGGGACATCGTGGAGCTGGACTCCGAGCGGAAGGCGGCGATGGTGTCCAACCTGCTGGTGGTGCTCTGCGGGGACCGGGCGCCGCAGCCCGTGCTGAACACGGGGACCCTCTACCAGTGACAGACCCTTCGGAGCCCTCCGGGGCGAAGCGCCGGCCGCAGCAGGAACGCAAGCAGGTGCTGCTGCGGCTGGACCCCGCGGTGTACGAGGCCGTCGCGCGGTGGGCCGGGGACGAACTGCGGTCCGCCAACGCGCAGATCGAGTTCCTGCTGCGGCGGGCTCTCGCGGAGGCAGGGCGGCTTCCCGGGGACGCCGGGCCCATCCCCCGCCGCGGTCGGCCGCCCCAGTGACACAACCGTGACAATCGGCCCCCACCTGCGGGGCCGTACCCCCGGCCATGATCTACACACAGTGCGTATACACACCGGGTATACGCACTGTGTAGAGTGCTCCGCATGTCCATCGGTCACACCCTTCTGGGGCTCCTTGAGTCCGGCCCGCGCCACGGTTACGACCTGAAGCGGGCCTTCGACGAGAAGTTCGGTCACGACCGGCCGCTGCACTACGGCCAGGTCTATTCGACGATGTCCCGCCTGCTGAAGAACGGCCTCGTCGAGGTCGACGGCATCGAGGCGGGCGGCGGTCCCGAGCGCAAGCGGTACGCGATCACCGACGCCGGGATCACCGACGTACAGAAGTGGCTCGCGACGCCCGAGAAGCCCGAGCCGTATCTGCAGTCGACCCTCTACACCAAGGTCGTTCTCGCGCTGCTCACGCACCGCGACGCGGCGGAGATCCTCGATGTGCAGCGCTCCGAGCATCTGCGCGGCATGCGGATCCTGACCGACCGCAAGCGCAAGGGCGATCTCGCGGACCAGCTGATCTGCGACCACGCCCTCTTCCATCTGGAGGCCGACCTGCGGTGGCTCGAACTCACCGCGGCGCGTCTCGAAAAGCTCGCCGAGGTGGTGGCCAAGTGACGACACATCCCGCCGGTTCCCTGCTCGCGGCCCAGGAGCTGCGCAAGGCCTACGGACCGACGACCGCGCTCGACGGCGCCGAGTTCTCCATCCACCCCGGTGAGGTGGTCGCCGTGATGGGGCCCTCCGGGTCCGGGAAGTCGACGCTGCTGCACTGCCTCGCCGGGATCGTGCCGCCCGACTCCGGCTCGATCATGTACAACGGGCAGGAGATGGCGACGATGAGCGACGCCCAGCGCAGCGCGCTGCGCCGCTCGGAGTTCGGGTTCGTGTTCCAGTTCGGCCAGTTGGTGCCCGAGCTGACCTGCGTCGAGAACGTCGCGCTGCCGCTGCGGCTGAACGGCACCGCCCGCAAGGAGGCCGAGCGCGCCTCGCTCCAGTGGATGGAGCGCCTTGAGGTCGACGACCTCGCCAAGAAGCGGCCCGGCGAGGTCTCCGGCGGTCAGGGGCAGCGCGTCGCCGTCGCCCGCTCGCTGGTCACCAGCCCGCGCGTGCTGTTCGCCGACGAGCCGACCGGCGCGCTCGACTCGCTCAACGGCGAGCGCGTGATGGAGCTGCTGACCGAGGCCGCCAGATCCACCAACGCGGCCGTCGTGCTGGTCACGCACGAGGCCCGGGTGGCCGCGTACTCCGACCGCGAGATCGTCGTACGGGACGGCAAGTCCAAGGACATGGAGCGCATCGTATGAACGGGCGTCAATGGGCCGCGGATCTGGCCATGGGGGTGCGGTTCGCCTTCGCCGGCGGGCGCGAGGGCTGGGTGCGGGCCGTACTGACGGCGGTCGGCGTCGGGCTCGGGGTGGCGCTGCTGCTGCTCACCACCGCGCTGCCGAACGCGCTGTCGCAGCGCGACGACCGCGGCAACGCGCGGCAGGACTTCACCTACAGCGGGAAGGTGCTGCCGAAGGCGGACAACACCCTCGTCATCGCCAACTCCGACACCACGTTCCGCACCAAGGACGTACGCGGCCGGATGCTGGAGCCGGACGGCGCCAAGGCGCCGCTGCCGCCGGGGGTCGCGAAGTTCCCGGCGCCGGGCGAGATGGTCGTCTCCCCCGCGCTGGACAAGCTCCTCAAGTCCGGCTCCGGCAAGCTGCTGCGCGAGCGGCTGCCCTACCGCATCACCGGCACCATCGCGCAGACCGGGCTCATCGGACCCGCCGAACTCGCCTACTACGCGGGCGGCAAGGACCTCTACCAGCACCAGGCCGGCAGCAGCGTCGAACGCATCAACTACTTCGGGCCCTCCCCGGGCAGCACTCCGGAGAAGCTCGACCCGATCCTGCTGCTGCTCCTCCTGATCGTCTTCGTCGTCCTGCTGCTGCCGGTCGGCGTGTTCATCGCGGCGGCCGTGCGCTTCGGCGGCGACCGCCGGGACCAGCGGCTCGCGGCGCTGCGCCTGGTCGGCGCGGACGGACGGATGGCGCGCCGGATCGCGGGCGGCGAGGCGCTCGCGGGGGCGCTCCTCGGACTCGTCCTCGGCACCGGATTCTTCCTGGTGGGGCGGCAGTTGGCGTCGCTGTTCGAAGTGCGGGACATCAGCATGTTCCCGAGCGATCTCAACCCCTCACCGCTGCTCGCCCTCGCTGTCGCCGTCGCCGTACCGGCCTCGGCGGTCCTGGTGACGCTGTTCGCGCTGCGCGGGGTCGTCATCGAACCGCTCGGGGTGGTCCGCAAGGCGAAGCCGCCGCGGCGCCGGCTGTGGTGGCGGCTGATGATGCCGCTGGCCGGCCTCGCGATGCTCTACCCGATGATCGGCCAGGGCGGCACCAACGGGAACTTCAACCAGTGGCTGGTGATCGGCGGCACGGTCCTGCTGCTCGTCGGCATCACCGCCCTGCTGCCGTGGATCGTCGAGGCCACCGTGGCCCGGCTCAACTCCGGCTCGGTGTCCTGGCAACTCGCCGTCCGCAGGCTCCAGTTGAGCAGCGGTACGGCCGCGAGGATGGTCAACGGCATCGCGGTCGCGGTGGCCGGTGCGATCGCGCTGCAGATGCTGTTCGCCGGCGTCGAGGGCGACTACACCAAGGAGACCGGCAACGACGTGAACCGGGCCCAGATCGAGGTCACCGTCGACGGCGGCACCTCGCTGGCCCAGGCCAACGGGCAGCTCGCCCGGACCAAGGGCGTGCGGCGGACCTCGCCCATCTCGCTCACCTCGGTCGGCGACCGGGCCGACAACCCGAACGCCGAACTGGAAGTCGCCGTCGGCAGCTGCGCCGATCTGCAGCAGGTGGCCCGTCTGACGGGGTGCCGCGACGGTGACATCTACCGGATCACCGGCGGCGGCACCGACTCCGAACTCCAGACGGCAAAGACGGCCAAGGCGGGCCGGACGGTGTACTTCGACCCGTCGTACGACTCGTCACCGGCCCACACCGTGGCCTGGAAGGTGCCCGCGGGCCTGAAGACGGCGGCACACCGCGAGGACCCGACCGGCTACGCCCGCGACGGACTGCTGATCACCTCGGGCGCGCTGCCCGCGAACGCGAGGCAGACCCTGAACCAGCATGTGTTCATCACGCTCGACACCTCGGTGGCGGACGCGACCGACTACGTGCGCAACACCGCCGCGAAGCTCGACCCGCTGTCGGACGTGTTCACCCTGGTGGCCACCCGGCAGTCGGCGCAGTTCACGTCCATCCGCACCGGACTGCTGGTCGGCGCCACCTGTGTGCTCGTCCTCATCGGGGCGAGCCTGCTGGTGTCGCAGCTGGAGCAGTTGCGCGAGCGCAGGAAGCTGCTGTCGGCGCTGGTCGCCTTCGGCACCCGGCGGCGCACACTGAGCCTGTCGGTGCTGTGGCAGACGGCGATCCCGATCGGCCTGGGCCTGGCCCTGGCCTCGACGGTGGGGCTGACCCTGGGCACGGTGCTGCTGAAGATGACGGCCACGCCGGTGGTCGTCGACTGGACGAGCGTGCTGATGATGACCGGCATCGGTGGGGCGGTCGTCCTGGCGGTGACACTGCTCAGCCTGCCGCCACTGCTGCGGATGATGCGGCCGGACGGGCTGCGCACGGAGTAGTCCGCCCGCAGCCGCCCGTCCGCCCTCGTCAGAGTCCGTACTCCCGCACCACGCGCCGGACTTGGGCGAAGAGCATGCCCACGTTCACCGACTTGCGGCAGACCACCACGGCGACCACGTCCTGTTGCTCGGTCATCCGCACGAACAGATGGGTGAGGTTCTCGCTGTTGACGAGGATCTCCTGGAAGAAGTGGTGGTCACTGGTGATCCCGCGACGCTCCTTGAAGACGTCCTCGATCATCACGACCGTCCGGCCCTGGAACAGGTCGAGGGTCGCACCCGCCAGCAGGTCGAGGACCTCTGGCGGGTGGTTGTCGATGGTCTCGTACGACAGCAGCATGCCGGTGGACATGTCGACCACGCCCGAGGCCACACAGTCGGGGGCATCGGTCCGGAGGGTTTTGACCAGGCCCATCACCTGGTCGGAGAATCCTGGGGTCATACGCTTCGTCGCCATCCCTTCACACTCCTTCTGATGCCTTCTCGGTGAGGATCGACTCGATCCGGTCGAGCGTCGGCCGGGCCGCCAGATGCAGCCGGTCCACGTCCATCCCCTCGTCGCCGAGCACCACCATCAGCGCGGTGTCGCCGACGGCGTACGTCGCGGCGCAGCCGTGACTTCCGTACGTCACCGTCTGGCGCAGCGTGCCGCGGTCGGTGGCCGCGGCGGTGCGCCGGGCCAGGCCCAGGCCGGCCGCGGCGAGCGCGGCGAGGACCTCCGGGTCGATCGAATCGGCGGTGTCGGCCGCGATGAGCAGTCCGTCGGCCGCCGTGAGCGCGGTGTCGGTGATTCCGGTCACCTGTTCCCGCAGTGTGCGCATTTCCAATGTCAGGGCTTTGTGATCCACTTACTCAACTCCCCTAAAACTGATCGCATGTTGTCGTCAGGGTCATTTCGAGGTTCCGTTCCGCAGGCGGAAGAACCCTTTCCAGCCCGCCCCGCTCTTTTCGGGGACGAGAGATTCGGTGATGCCGCTGGCCCCCGGATTACGGCGGGGCAGCGCGGTGGGCGCGGTGAACTGCGGTGGCGCGGGCGCCGGTTCACGACGCAGGACAGGCTCCTCGGCCGGCACCCGGACCGGGATCGGCACCGGGGCGTCCGAGCACTCCAGCAGACCCTCGGCGAGCATCCGCGCGACCTCGGCGGTGACCGGGTAGACCCCGCGCCCGGTCCGGAAGGCGAGATCGCGGGCGGTACGGCGGCCGTCGACATGGGAGAGCAACTCCCGTTGCAGCATGCCGAGTCCGGCCTCGTCGAGGCCGCCGGCCGGGGCCCGGGGGCGTTCCAGGTCGGGCCGTACGGGATACGGCAGCGCGGCGATCGCGGCGAGTCTGCGGGCCCCGTCCTGGAGCAGCCGGATCGGGGGTTCGCCGATGCCGACGGGGGCCAACGGCTTTGCGTCCGGGGCGCGTTCGCAGTGGTCGACGTCTCCGGCGACGACCGCGAAGGCCGCGTCGTGCAGGGCCAGCACACACACGATCCGCAACTGGGCCGCGCCCGCGTACCCGTGGGCGATCAGTCCGGCCACCGGCCAGCGCGAGCCGCCCGACTCCCGCACCAGATCGGCCCATTGCTCGCCGGTGACCCGGCCGGAGCGCAGCAGCAGTGCCTCGGGGCCCGGCGCGCCGGGGCTCTCCACCGCGATGACGAGCCCGCCGCGCAGATGGAAGATCCCGCCGGGTCTGCCGGACACCCGCAGCCCCCCGGTGAACTCCTCGCGCCCACAGGCCGAGAGAGCCGCCGCGAGCAGGTCGTGACCGACCCGGCCGAGGGAATCCCGAATGCCCGACATCACTCCCCTAGGCTTTTCGTACACGCACCTGACGTGTAGCGCTGAGGGGTGAAGGTGTATCAGTCCGAGCGCATATTCCGGCGGGGTTCTTCCTACCTGCCTGCGGGTGACGGAAGTTGAGAATTCCCGCCGTTCGATTTCCTTTGTCCGACGCTCATTTGACCGAACGGGGTCGGTCAGTTACCGGTGCCCAGCACCCGCACCGGCAGCGGTCGCAGGGCCTCGCGGAGGGCGGCGGCCAGCTCCTGGTACTCGGCGCGGCGGGCGGCTCCGGTGCGCATCGCGAGGGCGATCCGGCGGGTCGGGGCGGGCTCGGTGAAGTAGCCGGTGAGGAGCTGGTCGCTGCGGGTGGTCTCGACGCGTACGGCGGTGCGCGGCAGCAGCGTGACCCCGAGCCCGCCGGCGACGAGCTGCACGAGGGTGGCGAGCCCGGCGGCTGTCGTAGTGACCGGGGCGTCCGCGCGCCCGGCCTCCCGGCAGATGTCGAGGGCCTGGTCGCGCAGGCAGTGCCCCTCGTCCAGGAGCAGCAGGTTCAACTCGCGCAGCGCCTCGCGCGGGATGCCGCTGCGCCCGCCGAGCGGATGGCCGAGCGGCGTGACGAGCACGAAGTCCTCGTCGAACAGCGGGAGTTCGACCACCCCGGGCACCCCGAGGGGCACGGCGAGCAGCAGCAGGTCGAGGCGACCGGTGGTCAGCCCTTCCAACAGGTTCGCGGTCTGCTCCTCGTGCACCTGGAGGTCGAGGTCCGGGTACCGGTCGTGCACCAGCCGCAGCACGGTCGGCAGCAGATACGGCGCGACGGTCGGGATGACCCCGAGGCGCAGCGCCCCGGTGAAAGGAGCGCGCACGGCCTCCGCCTCGGCCAGCAGCGCCCCGACCTCGTCCAGCACGGCCCGCGCCCGTACGGCGAGCCGCTCGCCGGCGGGCGAGAGGAGCACTTTGCGGGTGGTGCGCTCCAGGAGGGTCACGCCGAGGGTGTCCTCCAGCGCGGCTACGGCACCGGACAGGGCGGGCTGGCTCATGCCGATCGCGGCGGCGGCGTCCCGGAAGTGGAGGTGTTCGGCGACCGCGGAGAAGGCGCGCAGCTGGGCCAGGCTGGGCTGGCGTCTCTTACTCGTATTACTAACGGTCACTGATAGCCGCCTCCGATCAACACGCGCCAGTGTAGCTATTTCCACAATCAATGCACGTTGTGCCAGGATCGGGGCCGACAAACCCACGAGAAGCACCCATTCCGCTTGGGTGCTTTCCGCTGCAAGGAGAGCCAGTGCTCACTGTCGGTGACAAGTTCCCGTCGTTCGATCTGACCGCCTGTGTCTCGCTGGAGAAGGGCAAGGAGTTCGAACGGATCACTCACAAGACCTATGAGGGTTGGAAAGTGGTCTTCGCGTGGCCCAAGGACTTCACCTTCGTGTGCCCCACCGAGATCGCCGCCTTCGGGAAGCTGAACGACGAGTTCGCCGACCGTGACGCCCAGGTGCTCGGCTTCTCCGGCGACTCCGAGTACGTCCACCACGCCTGGCGCAAGGACCACGACGACCTGCGCGACCTGCCGTTCCCGATGCTGGCCGACTCCCGGCACGAGCTGATGCGGGACCTCGGTATCGAGGGCGAGGACGGCTTCGCCAAGCGCGCGGTGTTCATCGTGGACCAGAACAACGAGATCCAGTTCTCGATGGTGACCGCGGGCTCGGTCGGCCGTAACCCCAAGGAGGTCCTGCGGGTCCTCGACGCGCTCCAGACGGACGAGCTCTGCCCGTGCAACTGGACCAAGGGCGAGGCCACGCTGGACGCGGGCGCGCTGCTCGCCGGGAAGTGAGCCGACAATGTCGCTGGACGCCCTGAAGTCCGCCATACCGGACTACGCCAAGGACCTGAGGCTCAACCTGAGTTCGGTGATCGGCAACTCCGACCTGCCGGCGCAGCAGCTGTGGGGGACGGTCCTCGCGACGGCGATCGCGTCCCGATCGCCGCTAGTGCTGCGGGAGTTGGCGCCGGAGGCGAAGGCCCACCTGTCGCCGGAGGCGTACACGGCCGCCAAGTCCGCCGCCGCGGTCATGGCGATGAACAACGTCTTCTACCGGACGCGGCACCTGTTGTCCGACCACGAGTACGGCACCCTGCGGGCGGGGCTGCGGATGAACGTCATCGGCAACCACGGGGTCGACAAGGTCGACTTCGAGCTGTGGTCGTTCGCCGTGTCCGCGGTCAACGGCTGCGGGATGTGTCTCGACTCGCACGAGCAGGTACTGCGCAAGGCGGGGGTCGAACGGGACGTGATCCAGGAGGCGTTCAAGATCGCGGCGGTGGTGGAGGCGGTGGGGGTGACGTTGGAGGCGGAGGCGGTACTGGGGGCTGTGTGACTTCGGCTTTCCGTGCGGCTGCCCGCTGGGGGCTCCGCCCCCAGACCCCCGGGCCTTTGCCCACCCACCACCCGTTCACCGTCAGTCGAATGGTGAACCTTTCAAGAAACGGTGAACGGGTGGGTGGGCGGGAAAGGTCGTTACGGGGTCTGGTCCGGCGGTGTCGATGAAACCGCCGTAGCCCCCCTCGGCTTCGGCGACAGCCTCGGCGCCGGCTCCGTGCCCTGGGCGTAGGCCTTCAGGTAGCTCACGACCGTGTTGGTGACCGCGACCAGGGGGACTGCCACCACCGCTCCGCCGATCCCGGCGATCATCCCGCCCGCGGCGACCGAGAGGACCACCGCGAGGGGGTGGACCCGGACCGCCCGGCCCAGGATGAACGGCTGAAGGATGTGGCCCTCGATCTGCTGGACGGCGAGAACGACGCCCAGGGTGAACAGGGCCACGACGACGCCCTGGGTGACCAGCGCGACGACGACCGCCAGCGCGCCGGAGGCGACCGCGCCCACCAACGGGATGAACGAGAACAGGAAGATGAAGACGGCGAGCGGCACGGCCATCGGTACGCCGAGGAAGTAGATGCCGATGCCGATGCAGATGGCGTCGATCAGGGCGACTATGACCGTGCCGCGGACGTAGGCCGTGAGGGTGCGCCAGGCGCGCGGGCCCGCGCCCGCCATCGCCGGCCGGGCCGCCGCGGGCACCAGCTTCAGTGTCCACTGCCAGATGCGCGGGCCGTCGTAGAGGAGGAAGAGGGTCGAGAAGACCGTCAGCAGGATGCCGGTCAGGGCCTCGACGATGACCTGGACGCCCTCCAGGCCGGCCGAGGTGATCTGGTCGGTGTTGGCGCCGATGGCCTCGCGGAGGTTCTTCGCGATCTGGTTGATCTGCTTCTCGGTGACGTGGAACGGGCCCTTGAGCAGCCAGTTGCGCAGATCGTCGACGCCGTTCTGGACCTGGTCGGAGAGGTTGTCGATGTTGGCCATGACCTGCCAGGTCACGAACCAGCCGATCAGGCCCATCACGACGAAGCCGAGGATCGCGGTGAGGGCGGTGGCCACCCCGCGCGGGAAGCCGTAGCGGATCAGGCGGGCCACCGTCGGCTGGAGCAGTGCCGTGATGAGGAGTGCGGCGACGAAGGCGAGGACGACGAGTTGGACGGCGCTGATGACCCGCATCAGCACCCAGACCGTGCCGGCCAGGATCAGCAGCCGCCAGCCCGCCTCCGCGGCCACTCGCACACCCCAGGGCACGGCGAGCGCGGGGTCGGGGCGGTCACGGGCGATGGTGACGGGTACCGGGGCGGGCTCCGGGGGTTCGGGGTCGGCGGCCGGCAACTCGGGCCCGGCGTCGGTGTGTTCCTTCTCCACCTCGGCACGGCGCTCGTCCAAGCGCTCCCCCATCTCGCTCAGCCCGTTGCCGAGCCTGCCGAGCCACCCTGGCACTCGCGACATGATCCGCCCTCTTCCCCCGTCTGTCCCCACCCCACTCCCCCTTGGAGCCGTTGCGTGTCCGACCGTACAGGGCGAAGGCCCCTCCCCCTAGGACGGGGAGGGGCCTTCAAAGGTTGAGAGGTCGAGCGGCCCGGGACCGGGCTTACGACTAGTACCAGCTGTTCGCCTGCCAGAACGACCAGGCCTCGCACGGGCTGCCGTAGCGGCTGTCCATGTAGTTGAGGCCCCACTTGATCTGGGTGGCGGGGTTGGTCTGCCAGTCGGAGCCCGCGGAGGAGTACTTGGAGGCGGGCAGTGCCTGGAAGAGACCGTAGGCGCCGGAGGAGGCGTTGACGGCGTGGTAGTTCCAGCCGGACTCGTGCGACACGATGTTGCTGAAGCACTGGAACTGGCCGCTCGGCACCATCTGGGCGGCCATGGCCTGGATCTGCGAGACCGTGTAGGAGCTCTGCACGGGGAAGCTGGAGGAGGAACGGCTCGCTGCGGACTTCGCCGCCGCGCGCTCCTTGGCCAGCTTCTCCGCCTTCTCGGCTGCTGCCTTCTTGGCGACCGCGGTCTTCGCGGCGGCCAGGCGGGCCGACTCCTCGGCGTCCTTCTTGGCGCTCGCGTCGGCCTGGATCGCCTGGGCGTCGGCCTGCTGCGTCAAGGAGGCGGTCTGCACCTGGGCCTGCTGGCCCGTGGGGATGTCCGCCAGGAGCGTGGTGTCGGCTGCCGTCGTCTCGGCGTCATTGTTCTGCGTCTGAGCGACGCTGCCAGAGGCAACGCCCACGACGCTTCCGACGGCGGTGACCGCGGTGGCCGAAGCCACTGCGAATCCCCGGACCGAAATCCGGCTCACACGGTTTCCTTCCAGCATCGTCCGCTTCGGTGACCCTGGCGGACGCAATCGTGCCCCTGAACGCTGGCCTCCCACCTACGGGGTCACGGGAGGCACGGGCCCGGTGGGCAACTCCCGCTCGGGGAGCGCCGCGTGAAGAGCGGGCGGCATACGACTTCGCTGTGGAGTTGGCTGTGATGCTCAAGTTGGTGCGTACCTCCCCCACTACCTAAAGTGCGGGGGTACCCCCAGGGGTACACGTGTGTCGTATGCGGGGCCTGACAGGAGTGAGACTCTGCCGTAACCGGACGCCGGGTGGCAATTCTGAGTTGCGTGTGAAAGCTCACATCCCGTTTGCCCCAGGGGATTTGGAGAAACAGCAGGACGCCAAAGCGCCGCCCCGCTAAGCTCCTTGGCTTTGCGGGGCGGCGCCAACTGACGTGCAACTACCTCAGATTTGGCCGTCCTCCAGCATTTCGGTCACAAGCGCCGCGATCTGGGACCTCTCGGACCTCGTGAGCGTCACATGCGCGAAGAGCGGGTGACCCTTCAGCTTCTCCACCACGGCGACGACACCGTCGTAGCGACCGACCCTCAGATTGTCCCGCTGGGCCACGTCATGGGTGAGAACCACCCGTGAATTGGCACCGATTCGGGACAGGACGGTCAGCAGGACGTTCCGCTCCAGGGACTGCGCCTCGTCCACGATCACGAACGCGTCGTGCAGCGAGCGTCCGCGGATGTGGGTGAGGGGCAGGACCTCCAGCATCCCACGGGCGGTGACCTCCTCGATGACCTCGCGGCTGGTGACCGCGGACAGCGTGTCGAAGACCGCCTGGGCCCAGGGGCCCATCTTGTCGGCCTCGGAGCCGGGCAGATAGCCCAGTTCCTGTCCGCCCACCGCGTACAGCGGCCGGAAGACCATGACCTTCTTGTGCTGGCGGCGCTCCAGGACCGCCTCCAGGCCCGCGCAGAGCGCGAGCGCGGACTTGCCGGTGCCGGCCCGGCCTCCCATGGACAGGATCCCGATGTCCGGGTCGAGCAGCAGATCCAGCGCGATGCGCTGCTCCGCGCTGCGGCCCTTGATGCCGAAGGCCTCCCGGTCGCCGCGCACCAGCCGGACGTTGCCGTCGGCGGTGACGCGGCCCAGCGCCTTGCCGCGCTCGGACTGGATGGTCAGCCCGGTGTGCACGGGAAGGTCGGCCGCTTCCGGGACGTAGACGTGGCCCTCCTCGAAGAGGATGTCCACCTGTTCACCCGGCAGGGTCAGTTCGGACATTCCGGTCCAGCCGGAGGAGCCCGTGATGGCCAGTTCCGCGCGGTACTCCTCGGCGAGGAGTCCGACGGACGAGGCCTTGATCCTGAGCGGAAGGTCCTTCGACACGACGGTGACGTCGTACCCCTCGGCCTGCAGATTGCGGGCGACCGCGAGGATGCGGGAGTCGTTGTCCCCCAGGCGGTACCCGCTGGGCAGCACGCTGGGGTCCGAGTGGTTGAGCTCGACCCTGACGGTGCCGCCGAGTTCCCCGATCGGGATGGGGGCGTCGAGGCGACCGTGCCGGACCCGGAACTCGTCGAGCAGGCGCAGGGCCTGCCGGGCGAAGTAGCCGAGTTCGGGATGGTGCCGCTTGGCCTCCAGCTCTGTGACCACGACGATCGGCAGCACGACTTCGTGCTCGTCGAAGCGGTTCAGTGCGTTCGGGTCGGCCAGCAGAACGCTGGTGTCGAGAACATAGGTGCGCCGGTCAGGCAGGCGGCGCTTTGTGCTGGTCACCACGGAAGGACGTACCCCCTCGGAAGAGGTCGGGGAGCGACGGAGAGGAGCTGGACCGGTCCGGACCGCAATGCGCGGGCCGAGGACCGGCCCTCCGTCTCGCCCGTACTGACCGCACGGTCGAACTGGTGCAAAGGGCCTCCCGGGCGGACGGCCCCGTGCCGTCCGCTGAGATACGACACCCGTGGTTCGGGCGTCGACCTGCTTGGCTTATGCCCTCGAACATGCGCCGCCATGCCACGGCATATGACGACGCCCTGGTGAACTCCTTGTTACTTGTGCACCAAACGGGGTACTCGGGGCGCCTTGCCGGTCATCCGCCGTAACGCCGGTGTCGCGCGGCGTAGTCACGCATCGCGCGCAGGAAGTCGACCTTGCGGAAGGCGGGCCAGAAGACTTCACAGAAGTAGTACTCGGAGTGGGCCGTCTGCCAGAGCATGAATCCGGACAGCCGCTGCTCCCCACTGGTGCGGATCACCAGATCGGGGTCGGGCTGGTCGCCCGTGTAGAGGTGCTTGCCGATGAGTTCGACGTCCACGTGGTCGGCGAGCTCCTCCAGCGAGGTGCCCTTGTCGGCGGCGTCCAGGATCATCGAGCGGACCGCGTCGGCGATCTCCTGCCGGCCGCCGTAGCCGATGGCGACATTGACGAGTATCCCGTCGATGTGCGCGGTGGACTCCTCCGCCTCCTTGAGGACGGACTGCATCCCGGACGGCAGCAGGTCGAGGGTGCCGACGTGGTGGACGCGCCAACGGCCGTCCGCGGCAAGGGAACTGACGACGTTCTCGATGATGCCGAGCAGCGGGCCGAGTTCCTCCTGGGGGCGGTCGAAGTTGTCCGTCGACAGCAGCCACAGGGTGACGACCTCGACGTCCGTCTCGCTGCACCAGCCGAGGAACTCCTCGATCTTGTCGCCGCCGGCGCGGTGGCCCTGGACGGTGGTGGAGCCCGCGGCCTTCGCCCAGCGCCGGTTGCCGTCCATGATGACGCCGATGTGCTTGGGCACCGACGCGTGGTCGAGATGGCCTCCCACCCTGCGTGCGTAGAACCTGACCAGCAGGCGGCGCAGGGTGTCGCGCACGTTCACGTGTTGTCAGCCCCTCCGTGGATGGCAGTCCCCGGCGTCGAAGCCTACCCCCGCCGGAGCCCGGTTCCCCCAAGGGGTGTCTGGGCTCATCCCGGTTCGGCACGAAGGTCGGTCTCGGCGACGGCCGGTGCGGGAGGGTGCGAGGGGGGCGCGGGGGTCGTCACCGCGGGGCACAAAAAATCGGGCCGGTCCGTGGGGGGGATACGGACCGGCCCGAGGGGGGGTTTCCACCATAACCCTTCGTAAGTGATGCTGCGCGCATCGGCGTGCCACAACTACTCTCCGGAGTCGGCCGACAACGCGACCAGGGGCCCTGAAGCGCTGATTCCAGCCCTGATCATGGCCGGTTCGCAGTGGATTACGAGGCGAACATGCGGGTTTTCCGCCAACCCCCGGCGTGTCGCTCTCAGGGGTGACACCGCAAGTGAACGTCCACTTGACGGGGCAGGGCACCGCGCAGCCCCCTCCACCGCGCGGTGCCCACCGCGCAGCTTTGCTCACGCGAATTACCTTGGTCCGAACTTACGTGAGGAGATGGCCGGGAAGCGAGTCGATCTCGATAACGATGTGGAAACCGCGTGGAGGTGTGGCGGACATCCGGTGACCTAGTTCGGCCCTAGCGTCGGGGCATGACCGTGAAGATCACTTGGACCATGGCGAGCGCCCGCCGTCTCGAACGGCAGTTCCTGGGCACCCCGGCCGGGACCGGCACACCGGTCGCCGACGTGGTGGCGTCGATGCTCGCCGCCCACGCGCAGGTGCTGTCCGCGGCGGAGGTGTCGGTGGGGGTACGGGCGGCCGGGCGGACCAGGACGGACGTGCGAACGGCGTTGTGGCAGGCCGACGGCTCACCTGCCTCCCTGCTCAAGACCCACGGCCCGCGCGGGACCGTCCATCTACTGCCCACCCGCGAACTCCCGCTGTGGAGCGCCGCGTTGACCGCGATCCCGGGCACGGGCCGGTTCGCCCCCGACATCCGGCTCACCGACACCCAGGCCACCGAGGTGGTCGCGGCCGTCGCCGACGCCCTGGACGGCAAGACCCTGACCATCGACGAACTCGACGAGGCGGTCGTCGCCCGCACCGGTCCATGGGCCGGGGACCGGGTGATGCCGGCCTTCCAGGACCTGTGGCCGCGCTGGCGCCAGGTCCTGCACCGGGCCGGCCAGTCCGGCGCCCTGTGCTTCGGCCCGAACCGCGGCCGCAAAGTCACCTACACCCGCCCGCCCCGCTTCACCCCGCTCCCCACGACCGAGGCCCTGCGCACACTCGTCCACCGATATCTGCGCTCCTACGGCCCGGCGACCCCACCGGATTTCGCCAAATGGCTCGCGGCGCCCGGAGGTTGGGCGACGACGCTCTTCGAGACCTGCGCCGCCGAGGGCGGCATCGAGGAGGTCGACTTCGAGGGCACGCGCGCGTGGGTGACGGCGGGCGACACGACATTCCCCGAGGAACCCGTCCGGGGCGTGCGCCTCCTCCCCTACTTCGACGCCTACGTCATCGCCGCCCAGCCCCGCGAGACGCTGTTCCCGGGTGCCGCGTACCGCCGGGCACTGGCGGGCGGGCAGGCCGGCAACTACCCCGTGCTGCTGGTCGACGGGGTGGTGGCCGGGGTCTGGCACCAGCGCAGGCAGGGACGGCGTACGACCGTCACCGTGGAGCCGCTGGGACGGCTGACGGCGCGGCAGGAGCGGGAGTTGGGCGAGTGGGCGGAACGGGTGGGCGAAGTGCTGGAGGCGCGGGCCGAGTTGGTGATCGGGGAGGTCGCCTCGGGGCCGCACGCCTGAGTCACGCGAGCGGCTTGCGTACGTCGAAGAGGTGCCGGGTGCTGTGGGCCACGAAGGGGCCCGTGGCCTCGATCTGCTCGTGCAGGGAACGGAGTTGGGGCTCGTAGGCCTCGACCGTGAAGTCCGGGACCATCCAGATCACCTTGCGCAGGAAGTGCACGACGGCCGCGATGTCGTGGAACTCCATGCGCAGCCGCTCGGCCCGCAGGCCGACGATCTCAAGGCCCGCGGCCTCGGCTTCAGCCCGCTCCCGCTCGGGGTCTCGGGCACCGCTCACGCCCTCCGGCTGGGGGCCCAGGAAGTGCTCGACGAGTTCGAACGCGCTGCGGGGGCCCACGTGTTGGGCGAAGTAGGTGCCGCCGGGGCGTAGGACGCGGGCGATCTCGGGCCAGTCGGCGCGGATCGGGTGGCGGCTCAGGACGAGGTCGAAGGCCGCGTCCGCGAAGGGCAGCGGGGCGTCCTCGGCCACCGCGACCACGACGACCCCGCGCGAGCGGAGCAGGGCGGTGGCCTTGGCGATGTTGGGCGGCCAGCTCTCGGTGGCGGCGACGAGCATCGGGGGCTGGACGGCGGCCCGGCTCAGCGCGAAGTCGAGGACCTCCCCTCCCCCGGTCTGGACGTCCAGGACGGTGTTCACCCAGATGAGCCGGTCCCCGGCGGACCGCGCGTAGCCCCACGAGGGCCGTGCCTCGGTGGCCCGCCCCTCGAACCAGGAGAAGTCCCAGCCCTCGGTGGGGACGGCGGCCCCTTCCGCGACGAGATCCTCAAAACTCCTGCTGTTGCCCATGGGCCGATGGTCGCAGGGCGGTGTCAGTGGGCGCTGCCGATTTTCGAAGCGGCGCGGGGCGGGTCAGGGGACGAGTGCCCTGACCTCCTCCGCCGCGAAGCGTACGAAGGCCTCCGGGTCGGGTTCGTCGCCGGTGGGCTGGAGTACGACCGTGTCGGCGCCGGCCTCGGCGAGGCGCTGGACGGCCTTCGCGACGGCACCCGCGTCGCCGGCGACACCGAGGTCGGGGACCGACTCCAGGCCCTCTTCGGCGAGTTCGGCGCGGAGGCGGGCGGCGGCGCCGGGTCCGGTGGCGGTGAGGAGATAGACGACGACCTGGTGCGCTTCCGTACGGCCCGCCGACTCCCGTCCCTCGTCGATGAGTCGACGGGCCCGTCGGACGCCGTCCGGTGCGGTGGACGCGGTGAGGACCGTACCGTCGGCGGCGGCGCCGGAGAGGCGGAGGGTGCGCGGACCGCCGGCGCCGGCGAGGATCTCGACGGGAGCGGCCGGCGGCCAGTCGAGGCCGACGTCGTCGAGCTTGACGTAGCGGCCCTGGGTCGTGAGGCGTTCCCCGCGCAACAGGGCGCGCAGCGCGTCGAGGTGCTCGCGCAGCAGGGTCACCGGGGACTCGGCGCGGGCGCCGACCTGGCCCATCCAGTCCTGTACGCCGTGGCCGACGGCGAGGACCGGGCGCCCCGGGAACAGCCGGTACAGCGTGGCGGCTTCCATCGCGGTGATGGCGACGTTCCGCAGCGGGACCGGGAGCAGTCCGACCCCGATCCGCACCCGCTCGCTCCAGGCGAGCGCCGCCGCGGCGGCCGAGATCCCGCCCTCGCGGAAGCAGTCCTCCCACAGCCAGAGCTCTTCGAGCCCGGAGGCGTCGGCGAGTTCGACCACCGCCCGCAGGCGCTCGGGGGGAAGTTGGGGCCGGAACACCGCGCCGAGTCCAGTCATGGTTTCTTCCTATCCGGTGGGAGCACGGCGGACAACGGATTTACGGGGCGACCCGCTCGTAGCGCAGCAGGACGACCCCGTTGCCGAAGGCGTGGTTCTCGACGAGGCGGAGCGCGGTGTGGGTGTCGGTCTCGGGGAACATCCGCTTCCCGCGGCCGATGAGGACCGGGTGGACGTACACCTTGATCTCGTCGACGAGGCCGAGCCGGAGGAAGGTGGCGGCGAGGTCGGCGCCGCCGAGGCAGAGGTCGCCGCCGGGCTGTTCCTTGAGGGCGCGCAGTTCCTCGGGGACGACCTCGGACACGACGGTCGTGTTCCACTCGGCGGGACCGGCGGGCAGGGTCCGCGAGTACACGATCTTCGGCTTGTCCCGCCAGATCGCGGCGAACTCGGCGGTGACCGCGGAGGCGTCCGGGTCGGCGGCGGCGGTGGGCCAGTGGGCGGCCATCAGTTCGTGGGTGACCCGGCCGTCGACGAAGGCGCCCATGGGACGGAGGGTGTCGTTCATGTGCTGATGGAGTTCGTCGTCGACCAGGTGCCAGCTGATGTCCCGGTCGGGGCCCTCCAGGAAGCCGTCGAGGGACACGGACATCATGTAGGAGATCTTCCGCACGGGTACGTCACCTCGTTCAGAACCGGGTTCGTCAGCGTCTCACGCCGCCGCCAACGCTCCCAGCACCACACCCGTGAACGCGCCGCCGAGCATGAACGGCCCCAGCGGAATCGCCGTCTTACGGCCCGCCCGGCGCAGCGCGACCATGCCGAGGCCGTACAGCGCGCCGTACAGCACTCCCGCGAAGGCGCCCGTGACGAGCACCGGCCAGCCGTACCAGCCGAGGGCCGTGCCCAGGGCGAGGGCGAGCTTCACATCGCCGAAGCCCATGCCGGCGGGGTTGATGAGATACAGCACCAAGTACCCGGCGCCGAGGGCGAGTCCGCCGAGCAGGGCGGTGAGCCAGGAGCCGGCGCCGGCGGGGAGCAGGGCCGCGACGCCGAGGAGCGCGAGGGTGGCGGCGGCGAGGGGGAGGGTCAGGACGTCCGGGAGGCGGTGCACCCGGCGGTCGACGAGCGCCAGGAGCACGGCGACGGGAGCGGCGAGCAGCCAGACGACGAGTTCGGGGTGGGGGCCGGTGGCCGCGGCGAGTGCCCCGCAGACGAGGGCGGTCGCGCCGGACACGACGGGGGTGCTGGGGCCGTAGGAACCGCACCGCTGTGAGCCGCCGGTTCCGTCGCAGCGGGCGCGGCCCAGCCAGCCGTCGAACGGGCCCTTGATCGGGTGCCCGTCGGGGCAGTGTCCGTTCCAGGGGTCCTCGGCCTCGACGGAGAGGCGGTGGGCGGCGCGGGGCAGCAGGAGGCCCGACCACGCGCCCCACAGGGCACCCACGACGATCGGAATCAGGCGCACGCGGGGACGATATCCGGGCGGCGGCGGGCGGGGCATGGGTCCGTGGGCCCATGTGGGGCCCAGTGCGGGGTGGATACGGTCGATCGTCACCGGAGGGACAGGGGACAAGGGATGGGGAATGGGGGACAGGGATATGGATCCGAGTGGCGCGGGAAGGTGGCCCGGTATGGGACGACGGTGGAGTGACGGGCGGGGGAAGCTGATCGTGCGGGGGGCCGCGGGCACGGTCGCCGTTCCGCTGGAGCTCGCGACCTCCTACCGGGCGCGCACGAAGGGGCTGCTCGGCCGGGACGGGATCGACGGGGCGATGCTGCTCTCGCCGGCGAGCAGTGTGCACACGTTCCGGATGCGCTTCCCGATCGATGTGGCGTACCTGAACCGGAAGTTGGAGGTCGTCGCCGTCCACACGATGCGGCCGGGGCGGCTGGGCCTGCCGCGGCTCCGGTCCCGGCATGTGCTGGAGGCGGAGGCGGGGGTCATGGCGGGGTGGGGGCTGGGGGTGGGGGTTCGGGTGGCGGTGGAGACGGGGCCATAGGTGGCAGGTCCGGTACCTGTGCTGCCACGTCGTAGACGCGGAACGGGTAGAGGTCGGCGTCCGCGCCGTAGCCCGTCTCGACCGACTCCATGCTGCATCGGACCGTACGGCCGTCGGGGACCGCCGCCCAAGTGGCGCTCGGTGGGTAGGACTCGGCGGGGTAGAGGACCGAACTGCCCACCCTGGCCGCGATACCGAGGGCGAGGTCCGCTTCCGTGCGGTCGCCGGCGGCCGGGGCGGTGACGGTGATGTCGAGGCAGAGCGCGAGGTCGCCCGGAGGCAGCGGGCAGTAGGTGCAGAGCACCGGGGCCGCCCAGTTCCGGTCCTCCTGGTTCCAGTCCCCCACGTCCACGGCCTCTTCGGGCAGGCCCAGCAAGTCCGCGAGGGCGCGCCGGATTTCGGCGCGGGGCGACTCCGCCACGACGAAGAGATTCGCGAGCAGCATCGTCAACCTCGCCTGCTCTCCGGCTCGTTCACGGCGACAGTGTGCCGTCCGCCCTCAGGCGGGCGAGGGCCTCGCGGCTGCGGGGGACGGTGCCGTGCCAGTTGAGCATCGACACGGCTCGGTCGGTGACGACGCCGAACCGGGCGTAGCGTTCGGCGAGTTCCATGGCCCACGGGGTCACCAGGGTGTCGTCGTCGACGCACATGCCGAGCCAGGTGAAGACCTCGCCGGCGATCCAGCCGCCGATCCAGGTCACCCACCGCCGGACGAAGCGCTCCGCCTCCTCGCTGTCCGGGTCGGGCGGTGCGCCGGGGATGCCCAGCAGCGAGCACTCCTGGACCGCCTCGGTCATCCGTTCCTCGGTGACCAGGCTCGCGTACGGCATGAGGTCCCGCATCACCACGCGGATCTCAAGCCAGGCGGGCTCCTCCTCGTCCTCGTCACCGGTCCAGTCGGCGTCGGGGACGGGTTCGGGTACGGGTGCGGTCGGGGCGCAAGCCTGGAGGATCGCGTGGGCGCGGGTGATGTTGTCGTCGGTTTCCGGGAGTTCGGCTGGCCACTGGAAGCCGGCGGCCCAGCTGTAGGGGAGTTCGCGTACGGCGGGAGGCAGCAAGGGGTGTTCTCCCTGCGCCGGTTGCCGGGCGCGGGCCTCGTAGCCGGGGCGGCGCAGCCGTATCAGGGAGTCTCTCGCCCAGGCGCGGCTGTCCTCGCTCACTCTGTCGTCCCGCACGAGACGGAGCAGTGCGCGCTCGCCGTGGGGCGGGCCGAGGTGTCGCAGAAGACTCACCGCGTCGTGGGCAGCGAGGCCGTGCACGGCACACCGCTCGGCGATCGCCGCGACGCCTGCCCCGTCGTAGGGCTGCCGCTGTTGGAGCCAGTTCAACACGTCGTGGGTCCAGCCCGAAAGGTCGTCGCGGACCAACTCCTCGGCGATCAAGTCCAGTTGGTCCTCCAGCCACCAGGACGGCACCGGCGGCTGTGCGGCGTTCGCCCACTCCCCGAGTACGTCGCTGACGCCCTCGCGGGTGAACTGGCCCGCCGTCGGCATGGCGTGGGCCAGCCGGTACCCAGCCTCCTGACGGACACGGTCGTAGCACTCCCATGACTCATCGCTCCAAACGCGCGGCGCGGGTGAGGGCAATGGGCCGGAGAGCGCGGCGGTCAGTGCGTCGAGTGCTGCACGCTCGTTCGCCTCCGTGTGCGGCAGGGCGTCGAGGCGCTGCCTCCGTTCCCGGGTCAGGTCGTTCCACGGGGGCGGGAGCCGGCGCATGGTCGCGGGCAGCAGGTGATGTGCGGTCACGGTCCGGCCGCTCCCTTCCTCTCGTCGTCCGCTCGTCCGCGCCGCCATCAGGAGACACCCAGGTATTGCATGGCGGTCTTCGGGTCCTTCATCTTGCCCGAGTCCCGTGCCGCCTGCCGCTCGGCCGGAGTCTTCCTGCTCCACGCGTCGTTCATCGCCCTGAGCTGCCGCGGCGAGATGTCCTGGCCGGCGACGCGAAGGTCGAGTCCGTTGTCGGCGAGGGTCTGGGCGGGCGTGCCGTCCGGACGGGTGCCGGTCTTCTTGTCCTTCTGGAAACCGTCGAAGACCTTGTCCCAGCCGTCCTGCGTCACGATCTCGTAGCGGGCTTCGCGGCCCGGGTGCGCCTTCTGCCAGTCGGCCAGTTTCTGGGCCTGGGCGCGGATCGAGGCCTGGGTGGTGGCCTGCCCCGTGTTCTTGACCTCCACGACGTTGAGGTTGCCGTCCTTGCCCTTGTAGACCACGTCGGCGTCGTCGATACCGCTGAGATCGGCGGTCGTGCCGTCGCCCATGTCCACGGTCGGGCGCCCCTTCTTCGCGCCGACGCCGGCATAGACCTTGGTGCCCTCGGCGGCGTCGTCCGCGGCGCGTGTCGCGGCCTTGACCTCGGCCATGGCTTCGGCCAGTTGGTAGCGGTTGCCGGCCCTGAGCACGGGGCCGCCGAGCGAACCGCGGCTCTGGCTGTCGATGGTCGTGTTCTTCAGCATGTCCGCCAAGTCCTTGAGGGACTGGGTCAGTTCGGCCGTCCCGATCTCCCCCTTGCTCAGATCCGGGTTGTCCTTGGCCTTGGCGACGAGGTCGTCGATCTTCTTCTCGTCGAGCGTGAACCGCTCGTTCCTGGGCGTCTTCTGCTTGTCCCTGGCATCCGCGATGACCTTCTTCAGCTCGTCCGCGGCGTGCTGCAGGGCGGCGGCGCGAGCGGCCGCGTCGGCCTCGTCCGCTTTCCTACGGGCATCCTCGGCCTCCTTCTTGGCGCCCTCGTCGCAGCCGTCCGCGGCGAGCACGACGTACGGGGAGTCGCCGGCGGCGAGGACAGTGGTGCCCGTGCCGGAGGAACCGGTGAGGCCACCGTCGTCCTTCGGACCGTCGTCCTTCGGACCGTTGCCCTCGTACGGAATCCGCCGGATGGGCGCGCCGATCGTGCAGCCGGTCTTCTCGGCCTTCTTCTCCGCTTCCTCGGCGGCGTCGTCGGCCTCCTTGGCCGCCTTCTCCGCGCCCGCCACGTCCCCGGCCTTGGCCGCCTTCTTCGCGTCGTCCGCCGCCTTGGCGGCCTTTTCCGCGAGTTCGCCGAGCTTGCCCAGTTTGCCGATCTTGCCGAGGTCGCCGACCTTCTCGACGATCTTGGCGCCGTCGTAGCCCGGGATGAAGAGGGAGCCGACGTTCCACAGGACGTGGGTGACGGCGCGGGTCTTGTCGCCGTTCTTCCAGTCCTTGGCGACGTCGTCGCCGATGAACACGTCGTAGAGGACCGTGCCACCGGTCTTCACGGAGGCGCTGCCCCAGTCCCACAGGGCGCCGCCGTAGTCGCCGTCGGACCACTTCTTGGCGGCGTCCTTGGAGTTCTTGGACCAGTCGTCGCCGAGCTGTTTGCCGTAGTCGCCGATGCCCTTCACGGTGTCGACGGGGTGGCGGACCATGTCGTAGATACCGGTGAGGTCGCCCCAGACGCCGTCGACGAAGAGGCCCTGGCCGGCTTGTTCGACCTGGTCGCCGGCACAGCCGAAGAAGGCGCCCACGCCGGAGAAGCAGCCGTCGTCGCCCTTGTCGGCGGCGGGGGCGGGGGCGGGCTTGTCGGCGCCCGTTGTGTCGGTCTCGGTGGTTGTGGTTGTGGTTGTTGTAGTGGTGCCGGTGCCGCAGCCCGTGCCGGTGACCTTGCAGACCTCCGACTGGATGCCGCCGAAGATCTGGGTGCCGAGGCCGGTGACCAGCAGGGCCGCGATGATGGCGGCGACGATCGCGATGAAACCGGCGTACTCCACCGCCGTCTGCCCCTCGTCCCGGCGCCAACGGATCAGCCGCGCAAGGGAGAACGGGCGGCGCTCGACACGTTCCAGCTCGGCGAGGCCGTACCACTCGCGGCTCTCCGGGCGGAACAGGAGGAACACGATGACGATCGGGAGGAAGAGCTGGAGGCCGCCGCGGGCGGACCCGGAGGTGAGGTTGACGACACCGCCGAGGATCAACCACCCCTGTACGGCGACGAGTCCGAGCCGGACCCGGGTCCCGCCCTCCCAGCTCCGCCGGGCCAGCCACCGGCCGAGGACGCCCGGCGCGGCGGCGTAGGCGACGAGGGCGACGACCTGGCCGTCGAGCGTGCCGTACGACGTGGCGGTCAGCAGGACTCCGAGGCCGCCGACGACGGTGACCGCGAAGAGTGTGTGGACCAGCACCAGTGCGGTGGCGAGCGGGGCGGGCATTTCCCGGCGCCCGCCCGGCCCACCTCTCCCGCCGACCGCTGCGGCTCCCTCGATCGAGGCCATGTCTCCCCGTCCCCCGCCATCGCTCACCAGACCGCCTGAGCTTCCAGAGGCTAGGGAGGGGATCGATGTCCGAGATGGGCCCGTGGGCCCAAATCAGTACCCAGACTGCCGGTGGGCCCAGGCCAGAACGATGGTGACGCCTCGTGAGGGCCCAGTCGGCTCGGGCTCAGGCCGCGGTTCCCTGCTGGCGGCTCTCAAGTGCCTTCGCGGCCTTCCGCCTCCCGGAGGCCCGGACGTCCACCGGAGTGCCGGGGCCCTTGCCCGGGGTGTCCTTCCAGGCACGGATCTTCTCGACGACCGCGGTGAGCCGTGTGTCCGCGGGTTTCACATCGATGGAGAACAGCGACTCGTCCGGCCGACTGTCGTCGCCGCCCCACCGGACCACGCCGTCGAGTTCGGCCAGGATGTCGCGGATCACCATGAGCTGGGACGAGAAGAATCCGCCCCTCGACCCGGCCGGGTAGGAGCCCGGGCGGATCTGAACGGCCGTGCCCGAGGCCTGGTTCGACTCCGTCAGCCCCTTGTTGACCTCGCTCGGGGTGCGCCAGCCGACGACATCGCCCCTGCGCAACTCGTCGACCTCGTAGTGGAAGCGGCGGATCACGTGGACCAGGACCGTTTCCGCGTCCCCGATGCAGACAGCGACGGAACAGTCCGTGCCGGGGACCGGGCGCGTCCACACCGTTGAGATGTCGTTGGTCTGCTCCATCAGCTCCCACCCGTTGAGGGAGGTGGGCCGGGCGGTGTCCTCTGCTTCCGAGGCGGCTTCCTCGGCGGCGGCAGGCGCCGCCAGGAGCCCGCCGGTCACACCGGCCAGGCCCAGAACTGCCGTGCTCTGTACCACCGTGCGTCTCGTGATGTGAGCCATCCCGCTGCATCTCCCTTTCGTTTCACTTGTTCTCGATGAAGAACATCAACGCCACCATGGGAAGGAGGGCCAGCAGTGAACTGGCGGTCCAGTAACGCCGTTTGACGATGTCCCGCTTTCGGCGCATCGCGAGGTTGACCGGAATCCACAGCCCCAGGAACGCCGCCCACATCGGTACCAGCACCAGCAGCCAGGGCAGCATGCCGTCGTTCTCCGTGGGATCCCGGTGCGTGATTCCCAGCCCCGCGAGGGGGTAGTTCACCGCGAACAGCACAAGGGCCCAGACGGGGATCACGGCGACAATCCCCAGGACGAGATTGACGACGACGGGGGCTGTCCATGTCCGGCGGACCGAAGGTGTTCGGGCGAAAGTGTCAGGAGCTGTGCGGGAGTTCATAGATTTCGCACGATCTTGTAGTATTTCTCCAGTACCTGGTAGAGGCCGCCGACTTGCCTGCCGTACTCCTGGGCGGCGTCGTTGGTTCCGTTGTAGCGCGCCAGGATCGCCTGGGAATCGACGTCGCTCGTGTCCAGGCCGGGCCGGGACAGGCCGATCTGGTACGCGTTGTAGATCGTCAGGTAGGCGGCCGTCTTCACGTTGTACACCGGATCGTCGTGCAGCTGGGTCCACACGTCCGTCAGGTTCCCCGCCGTCCCCGGCACCAGCAGCGTGCCGTTGATGATTCCCTGCTGGACGCAGTAGTTCCGCGCCTCGATGGCGACCCAGCCGAAGATCTGTCCCCACCCGGTGCTGCAGTCGTCCTTCAGACCGTTCTGGACGGCGAGATCCGCGACGGGGTCCAACGGGTTGAACTTACGCAGTTCCCAGAGCACCGGGGCCTGGATCAACGCCTTGCGCAGTTTGAGCTGGCGGGCGAGCGAGGTGAAGAGCCAGTCCGTGCCGACGACCACATCGAACGCCTTGCTGTTGGATATTCCGCCCAGCGTCGCCCAGTCGCTGTCGGTCCAGCCGTCCCCGCCGGTTTCGGGGACCCCTATGGATTCCAGGTAACCGCGCACTTCCTGAAGCATGGCGTCGCGGTAGGTGTCGTCGAACTCGGCGTCCAGCCCGTCGGTGTACGAGCCGGGGTCGAAACTGTTCTGGCCTATGTCCCGGCCGGACGCGACGTTCTTGTCGATCTCGATGTAACCGGTTCCCGACCCGACGGCGACGGTGGCGATCTGGTCGAAAGCCCAGTTGTTGGACAACGGGTATCCCAGGTTCCCCGAGAAACCGCTCGACATGTCCGAGACGAAGCTGGCGTCGGCGTAGCCCGCCACCATGGCTCGTGAACACACGTTCCGCGGACCGTAGATGCCGACCAGATACCGGGAGTTCTCCTGGATGACCCGATAGATCCCGCGGAAGTGCGGAAGGACGTAGTCGGTCACGTCGGCGTCGAGCGCGTCGTAGTCGACGGCGAAGTAGATGCGGGTTCCGTCCTTGAAGCCGTGGTACTTCGCCCACTCGATCGCGTCGTAGGCGTCGTACGTTCCCTGCGGGTAGTTGAAGTACGCGTTGCTGCCGCCCCAGGTCTGGTAGATCGGGAAGCAGCTCAGTCCGGCGTCGGCGATGGTCGCCAGTTCGCCGGGCTTGATCACCTTGTCCAGGGTGGTGTTGGGAACGTTGGACAGATAGCGGCCGACGTATTTGTAACCGGCCGCCTTGAGGGCCGTCGCCCTCTCGGCGGTGACGGTGGTGACGCAGTCGCAGGCGGTGCCGGGACGGGACTGGTCACCATAGGAGACCAGCAGGGACGCCCAGGTGGGGAAGTCGGCGTTTCCGGTCTGGGGAAGACCGACGTAGGCCTGGAAACTCGTCGACTCCGCCGCCAGCGCGGAGGTGTAGGAACTGGAGAACACGGTACTGCTGCGCTGGTTGAGGATCAGGGCGGCCGAATAGAGGGACACCCAGGCACCCGAGCTGCCCACCGTGAGGGTGTGAGCCTTGATGCCCGTCTGAGTCGCCGGGCCGAAGACCCCGTTGGCCACGCCGTCCGCCAGACCGATCTCGTACTGGATCGCGTACAGCATGGACTTCGCGACATCGCGGGAGTGATGGCCGTCGCAGGGGATGATGAAGAAGTCCGCGCGGGTCACATAGCGCCCGTTCAGCCACTGCTGGATCGAACGGATACCGGCACTGCCCAAGCTGTCCCCGTAGTCCACCAGCACGTAGGGGTCCATGTTGAGCAACGCCTTGAACACCTTGGGTGTCACGTCGCTTCCGGTGTAGACCCCGCCCACACCCATGTCGGACTTCAGCTTCGTCACGGCGGCCTCGACGCGCGAGTTGTAGGTGCCGTCGATCTCACCGCCGTCGTAGCCCTTGCAGTAGAGGCCGGACTGGATGATCCGGCAGAAGTTGGCGGAGGGGACCGTCGAGGCGTTCAGCTTCGGGTACTTCGACGTGAGCGTGCTCAGGGTGGTGGGTCCAAAAGTGTCGGACAGTGCGGTGATTCCCAGCTCGTACTGGAGCGCCCGCGTGAGGGCGTACATCGTGTTCCAGCCGGTCTTGCCGTCCTCGTCGACCGTCATGCCGATGATGGTGCCGTAGGTCTCGTTCACGAATCTCTGCGCGCGCAGCACTAATTCGTCCGCCATGGGTCCACTTCTCCTGTGGTCGCTTCTGCGGTGGGGCAACAAAGGGAGAGAGGCGTAAGCCGCACGTTCGCCGTGGCCGTTCGACCGCTTGAAACGGGATCGGCTTACGCCTCATTTCAGTACAGTCGCCGCTAACAGCTGTAGCTTTCCTTGCCGTTGACGAGATAGCCGGTTTCGGCCTCGGTCTCCAGCAGATACGCCACGGTGAAGCACCCACCGGAACCGGTCGTTATGTACACAGGGCCGGCATACGAGCTGAAGGTGCCGGAGTCATAGCCGCAGGCGGAGCTGGTCGTGGTGCCCGGACAGGCTTGCAGGTACATCCAGTTGGCGCCGCCGGGCGTCTGGTTGTAGAACACGATGCAGAGGTACCCGCCGCCCACGTAGGCGGCCATGCTGCCGCTGACCGCCCCCGTGTCGCCGGGCAGGGAGGCGTCGATGTAGGCCAGGGTGTTGTAACTCCCGCCGCACACCGTCGAAGCGGCGGCGACGGCCTGCGGGTTCGACGCGGCCGCCTCGGCGGTGGCGGTGTCGGCCCCCGCGGCCAGCCGGACGGTGATGCCGTCGCTGCGGGTCGCGACGGCGGAACCCGTGGGTCCGGGGCTCCGGGCCAGCGAAGCCTGAGTGGTCAGACCCAAAAGAACCAGCACCGCGAAGAACACGGTCGCTAATCGCCGTATCATGAACAGGGGACGCACAGATTCCACTCCTGTCGTGTTCCACTGCGCGGCATCCCGGTTATACGGTTGGTAGCCTGGGCCGGGATGCCCGCAGTTGAGGTGATATCGCATTCGGAGATGTTTATGTCATCCGTGGGGGTACCGGCGAATAATTCTCTCAGGCCGCCATGGAATTGACCAGGTCCGGTACACTCCGAAAACAGCCGGATTAGTTCGTTGTAAGCGGTTACTTGGAATGCGCTCGCGACTGCATCGGTATGAGATTCGTGCACAACCAAAAGCGGCGTTCAAGCGTCTCGGGGCAGCTTTTCGGCGGTGTACGCGCGCTGTCCACCAGGGCTGTTTCAAAGTCCGGTCGGTCAGGAGAAGTTGCCGGTCACGGCGCGGCGACGATGTTCCCGAAGGCCGCTTCGAACGGACCGAGGCTCCCGTCATGGACGGACTCGCCAGTCACTGCCCACACGGCCCGCGCCAACCGAACGTCAGCGACGCCTGGGCGCCGAGTTGCGCAAGATGCGGCTTGCGGCGGGCAGGACCACCGAGTACGCAGCAGGTCTGCTCGGGCTGGACCGCACGAAGGTGTCCAACATGGAGTCGGGCATCGGGGGGGCGGATGCCTGCCTGAGTACGGGTACTCAGGCAGGTCTGGTGGCCGATACGGATGGGGCCCGTGATGAGGTCTCGCTACTGTGCTTTTCGACGGGCGGTGTCGAGGTCGCGCGTTCACAGCAACACGGCGGCGCACTAAGGGACTTGGGGGGCCACGCATGGCGTGGGAGGGGCAGACACGTGGGGTTTGACTGGGAGTCGGCCGTGGGCGTTCCGCCCCGCGCCGGTGCTGCGGGAGGTGCCCGCATGCAACTGGCGAACCTCGACGGCGGAGGGGGCGGCAGCACCGCGACCGGGGGCGCGAGCGGCACCGAAAGCGGCGGCGACGCCGACCTGCGGATCAGCAGGACGCCGTGGACGAGCGCGTCCGGCGTCGCGGACGAACTGCGCACCGACACCAACAGCGGTCTGACAGACCTCAAAGAAGCCGACGCCGGTCTGACGAGCGGCACCAAGGGGTTCGACTGCACGACCGCGCTGAACGAGACACGCGCAACCTGGGAGGCCCGGCTCACGGCGGTCCGTGACGAATGCGGCCGACTGCACGGAACCCTGGCCGGCACCGGGAAGCACTTCGGCGAGGTCGACCACCAGGTCGCGAGCCGGGCAGGCGGTGTCCGGACGGGCAACACCCCGGACTGGGCGCGGTGACGACGGTGCCCACCTGGCAGCAACTGCGCGACCTGAAGCTGTCCGAATACCGGGACGCAGCCGAGGGCTGGCGCAACGTCAGCCACCGCGCCGACACCGTCCGCCTCCGGGTCGACCGGGAGATGACCCTTCCGGTCAGGTCCACCCAGAAGGGCGAGACAGCCACCGCGGCGGCCGGTGACCTGGATCGGCTCAGCCGCAACTACCAGTACGTCCATGCCGAATGCGGCCTCCTCCGGACGACTCTGGAATCCCTCGCCGCCGACCTCGAAGGGCCTCAGCGAACACTGAGCCAGGCCTTGCAGGACGCCGAAGCGCTCACGTTCACGGTGAACGAGGACGGTTCGGTCACGTATCCTCCGCCCGTCTCGGAGGACGGCACGTCGATGGTCCCTTACGGTCCGTACGTCCCGGGCACGGAACCGGTGAGCCCTTCCCTTCCGTTCGCCCCGGGTGCGGGCGGCGGCACGGCGCGAGCGGGTTCACTCGTCCCCTACCTGCCCGGAAAGGGCGAGGGCGGCGACAACCCCAACAGGGCCAAGGCCGAGGACATCGCCGAACGCATCGCGAACGCCGTGCGCGCCGCGGGCGAGATCGACGCCCGCTACGCGCCGGTGCTCCGCAGACTCAAGGCCCCGGCCGGGCTGGACGTCACCGACGACATGCTGATCGACGCCGCCGCGGACATGAAGGCCGTCCGCAAGACCGTGGGTGGCTTCCTCGACAAGAAGAGCATTCCGCACGGTGCCGCCCCCGCCGCGAACAGGAAGTGGTGGGACAGCCTCACCGCCGACCAACGCGACGAGTACGCGACGCTCTATCCGGCCGAGATCGGCGCGCTCGACGGCCTGCCGTCCGAGGTTCGCGACACCTCCAACCGGATGGTGCTGGCGGAGACCCGGGCACAGGTGTGGCAGCGGTACGAGCGCCTGGGGCCCGAGCCGTCCCACTACATCCAGGCCGGTGATCCTCCCACCACTGTCGTCAACCCGAGCTGGCGGCAGTGGCAGGAGAAGGGCGGCCTGCGGCTACGGTCCCAGCTCAAGGGAATGGACGCGGTCCAGGCCAGACTGGACGCGAGCGGCGCGCCCGGCAAGAACGGCGAGTCCGGCCTGCCGCAGGCGTACCTGCTCGGCTTCGACACCAAGGGCGACGGGCACGCGATCATCGCCAACGGGAACCCGGACACGGCGGACAACACGGCTGTGTACGTGCCGGGGACGGGGGCGAAACTGGAGAACGCGACCGGCGGCATCAACCGGATGACGGTGACATGGCGGCGGGCGCATCAGGTGGCCCCCGGCGAATCCACCTCCACCATCACCTGGATTGGCTACGACGCCCCGCAGAACATCCTCACCGACTCTCCCCGGGCCAGCTACGCCTACGACTCCGCGCCCGAGCTGAACAACTTCCTGGACGGCCTGCAGACCGCCCAGGGCGGCGCCGACGCCAGCCACACGACGGTCATCGCGCACAGCTACGGCACAACCGTCGTCGGCGCCGCCACCAAGGAACACCACATCGCCGCCGACGACATCGTGGTCGCCGGTAGCCCGGGCATGCTGGTGGGCGACGCGAGCGACCTGGGCGTGGGCAGCGAACACGTGTGGTCCGAGGCCGCCAGTGACGATCCTGTGCCCTACATCGGCCGATCGTTCCTGGGCGGCGAGAAATGGGGGGTGGAGTACTACCACGGGGTTCCCTACAACGCCGGATACGTCACGACCATCCCGTCCGACGAGGCGTTCGGGGCACATCGGATGGACGTGAACACCAGCGGCCACAGCGGCTACTGGAACGAGGGGTCTCTGTCGTTGCAGAACCAGGCGGCGGTCGTGGTTGGCAATTACGGCGATGTGAAGGAAGACAAGTGAACAGTCTCAGCCATCGGTCAGCCCAGCGTCGACTCGCCACATTCACCGTGGCCATGATCCTGCCCCTCGTCATGACGGGATGCTCAGAAGACGTGAACTCGAAGGACGCGAACGACGCCAGCAACGCCCGTAGCACTGGCAGCCCCGAGCCGACCACCCTGGCTGTGGATAAGGCCAGAGCGAAGGCTGACCATCTCTCCAGCCAGATCCTCGACATGATCGGCATCAAAGAAGGCAAGGTGGCGGGGGGAGGTGCCGGCGTCGCCCTCTGCGACAAGGATCCCGATCACCTCTACCGCATGGACCACCCCTGGTCGATCTATGACGTGACGCCCGACAAGCTGAAGGCCGGATTCCAACGGCTCCGGGAAGCACTCCCCAAGAACGGCTGGAAGATCGTCGATTACGGCCCCGACACGAGCGCGAACAAGAACCTCGAACTCACCGCTGATTCGAGGACGGAACCATTTTCGGTCAACGCCTCACTACACATCACGGGTCCGTCCGGAGAGAAGGAACCACTGCTCGCGGTCACCGTCGTCTCCGGCTGCTACCGCGCCCCTGAAGGCACCGACCTCAGCAAGGAGTACTGACCGGCGTCGGTGCGGATTGCGCCGTCCGCCCCGACCTCCGTAGGTAGACCCCATGAGACTCTTCGACAAGTTGACCGGCACCCAGCCCCCGCCAGAAGGGGTGTCGCCGGTTCCCGGGGAGGAGTTGCGGGCGGCCCTGCTCGGCCTCAACCAGCCCGAGGTTCCGTACGTCGTCCGTTACGGCGGCGGTGAGCGGTGTGACCTCCTCGCGGAGTGGCGGTTGACGGAGCCCGCCTGGCAGCAGGTCTTCGTCCGGTCCGAGGTCAGTCACGCCGTGCGGATCCGGATGCGGTTGAACCACGAAAAACACGAAGTGCGCGCTCTTGAGGAGCAGTGGGAGCTCAGCCGGGTCGGAACTCCGACGAGACTTCAGGTGACGTCGGAGTACGCGCGCGGGCCCAGCCGGACCGTGAGCCGCCAGTGGACCGTCGGACGTTGTGCCGACGGTCGCCTTGAGGCGACGGAGACCTTCCGTTTCGACAGCGCCCAGATGCGCGAGCCCCTGCGCGACACCGTCCTCAAGTCCGGCTGGACCTGGCGGGGAGTGGTCTTCGGCAAGCTGTGAGGTCATCAGCCGCAGTGTCTGCCGGGGAGGGCCTGCCCTGCGAAAGCGTGACACTTCGAGTGGAAAGTGTCACACTTCTGCAACTCACCCCCCGGGAGGGGCGGTCCGGGCGCCGTTCAACCTCAAAGAATCTCGTTCCTACCGCCGTCGGCCTCCGAGTGCGGCGGGTCCAGGCGGGTGCCCCGCGACTCGGCTACACGTACGACGTCGGTCAGGCACTCGGCGAGCCGGATGGCCACGTATCGCACCTCGGTGTACGGGGACATGGGGTCGTCCAGCACCTTCCCGGCACCGCTCAACACGTCGGCGGCCAGGCCGAGTTGTACGGCCTCCATCTCGTCCGCGAGGCGCGACAGGTACCCGCCCTCGCTGTCGGTCGACAGATAGCAGGGCTTACCCTCCGGCGACGGCCACGGCAGTAGACGGAGGGGCGTGACAGTACTCACCGATTCCCCCGGTTCGTTCAACTCCCCCTTCTTCATCGACCTCATCACGCTGCCGCCTCCGTCGCACCGGCCGGATACCGGCCCAGTTCGATCCCGAAGTCCGCGGCCACCACGCGCGCGAGGCGCCGACACCGCCGACGGACGAGTTCCCGCTCGTGAGAGACGAGATAGGGGCGGACCAGACCGGCTTCGGTGGCGTCGAGGGGGATGTCGAGACCGTAGGGAGAGCGGTGGACGGGAAGGGAGAAGGGCGAGCCTTCACGATGGGCGGGTACGGCTGCGGGGTGAGCCCCGGCGCGATGGCTCCCCGTCCCGGGGGCGAGCAGGTGGCTCAGCCACGCGGCGAGGCGGCGGATAAGGTCGTGCATGTCGACCTGCTTCCTTCAGGTTGGCCATGCCCCGGGAGGTCTAGCCACCTCGCCGGGGTCTCTGTTCCCTTCGGACACTACATCGGAGCACAGCCCTCTGTATACAAGTACAGAGGGATCCACTCAATTGTGCAGATCGAGGCATACCTACGTTGGACATATGAGCGATGCAGAGGAAACGAAGTCGCCCTTGGACCCCATGAGCGCCAGACCGCTCTATGTCCAGTTGGCTGACGTGGTCGCCGGGAAGATCAAGTCCGGCGAACTTGTGCCGGACAGGCCTATCCCCTCGGAGAACCACCTCGCCAACGAGTACGGCGTCGCACGGCTCACGGCACGACGTGCCGCACAGGAACTCCGCGAACGAGGACTCATCGTCACCGTGCGAGGCAAAGGCTCGTTCGTTGTGGACAAGCCGTCCGCCGACGCGCCCGCCAAGATCGAGAGCACCGACTGACGGCCGTCCACGTCAGCTCTCCGTGCGCGGGAAGGTCACCTCGACCCTGCGGTTCTTCTTGCGGCCGGCCTCCGTGGAGTTGTCGGCGATCGGGTACTGCTCGCCGTAGCCGCGTACTTCGAAGGTGATGTTCGGGTCGTTCAGGTCCGCGTCCAGGACGGCCTGTACGGCGTCGGCGCGCTGCTTGGAGAGGACGTCGCCGTGGGCGGAGGAGCCGAGGTTGTCGGTGAAGCCGAAGACGCGGACCGTGGTCGCGTTCTGCTTCTTGATCTCCGCGGCGATCGCGTCGATACGGGACTTCGACGCGGCGCTCAGCTTCGCGCTGTCCTTGCTGAAGAGGACCTCGGCCTGGAGGGCGAAGGTGACGTCGGAGTTGGTGTCCTCGCGGCGTTCCTCGCCGCCCTGGTCCTCCACGACGGACTTGATGTCCAGGACCTTGGGGGTGGCGAGCGTGGCGCCCTCGGGGAGCTTCAGGTCGGGGTCGTTCGGGTCGACCTGCACCGGGGCGGAGGCGGAGGCGTCGGTGCCCGGGGGGACGCTGGGGCTCGGGGTGTCGGCGGCGTGGGCCGCGACCGCGCCGACGATGTTCGCGGCGACCATGAGGGTGGCGGCGGCCACGACGAGGGGGAGACGGGGGGTGGTGGTCACTGTCGCCTCATCCGGAGATCTTGATGGTGGCGACGGAGAACGTGGGTAGTTCGAAGGAGACTTCGGTGGTGGTGGACGGCGGGGCGGGGAACTGCATGAAGACGACCTTCGTCTCGCCTGCCCTGATCGTCGTGAGGCCGGTCGTGGTAAGCGGCCTCCCGTCGGTGTCGCGGAGTACGTAATAGCGCTTCTTCCCCTTGGAATCCACGAGCGTGGCCCCACCGAACGACTGGCCGTTCTTCATGATCTCGGTCTCGTTGCCCGTGAGTTGGGACGAGATGATGGCTGTCTCGCTTCCGTCGTTCTTCAGATCCGCGTTGACGGTAAGGAAGCCGCCCGAGTCGCGATCCGCGGATGTGATGTCGAGAAGCAGCCCGTCCGGGCCCCGGACTTCAGCCAACGGCTGGTCCGACTGGCCTTCCTGGGCGCTCGCGTTGGATCCGCCGCCCTTGGAAGCGGAAGTGGTCGCATCGGGCTTCTTGGCGTCGCCGCCTCCGCCGCAGCCGGCCATCCCGAGGGCCAGACCGACCGCGACCGTCACCGCGACCATCCCCTTGCGGGCCTTCGTTGTGAACCGAATGCTCATGACTCCGCTTCTTTCGCTTGTCAGTCGGCCAGATGGACGTCGAAAAGGTCCTCGGGTCGCGGGAGACCAGTGAGGTCCTGCGGGTCGAGGTCCCAGTCCCTGTCCTTGCAGGTGAGTTTCGGCAGCACGTCGTCCCCCGCGTCCTCGCCGGGGAGTTGGAACGTGCAGAGCGGCTCGATCACTGCGGTGGCAGAGGCGTTGGAGTGCTTATTCTCCGTGCCGGGAACGATCGACTCTCCAACCGACTTGTCGGTCCGGACTTCGACCGTGTAGCCAGGAGGCAGCCCGGCCGACGGCCCGCAACCGGTCACGTAGGCGTCATTCTGCCCTGCGAGTTGGTCGGCGTGCCCGCACGAGTCGGCGAGTCCCAGTACCTTGCCGTCGAAGATGTCCCGCCACTTGGTCGGGTCGAGTACGTTCTTCACCCACTCGTCCGCGAGTTGGTCCCGGGTGTCCTGGGCCGCCGCGAGGGCCGCAGCGTCGGCAGCTGTCTGGGCTCCACCCCGGTTCACCGCGGCCTGGCCGACCGCGACGTAGGCGAACGCAAGAAAGAGCAGACCTGCCACCACCGTGATGTAGATGGGGAAGGCCTGCCCTGCGTCGCTCGACCTACGCAGCCGCATCAACCGCCGGTGACCTCGGTGATCTTCTTCGTGATCCCATCGTAGATCGACTTGCCGATGTCCGTACCAGTGATCGCCAGCACGATCGCCACGACCACCGCGATGATGCCCAGGTACTCCACCGCGGTCTGCCCCTCGTCGCCGGCGCGGCGTCGAACGGCCGCGACGGTCGTGTTCTTCCAGTTGTTCACGCGGACCTTGGTCGCGACGGCGGTCTTCAGCATCAGGTCGCTCATGGTGTTCCCCTCCGAGTGACGCGTTACCGGCTTCCTCGTCGCCGGCGGCGCTTTCGACAGGAGAACCGTATGCCTGAACTCCCCTTGTGTCAGAGGGTCCCAGGGCCCAATCCCGGGCCCAATCGGAGTCCCGGCCGTCGCCCTGGGCCCGTGTGTCGTCTCGTCGTGTCACCGCGGTTCACCCCAGCCCTCGGGCCGAACCCGGGGCCGTGCCGAGCCACTTGGCGGCGGCCTCGGAGCGGCTGGTGCTGTGGAGTTTGGCGAAGATGCGGTTGATGTGGTTCTTGACGGTCTTCTCGGAGATGAAGCAGGTGGCGGCGATCTGTTGGTTGGTCATGCCGGACGCGATGTGGTCCATGATCTCCGCCTCCCTCGCGCTCAGTTGGAACCGTGACCTGTCCGACGCCAACTGTCCCACATTCGGTTGCAGTTGCGAAAGCTTCTCCGAAGAACTTCGCGAAACAGGGGCAGTAGAGGTCTGGAATCCGTGTGCATTCGCACTTAGTTGATGCTCGTACGAGCCCAGGCCCTCGGGCAGTGCCGGGCCTGTCCGCTCCTGGCGCAGCTGGGCCAGGAGCGCCCCCGCCGCCGACGGCGTGAAGTGGGCCCTGCCCTGCTTGATGTCCCTTACGGCGGCCACCAGTTCGTCCGCCGTGAACTCTCCGTGGACCAGATAACCGCCCGCCCCCCGGCGCAGCGCCTCCTGGACTATCTCCGACTCCCTGCTGTACGTGAGCATCACGACCGGCGCGATCCCCACCAGGTAGGGAAGCGCGGAGATGCCGTCCACGCCCGGCATGCGTACGTCCAGGAGGACCACGTCGGGGCGGTACGACCGAGCCGCCTCGTAGGCCTCGCGGCCGTCCGTCGCCTCCGCCACGACCGTGATGTCCGCGCGGCCCGACAGCAGCGCCGTCAGGCCGGCCCGGACCACCGGGTTGTCGTCGGCCACCACGACCCGGAGAACCGAAGTCGGAGCGGGCTGCGGGAAGTTGGGGAACGGGGTCGGCTGCGGCGCGCCGGGGTGGGGCGTCGTGTGGTCCGGCATGGCTGCCTCCTCTCGGGTCGTCGGAGTCGTAGGGGTCGTAGGGGTCGTAGGGGTCGTAGGGGTCGTAGGGGTCGTATGCGTGCGGTGTGGTTACGTCTTCGTCGTCAGGGCGTCCAGCGGGAGTTCCAGGCGGACTTCCGTGCCCTTGGGGTGGTCGCCCCGGCCGATACGGATGCGGGCACCCACCGAAGCCGCCCGCTCCACCATGCCGACCAGGCCGAAGTGGCCCGCCCTGCGCAGCTGTTCGAGGGTCGTGCCGGGAGGCAGGCCGCGGCCGTCGTCGTAGACGCTGATGCGGAGCAGGCTGTCGTGGACTCCGGCCCGTACGTCGACCTTGGTGGGCGCCGCGTGGCGGTGGGCGTTCTCCATCGCCTCCGTCGCGATGGTGAGGAGTTGGCGCGCCACGGCGGGCGGGACCGGCGGTACGCCGTGTTCGCCGGTGGGGCGGTAGGTCGTGGGCAGGCCGGTTCTGATGCTGAAGTCCCTTGTGCGGGCTGCCAGTTCGACCAGTACGTCCGTGCCCTCGTCCGGGTCGGACTCGCGGCGCAGGTCCGCCAGGAGTTCGCGGGACTCCGCGGCGGCCCGGCGTGCCGAGCGGGCCACCAGTTCCGCCTGCTGTTTCACCAGGGTCGGGTCCATGCGGTCCGCGCCCGCCGAGCCGACCAGGCCGTCCGCCGCGAGTGCCACGCCGTGCAGGGTTTTTGCCACGGAGTCGTGCAACTCGCGGGCCAGGCGGGCCCGTTCGGCGCCCACCGCCTCTGTCACCGCCAGCCTGGCCTGAACCGTCGTCAACGCCGTCGTGGCTTCGCCGAAGCGGAGCATCAGGTTGCGCAGGGTCACTCCCACCGCGCCCGCGATCACGCACAGGCCGGGGAGGAGCGAGGCCTGCGCCACGCCCCGGTGGGCGTCGGCCGCGGCGGTCTGCGCCAGGAGCAGGATCACGGCCTGGAGACCGGCGAAGCAGCCGGCGCCGCGCCAGCCGTAGACGATGCCGGCGAGCAGGGGGGTGCAGACGCTGACGTAGGCGAGGGTGCTGGTGGGGCCGGCGGAGATGAGGAGCAGGGCGGCGAAGAGGGTGTCCAGGGCGAGGAGGGAGGGGTGGCGGAGGAGGAGGGGGCCGAAGCGTTCCCAGTCCCTGAACAGGACGTAGGAGGCCATGAAGGTGACGACCACGGCTGCGCCTACGAGGCGGGTGGCTACGCCGGGGTTGGCGTTGAGGAGGGCGGAGGGGGCGGCGAGGGCGATCATCGCGAGGCGGAAGCCGAAGACTTGCCGGCACATTGCCTGTAGGGCGCTGATCTGGATGGGCAGAGCGATTCGGCCTTCGGCCGAGACAGATTTCCCACCCGCACCACCCGTACTACTTTCGTTGTCGGGTGCGGGTGGCCCCTGTGGGGCGTCCTCGCCATCGGCGGCCAGCCGTACGTCATCAGGCATCCGTCCGCCGTCGGCCGACCGCCCCGCCTTCGGCATCCCCGACCCCGCCGGCCCTGCCGACCCCGGCTGCGTCGGCACCCCGGCCAGCCTCGCCCCCGGACCCACCGGTCCCACCGGTCCCACCGGTCCCACCGGACCCACCGGACCCACCGGCGTCCCCGGCGTCCCCGGCGTCCCCGGCCCCACCGGCGTCCACCCCGGCGGCAGCGCCGGTGTCACCGTCGTGACCGGTATGTCCGTTGCCCCGGACCGGACGTCGTCCGGAAGGACCGTTCCCGCCGGCGGTGTCGTGATCTCCGCCGGCTTCGGGCGTCGTCGTAGTCGTCCTGTGCGTTCCTCCGTCGTCGCCATCCGCCGCTCGCCCCCGCCCTCTACTTGCCCGTGATCGTGCTGAAGTCCGTGCCGGAGCCGAGGAGGAGGCCCGCGCCGAGGAGCAGCATCGTGGCCGGGACCATGAACGTGGTGATCATCATCGTGGCCTTGGGGACCGCACGAGCCGCCTTCCTGCGCGCGTTCTGCGCGTCCGTGCGGCGCATGTCCTTCGCCAGGGCGACCAGCGTGTCGACGATCGGCGCGCCCAGCTCCTCGCCCTGCTGCAACGCCGTGACGAACATGGCGACCTGCTCGCTGTCGTTGCGGCGGCGCAGTTCGGCGAAGGCCGCGCGGCGGCTCATGCCCAGGTCCATCTGGCGGAGCGTGATGCGGAGTTCGTCCGCCCACGGGCCCTCGTACTTCGACGCCACCCGGTCCAGCGCCTGGCGGAAGCCCAGCCCCGCGCTGACCACCACCGCGAGCACGTCCAGGAAGTCGGGCAGGGTCCGTTCGATCACGTCCTTGCGGATGCGGATCGCCGACCAGATGCCGACCTCGGTCCAGAACGCGCCGAACGCGAACAGGATCAGGGCGAGGAGGTAGTTGCCCTTCAGGAGGAACACCAGGCCGCCGAAGCCGCCCAGGAAGCCGTAGACCGCCCGGCGGGCCGCGTAGCGGTCGATGGTCAGGCCGCCGGGGTTGCCCGCGAGGTCGATCTTCCTGCGGTACTTGGCGACCTGCTTGGGGCCCATCAGGCGCAGGACCGTGGGCGCGTAGCGCATGCCGAGGCGGTCGACGAGGGAGTCGACCGCGCCGGTGCGGGTCGAGCCGACCTCCAGCGCCAGGACCAGGTCGCTGGGCAGTTTCGCGTCCGCGCGGTACATGCGGACGCCGGCGAAGATGCCCCACACGCTGAGGCCCATGACCAGTCCGAGGACGAGTGCCGTCATCGGGTCCCTCCTCTCAGACGTCGATGCGGGACAGGCGGCGGATGAGGACGAAGCCGACCACGTACAGCCCGAAGGCGATGATCACGCAGGCCTGGCCGATCGGGGAGCCCGTCATCCGGTCCAGGGCGCCGGGTTTCACGCCGTCCATCAGGAAGAGGGCGCCCACGCCCATCACCGGAACGGCGTACGCCGTCATGTTGACCTGGGAGAGCTGGGTGCGGACCTCGCGGCGGGTCTCCTTGCGTTCCTCCAGGGTCTCGGTGAGATTGCGCAGGGCGCTGACGACCTGGCCGCCGGCCCTGTTCGAGAGCACCAACGTCGTTACCAGTACGACGAGTTCACGGGACGGGAGGCGGTCCGCCAGCTCGCCCAGCGCGTCGTCCATCGAGGCGCCGACCGCCAACTGGTTGGCCACCTTGGCGAGTTCCTCCCCGGCCGGGGCCTCCAGCTCCTCCGCCGCCATGCTGATCGAGGTGCGCAGGGCGAGGCCCGCGTGGGTGGCGTTGGCCATGATGCGGGCCAGTTCGGGGAGTTGGTTGATGAACTTCTCGATGCGTTTCTGGCGCTGCCAGTTGAGGAACTGGATCGCCACCCCGATGCCCAACAGCCCCGCGATCGGGCCGAAGAAGGGCGCCAGGGCGGCCTGGCCGATCAGCCAGAGGGCGGCCACCGTGGCCAGCATGTAGACGAAGAACTCGCCCGGAGTCATGTCCAACCCCGTTGCCGAAAGGCGTAGTTCGAGCTTGCGGCCGAGGCGGGTGCGGCGCAGCCGGCGGTCCAGGGCGCGGAAGCGGCGGGGGCGGCCGAGCGGGATCTGTCCGGTCGACGACAGCCGGTCGACCAGGGCCGCGCGCTGCGCCCTGCCCGTGGCGTAGGCGTGCACGCCGGCGACACCCAGGACGCAGGTCAGCAGGGTGATGCCGGTGGTGAGCGTGACGATCGTCTGGAGATCCATGGGGTCGGTCCCTACCTACTGGCTTCTCTGAGGGCTAGGTGTTCCGTGCTCTGGGCGACGCCGAAGGCCTGCGGCAGGGGCTGGCTCGCCATGTAGAGGCGGTCGGCGGTGCGGCGCGAGAGCGGGAAGTACTCGAAGACGCCGTAGATCCGGCCGTCGGCGGCGATGGGCTGCGGGCTGAAGCGGGCGACCGTGGCCAGGCGGTACGGCTCGCTGCCGTGGCTGTCGAGGAGGGCGATCTCGGTGATCCGGCGGGCGCCGTCGGCGAAGCGGGTGAGCTGGATGATGACGTCGATCGCGCTGTTGATCTGGTCGTGCAGCGCCTCGAAGGGGATCTCCACCTCGGACATGGACGCCAGGGTCTTGAGGCGCATCAGCGCGTCCTCGGCGCTGTTGGCGTGGACGGTCGCGAGGGAGCCGTCGTGGCCGGTGGACATCGCCTGGAGCATGTCGAGGGACTCGCCGCCGCGGACCTCACCGACGACGATCCGGTCGGGGCGCATCCGGAGGGAGTTGCGGACGAGGTCGCGGATGGTGACCTGGCCCTTGCCCTCGACGTTCGGGGGGCGGGCCTCCAGCCGGATCACGTGCGACTGCTGGAGCTGGAGTTCGGCCGAGTCCTCGATGGTGATGATGCGTTCGGTCTCCGGGATGAGGCCGGAGAGGGCGTTGAGGAGGGTCGTCTTGCCGGTGCCGGTGGCGCCGGACACGATGATGTTGAACTTGGCGTGCACCAACCCCGCGAGCAGGTACAGCATGTGCTCGTCGAGCGAGCCGAAGCCGACCATCTCCTGGAGCGTGAAGGAGCGCGGGAAGCGGCGGATCGTGAGGGTCGCGCCGGTCAACGACAGGGGCGGGATGATGACGTTGACGCGTTCGCCGGACGGCAGTCGCGCGTCGACCATCGGATTCGACTCGTCCACGCGGCGGTTGACGGTCGACACGATCCGCTCGATCGTCTGCATCAGCTGGTCGTGGGAGGGGAAGCGCAGCGGCAACTGCTCGACCCGGCCGCCGCGTTCGACGAAGATCGCGTCCGGGCCGTTCACCATGATCTCGGTGATCGACGCGTCTTCGAGGAGCGGTTCGAGGATGCCGAGGCCGAGCGCCTCGTCGACGACCCGGCGGATCAGCTGCGAGCGCTCGACGGTCGAGAGGACCGGGCCCTCGCGGCTGATGATGTGCCCGAGCACCCGCTCCAGGCGGGCCCGTCGCTCGGCGGCGGCCAGCGCGCTCATCTCCGCGAGGTCGATCTCCTCCAGGAGTTTGGCGCGGTACGAGGCGACCATGTGGCCTTCCTCGCCCCGATGGCCGTTCTCCTCGGGATGGTTGACACGTTCCCGCAGACCCATGAGTGCTGTGCTCCTCGCTCCTTGTTCAGTCGAACCGTGTCGTTCAGTGGTGGTGTGTCAGTGGTCGAGCGGCATGGTGGCGGTCTTGCTGGCGTTGCCGAAGCCGTCGTAGCCGGGGATGACGGACGGGATGTGGATGGAGGCGGTCACGGTGACGGTGTCGCTGCCGAACGAGGCCGGACAGCCGACGACCGTGAGCCCGGAGCTGACCGCGTCGCTGCACGCCGGCTGGGAACCCTGCCGGAGCGAGGCGCTGCGCGCGCCCGCCCTCGCCGCCGTCCCCGCCTGCTCCGCGGTGTAGGCGATCAGCCCCAACTGCACGGCGGCCAGGGTGACGAGGATCAGGATCGGGATGAACCCGAGGTATTCGATGGCGACTTGACCGCGGTCGCGCGCTTCACGGCCGTAGGACATCTCGATTCGTCCGTGGGGCATGTCAGTTCGTCGCCTCCTCGACGGCGCCCGCGTGGGCGTGCACCGTGAAGGGGAAGGCGATCGAGCCGGGGAAGAGGACGGGCACCTTGAGGGTGACGTCGGCAGTGACGTAGCCCGTGCCCTGGCAGGTCACCTCGGCGTCCCCCCTCCACGCGGCGGACAGCTTGCTGAGGCCCGCCTGTTCGCAGGCGGCCTGGCGTTCGCCGCGTGTGGCCGCCGTCGCCGCCCGCACCGCCTCGTCGGCAGCATTCCCCGCGAGCGTGTACGTGTACCCCACCAGCACGAACTGCCACATCAGCACCAGCGTCAGAATGATCAGCGGGGTCATGCCGAGGAACTCGATGGTGACCTGGCCCCGGTCTCGCCCGTGCGCGGTCATACGCATCCCCCTCACTCCCTACGACGCCGGAAGCTCAGCGAGCCGCGATCGCCGCCGCCCCGCGCCCGGCCGCCCTTCTGGGCGCCCTCGGGGACCTTGACCAGGCCGAGTTCGCCCGCGAGACCCCACAGGGCCTGTTTGACCACGCTCTTGTTGTCGAGTTCGTGCAGCCGGCCGGCGTCCACCGCGCCCTGGAGTTCCCTGAAGTTGGCGGGGATCACGGTGGCGGCGACGGCCGTGCCGGTGATGCGCTGGATGAGGGCGGGCTGGATCTCCGTACCGCGGGTGTGCCGGTTGACGACGATGGTCGTCTCCTCCGCCTTGCGGATCTGCAGCCGGTCCCACATGCGGACGGTGCGCTTCGCGGCGCGTACGGCGACCACGTCCGGGGTGGTGAACAGCAGGGCGGTGTCGGCCATTTCGACGGCCGCCGCGCTCGCGCCGCTCATCTGGGCCCCGCAGTCGATGACGACGACCTCATAGCGGGAGCGCAGGGCGCTGACGATCTGGCGGGCGGCCCGGTCGGTGACCTCCTCGCCGCGTTCGCCCTCGCCGGGGGCGAGCAGCAGCGCCATCCCGGTGTCGTGCCGGAACACGGCGTCGGCCAGGACGCGCGGCGAGATGTCGGTGATCGCGGCGAGGTCGACGACCGAGCGGCGGAACTGGACGTCCAGGTAGGAGGCGATGTCGCCGGTCTGGAGGTCCATGTCGACGAGCGCGGTGGTACGGCCCGAGGTCTGGGCGGCGAGGGCGAGTTGGATCGCGGCGAGGGTGGCGCCGACCCCGCCCTTGGCGCCGCTGACCGTGACGACGGTGCCGCCGACGCCGGTGAACACATCGCCGCCGTGGCCGAGATGGCGCCGTACGCCCACGGACCAGGCGGCGACGGCCTGAACCCGGTTGGCCAGTTCCTCGTAGCTCAGCGGGAGGGCGATGAGGCCGCGGGCGCCGGAGTCCATGGCGGCCTGGAAGAGGCCGGGGCTGGCGTCCGTGGTGACGAGGATGACGCCCACCGCAGGGAAGCGCAGGGCGACTTCGCGGACCAGCTCCAACGCCGGGACGGGACCGATGCGTTCATGCACCACCACGACTTCGGGCAGCTCGTCGACGGACTCGGCGGCGAGCCGGGCCAGGGTGTCGATGAGCTGCGTCGAGTCGGCCACCGGGGCCACCGGGTCGGCGTCCGGGAGCTGGCTGAGCAGGGTCGTGATGGCGCGGATGGCGTCCGCGTCACCGACCGCCGGAAGAATCCTGGTGGGCATGCGGGCCTCTCACTTGTCCTTCGCGAGTTCGTACGTCCGGTCCTGCTCGGGCACGGTCGTATCGGTGCCGGGCGCCACCAGTGCCAGCCGCACCCGCTCGGCGAACGACTCGGCGTAGGTGATGCGCTGGGCGTCCAGCGTGGAGAGCGCGAAGGTGATCGGGACGGCGTTGGTGGACTGCTGCTGGTTCTTGTCGCTGTTGCTGCCCGGGTCGAGGGCGGTGATGTGGCCGACGTCGATGACCTTCGCGTTGGTCACGATGATCTTCGACTGGTCGGGGTCGCCCTCTTTGGCGCCCGCGAAGGTGGCGTACACGTTGACCGTGGAGCCCGGGTAGATCTTGCCCGCGACGCCGGTGGCCGCGTCGATCATGATGGCGACCTCCTGCTGGCCGGGCCGCAGGGCCGGCTGGTCGACGATCATGTCGGTCTGCAGCAGGGAGCCGCTCCGCAGGGTGGTCACCGCGATCTTGTCCTTGATCTGGCCGAGATCGGTCACGGCGTTGTCCGACAGCCACCGCTTGGGCATCTCGATCTTCTTGAACTGCGCGGCGGTGAGGGTCGTGTAGGGCGCCACGTCGTCCTTGACCTGGTAGGCGGCGACTTCGGGGCCGACCTTGGACTTCACGTCGCTGATGACCGAGAGGACGCCGGCGAACGCGCCGAGGGCGCAGAGGACCGACAGGAGCAGGAGTATCACGCCGCGGCGCTGACGGGAGTTCATGAACCGTACAACCTCATTGGGGATATCGGTCGAGCGGAAATGAGCGGATCGAGCGAGATCTAGCCGGGTCGGGCGGGTCGAGCGGGATCAGGTGCTGTAAGCGTGTCCTGTGAAGGGATGACTTATCCGCTCGACGTTTGGTTCTCATGAACCGGCGGTGTTGCCGAGCAGAAGACACAACGGTCGCCGATGACGTCGATACCGCACCAATGGCACACGGACTGCCGTACCGAGGTGACCAGTTGATACAGCACCGACAGATCGGGCAGATAGGTGCAGAACTCGATCAACTTGTTCGTACCCCACCAACTCGCCGACTCGGCGGGCAGGGTGGCCTCGCGGAGCCCCATCGCGTTCCAGGCCGGGGCGAGGGTGGTGCCGATCCAGTCGGACTGCAACTGACCCTTGGCGACCAGCATCCAGGTGCCGAACTCCGGCCCGGCGAGGGCGACTCCGGGGCCGACCCTGATGAGCTGCGGCTCCGGGTGGGCGATCACCGCGAACTGGCTGCCGGGCACCCAGGACTTGGCGTGCGACTTGAGGCCGACGGGGACCCGGTCCAGCCTGGCGACCGAGCCGAGGACGGCGCCGGCGTGGATGTAGTGGGTGAGCAGCCGGCCCGCCGAGGCGAGCACCCCGGGACTGAGGTCGCAGGACGCGAGCTGCCTCAACTGGCGGGCCAGGACGGCGAGTCCGAGCGGGGGGAGATTCGGACGGAACAGGGCGATCCGGTCGGTCTCCAGGATGGACCGGATGGTGTGCAGCCGGCGGTCGACGCCCTCGGAGACGGCCTGCGAGGACACGACGACGACATGCCCGTGCTGGTCGATGAGGGTCTGCATCTCCGACAGCGCCTGGTCCAGCGGCCGTTGATCCAGGTCCCGCAGCACGACGGCGGGCAGGGTTCGTTCGTCCTGTGATGGCAGCGCCATGTCGGCGCTGGTCACGGCAATGGCAGTTGGCACGCGCAGCTCCCCGTCTCACGCCTGTCGGCTTCCCGGTATTACTCCGGTACGCCGAGTCGACTTCATTGCGTGACTACCTCAGCACTGTATCCACGCCCCTGTGACCGGAGAACAGCGTTTCTGTAGCTGTGCCGCAACTGTCATTGCGCACACCAGGCCAAAACGGGGCAGGTAGAGCAGCCGATCGAGGCCGGGACCCCGATTCCGCCGCCGGAGAAGTTGGTCTGGACCTCTTGACAGCGCAATTGGTCTGGACCAACTCTTGAACTCCAGCGGTGGCCACCGTCGTTCGTCACAGTCCCCTCCAACTCCCCCACCGGAGGCATCAGTGGACCGCGCACCAGGCATGCCCGTACTCAGGAACAGACGTCTGTGGGCCGGGGTCGCCATGGCCGCCCTCGCCCTCTCCTTCGCGGGCACCGGCCAGGCGTCCGCCGCCGACATCAACAACGCCAAGAACGCCGGCTTCGAGTCGGGCCTGACCAACTGGACCTGTACGGCGGGCAGCGGCACGACCGTCTCCTCCCCGGTGCACAGCGGCGCGGCGGCCCTCAAGGCCACGCCCGCCGGCCAGGACAACGCCCAGTGCAGCGAGTCGGTCGCGGTCAAGCCCAACTCGACGTACACGCTGAGCGCGTGGGTGCAGGGCGGCTACTCCTACCTCGGCGTGACGGGCACCGGCACGACGGACGTCTCGACCTGGACCCCGGACACCACGTCCTGGAAGCAGCTGTCGACGACATTCACGACCGGCGCCTCGACCACGTCCGTCTCGGTCTACACCCACGGCTGGTACGGCCAGGCCGCGTACTACGCGGACGACATCTCGGTCTACGGCCCCGACGGCGGCGGTGGCAGCGACCCGGCCCCGACCGTCCCGGCGACGCCGACGGGCCTGTCCGTCTCCTCCACGACGTCCTCCTCGGTCTCGCTCGCGTGGAGCGCGGTGTCGGGAGCCACGGGTTACAACGTCTACCAGAACGGCACGAAGATCACGGCGGTGACGGGAACGTCCGCCACGGTCACGGGACTTGCGGCCTCGACCTCGTACTCCTTCCAGGTCACGGCGACCAACTCGGCCGGTGAGTCCGGGAAGTCGACGGCGGTGACGGGCACGACGACGGCAACGGGCGGAAACGGCGGCGGCACCCTGCCCAAGCACGCGGTGACCGGCTACTGGCAGAACTTCAACAACGGCGCGACCGTCCAGAAGCTCTCGGCCGTCTCCTCCCAGTACGACATCATCGCGGTGGCCTTCGCGGACGCGACCTCGACCCCGGGCGCGGTCTCCTTCACGCTCGACTCGTCCGGCCTCGGCGGCTACACGGTCGACCAGTTCAAGGCGGACATCGCGGCCAAGCACGCGGCCGGCAAGAAGGTCGTCATCTCGATCGGCGGCCAGAACGGCACGATCTCGGTCAGCGACTCGACGTCGGCGACGAACTTCGCCAACTCGGTCTACTCCCTGATGCAGACGTACGGCTTCGACGGCGTCGACATCGACCTGGAGAACGGCCTCAACGCGACCTACATGACACAGGCGTTGAGGACCCTGTCCTCGAAGGCGGGCTCGTCGCTCATCATCACGATGGCGCCGCAGACGATCGACATGCAGTCGACGTCGAACTCGTACTTCCAGACCGCGCTGAACGTGAAGGACATCCTCACGGTCGTCAACATGCAGTACTACAACAGCGGCACGATGCTGGGCTGCGACGGCAAGGTCTACGGCCAGGGCACGGTCGACTTCCTGACCGCCCTCGCCTGCATCCAGCTCCAGGGCGGCCTCGCCCCGTCCCAGGTGGGCCTCGGCCTCCCGGCCTCCACCAGCGCGGCGGGCAGCGGCTACGTCTCCCCCACCATCGTGAACAACGCCCTCGACTGCCTGACGGCCGGCACCAACTGCGGCACCTTCAAGCCGTCGAAGACGTACCCCGACCTCCGGGGCGCGATGACCTGGTCCACGAACTGGGACGCCGCGGCGGGCAGTTCATGGTCGAACTCGGTGGGAGCGCATGTGCACGCGCTGCCGTAGCGGATCGTGTTGAACGGGGGGGGTGGGGGGGGGGGGGGGGGGGGGGGGGGGGGGGGCCCCCGGCGGGGCCCCCCCCCCCCCCGGGGCGGGGGGGGCGGCGGCGGGGCGGGGGGGGGCGGGGCGCGCCCCCGGCCCGCCCCCCCCCCCCCCCCCCCCCCCCCCCCCCCCCCCCCCCCCCCCCCCCCCCCCCCCCCCCCCCCCCCCCCCCCCACTTCTGCTCTACCCCGCCGGCCGGTTCTTGCCGTCGGCGTCGCGCGCGCTCTCGGCGAGCCTGTCCAGCAGCTCCTGCGCCTTGTCGACCGCGGTGTCGATCTGCTCGGTGTGCTTGCCGTCCGTCTTCTCGTCGACGAGGTCACCGGCCTTCTCCAGCCCGTCGGAGATCTTGTCCCCGTGCTCCTCGGCGATCTCCTCGGCCTTGTCCTTGAGCTTCCCCAGGTCTCCCAGGTTGTCGAACACGGCGGATCCCCCTCGCTGCAACGCCCGTACACGGTCAGGGACATGGTCCTCACGAGGGCCCCACAGAACAAGGCGGCCCCGGCGCAACCGCCCCGGCGGACGGAGGCGCGGGGCGGGTGTGTTCGGGGCGCACTCGTCCCGCGCCCTCCGGGGTGCTGAGGTCGACGAAGGACCAGATCGCACAGCCCCACGTCAACAGCGGTACGACGGAGGGCGGGTGGTCGGGGGCTCGGCCACGGCCTCCGGCAGGGCGGTCGGCGGCCGTTCGCCTGCCCGATGCCGTTCTCGGACCGCCTGGATGATCTCGTCCTCGGTCATACCGGCATTCGTAGCAGCCGCCACTGACAATGAAGGGCGAGCCCGCCCCGCCCCGTCTGAAACATTCCTGTGGGTCCAGCGCATCAATGAAGTGAGGGCGGCGGGCAACAGCCCGCGGGGGCAGGGGGAAACGGTATGAGACGACAGGGACGCGCCGACGAGTACGCGGAGTTCGCCGCCGCACGCGCCGGGCATCTCTATCGGTCCGCCTGTCTGCTGACCGCCGGGGACACGCATCTCGCCGAGGACCTGGTGCAGGAGACCCTCGGCAAGCTGTACGTCGGCTGGGGGCGGATGTCCCGGATCGGCAACCCCGCCGGGTACGCGCAGACCGTGCTCACCCGTACGTACCTCGCGCACCAGCGGCGCCGCAGCAGCACCGAGCGCGCCACCGACGTACTGCCCGACCGGCCCGACCCCGGCGGCGCCACCGGTGACACACCCCTGCGGCTGACCCTGCTCCAGGCCCTGTCCCGGCTGCCCGCCAAGGACCGGGCCGTGGTCGTCCTGCGCTACTGGGAGGACCGGTCCGTCGAGGAGACCGCCGACGTCATGCACGTCAGCTCGGCCGCCGTACGCACCCGCTGCGTCCGCGCGCTCGGCCGCCTGCGGGAACTCCTCGGCGAGAACCTCGACGAGTACGCCCGCCCCTGACCGCCCCGCACATCCATCCCGCCAACACCCCCTATGCGAAACGGTGGTTCGCCATGCCCGACGCACACTCCAGCGACAGCGCCGACCCCTTCGAGACACGGCTCGCCGCCGGCCTCCGGGACGCGGGCGACGCCTTCGAGACCGACCGGGCCGCGCTCGTCACCGGGGGTGCCCTCAAGGGACGACGGCGGCTGCTGCGACGCCGGAACGCCGCCGTCATGAGCGGCGCGGCCGGTATCGCCCTCGTCGGCGTCGGCACGGCGGTGCTCCTGCCGAGCGGCTCCCCCGACGTACAGGGTTCCCCGGCCACGTCCACCCGCGCCTCCGCCACCTCCGCTCCCGCTCCCGTCTCCGGCAAGGACCTGTTCATGACGTTCGGGCACCTGATGGGCGAGGGCTCGTACACCAATATCGAGACCCGTGGCACGGACGAGGGACCGGCGCCGTACGTCCATGCCGTCTACGACGACGGGAAGGGCAAGTCGGCCGTCGAGCTGAGCCTGGGCCGGGTGGAGCCGGGGAGCGACGAGGCGCGGCAGGCCACCACGTGCCCGGCGAAGGTGTTCACGCACTACGACGCGTGCCGCACGAGCCGGCTGGCGGACGGGTCGGTGGTCATGGTCCTTCAGGGGTACGAGTATCCCGACCGCCGGGTGGACACCAAGTTGTGGAGCGCGGAACTCGTCACCCCCCAGGGGCAGCACGTGAGCGTGAGCGAGTGGAACGCCGCCGCCGAGAAGGACGCACCGATCACCAGGCCCCAACCGCCGCTGTCCCCCGCCCGGTTGACGAAATTCGTGGCTTCGGAGGCGTGGCGGAAGGTCATCGACGCGATGCCCGAGCAGACGCCGCCGGCGGCCCCGGCACCGAGCGACACCGCTCTCGGCGTTCCGATCGCCCCGACCCTCAAGAGCCTGCTGCCGAAGGGGCTCACCGTCTCCGACAGCAGCGGTGACGACACCGGATTCGGCTATCTCGTCGTGGACGACGGCAAGGGCAAGACCCTCGTCCAGGTCAATGTCCAGGCGAACATGTCGGACGTCGAGGGCGACCTCTTCGGCTCGGACGCCGAGGTCCTGTCCGACGGCACGAAGGTCGCCGAGCACCAGGGGCCCGGCGAGAAGGGCGGCTCGGGTGTCGTGATGTGGACCGCCGACACCCTCCGCACCGACGGGACGCGCGTGGTGATCAGCGCCTTCAACTCCGGTGCCCAGGACACCCCTTCGACCCGCAAGACCCCGGCCCTGACGATGAAGCAGCTCAGGGCGATCGCCCTGAGCCCGAAGTGGCGGTAATCCGGCCACCGACTTGGGACACCCTTGACCTGACCATGCCAACACATCAACATAGGCGCCACACAGAAACACCCGGAGGAACCCGCACAGGAACTCCCCACCCGCACGCCGTACTTCACGCACGTCGCACTGAAACACCCCCCAACTCCAGCAAGGAGATTTCATGCGACTTCGCATACGCGGCTCAGGCGCCCGGAGCGGCAGACGTACCGCCGCGCTCGCCGCCCTGATGGCCCTCGCCCTCGCCGCCCCCGTCGCGGAGACGGCCACGGCGGCGAAGGCCACCACCGGCAGCGCACGGCAGGCCGCTCCGGCCGCGGACGACATCCGCCAGTACGAGATCCACGTCGACCACAACACCCCGGTCACCCGTACCGCCATCGCGGCGGCCGGCGTCACGGTGGACGAGTCCGACGAGGAGACCGTGGTCGTCTCCGGCCGCGCCGCCCAGATCAAACAGCTGCGCCAACAGGGCTACACCGTCTCGCTGTTGGGCGCGGCACCCGACCGTTCCTCGGCCGCGGACGGCGCCCGGCTCCTCGACTTCCCCACGGCCGACTCGAAGTACCACAACTACGCCGAGGCGAACGCGGAGATCGACCAGCGGCTCGCCGCCTACCCCGGCATCATGAGCAAGAAGGTGATCGGCAAGTCGTACCAGGGCCGGGACATCGTCGCCATCAAGGTCAGCGACAACGTGGCCACCGACGAGAACGAGCCCGAGGTCCTCTTCACCTTCCACCAGCACGCGCGCGAGCACATGACCGTGGAGATGGCGCTGTACCTGCTGCGCGAACTGGGCGCGGGCTACGGCACCGACTCCCGCGTCACGAACATCGTCAACAGCCGTGAGATCTGGATCGTGCCCGACCTCAACCCGGACGGCGGCGAGTACGACATCGCGACCGGCGCCTACCGTTCCTGGCGCAAGAACCGCCAGCCCAACTCCGGTTCCTCGTACGTCGGTACGGACCTCAACCGGAACTGGAACTACAAGTGGGGCTGCTGCGGCGGCTCTTCGACCTCGACCTCGTCCGAGACCTACCGGGGCGCGTCCGCCGAGTCGGCGCCCGAGGTGAAGGTGGTCGCGGACTTCGTGCGGAGCCGGGTCGTCGGCGGGAAGCAGCAGATCACCGCGGGCATCGACTTCCACACGTACAGCGAACTGGTGCTGTGGCCCTTCGGATACACGTACTCCGACACCGCCACCGGGATGACCACGGACGACGACGCCGCGTTCAAGGCGGTCGGGCAGAAGATGGGCGCGAGCAACGGCTACACGGCCGAGCAGTCCAGCGACCTGTACATCACGGACGGTTCGATCGACGACTACCTCTGGGGCACCCAGAAGATCTTCGACTACACCTTCGAGATGTACCCGACGTCCAGTTCCGCGGGCGGGTTCTACCCGCCCGACGAGGTCATCGAGAGGGAGACCTCACGGAACCGGGACGCGGTGTTCCAACTGCTGGAGAACGCGGACTGCATGTACCGGTCCATAGGCAAGGCGGCCCAGTACTGCAGCTAGCCGACTGGCAGACAGCCGACTAGTCCTTGCGGACCTCGGCCTCCGCCTCGGCGAGCGCGGCTTCGTCCACCTCGGCGGACTCGTCGTCCTCGTCCTCGTCGCCGTCCTCGAAGTACGCGTCGAGGACGGCGTCGAGCTGCGTCTCCCACTCGGCGAACCGGCTCCTGGCCGCCGCCTCGATCTCGATCGGGTACCAGCGGCTGTCGGGAGTGTGCACCGTGATGGTGAACCGCTTGCCGAAGCGCGGGGTCTCGGTCTCGACGGCTCCGATCTCGTCCCAGCGGAACTCGCACGCCTGGTCGTCCAGGCGCAGTCGTACGCCCTTCCCGTCCGCGACGATCTCGGCCCGCCGGTCGGAGGCCTCGAAGACGGGACCGTCGGACTCGTCGTCACCGTCTTCCTCGGCGTCACCGTCTTCCTCGGCGTCACCGTCCTCGGCGGCGGCCTGCTCGGCCTCCGCCTCCCCGACGTCCGCCTTGTCGGCCGACGACTCCTCCGGTTCCGCCGCCTCGGCCGTCGCGTCCTCCGGCTCCGCGTCCCGCGACTTCGTGTCCTCCGGTGCGTCGGAGGACACGGCGGGTGCGGTGAGCCCGGGGACGAAGGCCGGGTCGAATCCGGCGCCCTCCAGGGGCTGGCTGCTCGAACCTATGCGCTGCTCCACAGCGCGAAGTATGGTCGACGATCCTGTGTCGGACACAGCCAGCCCCTACTTCGTTATCAGACGCCTACACGAACTTCTAGACGAAGACGCTCAATACGGCCGCCACCGCGAACCCCGCGACCGACAGCACCGACTCCAGCACCGTCCACGTCCTCAGCGTGTCCCGCTCGCTGATCCCGAAGTACTTGGCCACCATCCAGAAGCCGCCGTCGTTGACGTGCGAGGCGAAGATGGAGCCCGCCGAGATCGCCATGATGACGAGGGCGACGAAGGCCTGGGAGTGGTCGCCCTCGGACAGCAGGGGGGCCACGATGCCTGCCGTGGTCACGATCGCGACGGTCGCCGAGCCCTGTGCGACCCGTAGTACCAGCGAGATCAGGTACGACAGCACGACCACCGGCAGGCCTACGTCGTGGAAGGTGTCCGAGAGGGCCTGGGCGACGCCGCTCGCCTTGAGGACGGCGCCGAAGACCCCGCCCGCGCCGACGACCAGGATGATGTTGCCGACCGGCTTGAGGGACGCGGTGGAGACGGTTTCCAGGGACTTGCGGGACCAGCCTCGTCGTAGCCCCAGGAGGTAGTACGCGAGGAGGAGCGCGATGGTCAGGGCCACGAACGGGCTGCCGAAGAACTCCACCACCGAGCGGCCGGTGGACGGGTCGAAGGCGATCGACGAGAAGGTGGCCGCGAGGATCAGGACCAAGGGCGTGCCGATGATCGCCAGCACCGTGCCCAGTGCCACCGGCTTCTCCTGCGGTTCGACACCGGACGCACGCTGTTCGTCGATGACCGCCTGCTTCGCCTCGGCCGCCGCCTCGACCATGTCCTGCGGTACGGCGACGAAGATCCGCTTGCCGATCCAGGCCGCGTAGGCCCACGCGGCGAGCACGGCGGGGAGGCCGACGACGATGCCCATGAGGATGACCCAGCCGAGCTGGACGTGGAGCAGACCGGCCGCCGCGACCGGGCCGGGGTGCGGCGGGAGGAACGCGTGGGTCATCGACAGGCCCGCGAGCAGTGGCAGGCAGTAGAGCAGGATCGACTTGCCGCCGCGCTTGGCGGCCGCGTACACGATCGGCGCGAGGACGAAGATGCCGACGTCGAAGAAGACCGGGATGCCGAAGATCAGGCCGGTGAGACCCATGGCGAGAGGGGCTCGTTTCTCGCCGAACAACCCGAGCAGCCGGGACGCCAACACCTCTGCGCCGCCGCTGACTTCGAGGATCGCGCCGAGCATCGTGCCGAGGCCGATGATGATCGCGACATGGCCGAGGATGCCGCCCATGCCGGACTCGATGGTGGAGACGGCGTCGGAGCGCTGGACCGTGCCGAAGAGTTCGGTGACGGACAGGCCGGCCAGCAGGCCGACGGTTATGGAGACGGCGAGGAGGGCCACGAAGGGCTGGAGTCTGACCTTGATGATCAGGAAAAGGAGGAGTGCGATACCGATGGCGGCGACCGTCAACAGGCCTGCGGTGCCGTCGAAGAGGAGGAGCAGGCCTCCGGTGTGGGGTGGTGGGGTCACGGGGGCGGTGGCGGCGAGCGGATAGGACATTTGGGGGTCCTCTGGGTAGGTGCATCGGGCTTTCGGGCAGGGGGGATCGCGGCACGGCACCCCGAGGGGCGCCGAACCGTCGTACGGTGTGCGGGAGTTGGGGCAGCGCTAGCCCAGAACGGCCAGCGCGTCGATCTCGATGAGCAGGCCGGCGGGCAGGCCGACGTAGACCGTCGTGCGCGCGGCGGGGACCTCGACGAGGCCCTCGAAGTACTCGTTGTAGATCGCGTTCATCTCGGCGAAGTGGTCCACGTCCGTCAGATAGACGCGGATCATCATCACGTCCTCCCAGCTCGCGCCGCCCTCCTCCAGGATCGCCCGGACGTTGGCGAGGGTCTGGAGGGTCTGCTCGCGCAGGGTCGGACCGGCCGGCGTCGGCGGCCTGCCCTCCTCGGCGGGGAGGAAGCCGACCTGCCCGGCGACCTGGAGGATGTTCCCCTTGCGGACGCCGTGCGAGAACTTCGCGGGCGGGGCGGTGTGGGTCTTGGGGGTGAGGGCGGTCTTCTCGGTCATGCTGTGTTCATTTCTCTGGGGCTTCCTTGACGGGGGTTCTGCCGGAGTACTCGCCACTGATGGCGTCCGCCGTACGACGGACCAGCGGGAGCAGGGTGAGGAGTTCGTCGGCGGTGACGACGACGTTGGGCGCGGAGACCGACATCGCGGCGACCACGCGTCCGTCAGCGCCCCGGATCGGCGCGGCGACGCAGTTGATGGACTCTTCGTGGCCGCCGAGGTCGGTGGCCCAGCCCTGTTCCCGCACCTTCTCCAACTCCCGCAGGAATGCGGGGGCGTTGGGGGTGGAGCGGGCGGTGTACATGGGGTAGTCGAGCTTGTCGGCGAGGACCCGCCGCTCGGCCTCCGGAAGGTCGGCGAGCAGCAGTTTCGCGACCCCCGCGACGGTGATCGCGACGGGCTTCCCGATCCGCGAGTACATGCGCACCGGGTACCGGCTCTCCACCTTGTCGATGTAGAGGACCTCGTTCTCCTCGTACACCGCGAGGTGGACGGTATGACCGCACTGTTCGTTGAGTCGTGCGAGATGGGGGTGGGCGATCTCGCGGATGTCGAGGTTCTCCATCGCCTCCTGGGCGAGGGCGATGAGGCGGGCGCCGAGGCGGTAGCGCTGGTCGGACTGGCGGTAGACGAGGCCGTGTTCGTGCAGGGTGCGCAGCAGGCGCAGGGCCGTCGACTTGTGGACGTCGAGGCGTTCGGCGACCTGGCCGAGGTCGGCGGGGCCCTCGGCGAGCAGCGGCAGGATGCTGAGCGCGCGGTCGACGGTCTGACTCATGGCGTACGTACCTCCTCGTCGGCCCGGTCGGCGGCGTCGGTCCAGCCGGGGCCGAGTCGAAGTCTCCCCCACGCCAGGTCGTCGAGGGCGACCAGGCGGTCGGCGTGGTCGCGGGCCGGGGGCGCGGCGAGGTCGCCGGGGGCGGTGAGGGCGGCGGCGGCCGTGAGGTGGCCGTGCCGCAGCCGGTCCCGTACGGGCAGTCCCCGCAGGGTCGCGGAGAGGAACCCGGCGGCGAAGGCGTCCCCGGCACCGACCGCGGCGACGACGTCGACGTGCGGCGCGGGCACGAAGGTGGCGTGCTTCTTGTGGAAGACGGTGGCCCCGCGCCCGCCCTGCTTGACGACGAGTGTCTCGGGGTCGGGGAACGCGGCCCGTACGGCATCGGCCCCGACCAGCCCCCAGACCTCGGCGGCCTCGTCCTCGCCGACGAAGACGAGGTCGGCGCCGCGTGCCAGTTCCAGCAGCACGCCCGGCCCGTCGGCCGAACGCCCCAGCGCGGGGCGGTGGTTGACGTCGAAGGAGATCAGCGGGCGGTGGGCGCGGAGCGCGGTCAGCTCACGGACCAGGCCGAGGCAGCCGTCGGAGAGCATCGGGGTGATCCCGGACAGGTGCAGCACCCGTCCGGCCCGTACGGCGGCCAGGTCCACGTTCGTCGCGGCCATCGCGGAGGCGGCGGATCCGGCCCGGTAGTACGCCACCTCGTGGGCGTCGGTGGCCCGGTCCCCTGCGGTGCGGAAGTAGATGCCGGTGGGGCGCACGGGATCGCGCTCCACGGCGGACACGTCGACCCCGTACCCGCCGATGGTCTCGACGAGGTGGTCGCCGAAGCCGTCGGCCCCCACCCGGCTGACCCACCGGACGGTGTGCCCGGCGGCGGCCAGCACACAGGCGACGTTGGACTCGGCGCCGCCGATGGCGCGGTCGAAGGACGGTACGTCGGCGAGGCGGCCGGGGCGGCCGGGTAGGAAGGTGACCATGGACTCGCCCAGCGCTACGACGTCGACGACGTCACGGGCGGCGGTGGACTGTCCGTCGGCGGTCACGATGGTGATGGCTCCTCGTCGGTGCACCGGTTCGCGGCGGCTCCGTTGACCCGGTGTTGGGCGAGATGTTAGACAGCGGTAAGCGATATACGCAATGAAGGTTGCAGAGATTGCAACACTCCAGCTCAGGGAGGCCTCATGGTCCGCGACACCGGTACCGAAGCGCTCGCCCGGCTCGCCGGGGAACGCGTCGACCACCGTTTCAAGGGCCTCCCCCCGGACGCGGACGGCCTGACGCTCGCCGAGCTGGCGGCCCAGCGCCGCAACCTCTTCACCGGCGGCTTCACCACCCCCGTCCTCGCCCTCTCCGCCGAGCGCCTGGACCACAACCTCCGCCTCATGGAGACCTACGCGACCCGCCACGGCCTCGCCTTCGCCCCGCACGGCAAGACCTCGATGGCCCCCCAGCTCTTCCACCGCCAACTCGCCCACGGCGCCTGGGGCATCACCCTCGCGGTCCCCCACCAGGTGCGGGTGGCAAGGGAGTTCGGGATCGACCGGATCTTCCTGGCGAACGAACTCGTCGACGCGACGGCCCTGAAGTGGATCTCGTCGGAGCTGGACGCAGACAGCGACTTCCGTTTCGTCTGCTACGTCGACTCCGTGCGCGGGGTCGAGTTGATGGACGCGGCCCTGCGCGGCGCCGCCCGCCCGCTGGACGTGGTCGTCGAACTGGCCGCCGGCGAGGGCGCCCGCACCGGCGCCCGCACGGAGGCGGAGTGCGCGGCGGTCGCGGACGCGGTGGGCGCCGTGGAGACACTGCGGCTGGTCGGGGTGGCCGGGTACGAGGGCGAGGTGCCGCGGGCGGACCCGGAGCGGGTGCACGCGTGGCTGCGCCGACTGACCGCGCTGGCCCTGGAGTTCGACAAGGGCGGGCGTTTTCAGGGAGTCGACGAGATCGTGGTCAGCGCGGGCGGCAGCGCCTGGTTCGACGCGGTGGCCGACGTCTTCGCCGAGCTGCCCGAACTCTCGCTCCCCGCGCTGAAGTTGCTGCGCTCGGGCGCCTACGTCTCGCACGACGACGGCCACTACCGCAAGCTGACGCCCTTCACGCGCGTCCCCGAAGAGGGTGCCCTGGAGCCCGCGTTCCGGCTCTGGGCGCAGATCGTCTCCCGCCCCTCCCCCGAGCAGGCCTTCGCCAACGCGGGCAAGCGGGACGCGGCCTACGACCTCGACCTGCCCTTCGCCCAGGTCGTCCGCCGGGACGGCATCGAGCGCCCGGCGACCGGCGTCGAGATCACCGGCCTGTCCGACCAGCACGCGTGGCTGCGGACGACGCCCGAGGCGGATCTGGAGGTGGGCGACTGGATCGGGATGGGCCTGTCCCACCCCTGCACGTCCTTCGACAAGTGGCAGTTGATCCCGGTGGCGGAGGCGGACGGGACGGTCGTCGACTACATCCGTACGTTCTTCTAGGAGGAGTCGTGGAGCAGCTCGTCATCCGGGACGCGGACGTCGTCGACGGCAGCGGTGGGCCCTCGTACCGCGCCGATGTGGTCGTGGACGGCGGCCGGATCGTCTCGATCGTGCGGGAGGCATCGGCGGCGGGCTGTCAACGCCCCAAGGCGCGGCGGGAGTTGGACGCGGAGGGGCTGGTCCTCTCCCCCGGCTTCATCGACATGCACGCCCACAGCGACCTCGCCCTCCTCCGCGACCCGGACCACAGCGCCAAGGCCGCGCAGGGGGTGACCCTCGAAGTCATCGGCCAGGACGGGCTGTCGTACGCCCCCGTCGACGACCGCACCCTCGCGGAGGTGCGCCGGGCGATCACCGGGTGGAACGGCTACGGCGACGACATCGACTTCGACTGGCGGTCGGTGGGCGAGTACTTGGACCGCCTGGATCGTGGAATCGCGGTCAACGCGGCCTACTTGATCCCGCAGGGCACGGTCCGGATGCTCGCGGTCGGCTGGGAGAACCGGGAGGCGACGCCCCAAGAGCTGGACCGGATGCGGCAGTTGGTCGCCGAGGGCATGGAACAGGGCGCGGTCGGCATGTCGTCCGGGCTCACCTACACGCCCGGCATGTACGCCAAGGACGCCGAACTCACCGAACTCTGCCGGGTGGTGGCGTCGTACGACGGCTACTACTGCCCGCACCACCGCTCGTACGGCGCGGGCGCGCTGGAGGCCTACGCGGAGATGGTGGAGCTGACGAGGGAGGCCGACTGCTCCCTCCATCTCGCCCACGCCACCATGAACTTCGGCGTGAACGAGGGCCGGGCACCGGAGCTGCTGACCCTCCTGGACGAGGCCCTGGCCACCGGCGCGGACATCAGCCTCGACACCTACCCCTACACCCCCGGCTGCACAACTCTCGTGGCGATGCTGCCGAGTTGGGCGAGCGAGGGCGGTCCGGAGGAGATCCTGAAGCGGCTCGCGGACGACGCCACGTCCGACCGTATCCGCCACCACCTTGAGGTGATCGGCTCGGACGGCTGCCACGGGGTGCCGATGGAGTGGGACACGATCGAGATCTCGGGGGTCACGGACCCCGCGCTGGCGGAGTACGTCGGCCGCCGCCTCGACGGCTGGGCCACGGCCCGCCATCTCCTCCTGACCGACCGGCTCGCCCCGTCGATCCTCCAGCACGTCGGCCACGAGGAGAACGTCCGCCAGATCATGCGGCACCGCGTCCACACGGGCGGCTCGGACGGCATCCTCCAGGGCGCGAAGCCGCATCCACGGGCCTACGGCACGTTCCCGCGGTATCTGGGCCGGTACACAAGGGAGTTGGGCGTGCTGTCCCTGGAGGAGTGCGTGGCCCATCTGACATCCCGCCCGGCGGCCCGCCTGCGCCTGCCCGACCGGGGTCTGGTCAAGGAGGGCTACAAGGCGGACCTGGTCCTGTTCGACCCGGAGACGGTGGCGGCGGGTTCGACGTTCGAGGAACCGCGCCGACTGCCGACCGGCATCCCCCACGTCCTGATCGACGGCCGCTTCGTGATCGAAGACGGCCGCCGAACGAACGAACTGGCGGGCAGATCAGTACGCCGAACCTCGTAAACGCCCTGCCTTTGTCTTTAGGGGCGCGGGGCTGTGACATGTGCGGCTCCGCCGCGTGGGCGCGCCCAGCCACAACGCGCCCGCAGACGAAAACGGCGCACCCAGCGGAGCGCTACGGCTTGGGCAGCGTGCAGCCGGTGTTGCTGAGGGCGAGCACATTCGCCGAGGTGAAGCACGCCGGGATGTTGTACGTCTCCTCGGCGTAGTTGATGCCCTCGCGAACCGTCACCGCGCCGTTCTCGTCGACCTCGCACGGGTTGTCGACGGTGCAGGTCTCCCCGTCCTCGTTGCCCGTGTTGTTGACGGCGACGACCTGGCCGGTGCTGGTGTCGATGACCGGGGAGCCGGACGTCCCGCCGATCGTGTTGCAGGCGGAGGTGTAGCGGACCGAGTCCTTCCAGGTCCAGGAGCCCTCCTTCAGCCGGTACACGAACCCGTCGATGCTGCAGCTGTAGATCGTCTTCCAGTAGCCGGAGACGACCTTGATGGCAGTGCCGGCGGTCGGGTGCGTGGCGCTCACGGTGAGCGGGCTGATGCCGTACGCGCTCTTGATCGCCGCGTACGTGGTGGTGGTGCGGTAGATCGTCACGTCCGTGTCGGTCATCGTCGAGTAGACGACCTGGTTGGCGCGGAGCGTGGCGACCTTGGTGCCGGCCGAGTTCAGCAGCCCGAAGGTACGGGTGGAGGACTGGCCGGTGATGACCTGGCCGGCCGCCGGGAAGCCGGTCTCCAGGCAGTGGCCGTTGGTGAGCACGAGCGCCGGGGAGGTGTCGGTCGAGTTCGGGAAGCGGATGACCGAGCCCGAGCAGTTGCTGAGCGAGACGGTGCCGGCGAAGTCGACGGTCACGGCGGCGGCCTTCGGCGCCGCCTGCGGTGCGGCGACGGCGGGTACCACGCCCGCCCCGGCGATGGCCAGGCCCGAGAGTGCGGCAAGGAGAGGCTTCTTCATGTGGGGGTCCCCTCTGGAGACGTGAGCGACCGGAGATCTTCCGGTCACTTCTTGTCTTGTCATGTGCATTGTGATGGGGCGGATGCACGAGAGGCAAGGAACTGTTTCCGGCCGCAGGTCACAGCCGCGCGCCCAACTCGGCGACGCGGCTTGGTAGATGACTCACTTGGGGTGCTTGGTTGCTCCCCGGCCGTGACCGGCGTTGCCGTGCGAGGGGGTGGCCGTGGTGCCGGTCGCGGAGGGCGCGGCCGAAGTGGCGGCCGGAGCGGTGGTCGTGGACCCCGCGGTCGTGGGGGTGGCCGCGACGGAGGCCGAGGGCCGCGCGGACACCGACGAACCGGCGGCGGGCGCACCGGTCACGGACCCCCCGGGCGAACCGGTGGCGGACTCCCCCACCGTCGACGTACCGGCCGTCGAACCCGCCGTGGCACTCGCCCGGTCCCCCTTGTCCGGCGATCCGTCGGAGGAGGTACCGGAGACGGCGAAGCCGACGACGAGCGCGGCGACGGACACGGCCCCCAGGGCGCCGACCGCGACCACGCCCCGGCGCGACCGCCGGGCCCCCCGCCTCCGCAGCTCGGCCCGGCCCACGCCCACGCCCGCACCCGCGATGCCGTCGCCCCGTACCGGCGGCAGCTCGCGGGTCTCGTCGTACGCGTTCTGCCAGCCGTGGGCGGCCGCCGGATCGCGGTACCCGTCGTACGACGGAACCGCCGCGTCGACGTGCGGGAGGTACACGTTCGGCGGAGCGTCGGACTCGCCGAACGCGCCGTTCTCGTCGTGGAGCGGGCTGGACATGGCGGCAGAGTGTAGAGACAGGACCCGCACCGGAGACAGCTACCGGCGATAACAGTCCAAACCGATGCGTCTCACGTGGTGGAAAACACGGCCCGCACCGCGTTACCGGGCCGTAAGCTCACCGACATGCAGGTGATCCAGTCGACCAAGCTCTCCAACGTCTGTTACGAGATCCGGGGCCCGGTTCTCGAAGAGGCGATGCGTCTGGAGGCGGCCGGCCACCGCATCCTGAAGCTGAACACGGGCAACCCGGCGGCCTTCGGGTTCGAGTGCCCGCCCGAGATCCTGGAGGACATCCTCCGGAACGTGTCGTCGGCACACGGGTACGGCGACGCGAAGGGCCTACTGGCCGCCCGCCGCGCGGTCGTCATGCACAACCAGACCCTCGGCATCGAGACGGACGTCGAGCACGTCTTCATCGGCAACGGCGTCTCCGAGCTGATCGTCATGGCGATGCAGGGGCTCCTCGACGACGGCGACGAGGTTCTCGTACCGTCCCCCGACTACCCGCTGTGGACCGCCGCCGTCTCGCTCTCCGGCGGGACCGCCGTCCACTACCGCTGCGACGAGCAGTCCGACTGGATGCCCGACCTCGCCGACGTCGAGCGCAAGGTCACCGACCGCACCAAGGCGCTCGTCATCATCAACCCGAACAACCCGACAGGCGCCGTCTACGACGAGGAGATGCTGCGCGGGCTGACCGACATCGCCCGCCGCCACAACCTCCTCGTCTGCTCCGACGAGATCTACGACAAGATCCTCTACGACGGCGCCACCCACACCGCGACCGCGAAGATCGCCCCGGACCTGCTGACGCTCACGTTCAACGGGATGTCGAAGGCGTACCGGGTCGCCGGTTACCGCGTCGGCTGGATGTCGATCTCCGGGCCGCGCGCACACGCCGAGTCGTACATCGAGGGTCTGACGATCCTGGCCAACATGCGGCTCTGCGCCAACATGCCCGGCCAGCACGGGGTCGTCGCCGCGCTCAGCGGACGGCAGACCATCAACGACCTGGTGCTTCCGGGCGGGCGGCTGAAGGAGCAACGGGACGTCGCCTACGACCTGTTGACCCAGATCCCGGGTGTGACCTGCGTGAAGCCGAAGGGGGCGCTGTATCTGTTCCCGCGGCTCGATCCGCAGGTCTTCAAGGTCAAGGACGACCGGCAGATGGTGCTCGACCTGCTGCGCCGCGAGAAGATCATGGTCGTCCAGGGCACCGGCTTCAACTGGTCCGAGCCCGACCACTTCCGGGTCGTGACGCTGCCGACGGTCGGGGATCTGCGGGACGCGGTGACGCGGATCGGGAACTTCCTGGACGGGTACAGCCAGCCGTAAACCTCCTGGACCTGGAATCTTCCGGCCAATTTTTCGGCCAGCACAACTTTAGACGCAATCTAAGCTAGGATGGTTTCCTGTCTGAGCACAGGAGACCATGCCATGTACGAACCGATCCGCACGAAGTCGGTCCACAGCACGGTGGCCCGCCCCTCCGCCGACTTTCCGCATCGGTCGCGCGAGGAGGAACTGGACATTCAGCTGGCGGGGCACCTCGCTGCACTGCTTGCGGTGACCGATGAGCTGCGGGCGCTGGCGCCTTCGGCCGAGCTGGATGTTGCCGCCGAGCGGCTTGCCGGGCAGTTGACGCGGTTGCGCGGGAGTGCCTCACCGGTCCGAGTGGCGGCGGCCTCTCCTACGTCCCGTTTGGATGACCTGCATCAGCGGGCGCACGCTCTTGCCGGGCGGGCGTTGGTTGTTGCGGCGTCCCGGGCTGATACGGCTGCGGCGATTCTTTCGGCCGAGCGGATGGATGCGCATGCGGTGACTGTGGTCGCCTAGTCGCCGTAGGGGTTCTGTGCGCTTGCGGGTGCGCGTCCGTTGTGGCTGGTCGCGCAGTTCCCCGCGCCCCTAAAAGCAGGGCGTTGCCATGTGGCCGTGTTGATCCGGGACCCGTCCGACACCCTCCGTTCATCCCTTTCCTCGGGGAATGTTGGGTTCCGCGAGCACGCTGCCCCTCGTGAGACGTATCGCAGGAATCGTCCTCGCGGTGTTGCTGATCGGCGGAGTGGTGGCAGCCGTCGTAGCGGGCCGGGACAACGGGGACAAGGGCACGGCAACGAAGACCGTGCGTGGAGTGATCGGTTCGGAGAAGGCGGACTTCTTCGCCGATCCCGATGTGGTGAAGGCCCTCGCCGCCAAGGGCTTCACCGTGAAGACGGAGACCTCCGGGTCCTGGGCCATGGAGGGGCGCGACCTCAAGGGGTACGACTTCGCCTTCCCCTCCAGCCAGGCGCCGGCCGACGCGCTCGCCGCCAAGTACAAGGTGCAACAGCCCCTGCCGCGGCCCTTCTACTCGCCGCTCGTCGTCGTGGCCCATCGCGGCGCCGCCCAGGTCCTCGCGGCCAACGGGCTCGCCACGCTGGACAAGGTCCAGGACCGCGGCACGTTGAAAATGGCCGCCTATCTGGACGCGGCCAAGGGCGACCGGACCTGGCAGCAGCTCAAGGGGGCCGAAAAGCACGGGGAGTTGACCGGCACCCTCTACATCGCGACCACCGATCCGGAGACCTCCAACTCGGGTGCTCTCTATCTCGCCGCCGCCTCCTACGTCGCCGACGGCGGGCGGGTGGCGGCCAGTAGCGCCGATGTCGGTCGCACCGCGCCCCTGATGCGCAAGCTGATCAGCGTGCAGGGCGCCCAACAGTCCAGCTCGGACGGGCCGTTCAGGGACTTCATCAGTGGCGCCGGCAATCCACTGGTCCTGGTGTACGAGTCGCAGGTGGCCTCGCTGCTCCTCGGCAAGGAGCCGGTCGGTGACCTCGTCGTCCTCTACCCGGACACCACGGCCAACAGCGACCACACCGTCGTACCGCTCACTCCCGAGGGCCGGGCGCTGGGTGAACTCCTCAGCTCCGACCCGACGTTGCGGAAGCTCGCCGTGCGGTACGGGTTCCGGCCGCAGGGTGACACCGCCGAGTTCGTCGCGGCCACCGCCGCCCACTCCAGCTATCTCAACCAGACGCTGACCGGTGTCCGGCAGGCGCCCGTGCCCACCTCCACGGTGCTGCACGACATGGCGCGCCGGGCGCGCGGCTGACCGGGGGAACCACATGAGCAGCAGTTTCAACACCAGCCAGAACAGCAGTGAGCACACGCTCAGCGGTGACGACGTCTTCACTCTCACTCCGCCGGAGGCCGTGAAGCCCGTGCCGAGAGAGAAGGCCGGCGGGCTCGTGCCCGTCGACGACTCCGTCCGTACGGACATGGAGCGCAAGGCCTCCGCCTATGTGGAGGGGCTCGCCGCACTGGACGCCCGCTCTCCCGAGTTCGCGGGCAAGGTCGGCGAGATCACCGCGCTCGGCGCCGGGGAGATGCGCAGCGCGACCGCGCAGTCCAACCGGATGCTGGAGCGGACCGTGCGGAGTCTGCCCTCGAAGGGCGGGGACGCCCAGTCGCAGGTGGCGGGCTCGCTCGTCGAACTCCGGCGCGTGGTCGAGGACTTGGACCCGCGTGACCTGTCGGCGTCGAAGGGGCGGAAGTTCCTGTCCCGGCTGCCCGGCGGCAACAAGCTGCGCGACCATGTCGCCAAGTACGCCTCCGCGCAGGGCACGTTGAACAAGATCGTGGGCTCGCTGCGGGGCGGGCAGGACGAACTCCGGCGCGACAACGCCTCGTTGCAGACCGAGCGGGTCCGGCTCTGGGAGACCATGGGCAAGCTCCAGGAGTACGTGGTTCTGACACAGGCCCTCGACTCGGCCGTCGAGCAGCACATCGCCGGTGTCGAGTCCAGCGACCCGAGCCAGGCGGACACACTCCGCGCGGACGTCCTCTTCCCGGTCCGGCAGAAGCACCAGGACCTGCTGACCCAGCTCGCGGTCTGCGCGCAGGGCTACTTGGCGATGGACGTCGTACGGCGCAACAACGACGAACTCATCAAGGGCGTGGACCGGGCGGCGACCACGACCGTCTCGGCCCTCCGGATCTCGGTCATGCTCGCCTCCGCCCTCGAAAACCAGCGCAAGGTCGTCGACCAGGTCAACGCCCTGCGCGGCACGACCGAGGACCTCATCCGGGGCAACGCCGAGATGCTCGCCACGCAGAGCGGCGAGATCCAGCGCATCGCGGCCGACCCGGCGGTGGGCGCGGAGACATTGCGCACCGCCTTCCAGCAGATCTACCGCACCCTCGACGCGATCGACACCTACAAGGTCCGGGCGACCGAGGTGATGGCCGCGACCGTGGAGTCCCTGACCTCCGAACTCCAGAACGCCAGCGGCTACTTGGAGCGGAGCCGGTCGCAGAGCGCGCTGGAGGGTGGGCTCGGATGAGACGCCTGATCGCCCTCGCGCTCGGCACGGCCGCGCTGCTGACCGCCTGCACGTCGACGCCGGACACGAAGACCGAGACCGACAACGCACCCCGACCCGGCACCCTCCGCGTCCTCGCCTCCAGCGAACTCAGCGACATGACCCCGGTGTTCGACCAGGTCCGCAAGGACACCGGCATCACCATCCGCCCCACCTACATGGGCACCCTGGACGCGGTGGACCTGCTGGCGAAGGGCGAGGTCGACGGGCAGTACGACGCGCTGTGGCTGTCGTCGAACGACTATCTGCGGCTGCGGCCCGACGCGGCGAAGAAGGTCGTCTCGGAGACGTCGATCATGTCGAGCCCGGTCGCGATCGGGGTGAAGACGGCCACCGTCACCTCACTGGGCTGGCAGCCGGACAAGGTCACCTGGTCGGAGATCGAACAGGCCGTCCAGGACGGCAGGTTGACCTACGGCATGACCGACCCGGCCCGTTCCAACTCCGGGTTCTCCACGCTCGTCTCGGTCGCCTCCGCGCTCTCCGGCGCCCAGTCGGCGCTCACCGACGCGGACGTCACGAAGGCGACTCCCCGGCTGAAGGAGTTCTTCCAGGGGCAGAAGCTGACGTCGGGTTCGTCGGGCTGGCTCGCGGAGGCGTATCAACGCCGGGGGAACGTCGACGCGTTGCTCAACTACGAGTCCGTCCTCAAGGGCATCCCGGGTCTGACCGTGATCCGTCCGAGCGACGGGGTCGTCACCGCCGACTACCCGCTGACCTCCCTCGCCTCGACGGACGCGACGACCCGCGACAACGTCCGCCGGGTGACGACGGACCTGCGCACGGACGCCGTGCAGAGGCTGATCACCACCCGCACGCACCGCCGCCCGGTCGTCGCCTCCGTACCGCCCGCGTCCGGCCTGGACACCGGCCGACGGCGTGAACTCCCGTTTCCCGGGAGCCGGTCCGTCGCCGACGGGCTGCTCGACTCGTACGAGAACAAGCTGCGCCGGCCCTCGCGGACCGTGTACGTCCTGGACACCTCGGGGTCGATGGCGGGCGACCGGCTGTCCCGGCTGAAGAAGGCCCTCACCGATCTGACCGGCGACTTCCGGCAGCGCGAGGAGGTCACACTGATGCCGTTCGGGTCGGGCGTGAAGAGCGTGCGGACGCATGTGGTGAGTCCGGGTGACCCGAAGGCCGGGCTCGACGCGATCCGCGCGGACACCAAGGCGCTCAGCGCCGAAGGGAACACCGCGATCTACACCTCGCTGGAGAAGGCCTACGAGCATCTCGGCACCGGCGGCGACACGTTCACGTCGATCGTGCTGATGACGGACGGCGAGAACACGACCGGCGCGAAGGCGAAGGAGTTCGACGGGTTCTACCGTCAACTGCCCTCCGCCCAGCGGGAGATCCCCGTCTTCCCCATCCTCTTCGGCGACTCGGACAAGGCGGAGTTGCAGCACATCGCCGACCTGACCGGCGGCCGTCTCTTCGACGCCCAGCAGGGCTCGCTGGACGGCGCCTTCGAGGAGATCCGTGGCTACCAGTAAGTTCCTCGGCTACGTGGAGTCCCGCAAGAACCTCACCGGCAGCGCGTGCGGGCTGCTCGGGCTGGTGCTGACGTTCGTGGGGGTGGCGGGGCCGTACTGGCCGGTCGTGGTCGTGGGGCTGTACGTCGCGGGTGCGCTGATCGCGCCGCCGGAACGGCCGCCGCTGCCCGACTTCCCGGATCCGTCGGCCCAACTGGCGGAACTGCGCGACGACTTCGAGAAGCTGGGTGGCTATCTCACCGCGATCGAGCTGCCGCCCGCCGCCGCCGGCCGGCTCACCGAGCTGACCCAGCTCCTCGCCGGGCTGCTCGATCCGCGGATCACCCAGGACCTCGCGCAGGATCCGGAGGGCGTGCACATCCTGTCGCGGGCGATCCGGCAGGACGTGCCGGAGGCCGTCGACACGTTCGTACGGACGCGGTGGTGGACGCGGCTGGCGCCGGGCACCGAGCCGCCGGAACGGCATCTGGAACGGCAGTTGACGGTGCTTCAGGAGGAGGCGCGGGGGCTCGCGGCGAACCTGCGTGAGGCGGAGGCGCGGCGGCAGGAGTCGCACACGCGGTATCTGGAGGACCGGGGGCGTTCTCAGAGCAGTTGAAGGATCACGATCAGCAGGACGAGCGCGAGCAGTACGGCGCCCAGCACCTTCAACGGGCCGAGGCCGACCGCCGGTTCGGCCGGGGGAGGTACCGGAACCGGCTGTCGTACCGGGAGGTTGAACACGTCGTGTCCCGTCACCGCGGCGCGGGTGCACCACGGGCAGGTCGGGAGGTGGGAGCCGTAGGTGTGCAGGGGGCGGGTCGGGCAGGCCCGTACGCGGGAGCGTTCCTGGTCGAGGGCGCGCAGCCAGACCTCCGGGGTGGGGCGGGCGGCGGGGGCGTGGACGCCCGGGCCGAAGGCCGTGTGGGCCAGGGTGAGGAGGCCGGGCGGGAGGATTGAGGGGTCCACTGTGCCGCGCGGGATGACGACCGCCTCGGGGCGGACGACGTAGGAGACGCTCGCGGCGATGTTGTCCTTGACCGTCGACTCGCTGGTGCTGTCGTGCGGGACGCCGCCGAAGGGGTGGTTGCCGGCCGTGAGGAGTTGGTAAATGAGCACCGCCAGCGCGAAGTTGTCGCTCTCCGGGGTGGCCGCCGCGCCCGACTGGCGTTCCGGTGAGGAGTAGTCGGTGGTGTGCATCAGGCACGGGAAGTGCTCGCCGGTGACCGGGTCGGTGAAGGCGATGGAGTCGCAGTCGAGGAACGTGACGAAGCCGTTGGCGTCCACGACGACGTTGCTCGACGAGAAGTCGCCGATGACGAGGTCGTCGTAGTGCATGCGGGCCGTCATGAAGGCGAGGTTCCAGGCGACGCCGAGCAGGAAGCGCCAGTCCGCGCGGTCGCCGAACAGGCGCAGGCGCTGGGCGCGGGTGAACAGGCCGACCAGCTGGACGTGTTGAGGCTCGCCGAAGCGGCGCATGGCGTAGCCGAGGAAGGTGTCGTCGGGGCCGCGGGCGATGGCGGTGGGCCAGGCGAGTTCGGGGGGCTGGTTGGCGTCGGTGGGGCGGGCCGCGAGCGGGGACATGGTCAGCATGCGGGTCAGGCGGCGCTCCAGGTCCGGTCCCGGGCGGTCGCGGTAGAGCTTGACGACGATCGTGTCGTCGCCCTCGACGGGGAAGACGGCCGCCTGGCCGCCGCCCTTGAGGGGAAGTTCGGCGAGGGTGACCTGCTTGCCGTCCAGGTGGACGGTGCGGCCGGTCACGGGGTCACCGCGCGCACGGCCCGCAGCAGGGTCTTGTCGTCGCCGTTGAGACTGGTCAGCCGGTCGGAGCGGAGCAGCGCGGCGATGTTCTCGCTCGCGCTGTCGGTCACCGGCCCCGGTGTGTCCAGGGAGCGCAACACGGCTTCCACGAAAGAGGTGTTGGGCTGCGGCGGGCCGCCGCCGGGGGTGGAGAGGGCGGCCTGCGCGAGGCCGTCGGTGGACAGCAGCACGCCGTCGACGCGCGGGTCCGCCAGGCAGTCGGTGCGCAGTCGGCGGGGCGCGTCGGGTGAGGTGAGGAAGACGGTCTCGTTGCTGTACTCGCTGACGGCGGGCGGCTGCGGGAGCAGGTGGAACTGCCGTTGTCCGTCCTCGGTTCCGGCGCGTACGACGACGAAGCCGTCGCCGACGCTGAGATGGCCGAGCCAGCCGGGGGTGAGGACGACGACGGTGAGGGTGGTCGCGTAGTCGGGGGCGGCGGCGCCGTAGGTGTCCAGGAAGATCTTCGCCACGTCGTCGAAGGCGTCGGCGAGCAGGTCGTGGACCTCGGTGCCGGGCGGGCAGCCGGACGCGGCGGCGGCCCGGCGGCGGAAGTGTTCGGCCGCCAACTCGACGGCGTGCAGGGCCCCTTGGTCGGAGTGCGGGCGGCTGCCCGCGCCGTCCGCGACGGCCAGCACGGTCACCGGCGCGGACGTCACATAGGTGCAGGCGTCCTGGCAGGGGGTGCCGGTGCGGCGGTGGCGGTAGCCCTCGACGCTGAGGCCGTGGATGCGCCAGGGCGAGGCGGCCACCGCTCAGCTCTCCCAGGCCGGGCGCTGGGTCTTGAACTGGCTGAAGATCTTCTCGAAGACCTCGTCGCCCGCGCCCTTCTGCTCGGCGTTGGCGCTCGCCGACATCATCTGGAGCAGTTCACGGAACGGGAAGCCCTGGATGCGGGCGTTGAACTTGGGCGCGAACGCCTGGAGCACCTGTTCCCCGCGGTCGGTGATGCCGCCGACGCCGATCGCGTAGAGCCGGAAGCGGCGGGCCTGTTGCTCCTCGGCGAGGACGGGCAGCAGCCGGTGCCAGGAGTCGGTCATGTGGCCGGTGCCGTCGGTGGGGAGGCCGTCGGTGACCAGGCAGATCTGCGGGCGGTAGTACTGGAGTCCGGAGGCGCGCAGCTCCGCCTTGCGGGCCGCGACGACATGCATCGCCAGTTCCAGGGCCTCGGTCATCAGGGTCACGCCGGAGGCGGTGAAGCGGGGTGCCTGGAAGGCGTGGGCGGGCACGAAGGGGCTCATCGGGGTGCGCGGGTCGAGGAGTTGGGGTCCGCGCCAGGCGCCGACGCCCCGGCCGCCGAAGGTGATGACGGCGACCTCGACGCTGTAGCTGAGGGAGACGTCGTCGTGGAGTTCACGGGTCCACTCGGCGAGCGCGTCGTTGAGGGACTGGATCGGCGCCCCCGCCATGGAACTCGACGTGTCCAGACACAGCACCAGCGGCAGCCGTTGCGCGTTGTTCTCGAACTCGATGTCGGCGTACTCCGCCGGGAGCGTGGGCGGGTATTCGCTGTGCATGGGGATCTCCTGGTGGCACGAGCGGTACGGGCGGAACGAGTGCTACGGGGTCACGAGCTGCCGCGGGCGTGATGCCGGGCCGCGGGAGGGAAGGCGTACAGGACGTCGGAGTCGGGTTCGCGGGCGTCGGTGACCTCGACCTGCGCGCCGGGCTCGGGCGGGGTGCGGTCGGGTTCGGCCCACACCGCGCGGTAGAGGACGTGGTCGAGTTCGACGTAGCCCTGCGGGTGAAGTGCCGTACGGACGACGGCTGTTCGGGACGGGCCGGTGCGGGGGCCGACCCGGCGGCCGGGGGACGGGGGCGGTGCGGGGGCGGGCGGGACGGGGCGGAGTCTGGCGGTGGTCTCGGCGGTGGTCTCCTCGGAGTGGACCGTCGTGGCGCTCGCGACGGCCGGGGTGCGGGAGCGGCGGACGGCGAGGAAGAGGCCGAGGAGCAGGAGGAGGAGTACGGCGGTCAGGGCGTAGAGCAGGAGGCGCGTCCGGTCCGTGGACCTGTGCCCGCCGAGTTCGGTGACGCCCAGCTTCTTGTCGATCAGTTGGCCGCCGGTGAGCGAGGACTCCTTGAGTGCTGTGCACAAGTCGCTTGTGCAGGGGCCGAGTTGATTCAGCGTCCTGCTGTCCAGCCGGTCGATCCGGGCGTCCCGGTCGACGCGTGCGTGGCCGGCGAGGAGGAGCAGCGCGGTGCCGCCCTGGCCGGTGCGGACGTCGGCCGGTACCTGGACCCGAAGGTTCTTGAGGTCCCGGCGGGCGCTGGTCTGATCGACCCTGCCGCCGGTGTCGACGGCCAGGGGCTTGTGCAGCGTGACCGTGACCTCGGCGCCGTCGTCGAGCGCGTCCTGCCAACAGCCCAGGCGCGTCGGGAAGTTCTTGCCGCAGTCCGCGCCGGCGGCGGCCGCCGGTCCTGCGGGAATCCATGCGATCAACAAGCCGAACAGCACGGCAGTGCACAACGTACGTCTCATGACGACCCCCCGTTGGCGCCCATAGTGGAGGCAACAGGGCCGTGGCCGAAAGGGGTTGACTGAGAATGCTCAATTCATTTCTACAGCTGGAAAACCTGATGGCAACGGGTGAACATCTGTCGCGCCCGTTCCACCCAATCACTGGCCAGAACATCGAAGTCGTCCTGCGAGATCCGGCAGGTCAGCGGGAGGTCGCAGACTCCGGCGAGGCAGGGTCCGGGTCCGCGCACGTCCCACACCGACAGCATGGGATTCAGCTGTTCGGTGTTCCACGCGTTGGACGCGGCGGCGGCGATCGCCAATTGATCCTTGCGCAGAGAATGACCGTCGGTGACAAAAGCGACGAGAAGTCTTTTCGTGGTCATGAAACGCACGGTGAGGGTGCGCCCCGACTCCTCTAGATCGAATTGCAGGGAGAGGGAATCGACATCGCTCTCGACGTGGTAATTCCGGCGGGCGCCCCAGGTGTGCGTCAACTGCCGCCAGGAGGAGGCGATGTCGTAGTCCCGGCCGGGCGGGAGGGAGGAGTCAGGCGTCGCCACGCGCCACCGCCCGCGTGACCATGTCGTCGGTGAGGCCGGCGTCCAGCAGGGCCTGCGCGTGCAGCAGCAGACAGGACGGCACCGGCAGACTCGTACCGCCGCCGCGCCGGGCCGCCAGCTCACTGCGGCGGACCTCGATGGTGCGGGCCACGGCGGGCGGCGGCCAGACCGCGGTGCGCGGCGGTGCCAGCAACTCCCCCAGCAGGACGTCCAGTCGGGGCCGGTCCGCGGGCCGCTTGGCGAGACAGCGCGCGAGCAGCGGCCGTAGCCCCGCCGGTACGCCGTCCAGGTCGGGTGCGTGGTGCACCACGCGCAGGCTCACCGCCTCGCCCGTGCCGAACGGCGGGCGGCCGGTCAGCGCGTACACCAGGACGCCGCCGAGGGAGAACACGTCGGTGGGCGGGCCGAGCGGCGCGGCCGTCATCTGCTCCGGCGACATGAACGGCGGGGTGCCGACCACGATTCCGGCCTGGGTGAGGCTCGGGGCGCCCTCGACGCGGGAGATGCCGAAGTCGATGACGCGGGGGCCGTCGGAGGCGAGCAGCACGTTGGCCGGTTTGAGGTCGCGGTGGACCAGGCTGGCCGCGTGGATCGCCTGCAGCGCCTCGACGAGGAACGCGCCGAGCCTGCGGACCTGCGGTTCGGGCAGCGGTCCGTCGGTGCGGACGGCCTCGGCGAGGGAGGGGCCCGGCACGTACATCGTGGCCAGCCAAGGGAGTTCGGCCTCGGTGTCCGCGTCGACGACGGCCGCCGTGTAGGCGCCGCTGACCAGCCGCGCGGCGGCGACCTCGCGGGCGAAGCGCTCGCGGAACTCCTGCTCGGCGGCGAGTTCGGGCCGTACGACCTTCACCGCCACCTCGCGGCCGGCCGGGGAACGGCCGAGATACACCCATCCCATGCCGCCGGAGCCGAGCCGCCCGGCGATCCGGTACGGCCCCACGCTCAGCGGATCGCTGACCGGAGTGCGCACCCCCGCTCACCTCATTTCGGGGTTCGGGTTCGTTGCGAGTTGTCCCGAGTGTCCCCCGAAATGCCGGTCCGGGCAGAGGCGATGGGAGAAATGGCGGCCAACGGGCAAGGGCCCGCACGCCGTTGTGCGGGCCCCTACGGTTTCGCTGCGGAATTCAGCCCAGGCGCTGCACCAGCGCGCGGTACTCGTCCCACAGTTCCTTCGGGGTGTGGTCGCCGAAGGTGTTGAGGTGGTCGGGGACCAGGGCCGCCTCCTCGCGCCACACGTCCTTGTCGACGGTGAGCAGGAAGTCGAGGTCGGCCTCGGACAGGTCGAGGCCCTTGGTGTCGAGGGCGCCCTTGGCCGGCAGCACGCCGATCGGGGTCTCGACGCCCTCGGCGCGGCCGTCGAGGCGGTCGACGATCCACTTCAGGACACGGCTGTTCTCGCCGAAGCCCGGCCACACGAACTTGCCCGCGTCGTTCTTGCGGAACCAGTTCACGTAGTAGATCTTCGGGAGCTTCGCCTGGTCCTTGCCCTTGGCCACGTCGATCCAGTGGCCCATGTAGTCACCCATGTTGTAGCCGCAGAACGGCAGCATGGCGAAGGGGTCGCGGCGCAGCTCGCCGACCTTGCCCTCGGCGGCGGCGGTCTTCTCGGAGGCCACGTTGGCGCCGAGGAAGACACCGTGGTTCCAGTCGAAGGACTCCGTCACCAGCGGTACGGCCGAGGCGCGCCGGCCGCCGAAGAGGATCGCCGAGATCGGCACGCCCTTGGGGTCCTCCCACTCTGGCGCGATGATCGGGCACTGCGAAGCGGGCACGGTGAAGCGGGCGTTGGGGTGCGCGGCGGGCGAAGTGGACTCCGGTGTCCAGGAGTTGCCCTTCCAGTCGGTGAGGTGGGCCGGAGTCTCCTCCGTCATGCCCTCCCACCAGATGTCGTTGTCGTCGGTCAACGCCACGTTGGTGAAGACGGAGTTGCCCCACAGCGTCTTCATCGCGTTGGCGTTGGTGTGCTCGCCGGTGCCGGGCGCGACGCCGAAGAAACCGGCCTCGGGGTTGATCGCGTAGAGCCGGCCGTCCTCGCCGAACCGCATCCAGGCGATGTCGTCACCGATCGTCTCGACGGTCCAGCCGGAGACGGTGGGCTCCAGCATCGCGAGGTTGGTCTTGCCGCAGGCGCTCGGGAAGGCGGCGGCCACGTACTTCGACTCGCCCTGCGGGGGCGTCAGTTTGAGGATCAGCATGTGCTCGGCGAGCCAGCCCTCGTCCCGCGCCATCACGGAGGCGATGCGCAGGGCGTAGCACTTCTTGCCGAGCAGCGCGTTGCCGCCGTAGCCGGAGCCGTAGGACCAGATCTCGCGGCTCTCGGGGAAGTGCGAGATGTACTTGGTGGAGTTGCACGGCCACGGCACGTCCTGCTCGCCCTCGGCCAGCGGCGCTCCGAGCGTGTGCACAGCACGCACGAAGAATCCGTCGGTACCGAGTTCGTCGAGGACGGGCTGTCCCATGCGGGTCATGGTGCGCATGGAGACGGCGACGTAGGCGGAGTCGGTGATCTCGACGCCGATCGCGGAGAGGTCCGAGCCGAGGGGGCCCATGCAGAACGGGACGACGTACATCGTCCGGCCCTTCATGGAGCCGCGGAAGATGCCCTTTTCTCCCGCGAAGATCTCCCGCATCTCGGCGGGAGCCTTCCAGTGGTTCGTCGGTCCCGCGTCCTGCTCCTGCTCGGAGCAGATGAACGTCCTGTCCTCGACCCGGGCGACATCGGTCGGGTCGGAGGCGGCGTAGTAGGAGTTGGGGCGCTTGATCGGGTCGAGCTTCTGGAAGGTGCCCTTTCGGACGAGCTCCTCGCTCAGCCGCTCGTACTCGGCTTCTGATCCGTCACACCAGACCACGCTGTCCGGCTGGGTCAGTTCTGCGATCTCGTTCACCCACGAGACCAGTTCTTTGTGTTCGGTGGGAATGACGGGGGGAGCCGCGATGTCGCGCGCCACGATTGCTCCTATGGTGAGGGATTTTGTCCTTATTGCCCCGTGGGGGCCGCGACCCGGATGCTTCAGATGGTCGATCTTGGCGCTCATCCGGTGCCGACCGCACTCATTTGATCATCCGACTCGCCCGCCCATATGTCCAGAGGGCCTCACAGACGAGCGACGTGAGGATCGCCACGTATCGCGATGTTTTCCGTGCGTCACCGTCGGTTCACCCCGGGTACCCGCACGCCGGCCGGCCATGAGAGAGTGGCCACTTCTGGACCCCCATCTCGCCGCACTGACACGTAACTTACGGTTCCGTAGGTACGCTTGCGCGCATGACTGCGTCCGTCCCCGACGCGCCCACGGACACGCCGATCGCCGGCCACGGTCCCTCCGCGCTCTCAATCCCCGACCATGTGAAGCCGAAGCTGCGCGGCTGGCTGCACCTCGGCATGTTCCCGGCCGTTCTCGTCTCCGGCCTGGTGCTCACCGCTCTCGCCGACTCGGCCCGGGGCCGTATCGCCTGCGGGATCTTCGCCCTGACGGCCTGCCTGCTCTTCGGGGTCAGCGCGCTGTACCACCGGGGCAACTGGAGCCCGCGCATGGACGGCATCCTGCGCAGACTCGACCACGCCAACATCTTCCTGATCATCGCGGGCACCTACACACCACTGACGATGCTGCTGCTCCCCGGCGCCAAGGGTCAGTGGCTGCTGTGGAGCATCTGGGGCGCGGCACTGGCCGGCATCGCCTTCCGGGTCTTCTGGGTCGGCGCCCCGCGCTGGCTCTACACCCCCTGCTACATCGCGATGGGCTGGGCGGCCGTCTTCTTCCTGCCGGACTTCATGCGCACGGGCGGCATCGCCGTCCTGGTCCTGGTGATCGTCGGCGGACTGCTCTACAGCGCGGGCGGCGTGATCTACGGCATAAAGCGGCCGAACCCGTCACCGCGCTGGTTCGGTTTCCACGAGGTCTTCCACTCCCTGACGGTCGCGGCCTTCCTCGTGCACTACGTGGGAATCTCCCTGGTGGCGTACCAGCACGGGTAGCACCGGGGACACCTCCTCTTCATGGCCACGGCTCTCAAGCCGTGGCCATTTTTCATGTGCTGACAGCCAATCCCCGTTGACAGGCACCACCTTTTGACAGCTACTCTCATTTCATGGCTACTGTCACTCACTCCCAAGAGGTGCGACGCGACCCGCGCCGCTGGTGGGCCCTCGCGGCCCTGGTCGCGAGCATGCTCACGCTCGGCTTCGACACGACGATCCTCAACGTCGCCCTGCCCACGATGGCCGGCGACCTCGGCGCCACCACCGGCCAGCAGCAGTGGATGGCGGACTCCTACGTCATCGTCTTCGCGGCCCTGATGCTCCCGGCCGGACTCCTCGGCGACCGCTTCGGACGGCGCCGGATGCTGATCACGGGGCTCGGCATCTTCCTCGCCGGCTCGGTCGCCGGCTCCCTGGCGGGCGACGTCAACTGGGTCATCGCGGCCCGCGCGGTGATGGGCGTCGGCGGGGCCCTGGTCACCCCGCTCGCCATGTCCGTCCTGCCCTCGCTCTTCGGCCCCGACGAGCGCACCAAGGCCGTCGGCATCATCTCCGCGGCCTCCTCGCTCGGACTGCCGCTCGGCCCGATCATCGGCGGCTGGCTGCTCAACCACTTCTGGTGGGGCTCGGTCTTCCTGGTCAACATCCCGATGGCCGCGATCGGCATCGCCGCCTGCGTCTTCCTGCTCCCCGAGACCAGCGACCCCGCCTCCCCCAGGGTCGACGCCCTCTCCACCGCGTTCACCGCGGCCGGCCTCGGCTCCCTCATCTACGCCATCATCGAGGCGCCCAGCCGCGGTTGGGGCGACCCGCTGATCGTGGGCATGCTCATCGGCGCCACGATCCTCATCGCCGCCTTGGTGCTGCGCGAACGGCGCATGGAACGCCCCATGCTCGACATGACTCTGCTCCGACACCGCGGCTTCCTGTTCAACTCGATCGCCGCGACCCTGGTGATGTTCGTCCTGTCCGGCCTGCTGTTCGTGCTGCCGCAGTACCTCCAGGCGGTCCTCGGCAACGACGCGCTCGGCACCGGCGTCCGCCTGCTGCCCATGATGGGCGGCCTGATCATCGCGGCCCGCGCCGCGCAGCCGCTCGTCGTCAAGTTCGGCTCCCGAGCCGTGGTCACCGGGGGCCTGGTGGTCCTCGCCTTCGCCGCGGTGCTCGGCAGCCGTACGACAGTCGACTCCGGCTACGGCTTCACCGCGCTGTGGCTGTCCGTCACCGGCTTCGGTTTCGGCTTCTCGATCGTCCCCGCGATGGACGGCTCCCTCGGCGCGCTGCCCCGCGACCGGGCCGGCAGCGGCTCCGGGCTCCTCATGACCATGCGCCAGGTCGGCGCCGCGATCGGCATCGCCCTGCTCGGCAGCCTGCTCGCGAGCACGTTCCGGGACCGCCTCGACGTGACCGGCCTGCCCGCGAAGGCGGCCGACACCGCCGGGGAGTCGGTGGTCGCGGCCCACATCGTCGGTCAGCGGACGGGCTCGGCGGACCTGATCGCCTCCGCGAACAGCGCGTACGTCCACGGCATGGGCCTGGTCCTGCTGGTGTGCGGCGCCGCGGCCCTCGTCACCGCACTGCTGGCGGCGGCGTTCCTGCCGAACACTCCGGCCGCGCCCACGGTGCAGGAGCGGGAGGAGGAAGACCCCGCCACAGCCGTGGCCGTCGCCCTGGCGGATGCCGGACAATGAACACCATGACGGCCGCACCCTCCCCCTTCAGCCCCGCCGACCGCCCTCAACTGGGCCTCCGCGAGCGCAAGAAGATCAAGACCCGCGAGGCGATCCGCACCGCGACGTACGCACTGGTGAAGGAGCAGGGCTACGACGCGACCACGATCGAGCAGATCGCCGAACGCGCCGAGGTGTCGCCGTCGACCGTCTTCCGCTACTTCCCGACGAAGGAGGACATCGTCCTCACGGACGAGTTCGACCCGATCATCATGGAGGAACTGCGGGCCCGGCCCACCGACGAACCGTGGGCGAACACCCTTCGGTATGTGTTGCAGAAGGCGATCACGTACGGCATGAAGGAGGACGAGGAGATCTCCCGGCTCCGGACCCATCTGATGGTCCAGGTCCCGGCCGTGCGCTCCCGCATGATGGAGAGCATGTCGGTCACCGGCGACATGCTCTGCCAGGCCATCGCCGAGCGCACCGGCCGGGACCCGGAGAGCCTGGAGGTACGGGTCTCCGCGATGGCCCTCATCGGCGCCCTCATGGAGACATCCCTGTACTGGGCGGAACACGGCCACAGGGACGAGTTCAAGGATCTCGTGGACCGCACGCTGAACGTGCTGGAGCACGGGCTCTCCGAGGAGTGACCCCGGTGAGTGTCCGGCACGTTCGTGAAGGAGGTCGTCAACATCGACGAGTACGGGCGCCTGCGTGAACTTGAACAGCAGGCAGAGGACGCCTGGCTGAACGGCCTGGCGGACAAGGCCGAGACCGAGGGGCGCGACGGCTCCGTCTCTCTTGAGGAGATGACCGCCGTGCTCCGCTCCCGAAGCACCTGATTCTGACGGGGTACGTCACCCGGTGCGCACCGCACGCCGAGCTGGACCTGCGCCCCCTCCGCCGGCTCACGGAGTTGCAGGGGGCCCTCGACGCGAACGACACCTCGTCCCTCGACATCCGTCGGCAATCGCCGCGACGTCTATCGAAACCTGTGAACTCGGCGAGGGTGCCCGCCCAACAGGCGAGCGCCCTCGCCGAGTTCACGGATGACCACTAGCTCTTCCTCACGTCCCCCTTCCCGCAAGCCACCCCGTCTCCGTTCGGGTCCAGCCGCAGCGGGTCGTCCTTGCCGTTGACCTTCAGGCGGCCGTAGTCGTTCTGCCGGAGCCATGAACAGCGGGCCGCGGTCGTCGACTTGACCTCCGACGGGAAGACCGTCGGGACGCAGACGTTGATCGTGCCGTAGTGGCGGTCGCAGCCGGAGATGGTCGTGCTGACCTTCTGCGAGGTGCGCTTCTCGCCGGGCTCGGTGACCTTGCCGGTCAGGGAGTCGGCGAAGGAGTGGACGTGGGCCGCGGCCGTGTCCGTCGTCATGGCCGAAGGGCCTTGCAGATGGACCCACTTGGCGACCGACGGGACTCCGTTGGCGTCGACCGCGAAGAGCATGTACCAGCCGGGCGGCGCCAGGTTGGGGTTGCTCGTCACGTTCAGGTCGACCGTGTTGCCGTTCACCGAGAGCGGCAGGTCCACGAACCGCTGGTTCGGGTCCGAGGAGTGGGTGACCGCCGCCGGGCGGATCAACTCCGCCTTGGCGATGGGCCGGTCGACGGTGATCGTCTGGGTGTCGCCGTACTCCCACTCGTTGTCGATCACCGAAGTGATCGTCGGCCGCGTGCCCTTGAGGAGATACGGCGGGGTGTAGATCGAGACGTTGTGGTTCCAGGTGCCGTTGCCCGGGTTGTCACCGGTCGACATCACCCGCCCGTCCGGCAGCAGGAACGAGGACGAGTGGTAGCCGCGGGCCTCGGGGTCCGCCGCCACCGGGTCGAACGTCGTCGTCGCCGGGTCGAAGATCGACGCCTCGTACACCGGGTTCGCCCGGTTGTGCAGCCCGCCGCCCGTCTCCAGCACCGTGCCGTCCGGCAGCAGTACGGCGGACACGTACATCTTGCCCTGCGCGCCGGTCTCGGCCACCGGACCGTTCCCCAAGTCGACCGTCCCCTGGGGGATCTGGGGGCCGACCGTGTAGACCGGGTTGGCAGCCTTGAGGTCGATGATGTCGGTCAGCCGGTTCGCGTCCGGGTTGGAGTCGATGTTGCCGCCGCCGATGGTGAGGACCTTCTGATCCTGCGCCGGAGGCAGCAACACGCTCGCGGACTGGTCGCGTTGGTCCTTGTTCTGGAGCCCCGAGACCGACGTGATCGTGTTCGCGTTGTAGTCGTAGATCGCGCTGCCCGTGCCCGGGATGTTGTTCCCGAAGACATGGCTACCCGTGTAGAAGAGCCGCCCGTCCTGCATCAGGACCATCGACGGGTACAGCCCCCAGTACGACCAGGTCTGGTTGACCTGCGACAACGGCAGCCACTTCTGCTGCGCGTCCGACCAGTACTCGGCCGTCACCGACCCCGTCGAGTCCTCCCGCAGCCCGCCGAACGAGACCACGTCACCGTTGCCCAGCTCGGTCGCCGACGGGTACCAGTGCCCGTCGACGAGGTCGTTCGTCTTGCTGTACGTCTCCGTCACCGGGTCGAAGATGTACGAGTCCTTGTACCCCTCGTACCCGTGCGAACCGTCCGCCGCCGGGAACGCCTTGTTGCCGCTCATCACCAGCACCCGGCCGTCCTGCAACTGGATGTGCCCCGAGCAGAACATGTCCTTCGGCGTCGGAATCACCTTGTACGTCCCCGCGACCGGGTCGTACACCGCGCTCGTGAACGTCCCCGCGTCGAACTGCTCCTGGCTGTTCCCGGAGCCCGCGATCAGCAGCACCTTGCCGTTGTTGAGCACGACGGAGTGCATCGAGCGCACCGGGTTCTGCGTCGGCAGCACGTCCCAACGCCCGTTCGCGCACTGCTCGGCGGTCGCCGTGCAGGTCGCGGGCGGGAGAGTGTCGGGGACCTGGTCCATCGTGTAGTCGTCGGTGGTCGCGGACCCGGTGCCGTAGACCGAGACACCCCAGGTGATCCGGTCGGTACCGGCCGGGACTTCCGGCGTACGGACGCTCGCCTGGGTCCAACTGCCCTGCATCTCCAGGGTCTTGAGGTCGGTCCAGTACTGCCAGCCGGCGGTGGTGTCATGCCGGAAGAGGGTGATGTTCGCGTCGGGAGTCGTCGTCTTGTACCAGAGCCCGAGGTCGTACTGCTTGCCCACCGTCACCACCGGCGCGCAGGCCGTGGACTCGGTGATCAGCGCCTTCCGGTCGCCATCCACCCGCCGGGTCACGTTGACCTGCATGGCCTTCGCACCGGAGTGGGCGTCCGAAGTCGTCGTGAAACTGAAGTCGTTGTCGCCCCAGCCGGACTTCTCCCAGCAGTACGGCATCCCGTCGGTGCCCGCTGTCTCGAAGCCCGGGTTGAGGACGAGGTTCGCGGCCTCGGCGGACTGCGGCGAGGTCAGCAGCAGTCCGGCGGTCAGCGTTCCCACGCCGACGAAGACTGTTCTTCTGCGGTACTTGTTCACGCGCCTCTCCTTGGTTCCGTACAACTCCCTTTGCGGCGAGGGAGATAGACCAGTGCCTCGGTGCCGACGAAGCGCAGAACGAACGTGGTGACCAGCGCGAGCGCGGTCGCCGACACCGCGCTCATCCCGAACCGGTGCACGAACAGGGCGATCAGCGGGATCCGCAGCACCAGGTCGGCGTTGGCGAGCAGCGCGAACCGGCCTGCCCGGTCCCACCAGTTGCGGTGCATCCGGCGGTCGCGGAACAGCAGGTGCTCGATGAGATAGAAGTTCCAGGCCACGCCGAGCTGGTTGGCGAGGATCTCGGCGGGGACGTAGTGCATACCGGCTTTCGTCAGCGCCCAGAGGCCGACCAGGTTCGGCAGGAAGCCGGTGGCGCCGATCAGGCCGAAGACCAGCATGCGGGCGACCGGCGACGCGGTGCGCAGGCCGAGGAGATGGCGCAGGAAGCGAAACCCTTCCCGCGCCGTCGACTTGGACTCGCCGGCGAAGCGGTCCTGGAAGACGAACGGCACCTCGGTGACCGTGTGCGGACGGCCGCGGACGGCGAGTTCGAGCAGGATCTTGTAGCCGAGCGGCTTGAGCGCCTCCGCCGTCACCGCGCTGCGGCGGATCGCGAAGAAGCCGCTCATCGGATCGCTGATGCCCCGCAGTCTGCGCGGGAAGAGGCCCTTGGTGAGCCAGGTCGCCCCACGGGAAACGGCGATGCGATAGCCGCCGGCCAAGCCCTCGCGGCTGCCGCCCTTGATGTACCGGGAGGCGACGACGAGCCCGGCGTGCGCCCGCTCGCCCGTACCGACCAGCTCCGGTACCAGGGACGGCGGATGCTGAAGGTCACCGTCCATGACGACGATCCAGTCCGACGTCGCCCTCCGCATCCCCTCGACGACCGCGCCCCCGAGCCCGCCGACCGGCGCCTCCCGGTGCAGCACGGTCACCGGGAACGGGCAGTCCCGCGCGGCCTCGGAGATCGCCTCGGGCGTGTCGTCGGTGGAGTCGTCGACGAAGACGACCTCGCAGGGCAGCCGGGTGGGCACGGATTCGGTGATCCGGCGCAGCAACTCCCGTACGTTTCCGGACTCGTTGAAGGTCGGTACGACGATGGTGACGGCACCGGGCTCGGCCAACTCCGCGCCCTGTAGGGCCGGTTCACCCAACTCGCCCGGAACGGTGGACTCTTGGCTCATCGCTGGGCTCCCACGGTCTCGGACCGGACCTGCCGGATCTCGATGCGGTCGTCGCCGGTGCCGAAGGTGGCGACGGGTGTGGAGTGCTCGATCGCCGCCTTGACGTTGGGCAGGTCGACCGCGTCGCGCCGTACCGTCGGGGAGGCCACCACGTAGTCGATGTCCCGCCAGCCGTGGGGCAGTGTCTTGGTGACGGCGGGGTCGAGGTCGGCCTTGTAGAACCAGATGACCCCGAGCCCGGGCCGGTACCCGGCGTGCACGAGGTCGAGCCAGAGCGCGTCGTCGACGAGGACCCGGGTGTCCTTCGGGTCCCGCACCTCGGTGGACAGCCACTGGGAGGCTGCCCGGTAGGGGGCGTTGGCATCCGCGGTCACGGCGGTGCGGTCGCCGTCGTACCACTGCGGTACGACATACGCGCCGGCGGCGAGGGCGAGGACCGCCGCGAGCGCGTACCGGCCCCCGGTGACGTACCGCTTCTCCCCCTCGCGCCGCCGTCTGCGCAGCACCGCGTGGGCCACGGACGCGGTGCCTCCGGCGAGGACCAGGGCGAGGAAGGGCAGCGCGCCGATGACGTACATGGCGGGCAGATAGCCGCCCGGACGGAGGGCGACGGCGGCGAGGATCGCCACGGTCAGCGCCGGTCCGGCGAGGGAGCGGGCGGTGACGGACCAGCGCCAGGTGACCAGGAGCAGGAGCGCCCCGGCGAGTCCGCCCAGGGGCAGGACACGGTCGTAGTAGAGCCAGGAGTGGAGGACGCCGTGGGAGCCCGTGCCCTGGTCGAGGATGAAGCCCGAACCCGGCCTGGTCATCTGGTACTTGAGGCCGTCCCAGAGGGAGACATGGCCGCTGCCCGGCAGCAACTCGCCCTTGAGCAGGGCGAAGAGGGGATACGCGAAGCCGATCAGGACGCAGGCCGTGATGGCTCCGGTGAGCGCGAACTTCCTGGTGTCGCGGTGTCCGTGCCGCCACATGGTGACCACCAGCGCGGGCAGGACGACGACCATCGTCTCCTTGGTGAGGACCGAGGCAGCGGCTGCCAGACCGGCCCCGAAGTGGTGCCAGAGGTGGCGACTCGGTGACGCGGCCAGGCAGAACGCGAACAGCATCCACATCACGGCGATGTTGTCGAGGAAGATCTCCCGCTGGAGGATCACGGACAGCGGGGAGAGTCCGAAGAGCAGCATGGCGAGCCCGCCCGCCCAGCGGGGCAGGGACAGGCGGCGGGCGAGGACGTAGACGAGGACCGCGCTGATCGCGCTGATCACCAGCATCGCGAGACGCATGGTGCCGACGGTCATCGAGTCGGGGCTGAGGTGCGCGGGGATCCAGGTGAGCAGCGCGATCTGGATCCAGCCGAGCGGCGGATGGTCGTACCAGTAGGTGTAGTGGGCGAGGCCGGTGCCCTGCTGGACGGCCCAGGCCTGGGCGAGATAGGTGCCCTCGTCGTCGCTGAGCGTCGGGTAGTCGGCGATGTTCCAGCCCTGCACGACGAGGATCGCGGTGAGGAGCAGGCCGCAGAGGAGGAGGTCGGGGCGGGAGGAACGCAGCCTCGAAGGTGGCGCTGTTCGGCCTGTCGAACGGGTTTCAGGCGCAGGCTGCCGCTGCGCGGGGACCGTGGTGGTCGCCGCGGGAAGGGTGGAGGTCACGCAGGAACGTCCTCTCGGATCACTGCGGGTTCGGTGAGGTGCGCGCCGACATGGGAGGTCAACTCCCAGTCGTTTCGGCCACGTTGCTCACGCCACACTGCGCGGATCGCGGCTCCGGCCAGGAGGACCTGGTAGAAGGGGCCGCCCACGACGAGCTTCAGATAGTGGACGGCGCGGACGCGGAGTCCGTACTGCTTGCCGAAGTCGTGCAGTCCGACGACCTCGAAGACGAAGGTGACCGCGGCGGTGACCAGCGGCAGGAAGGTGAGGAAGGCGATGCCGACCGGCACGTCCAGGAAGAGCGCGACCGCCGCGTTGAGCGGGATGATCACCCCGGAGAAGGCCTGCAGGAACGGCGTCATCAGCGTGTAGCGGGCGAGCAACCGCTGCCCGAATCCCGGGAGTTGCTTCCAGTCTTTCTTCCGGTAGACCTGAAGGAAGCCCTGGTTCCAGCGGGTTCGCTGCTTCAGCAACGACATCAGCGAGCCGGGGGTCTCCTCCCGGGTCACCATGTCGGAGTCGTAGGCGACGACGACCTTCTTGCCGACACTGGACAGCCGGACGCCCAAGTCGCAGTCCTCGGCAAGGCAGTTGGGGTCCCAGCCGTCGGCCTCCCGCAGGACGTCGGTCCGTACGAAGACCGTGTTGCCGCCCAGCGGGATGAACCCCTTCTGCGCGTGCAGATGCAGCCGGGAGCGGAACCAGAAGAAGTACTCCAGGCAGTTGCGCAGGCTATACCAGCTGGAGTGGAAGTTGATGAGCTGGACGCCCCCTTGGACGACGTCCGCTCCCGTCGTCCGGAACGCGTGGTCGACGTGGGCGAGCAGCTCCGGATGGACCTGGTCCTCGGCGTCGAAGACCCCGACGACATCGCCGCGGCAGTGCGGCAGCGCCGTGTTCATGGCCTTCGGTTTGTTCTTCTTCTCGTGCGTGTCGACGACGACCCGGACGCGCGAGTCGCGTTCGGCGGCACTGTGGGCCACCGCCGCGGTCTCGGGGTCGTCGTGCCCCACGATCACGATGATCTCGAAGTCGGTGTGCGTGGACTCCAGCAGGCGCTGGATGGTGTGGTCCAGCACGGCCTGTTCGTGCCGGGCCGGCAGCAGCAACGAGAACGAGACGTGCTCGTCCCCGTCCGGACTGCTGAAGCGGGTGGAGGCCAGCACCTCGGGCGTACGCCACGCGTGCATCTGCCACCACAGGGTGAAGGCGGCCATCCAGAACAGGGCAAGCGAAACGGCAGCGACGAATACGGACGTCAGCACAGCAGATCCCCCCAGATCCCAATCCCCCCTGCGCGACGGGGAGTTACCTCCGTCGCGTCACGGGGCCGAGACTATGGGCGACCTGTGAAGTGGACAGGTGATTTCGGTGAAGAGCATGTTTCTTCACATTGGGTCCCACACATGACCATTTCCCGCACTGGTCGCGTTTGGGATGGTTACGACTCCCCCGTTTCACCTGCTCAGCGCGGTGCGCAACTGTTCGAGATCGGTCGTCGGCGCGTCACAGGTGAAGTTACGGCAGACATACGCGGCCGGTTCACCACCCACCAACGGCCGGTCCGCGAGCAACGGCAGCTCCTCACTCTCCGCGACCCCGAAGGCGACCACCGCACCGGGCGCGGTCCCCAGAAGTGCCGTACGGTGCAAGGCTTTTGCGGCTTCGTCGTCGAGCGAGGGCGCTACGACGGCGACCTCACGCGGCCCGTCGAGATACGCCTCGGCGACCGCGAGCCCCCACCCGATGAAGCGGGGAACGCGCGGCCCGAGCGCCTTCACGACCCCCAACGCCCGCTCGGCGGCGCTGCGATGGGGCTCGGCGCCGGTCTGGGCCGCATAGCTCAGCAGGGCGCCCGCGGCGGCGGTCCAGCCGGACGGGGTGGCGTTGTCGGTCGGATCCTGCGGCCGGCGGATGAGCCGCTCGGCGTCGGCGGCGGTGTCGTAGAGCGCCCCCGACTCGTCCACGAACCCGGCGAGCACATGGTCCAGCAGGAACCCGGCGAACTCCAGCCACACCCCCTCCCCCGTGACCGACGCCAGCGCGAGAAAGCCCTCGGCGACATCGGCGTAGTCCTCCAACACCCCCGCGTTCGCGCCGACTTGACCGTCCTTGCTGGTGCGGGCCAGCTTGGCGTGCTCGTCCAGATGCAGCCGTACGAGGAGGTCGGCGGCGGAGACGGCGGCCTCGACCAGGTCGGGCCGGTCGAAGTAGGCACCGGTCTCGGCGAGCGCGGCGATGGCGAGCCCGTTCCAGGCGGCGACCACCTTGTCGTCACGGCCGGGGGCGGGCCGCTGCGAACGGGCCGCGAGGAGGCGGCTCTTGACCGACTCGATCCTCCCGGCGTCGAACACGCCTTCGCTCTGCGGGAGTTGGAGGACGGACTGCCCCTCCTCGAAGGTGCCGTCGTCCGTCACACCGAAGTACTGAGCGGCCAGCTCCGCGTCGGGCTCACCAAGCACCTCGGTGAGCTGCTCGGGCGTCCAGACGTAGTAGGCACCCTCGACGTGCTTGCCCGTCCCGGTCCCGTCGTCACTGTCGGCGTCGAGCGCGGAGGCGAACCCGCCCTCGTTCGTGCGGAGTTCACGCACCAGGAAGTCGGCGGTCTCCACGGCAACGCGGCGGGCCAGCTCGGACCCGGTGCTGCGCCACAGGTGGGCGTAGACCCGGCAGAGCAGGGCGTTGTCGTAAAGCATCTTCTCGAAGTGGGGCACCACCCACTCGCGGTCGACGGAGTACCGCGCGAACCCGCCCCCGAGCTGGTCGTAGATACCACCGCGCGCCATCCGCTCACAGGTGTCCTGCGCCATCTCCAGCGCACCCTCGGAACCCGTGCGGGCGTGATGCCGCAGCAGGAACTCGACGACCATCGACGGCGGGAACTTGGGCGCGCCGCCGAATCCCCCGCGCTGCGGGTCGTACTCACGGGTGAGCCCGAGGAGTGCCTGGGACAGCTCCTCCTTGCCGGGGGCCTCGGTGCCGCCGTAGTCGATCTGCCGCTGGGACAGATCCCGTGTGATCTTCCCCGCGACCTCGGCGACCTCGTCCCGCCGGTCGGTCCAGGCGCTGCGCACCCCTTCGAGGACCTGCCGGAAGGAGGGCATGCCGTGGCGGGGCGCGGGCGGGAAGTAGGTGCCGAAATAGAAGGGTTCGGCGTCCGGGGTGAGGAACACGGTCATGGGCCAGCCGCCCTGGCCGGTGGCCGCCTGCACGGCTTCCATGTAGACGGCGTCGACGTCGGGGCGCTCTTCGCGGTCGACCTTGATGCTGACGAAGTGGGCGTTGAGGTAGTCGGCGGTGGCGTGGTCCTCGAAGGATTCGTGGGCCATGACGTGGCACCAGTGGCAGCTGCTGTATCCGACGCTCAGCAGGACCGGTTTGTTCGTCCTCCTGGCCTCGTCGAACGCCTCTTCCGACCAGGGCCACCAGTCGACGGGGTTGTCGGCGTGCTGGAGGAGGTAGGGGGAAGTCTCATGGGCCAGTCGGTTCGGCATGGACCCATCGTGCCCGACGGGCGGCACAGGTCGTAGGACGGCCCGCAGCTTCCGCGCAGCGAACGGGTGATCGTCGCCCTCTCGCGCTCTCGCCTCCCCCGAAGGACACTCATAGGCCAGGGAGTTGCCGTCGGAGGGGGACGCGACATGCGGGACAGCCATCGGAGCGATGCCGAGCGGCTGTTGGCTCGGGCCGTGGAGGAGGAGGTGCGGCGTTCCGGCGGGCGCGTCGAGGGGCCGGTGCTGCTGGCGCGGTCCCGGGCCGCGCTGGACGCCATGGCGGAGACGGCGGCCGAGGAGTACGCGGCCTATACGGGCGCGCTCGACGAGGCGGCGGCCGGGCAGCTCACCTTCGGGCAGCGGTACGCCAGGGAGGGTGGTGGAACTCCCTTGCTGGTCGCGGGTGTTGCCGCCGTCGCGGCGATCGTGGCCGACCTCGCCCTCGGTACAGGCACCGGTACCGCGCTCGGCGCGGGTGTGACCGTCGGTGTCGTCGGTGCGGCGGCGACCGTCGTGAAGGTGACCGCCTCGCACGTGCCCGCCGCGCATCACCGGGCCGGTGCCGCCAACCAGCCCGGCGGGCCCGAGCAGTTGCGGTTGCAGTGGCTGACGGCGCTGGAGGTGCGGGGCATCCGGCCGTTCCTGGACCAGCAGCGGGTGCTCGCCGCCTCCACCGGGCCGACGAAGAAGCCAGGGCCGCAGTTGCGCGGTACGGACAAGAGCGCGGCGGCCCGCAGACGGAGTGTGCTGGAGCAGTCGTTCGGTCAACTCCCGGAGCCGGTAGGGGCGTTCGCCGGGCGGCGGGCGGAACTGGCCCGGATCCGGCAGCTGGTGCAGGCGGCCCGCGCGAGCACGGAGACCCGGCCGACGGTGGTCGTCCTGCACGGTGCGCCCGGCTCGGGCCGCACCACCCTCGCGGTGCGTGCCGCGCACGATCTGCGCGACCAGTTCCGCGGTGCGTGCGTGGTGGATCTGCGCGGCGACAGCCCGGGCGAGTCCCCGCTGCCCACTCGCGACGCCCTGCTGCATCTGCTGAACCGGCTCGGCGCGCCCCGCGAACAACTGCTCTTCCGCGAACGCTCCTCCCCCGACCAACAGGTCAGGCGCCTGGGCGAGTTGTACCACCAGCATCTGACCGGCCTCCCGGTGACGATCGTCCTGGACGACGCCTCCGACCCCGGGCAGGTGGCCACCCTGGTCCCCGAGCGGTCCGACAGTCTGGTCGTCGTCACCGCCCGCAAGCCGCTCGACCTTCCGGCCGAACTCGTCGCCTGGGTGCACCAGTTGCCGGTGGACGCGCTCGACGCGGCGGGCGCGGAGGAACTGCTCGGCGCCGTGGCGCAGGACGGTTCGGGGCCGTACGACGCCGAATCCGACGAGCGGATCAGGGAGTTGTGCGGCGGGCTGCCGCTGGCGCTGCGGATCGCGGGCTCGTCCCTCGGCCCGCGCTCGCCCCGCCGACTCGCCACGGACCTCGGCGCGTACGGCCCGGTCGAGCCGGTCGAACGGGCGCTGTGGCTGCGCTACACCGACCAGTCCGACCCGGCCCGCACCCTGCTGCGCCGGCTGGCGCTGGCCGGTCGTGCCTCGCTCGGCGCCGCGGCGGCCGCCGCCCTGCTGGCCACGGACGAGACGGAGGCCACCCGCCACCTGGTCGCCCTCTCCCGCGCGGGCCTCATCGACCATGTCCGCGGCACCCGTTACCGCCTGCACGACCTGGTCCGCGCCTTCGCCCAGGCCCGCCTCCTCGACGAGGAGGAGTCCTCGGAACGTACGGCGGCGCAGGAGCGGCTGATCGTGAACTACGCCGAACTCGCCGACTCCGTCCTGCGGTTGGTCGACGGCAACATGTCGACCCGCTCGGACCGCTTCGGCCCGCACGGCTTCACCTCGCTCGACGAGGCGCTGCGCTGGCTGGACGACGAGTCGAGCTTCATCACCTCGACACTGCGGCACGCGGAGGGCGTCGACCAGGGCGCCGTACTCAATCTGCTGGGCGCGCTGTGCGACTACTGCCTGCTGCGCGGCGACCTCTACCGGCTGGGCGAGATCAGCGAGTTGGCGCAGGCCGTCGACCAGGGGCTGCTCGTCCGCTCGGTGCAGTGGCGCACGGGCATCGCGGCCCGGCAGCTCGGCGAACTCGACAAGGCGCGCACCACCCTCACCTCCGTCGTCGACCTCTACATGGAGGCCCACCACGACGCCGGCGCCGCCCGCGCCCTCTGCTCCCTCGGCATCACCCTGCACCACCAGGGCAACCTCACCGAGGCGGCGGCGAAACTCCGTGAGGCCCTCGACCTGCAAGCCCCGCCCCAACTGGCCACGGACCGCGCCTGGACCATGCACGCCCTGGCCGCCGTCGAGCGCGACCGCGCCCGACTCCCCGAAGCCATGCGGCTGTTGACCGAGTCACTGGTCCTGCACCGCGCGGGCGAGTCCGTGCACGGCGAGGCCTGGGCCCACTTCCAGCTCGGCCAACTCGGCCTGCGCATGGGCGACATCCCCCGCGCCGAGCACGAACTGACCACCGCCCTCGGCCTCTACGGCCGTACCCGCGACGCCCGCGGCGAGGCCTGGGCGCTGACCCAGCTGGCCCGGGCCCGGCTGGTCGCCGGCGACCCGTCCCCGGCGGTGGACGGCCTGCGCACGGCGGCCTCCCGGCACCGCGACAACGAGGACGCCCGCGGCGAGGCCTGGACGGTCTACTACCTCGGCCAGGCCCTGGAGGAGACCGGCAACCTGGACCTCGCCGTACGCGAACTGGAACGCTCCCGCACCATGTTCTCCCGCATGCGGGACGTCTACGGCCTGGCCTGCGCCCGGCACCACTCGGCCCGCGTCACCCGCGACCAGCGCGCCGCCCAGACGGGCTCCCTGCGCAACTCCGGGTTCGCCCGCCAGCTCCTCGTCGACGCCCGCGCCGACTTCCAGCGCATCGGCGTCGCCCACGGCGAGGCGTGGACCTGCCTGGAACTCGCGGTCGTCGACGCGGGCAACGCCCGTACCGCACAGGCACTGACCCTGTGCGACGAGGCGCTCGGCCTGTTCACCTCGTACGGCGACCACCGCGGCGAGGACTGGGCCCGCTTCCTGCGCTCCACACTCCTGCCCTACGCGGCCCCCGGCGGCGTCGAGGTCGGCACGGCGGTCGCCCAGGAGGAACTGGCCCAGCTCGCCCGCACCCGCCACCCCTACCGCGACGAGAAACTCGACGACTACGTGGAGGCGTACCAGCTGCTGCTGGAGCGGGGCGTGAACCTGGAGGCGGGCTGGCAGGCGTGGCGGCTGGGCATGGTGCCGAGCCGACACGCCCGTGAGGTGATGGGGGTGGCGGTGCCGGAACGGCCCTGAGCACCCCCGCGCGGGCCCGCCCGGTCAGCCCTGCTTGGCCTGGGAGTCGACGACGGCGGCCTCGGACTCCGCCGTCGTCGTCGGGTCCGGGGCCTCCTTGAAGTCGACCTTGTTCATCTGCTTGCTCATGGACTTCATCAGTCCCCATACGGCCAGGGCCATCACCGCGAAGACGATGAAACCGAGGACGCCGGGGGTGACCTTGTTCTCGTCGACCTCGGCGAGGGGGACCAGGTGCGTCATTGCCAGGGCTGCGCTTGAGCTCATATCAGGCATTGTCGCGGATGCCCGCGAAGAGGTCGTCCTCGGGGAGGGAGGTATCGACCAGAGACTTCGCGAGCTCGTACTCCTCGGTCGGCCAGACCTCCTTCTGGATCTCCATCGGGACCCGGAACCAGCCGCCGTCGGGGTCGATCTGCGTGGCGTGCGCGAGCAGCGCCTTGTCGCGGATCTCGAAGAACTCGGCGCACGGGATGTGCGTGGTGAGCGTGCGGTCCCGCATCTGCCCGGACTCGTCCCAGCGCTTGAGCCAGTCCCCGTACGGCGACTCCAGGCCCCGGTCGAGCAGCGCCTTGTGCAGCGCCTCGGTGCGCTGCCGGTTGAAGCCCTGGTTGTAGTACAGCTTCTGCGGCCGGTACGCCGGGCCGTACTCGCCCTCGGGATACTTCTCGGTGTCCGCCGCGCCCTCGAAGGCCACCATCGAGATCTTGTGGGTCATGATGTGGTCGGGGTGCGGGTAGCCGCCGTTCTCGTCGTAGGTGGTGATCACCTGCGGACGGAAGGAGCGGATCTGCTTCACCAGCTCGCCGGCCGCCCGGTCGACGTCCTTCAGCGCGAAGCAGCCCTCGGGCAGCGGCGGCAGCGGGTCGCCCTCGGGCAGCCCCGAGTCGACGAAGCCCAGCCATTCCTGCTTGATGCCGAGGATGTCGCGGGCCTCGTCCATCTCCTTCTTGCGTACCTCGTGGATGTGCTCCTCGACGTACTTGTCGCCCTGGAGCTTGGGGTTGAGGATGGAGCCGCGCTCCCCGCCCGTGCAGGTCACGACCAGCACGTCCACCCCCTCGGACACGTACTTCGCCATGGTGGCCGCGCCCTTGCTCGACTCGTCGTCGGGGTGCGCGTGAACGGCCATCAGTCGCAGCTGGTCAGTCAAGACTCAATCCTCAGTAAGTCGGCGCCCCGGTGTCCTGGGGTGCAATTCAACAGGTGCCGTCCCGCAGGGACGTCGTTGAGGGGCGGTGGTCGGGCGGCGGGTGGGAGGCTTCTATAGTGACCGAATCCGGGGGCGAATAATTCCGGGGGCTGGTTTCGGGGCCCTTGAGCCATCGCGCCCTTGAGCCCCTTGCCGGGAGGACGATCATGAGTACGGCGAGTACGCGACTGCCCGAGGGCCGCTACGGCAACTCGTCGGACGAGCGTGCCGACCACAAGCTCAAGATCGCCGGTGCCGTCCTCGCGGCGGCCCTGCTCGTCCTCGTCGGCTACTTCGCCTACCACTATGTCGTCGAGGCCAAGATCAGCGCCGAGGTGATCACTTTCCAGGCCTCGGACAACGAGGTCAAGGTGCATCTGGAGGTCCACAAGGACTCGGGCACCAGCGGCTACTGCACCCTGCGCTCGCAGGCCGCCGACCAGTCCGAGGTGGGCCGCGCCGACTTCCACTTCGGCGGCTCCGCGACCCGCATCGACAAGGTCGTCACCCTGCGCACGACGGCCAGAGGCACCACGGCCGAGCTGCTGGGCTGCCACGCCGACTGACATCACCCTCGTTGTGTAGGTCTTGACCTGCGTTGACGTATTTCTGGTGCCTTATGTCCTCCCCCTGACGCCGTTGAATTGTTAGGCTCGTGGTTTCGCCCTTCCATGAAGGAACATTCTTCTGGGTAGGGCGATGCTTTGTATTCCCAGTACCTACGAGGAGCACCTGTGACCCAGACCAGCGAAGACGTCACCTGGCTTACGCAGGAGGCGTACACCAAGCTCAAGGAAGAGCTGGCGTACCTGTCTGGTCCCGCGCGCGAGGAAGTCACCGCGAAGATCGCGGCTGCGCGCGAGGAGGGCGACCTGCGCGAGAACGGCGGGTACCACGCGGCCAAGGAGGAGCAGGGCAAGCAGGAGCTCCGCATCCGGCAGCTGGTCCAGCTCTTGGAGAAGGCCAAGGTCGGGGAGGCTCCGGCGTCGGCGGACGGCGCGGTCGCGCCCGGCATGGTCGTCACGATCGCCTTCGACGGCGACGAGGACGACACGATGACCTTCCTGCTCGCCTCGCGCGAGTACGCGAGCGCCGACATCGAGACCTACTCGCCGCAGTCCCCGCTGGGCTCCGGCGTGCTCGGCCACAAGGTCGGCCAGGAAGCGCGGTACGAGCTGCCCAACGGCAAGAAGGCCTCGGTGACGATCCTCAAGGCCGAGCCGTACAACGGCTGACCGACCTGCGGGACTCCGAGGTTTCGCCTTCGACGAGCCCCCGGCCGCCTTGCGGCGCCGGGGGTTCCGTCGTCCCGGACTCTCCTCAGGCCGTCGCCGAGCGGTACTTCCGCACCGCCAGCGTCCGGAATATGAGGATGATCAGGAGCGAGTAGATCAGTGAGGCCCATACCGGGTGCACCATGGGCCAGGCGTCCGAGGGCGACTGTCCGGGGTTGGCGAAGAGCACCCGGCAGGCCTGCACCGTGGCACTGAACGGGTTCCACTCGGCGATGTGGCGCAGCCAGGGCGTCATATTGCTGGTGTCCACGAACGCGTTCGAGATGAACGTCACCGGGAAGAGCCAGATCAGTCCGCCGGAGGTGGCCGCCTCGGGCGTACGGACGCTGAGTCCGATCAGGGCGCCGATCCAGGTGAACGCGTATCCGAGCAGGAGCAGCAGGCCGAAGGCGCCGAGGACCTTGCCGGCGTTGGTGCTTCCGTCCGAGCCGACGCGCCAGCCGACCAGCAGGGCGACTATCGCGAGGACCAGGAGGGTCAGCGCGGTCTGCACGAGGTCGGCGAGCGTCCGCCCGGTCAGCACCGCGCCGCGGGCCATGGGCAGCGAACGGAAGCGGTCGATGAGGCCCTTGTGCATGTCGTCGGCGATGCCCGCGCCGGAGCTGGCGGTGGCGAACGTGACGGTCTGCGCGAAGATGCCCGCCATCAGGAAGTTCTTGTAGTCGGTGGCGCTGGTGCTGCCGCCGATCTGCATGGAACCACCGAAGACGTAGGTGAACAGCACCACGAACATGATCGGCTGGATCAGCCCGAAAATTACCATCTCGGGAATTCGGGACATTCTGATCAAATTCCGCCTGGCGACGACCAGGGAGTCGTGCACGGACTGGCCCAGCGCGCTGCTCGGTGCCGCGACCGGCACGGCTTCGGTGACGGCACTCACTTCGCGGCCTCCTTCTTGTGCTTGCGGTCCTTGGTGTCCGGGGTCGTGTCGGCGCCGTTGCCCTCGGTCTTCTCCTCGGCCAGGTGGCCCGTGAGGGAGAGGAACACGTCGTCGAGGGTGGGGCGGCGCAGGCCGATGTCGTCGATCTCGATGCCGCGGGTGTCGAGTTCGCGGATGACCTCGGCGAGGAGCTTCGCGCCGCCGGTGACGGGCACGGTGAGCTTGCGGGTGTGCTCCTCGACGGTGGTGTCGCCCTTCCCGAACCCGCGGAGCACCTCGGAGGCGATCTCGATGTGGTCGCGCTCATGCACGACGACCTCGACGCGCTCGCCGCCGGTGCGGGCCTTGAGCTGGTCGGAGGTGCCACGGGCGATGACCTTGCCGTGGTCGACGACCGCGATGTCGTGCGCGAGGTGGTCGGCCTCTTCCAGGTACTGCGTGGTCAGGAGGAGGGTCGTGCCGCCGGAGACGAGCTGCTTGATGACCTCCCACAGCATCTGGCGGTTGCGCGGGTCGAGGCCGGTGGTCGGTTCGTCCATGAACATCACGGGCGGGGAGACGACCAGGGCCGCCGCGAGGTCGAGCCGACGGCGCATGCCTCCGGAGTAGGTCTTGGCCGTGCGGTCGGCGGCGTCGGCGAGGTTGAACTGGTCGAGCAGTTCGTCGGCCCGGGCCTTCGCGGCCTTGGCCTTCATCTGGTAGAGCTGGCCGACCATCTGCAGGTTCTCCCTGCCGGTCAGGTACTCGTCGACCGCGGCGAACTGGCCGGAGAGGCCGATGGAGCGCCGCACCTCGTTCGGCTGCTTGAGCACATCGAGGCCGGCCACGGTCAACTTGCCGCTGTCTGGGCGCAGCAGGGTGGTCAGACAGCGGACGGCGGTCGTCTTGCCCGCGCCGTTGGGCCCGAGCAGGCCCAGGACGGTGCCCTCGGGGACATCGAGGTCGACGCCGTCCAGAGCTTTCACATCGCCGAAGGTTTTCACCAGGCCTTCGGCATAGATGGCGCCTGGCATATCAGTCTCCACGTCGTCGGGGATTCTTCGAAAAGCCTAGGTTTGCGCGTGGTGCTACGCCTCCCGTTTTTCACAGGAACGGCAGCACGAGACACACCATAACGCGATGTATCGCGTCTCTCAATGGATTTTCTCGAACGAGTGACGGAACAGGTGACGAACGGGGCCCTGACCTCAGTCGATGACCGTGTACCCCGCGTCGCGCAGGGCCTGGCCGACCTCGGCGCAGTGCACCGGCCCCTTCGTCTCCAGGTGCAGCTCGACCTCCACCTCGGTGAGCCCGAGCCGTGGGTCGGTCCGGACGTGGCTCACATCGAGGACGTTAGCGTCGACCACTGACAACACCCCGAGAAGCGTCGCGAGCGCCCCCGGCCGGTCCGTCAACCGCAGCGTCACAGCGAGGTAGCGGCCCTGCGCGGACATGCCGTGGCGCAGGATGCGCTGGAGCAGCAGCGGGTCGACGTTCCCGCCGGACAGCAGCGCGACGACCGGTCCCTCGAAGCTCCGCGGATCGCTCAGCAGCGCCGCGACCGGGCTGGCGCCGGCCGGTTCGACGACCAGCTTGGCCCGCTCCAGGCACAGCAGCAGCGCGGTGGACAGTTCGTTCTCGGTGACCGTGCGGACCTCGTCGACCAGATCGGCGACGATCCCGAACGGCACGTCGCCGGGCCTGCCGACCTTGATGCCGTCGGCCATCGTCGCCGGGTGCTGGATCGACACGGGACGTCCGGCCGCCAGCGAGGGCGGAAACGCGGCGGCACCGGCCGCCTGCACGCCCACGATCCGCACGTCGGGCCGCAGTGCCTTCACGGCGACGGCGACACCGGCCGCGAGTCCGCCGCCGCCGATCCCGACGACGATCGTGCGCACCTCGGGGCACTGGTCCAGGATCTCCAGGCCGACCGTGCCCTGGCCCGCGATGATGTCCGGGTGGTCGAAGGGGTGGATGAACACCGCGCCCGTCTCGTGGGCGTACTCCTGCGCGGCGGCCAGCGTCTCGTCGACCACGTGGCCGTGCAGGCGCACCTCGGCGCCGTACTCCTTGGTGGCGCTGATCTTCGGCAGGGGCGCGCCCTTGGGCATGAAGACCGTGGAGCGCACGCCGAGGAGTGCGGAGGCGAGGGCGACGCCCTGGGCGTGGTTGCCGGCGCTCGCTGCGACGACTCCGGCGGCGCGCTCCTCGGGCAGCAGCCCGGCGATACGGACGTAGGCGCCGCGCAGTTTGAAGGAGCCCGTGCGCTGGAGGTTCTCGCACTTGAAGTGCACCGGCGAGCCGACGAGCTGGGTGAGGTGCCTGCTGCCTTCCATCGCGGTCACCCGCGCCACGCCCGTGAGCATCTTCTGGGCGCCGCGCACATCGTCGAGGGTGACGGGTCGCAAGGAGTCAGCCGTGCTGTAGCTCATGACTCAAGCATCGCAGTTCACAGCCGCGTGCCACGGTTGTGACCAAGCTCCGAGACTGGTTTGCGCAGCGTCGGTACGGGCCGCGTTCCATCCGCGTACCCTGTCCCCCAACCCAGCACCCCCTTCATGAAGCGAGCCCCCGGCCATGCCCACAACACCTGAAATGTCGATGGACATGACGACCGTCGGTGAACCCGGTCTCCTCGACACGCTGCAGCACGAGGTGGCGGTCTTCGCGCGCCGTGCCGAACAGACCCGGCTCGGCGGAGTCGGACAGGTGCGCAACTCCATGGACCGCGCCGCGTATCTGCTGCTCAACCGCCTGGACAAGGAAGGTCCGATGGGCGTCAAGGCGCTCGCCGCGAGCATGGGGATCGACTCCTCGACGGTCACCCGGCAGGTGGCTCCGCTCGTCGACACCGGGCTCGTCAAGCGCACCTCGCACCCCGAGGACGGCCGCGCGGTGGTGCTGCAGCTGTCCCCGCGCGGGCAGTCGCGGCTGGAGGAAGTCCGGTCGTCCAGGCGTCAGTTGATGGACGAGTTGACACACGACTGGGCGCCGGAGGAGCGCGAGGCGTTCTGCACGCTCCTCACACGCTTCAACAGCGCCCTCTCCGCGCGGATGGCGATGCCGGGCAACGAGCCGTCGTCCGCCTCCTGATCCCGCGGTGCGTCGGGCACACGCGCGTGGTGCCCGACTCCCGCCCCTTCGTACCGAACTCTTGACCTCACGACGGCCCTGGCCTCATATGAAACCGGGTCCATCAGGTGGGAGGGCATGGTGCGTGAACGGCAGGTGTCCCAAGGCGCCCGCCGGGCCCGCGAGTTCGAGGCGTTCGTCGCGGGCGCGGCAGGGCGGCTCCTGCACGCCGCCACCCTGCTCACCGCGGAGGCCCCGGACGACAACCCACGCGCGCAACGCCTGCTGGCGCTGTCGCTGGCCCACACGTACGCGTGCTGGGACCGGCTGCGCGGCGAGGACCCGTACGACCGTGCCCGGCAGTATCTGGCCAGCCGTTTCGCCCGTGCGGCCTGGCACCAGTACGGCGGCCTGGGCCGGGGCCGCGCGCATCCCGGCAGCCCGCTGGGCGCTCTGGCGCCCCAGGAGCGGCTGATCGTGGTCCTCAGGTTGTACGAGGGGGTCGCCGAGGAACAGGCCGCCGCACTGCTCGGGCTGCCCACGGAACGGGTCCGGACGATCTGCGAGCGGGCGACGGCGCGGCTGCTGCATCCGCCGCGCTCCCCGGTGCCGAAGGTGGCGAAGGCCGAGGTGGCGCCGTCATGAGGTCGCCGAACGGGGGTACGCGCGCGTGAACAGGCCCGAGCGGGAGGCGGCCGTACGGCGGATCATGGAGCGGACTCCGCCGCAGGTGCCGCCGGAGCTGTACGCGGACGTGGTGCGCCGCGGCGGCCGGATGCTGCGCCGTCGGATGGCCGCCCGGCGGATGATGTGGCTGCTGCTGTGCGCGGCGGTCGTTGCGTTCACCGTGTGGGCGCTGATGGTCCATCCCTGGGTGGAGCCGCCGTCGGAGACGACTCCACCGCTGACGGGCTGGTGAGCAGGTTCTAGCCGAGCGCCTGCTGCAGGTCCTCCAGGAGGTCCTGCACGTTCTCGATGCCCACGGAGAGGCGTACGAGGTCGCCGGGGACCTCCAGGGCCGAACCGGCGACGGACGCGTGCGTCATGCGTCCCGGGTGCTCGATCAGCGACTCGACGCCGCCCAGGGACTCGCCGAGCGTGAACACCTTGGCGCGGTTGCAGACCTCGACGGCCGCCTCCTCGCCGCCCTCCACCTGGAAGGAGACCATGCCGCCGAAGGACCGCATCTGCTTGGCGGCGACCTCGTGGCCGGGGTGCTCCGGGAGGCCCGGGTAGAGAACGCGCGTCACGCGCGCGTGCCGGGTGAGCATGTCGGCGACCTTGGTGGCGTTCTCGCTGTGCCGGTCCATGCGGACCGACAGCGTCTTGGCGCCGCGCAGCACCAGCCAGGAGTCGAAGGGCCCAGCGACCGCGCCCATCGCGTTCTGGTGGTACGCCAGTTCCTCGCCGAGCGCCTCGTCGGCCGCGATCAGCGCACCGCCGACCACGTCGGAGTGGCCGCCCATGTACTTGGTCAGGGAGTGCACGACGACGTCCGCGCCGAGGGCCAGCGGCTGCTGGAGGTAGGGCGTGGCGAAGGTGTTGTCGACGACGAGCCGCGCGCCCGCGTCCCGGGCGATCTGCGCGACGACCGCGATGTCGGTGATGCCGAGCAGCGGGTTGGAGGGGGTCTCCACCCAGACGACCTTGGTCTTCGGGGTGATGGCGGCCCGTACCGACGCCGGGTCGCTGGTGTCGGCGACCGACCACTCGACACCCCACCGGGAGACGACCTTCGCGAAGAGGCGGAACGTGCCGCCGTACGCGTCGTTCGGGATGACGACGTGGTCGCCGGGGCTGAGCAGCGTACGCAACAGGCAGTCCTCGGCCGCCAGTCCGGACGCGAACGCGAGACCTCGGCGACCGCCCTCCAGGGCGGCGAGGTTCTCTTCCAGGGCGGTCCTGGTGGGGTTGGCGCTACGGCTGTACTCGTAGCCGCCGCGCAGACCGCCGACGCCGTCCTGCTTGTAGGTCGAGACCTGGTAGATCGGCGGGACGACCGCGCCGGTGAGGGGATCGGCGGTGTTGCCCGCGTGGATCGCGAGAGTCTCGAAGTGCTGACTGATGTGCCTGTCGCTCATGGGGCCGAGCGTAGTGCGCTCGCGGGGCGGACGACGATCCGGAGGTTTTCCACAGTGTGGCGGGGCAGGGCGACGCCGGTTTTCCACAGGGTGGTGGGCCGGGTTGGCCAATTGTCGGACCCGTCTGGTTCGCTTGAGGCATGGAGATTCTCTGGGTCCTGATGGCGCTGCTCATGATGGGCTTCGTGCTGATCCCGTTCCTGCGGCGCAGGCGCGGGATGATCGAGCAGGTCTCGCCGGGCCATCCGGACGCCGCGGACCCGGCGACCTACGGCTTCGTGCGCGAGGAGGAGCTGGACATCCGCATGCCCGGCCCCGACCAGGACCTGCTGGACGTCCTCGACCTGGTGCAGCGCACGCAGGACTACCGCGCGGCGATGCAGTTGCTGGCCGGCACCGAGATCACGGGCGAGCTGCGCTGGCAGCGGGTGCAGGCCTTCGCGGGCGCCGCCTCGCTGGAGCTGCAGCAGCGGCCCGGCGGGGTCAGCGAGACGCCGGGCGGGCAGTGGCTGCGGGTGTGGCGGGCCGAGCATCTGAAGGACGCGGGCGGCGCGGCCGTGCACGCGGAGTTCCTGGTGCAGCAGGCGTGGCGTACGTCGACGCGGGGGACGGACGAGTTCCGGATCATCATGGAGGAGGCGAGGGACGCCTGCGGGCAGGCGGCGCTGCTCTCCCCCGGTGACCCGGTCCCGTACATCGTCGAGTTGTCGGTGGCCCGTGGACTGGCGTATCCGCAGCCGGAGTTCGAGCAGCTGTGGCTGAAGGTCCTGGACCGTGCGCCGGCCCACATGGGGGCGCATCTGGCGGCCCTGCAGTACTGGTGCGAGAAGTGGCACGGCTCGCGCGAGCTGGCGAACTCGTTCGCGGAGGCGGCCGCCGCGCGGGCGCCGCAGGGGTCGCTGCTCGCCGCGATGCCGCTCTTCGCGGTCTTCGAGCACCTCCCCGAGGTGAATCTGGTCAGCAGTTTCTACCAGAGCGAGGTCGTGGAGAAGGCGATCCACGGCGCGCTGTTCGCGGTGCACGCGGCCCGCCCCGACGACCCGATGCTGGCGCACGTCCGGCATCTGCTGGTCTTCTTCCTGGTCCGCGCGGAGCGCTGGTCCGAGGCGATGAACCAGCTCATACACATCGACGGCCATGTCGGGGCCCTCCCCTGGACGCTGTCGCCCGACCCGGCGGCGGAGTTCGCGGTCTACCGGGCGCTGGCGGTGGCGGGCTACGAGGCGAACGGCGGGAGTCCGGCGAGCCTGCCGCACTGACGGCGGGACCGGAATTCTCCATGCGCCCCGCCCGTTGACACTTCGACCTCGGGCTCACCCCGGGGCCCGTTGGGAGAGCGCATGTTCCTGCACAGCCGTACACCCCAGCTGCCCACCCCCGAGCAGGCTCTGCAGGGCCGACCGGAGCGGGTGTTCGCGGTCCCCGACCGCCATGTCGTCCTCGGTACGCCGCTGCTCGGCCCCTACCCCGAGCATCTGGAGATCGCCGACTTCGCGCTGGGTTGCTTCTGGGGTGCCGAGCGCAAGTTCTGGCAGCTCCCGGTGGGTGTGTGGACGACGTTGGTCGGCTATCAGGGCGGCTACACCGAGAACCCCCACTACGAAGAGGTCTGCTCGGGCCTGACCGGCCACACGGAGGCGGTCCGGGTGGTCTACGACCCGGCGCTGATCTCCTACGAGAAGCTGCTGAAGACGTTCTGGGAGTCCCACGACCCGACCCAGGGTTTCCGCCAGGGCAACGACGTGGGCACCCAGTACCGCTCCGCGATCCACCCCCACACCCCCGCCCAGTCAGCCGCGGCGGAAGCCTCCCGCACGGCCTACCAACAGGTCCTCACCCGCTCGGGCTTCAGGACGATCACCACGGAGATCCTTCCGGCGGAGGGGCGGGTGTTCTATCCGGCCGAGGGACATCACCAGCAGTACCTGGCGAAGAATCCGGCGGGGTACTGCGGGCTCGGCGGGACCGGGGTCTCCGGCCCGGTCGGTGTGGCGCCGATCGATGGCTGACCGGTCGGTGCCCACGGCGCAGGAGGCGTTCACCGCGCTGATGCGCGCACGGATCGCTCCGGGTCTGCGCGCGCTGGGTTTCAAGGGGTCGGGGCAGACGTACGAGCTGCCCCATCTCGAAACCTGGGCTCTCATAGGCTTCCAGAAGTCCGCGCACAACACCGCGGGGCGGGTCGAGTTCACGCTCAACGTGACCGTGGCCGACAAGCTCGGCTGGGCCCGGGCCCGCAGGAGTCAGCCGCATCTGCCCGCCCGCCCCAGCCCGAACACGGTGTACGGCGCCGCTGCCTGGCACCGCCGCATAGGCCAACTCCTCCCCGCGAAGCGCGACACTTGGTGGACCATCTCGGCCACGACCGACCCGGGGCCTGTTGCCCGTGGTGTCATCACCGCGGTGACGGAGTACGCGCTCCCAGCCATCCGGGAGCAACGGCGTTCATGACTGTCAGGGGCCCAGGACCACGAGTGTCCCGCCGACGACGCTGAGGCACTCCGGGGCGGGTCCGTGACCGTCGATCCCCGCCGCAGCGCCCAGCGGGCCTGGACCGGGGGGAGCCTGATCCGCGTGAGGAGCGGCTCATCGCGGGGGCGAAGTCGCGTCGCAGGCCAGGCCTGAGAGACAGGCATTCCGGTAGGAGGACTCGTAGATGCGTTCACCGGCGGCCTTCGCGCCGGTCAGGGCCGCGCACATGGCGAGGACCATGACGAGTTGGGTGACGGCAACCACAGGTACCCGGCGGACTCCGGCCACGACAGACGCGATCAGGGCGGCTGCCGCCACGAACACGGCCTTCTGCAGGTAGGGACCCGGGGGTGCGCCGTAGTCCTGCGCGTCGAAGGCCGACCAGTAGGACGACATCCAGGACAACCAGATCAGGCCCAGAGCCAACAGCTCGAAAACAGCCAGGCCCACGGACACGGCCACGGCCCGACCAGTACGTTCAGGATCTGTACTCACCCGGCCAGATTCCATCCGCCAGGCACGCGGTGTCATGAGTATCCGTACCCAAGGCACTTGATGAAGGAGCCAAGAGGTCGCACTGATCAAGGTGTTGCGCGGACACCAAGGCGTCCCGACGAGGAAAGGTCTGTGAGCGAGGCGAGGATCATGGTCCCGTGATGAAGTGGACGAAGGAGACGCCTCCGGCCGGGCAGCCCGAATTCCGTGCGGCCGGCTTCTCCCCCTCCGGCCTGACGATCGCCGTGGCGACGAGCAGTGACCTCGCCCTGTGGACCCGCGGTACGGACGACCGTCACGCCGGCGGCCGGGACATGACCGAGTTCGGGTGGAAGAGCGGAAGGAGGCGGAGTTGAGCGTCACAGGTGTGTGGATCGTCGGCGCCGTGCCTGACCAAGAGGTACGGAATCTGCTGAGCGCTTCGGTTCAGAACTCGTCGCCGGCACCGGAACACCGTGACGCGCTCGGGGAGCTGGCTTGGTGGCGTCGCAAGGCGCCGGCGTCCATGTTCACCACGTCGACGTGCTCTCCCGGCGATGCGAGCGCCGACGAGGACGCACTCCGGCTGAGCGCGTTCTTCGACACCTGCCACGACGACTCCGACAGCGGGGAGAGGCTGCGCGAGGCCGTCATGGACCGGTTCCCACCCGATGTCGGAGAGGGTCTGTTCGTGGCCACGGCGCGCAAGGCAAGCCCCTTCTCCGCCCTTGCCTACGCCCTGGGTCCCGACGCGACGCTGCAACTGCCAGGCTGGTTCGGGGACTTCCTTCTCGACGCCGGACAAGTCCGCACTCAACTGCCTTCGGCCGAGGAGACTCTGACCCTGACCGGAGCCACACGTCGTGACGCGATCGAGCGGATCCGTGCGTGGATGACCGGGCTGGGTGACGATCCCGCCCACGCCGCGGACGAACTTCTCGACGGCCCGCTGCGCGTTCTCCGCCACGCCGCCCGTACGGGGCAGGGAGCGGCCGGCCAAGTCCGCTGGTACTGAGGAAAGGTCTGCGAGGGGCAGCCCGGATTCACGAGAACGCCCGGTGGTCGTACGCCCGAACGGTTTCCTGTCGCTTTCGACGGCAGGGCATCGCATGACCGCGGCCAGCGTCAACCGTCATTCAAGAGAACATAATTTGACCGATCAGGATGAAAAGACGCCAAAGCCCACCACCGAGATGCCGATCACCTTACGGTCCCGATATCTCGGCATGTTTCTGCCGATAAAAGACAGAGGAGGCAGCGGTGGCACCCACTCACTCAGCGGTTCAGGTCCGGGTGAACGAAGGCGTCTTATGGGTGGCGGGTGAGGCTTACCCCTTGCGCAACATCTCCCACGTGGGACAACGCAAGCTGACAGTCGACAGAAGGGCGGCCTGGAAGCAGTTCATCGTGCGCTCGCTCGTCTGCCTGTTCTTCGGCAGTTTCCTGGCGGCCGGCGCGGGAACCGTCGGCGTGCTGATCATGTTCGCCCTGGAGGCCCTGCTGATCTGGCGGCTCGTGACCACGCTCGGCAAACCGGACCTGTTCGGCCTGGTCCTCAACACCTCGGGCACTCAGCGCGACGCCGTGTGGTCCACGGACAACGGCGAGATCCACTATCTCGTGGGCGAGATCACCAAGGCGATCGGCCACCCGGACATCGCCCAGGTGATCTACAACGTGCAGCACGCCGTCCAGGGGGACCTCATCAACCAGTACGGGGCCGGCAGCATCGGCAAGGCCACCCACAGCGGCTCCGGCAACATCACCGCCTCATGAGCGGCGACAGCTTCCACCAGTACGGAGCCGGGAGCATCGGCAAAGCCACCCACAGCGGCTCCGGTGACATCGTGACCGGCGGCAAGCACGGGCCGGGACCGGAGGCGGGACCCTCGGCACTCGCCGGCCTGCTCAAGGAGATCGAGGAGTTGAGGCGGCACCTGGACGCGAGCGACCGGGCGGAGGTCGACGCGACGGTCGAAGAGATCCGTTCGAATCCTTCCGAGGAACGATTCGGCAGGCTGCTGCGGAGGATCGCCGGCATCGCCGCCGTCATCGGGGAGGCGGGAGTCCCGGTGATCGCCACCATCAAGGCGCTGCTCGGCCCGTCGTAGCGCGAAGGGACGATCCCCGGTGGGCGAGGAGGACGGCGGCCGTGGCACCGGCAACTCACGCGGTGCTACGGCCAGTTCGCCGTCACGGCCGACCCGCCCGTGCAGCGGACGTCACACTCGGCGCCGTCCCGGCCCTCTTGTCGGCAGAACCGACTTGAGGAGGGGAGACCCCGTGAACATCGTCATCTTCGGGGCGAACGGAACGACCGGGCGGCTGGCCGCCGAGCAGGCCGGGGCCGCAGGGCACACCGTCACCGCTGTCACGCGCCGTCCCGCGGACTTTCCGGTACGTGGTCCACGGCTGCGGGTGATGGAGGCGGACGTGCTCGACCCCGCCGCGGTCGAACGCGCCGTGGCCGGGCAGGACGCCGTGATCTCGACGCTCGGCGTCCCCTACGGCCGAAAGCCGGTCACCGTGTATTCCGTCGGCATCCGTCACATCACGCGGGCCATGGCCAGGCACGACGTCCGACGCGTCGTCGGCGTGACCTCGACCGTGCTCTTCGGGACGGCGGCGCCCGGCGAGGGCGTTCTGTTCCGCAAGGTGCTGGAGCCGTCCGTCGTACGTTTCATGGGACGCACCGTGTACGACGACATGCGGCGCATGGAGGAGATCCTCCGCGCGACCGATCTCGACTGGACGGTCATCCGCCCCGGCGGCCTGTTCGACAACGACTCGGTGAGCGACTACCAGGTGGGCAGCGAGCGCCTTCCCGGCCGGTACACCGCGCGGGCCGACCTCGCGCACGCGTTGCTGCGGCAGGCCGTCGAGGACCGGCATGCGGGTGCCTTGCGTGCCTTCATCGACGTACGCACCACGGAGAACACCCCGAGCTTCCTCGACCTGATCCGCAACGAGGCGTTCGGCGGCAAGGGCAGGCGGAGCGGGAACACGAAGGAGCGCGTCCATGGCTGAGGAACGGTTCGTCCTGCCGGCGCCCAGTGCCGCCCGGCCGGGGCGGTTCTCGCTGCTGGAGGTGGTCCACCTGGCGCCGGGGGGCTCGTTCGTGCTGCTCCCCCACGGCGTCCCGCACGCGCTCCGCCGCGACTCCGCCCCACCGCCGCGGGTCCTGCAGATCTCCGCGCCCGGTGGCTGGGAGCACTACCTGGAGGACCTGTTCGAGGCGGGGCCCGCCGTGCTCACCGACGGGCGGCTGGATCCCGCGCAGATCAATCCGATCGCGGCGCCCTACGACATCGTCTACGAGGAGACACCACAGGACCACGGGTGACGCGGGCGCGGCCCGGCCGCGGAGCCTCGGCCGGTCGGCCTTGGCTCCCGCCGGGCCGGCTCACGGTCAGCCCTGCGTACGCGCCGGCAGACGCCAGCCCGGGCGGGGGAAGTGGCAGGTGTAGCCGTCCGGGTAACGCTGCAGGTAGTCCTGGTGCTCGGGCTCGGCCTCCCAGAAGGGGCCGACCGGCTCCACCTCGGTGACGACCTTGCCGGGCCACAGGCCCGAGGCGTCCACGTCGGCGATCGTGTCCTCGGCGATCCGCTTCTGCTCGTCGTCCACGTAGTAGATCGCCGAGCGGTAGCTGAGGCCGATGTCGTTGCCCTGGCGGTTCTTGGTGCTCGGGTCGTGGATCTGGAAGAAGAACTCCAGAAGCGCGCGGTAGTCGGTCTTCTCGGGGTCGTAGAGGATCTCTATGGCCTCCGCGTGCGTGCCGTGGTTGCGGTAGGTCGCGTTCGCCACGTCACCGCCGGTGTATCCGACGCGGGTCGCCGTCACGCCCGGGAGCCGGCGGATCAGCTCCTCCATCCCCCAGAAACATCCGCCCGCCAGCACGGCCCTCTGCGTCTGCGCAGCCATCGCGATCCCTCCACTTTCTGTCGGCTCGGTCACCCACAGTCCACAACGCTCGGGGACGCCCTACGATTCCGTACCCGACCGCAGGAAGTACCTCTCGATCTGCTCGGCGACGGAGAAGTCCTCCGCACAGTCCGGACAGGTCGTGCGGCCGAAGAGCCGGGTCAGATGGTCGGCGGCCAGGGGCTGGCCCGCCGCGACGGCCATGCCGTGGAGGCGGGCCGCGAGCGGCGGCAGCTCAACCGGCTCCGCCGGAGTGACCCCGGTCAGGGCCGGGCCCCTGCGGTTGACGCGGATGATCCGTCGCTGTGGGTCGCGGCGGCGGGTACCCGAGTCGCCGCCGCCCACGTCGATCTCCAGGCTCTGCGAACAGGACGGACATTCCACGTCGTGCGAGGCGGGCAGCAGACGGTCGCTCCACACCCGCTCCCCCTCGAAGGCGAGCAGGCACTCCAGCGGATAGAGGCAGGTGTGGTCGTCGGCCTCGAAGGCCTCGGCCGTCAGGCGGTGGAGGGTCGACCGGCGCAGTTCGTCCAACTCGGCGGCGTAGCGCGCCCGGACGTACCCCCGCTCGTGCAGTTGCTCCTCCTTGGCGACGATGGCGCCGGCCAGCGCGATCGCGTGCCGGTGATCGCCCGGGCTGCGCCCCGCGGCGATGTGCGTCAGAACGGGCAGGACGGCGAAGCTGGCCGGGTACACCGTGCCCTGGTGGTAGAGGCTGGACCACAGCTTCTCCCACGCCCAGTCGGCCGACTCCGGATCGCCCACCGCCTCGAACAGCTCCGGAAGTCCGGCCGCGGAGCCATAGGCGTGGGTCAGACGTGACCAGTCCATGTCCATGCGCGCCATGATTCCAGCCGTCGGCAGAAACGTGTGACAGGGCCTCGGCGACGGGGACCGTCAATTCACGCGCTACGAAACCGTGTCGAGGGCCGCCGCCGACTGCACACCCGTACCGTCGCTCGTGCCGATCGGCGGACGCTTCGACCTCGGCGCGGTCCCGGACGCCGACGGGCTGCTGGTGTGCGGCGGGCCGCCCTCGCCGCACGGTCGGCCGTCGTCGGGGGCCGGCTGCTCGACGGTGTCGCGGTGTCCCCGGAGGACACGGCGGAGGGCCTCGAAGAGATCGCCGTACGGCCGGAGTTGGGGCTCGCGCCCTTCGCCGTGGACGTGCACGCGGCGCAGTGGGGGGACGCTGCCCCGGCTGATCGCCGGCGTCGCCCGTCATGGGCTCCCGCACGGCGTCGCCGTCGACGAGAACACGCTGGTCGAGGTGGCGGCGGACGGCCGGGCGCAGGTCTCCGGACGGGGGCGCGCGCACTCGGTGCGGCCCGCCCCGGACGGCGGCGGTGTGCTCGTACGGTCCTTCGGAGCCGGCGAGTCGTTTCTCACCCACTGAGCACCCACTGAGCACCCAGTGAGCACCCACTGAACCCCCTGCCCGACCCGCTCCGACGGCAAGTTAAGGTAAGCCTTACCTGGCCAGTTTTCAGCGGAGAGTCGGAGAGACAGTGACAGTGCGTGCGTTCAAGAGGAAGGCTGTCACGGCGGTGGCCGCCGTGACCGTCGTCGGAGGGTTGCTGGCCGGGTGCTCGTCCTCCTCCGCCGACAACGATGCCGAGAAGACGACCGAGGGTTCGCAGAACAAGGTGATCGGCGCCTCGGAGGGCCCGCCCGCCGCGCCGAGCACCCTCGCGACCGGCATGGGCGCGGACACCGACACCGACGGGACCTTCCCCCGGACCGTCACCCACTTCGAGGGCAGGACGACGATCAAGTCGAAGCCCACGAAGATCGCCGTGCTGAGCACCGGGCAGCTCGACGACCTGCTCTCCCTCGGCACGGTCCCGACCGCCACCACCCGCGCCGACAACGCCGGGCTCGTCCCCGACTACCTCGCGGACGCCTTCCCGGCCGACAAGTCGAAGCTGGCCGCGATGACGGACGCGGGCACCCGCCAGGCGCCCAACCTGGAGACGCTCGCCGCCGCCAAGCCCGACCTGATCCTCGCCAACGACTCGCTCGGCGACCTCTACCCCAAGCTGTCGAAGATCGCGCCGACCGTCATCACGGCCGGCAACGGCATCAACTGGAAGCGCGACCTGCTGCTCGTCGGCGACGCGATCGGCAAGGGCGAGCAGGCGCAGAAGCTGCTCGACGGCATCGTCGAGGACGCGCACGAGAAGGGGGAGGCGCTGTCGGAGACCTCCGTGTCGATGCTGCGGTTCACGCCCGGCCGGACCCGGATGTTCGGTGTCTCGTCCTTCACCGGTTCCATCGCCGTCGACATGGGGCTGGACCGGCCCAAGTCGCAGCAGTTCAAGGCGATTTCGCAGGACATCGGCGCGGAGAGCATCGACTCGGCCGACGGTGACTGGATCTTCTACTCGGTGCAGGGCGACGCGGGCAGGACCGACGCGGCGAGCGTCCTTGCCGGGCCGCTGTGGAAGTCGATGAAGGCCGTGCAGGCAGGCCACGCGGTGAAGGTCGACGACGACCCCTGGTACCTCAACGCGGGCCCCACCGCCGCCCGCCTCGTCGTCCTCCAACTCGCCGAGGACATCAGCAAGTAGTGAGTCCCACAAGGTCATGAGCCTCAAACGCCTCGCCTGGCCGGCGGCCACCCTCGCGGTGGCCGCCGCCGTGCTGCTCAGCCTCGCCGTCGGCACCCGCCAGATCCCCCCGTCCGCGGTGCTCAACACCCTTCTCCATGGCGGAAGTTCACCGGACGCGCTGGTCGTACGGTCGCTGCGGCTGCCCCGCACCGAGATCGGACTGACGGCGGGCGCGGCGCTCGGCGTGGCGGGCGCCGCGCTCCAGGCCGTCACCCGCAACCCGCTCGCCGACCCGGGCATCCTCGGCCTCAGCCAGGGCGCGGCGGCCGGTGTCGTCCTCGCCATCGCGACCGGCCTCGCGAACGGCTTCGAGGGCTACGTCTGGTACGCCTTCGCCGGTGCCGTCCTCGCCGCCTGCCTGGTCTACGGCATCGCCGCGCGCGGCCGGGGCGGCGCGTCCCCGGTCAAACTCGCCCTGGCCGGTACGGCGTTGTCCGCGATGACCGCCGGTGGTACGACCGTCGTCCTGACCTCCAGCTCGGCGACCCTGGACCAGTTCCGGTTCTGGCAGGTCGGCTCGCTGAGCGGGCGGGACGCCGACACCGTCGTACGGATGCTGCCGTTCCTGGCGGCGGGCGCGGTGCTGGTGCTGGCCTGTGCGCGCGGGCTGGACGCGCTGGCGCTCGGGGACGAGACGGCGCGGGCGCTGGGGCATCGGGTGGGGGTCGTACGGGTGTGTGCGGCGCTCGGGGCGACTCTGCTGGTGGCGTCGGCGGTGGCCGCGGCCGGGCCGATCGCGTTCGTCGGGCTCGCCGTCCCGCACCTGGCCCGGCGCCTCACCTCGGGCGGACACCGCGCCCTGCTGCCCCTGTCGGCGCTGCTCGGTGCGGCGCTGCTGGTCGCGGCGGATGCCGCCGGCCGAGTCGTGCGCGCACCGGCGGAGGTGCCGGCCGGGGTGATGACGGCGTTGGTGGGGGTGCCGGTGCTGGTGGTGCTGGTACGACGCAGGGGAACCGCGCTATGAGCACCACCGGCGTCACGGTCCTCCGCCCCCGCCCCACCATCTCCCTTGTCCTGCACCGCCGTTCGGCCGCCGTCGCCGTAACTCTCGTAGTGCTGCTGGCCGTTGCGATGGGCGCGGCGGCCTGCCTCGGGCAGACCTACATCCCGCCCGCCGATGTGTGGCACACGCTGCGTACCGGTTCGGGGCCCTACGACCTTGTCGTCAACGAGTTGCGGGTGCCGCGGATCGTGCTGGGGGCGCTGGTCGGGGTGGCGCTGGGGCTCGCCGGGGCGCTGGTGCAGACCGTCACGCGGAATCCGCTGGCCAGCCCGGATGTGATCGGGGTCGGGCACGGTGCCGCCGCCGCGACCGTGCTCGCGCTGTCCACGGGGCTTGTCGCCTCGCCGGGTGCGATGCCCGTCGTGTCCGTGGTGGGCGGGCTCGCCGCCGCCACGCTGGTGTATGTGCTGGCGTGGCGGCACGGGATGCAGCCAAGTCGGTTCGTGCTCACGGGAGTTGGTATCGGGGTCGCGCTGTCGGCCGTCGTGCAGCTGTATCTCGCGGACAGCGAGCTGGAGGCCGCCGAGCAGGTCAAGCTGTGGCTGACCGGTTCGCTCAACGGGCGCGGCTGGGAGCAGGCCGGGCCGCTGGCCGTCGTACTGCTGGTGTGTCTGCCCGCGCTGGTGTGGGCGAGCCGGGCCGTACGGCCGCTCGGGCTCGACGCCGACACCGCTGCCGCGCTCGGGGTGCGGGTGGACCGGACGCGGCTCGCGCTGACCGTGCTCGGGGTGGTGCTGGCGGCGACGGCGACGGGGGCGGCGGGGCCGATCGGGTTTGTCGCGCTGACCGCACCGCAGTTGGCCCGGCGGCTCACGCGTACGCCTCAACTGCCGTTGCTGTGCTCGGCGTTGACGGGGGCGATGATTCTGGTGACGGCGGATCTCGCGGCGCGGACGGTCCTGCCTCCACTGGAGGTGCCGGTCGGCGCGCTGACCTCCCTGGTCGGGGGGCCGTATCTGCTGTGGTTGTTGGGGCGGAACAGGGTGGGAGGCTGAGGTTCGTCGGCGGGTGCGGGCCGGTGGGGGCTGGTCGCGCAGTTCCCCGCGCCCCTTTAGGTGGGACCAGCACAGCCGATTTCAGGGGCGCGGTGCGCTGTCGAGTGCGTCGAAGAACACCGGTCGCCCTGCGTCTTTTAGGGGCGCGGGGAACTGCGCGACCAGCCCCCACACACCCGCACCCGACAACGCACCGAGCACCGCGCCTGTAAAAGCGCCTGTGCTGGTCCCACTAAAGGGGCGCGGGGAACTGCGCGACCAGCCCCCACACACCCGCACCCGACAACGCACCGAGCACCGCGCCTGTAAAAGCGCCTGTGCTGATCCCACTAAAGGGGCGCGGGGAACTGCGCGACCAGCCCCCACACACCCGCACCCGACAACGCACCCCGCCCCGCACCCCACGCCCCCGCTAAAAGCGACGCAGTCAGATCGTCGCCGTGTCGATCACGAAGCGGTAGCGGACGTCACTCGACAGCACCCGCTCGTACGCCTCGTTGATCTGGTCGGCCGAGATCAGCTCGATCTCCGCGCCGAAGCCGTGCTCGGCGCAGAAGTCCAGCATCTCCTGGGTCTCCTGGATGCCGCCGATGCCGGAGCCGGCGAGGGTCTTGCGGCCGCCGATCACGGAGAAGAGGTTGAGGGAGACGGGCTCCTCGGGGGCGCCCACGTTGACCAGCGCGCCGTCCGTCTTCAGCAGCGAGAGGTACGCGCCGAGGTTGAGCGGGGCCGACACCGTGGAGATGATCAGGTCGAGGCTGCCGCGCAGTTCCTCGAAGGTCTTCGGGTCGCTGGTCGCGTAGTAGTGGTCGGCGCCGAGCTTGAGGCCGTCCTCCTTCTTGCTCAGGGTCTGCGAGAGGACGGTCACCTCCGCACCGAGCGCGTGCGCGATCTTGACGCCCATGTGGCCGAGGCCGCCCATGCCGATGATCGCGACCTTCTTGCCGGGGCCGGCATTCCAGTGCTTCAGCGGGGAGTACAGGGTGATGCCGGCGCAGAGCAGCGGGGCGGCCACGTCGAGGGAGATGCCCTCGGGGATGCCGAGGACGTAGTTCTCGTCGACGACGATCTTCTCGGCGTAACCGCCGTAGGTGGGCTCGCCGTTCTTGTCGAGCGCGTTGTACGTGCCGACGTTGCCGCCGGTGCAGTACTGCTCCAGGCCGGCCTTGCAGTTGTCGCACTCGCGGCAGGAGTCGACCATGCAGCCGACGCCCACCCGGTCGCCGACCCGGAACTTGGTGACACCGGGGCCGACCTCGGAGACGATGCCGGCGATCTCGTGGCCGGGCACCATCGGGAAGATGGCCTCGCCCCAGCCCTCGCGGGCCTGGTGGATGTCCGAGTGGCAGATGCCGGCGAACTTGATGTCGATCAGGACGTCGAACTCGCGGACCGCCCGGCGCTCGATCGTGGTGCGCTCCAGGGGAGCCTTGGCGGCGGGGGCTGCGTATGCGGCGACTGTGGTGGTCATGCCGGAACACTCCTAGGGGGATGTGCGCCCGGCTGCCTTCCGGCCGGGCACGCTGAACAGCCTGCCCGAAAGACCGAGGGCTACCCAGGCCACGCTTCTGCGTACGTCCGCTGTGCCTACCACCAGCGAGGTCAGGCTCATGGACGTACGACCGGGAATACTGGACCGTATGGACGAACAGCCCGAATCCGCCACCGAGCCCCTGGACCCCGGCCGGCCACTGGACCGGCGCGCCGAACTCAGCGAGTTCCTGCGCACCCGGCGGGCCCGGCTGAAGCCGGAGGACGTCGGGCTGCCGGACTTCGGGCGGCACCGCAGGGTGCCCGGGCTGCGGCGCGAGGAGCTGGCGCAGCTGGCCGGGGTGTCGGTGGCGTACTACACGCGCCTGGAACAGGGCAACGGACGGAACGTGTCGGCGGAGGTCCTCGACGCGATCGCCCGCGCGCTGCGCCTCTCGGACGCGGAGTCCTCGCACCTCACCCACCTGGCGAAGCCGAAGCAGCACAAGAAGAAGTCGTCGTCCCCGGCCCAGCACGTGCGCGGGCCGCTGCGGCAGCTGCTCGACTCGATCGACACGGTCCCGGCGTACATCACGGGCCGCCGCACGGACATCCTGGTGTGGAACCGGATGGCCGCGGCCGTCTTCGGCGACTGGTCGGAGCTGCCGCCGCAGGAGCGGAACTGGGCGCGGCTGGTGTTCCTGCGGCCCGAGTACCGGGACCTGTTCGTGGAGTGGGAGCAGAAGGCGGCGGACATCGTCAGCATGCTGCGGATGGACGCGGGCTGTCATCCGGACGACCCGCGGCTGTCCGCGCTGGTGGGCGAACTCTCCGTGAAGAGCGCGGAGTTCAGGCGGCTGTGGGCGACCCACGACGTCAAGGAGAAAACCTACGGCGTCAAGCGCCTCCTCCACCCCCTGGTCGGTGACCTCACCCTGCACTTCGAGGGTTTCCGGCTGTCGGACGGCACCGAGCAGGCCCTGATCACCTATCACGCGGAACCCGGCTCCCCGTCCGCCGACGCCCTTCGCCTGCTGGCCAGTTGGGGCACGGACGCGACCCGCGCGGGAGCGTCGGCCGACCGCCCGGGGCTCACTCCCTGACACCGAGGTCGGCCCGCATCAGCTGCCGCATCGCCGACAGCCGGGGCACGACCTCCGTCAGGTCGAGCATGGCCTGCTCAGCGCTCTCGCCGTCCCGGGCCAGCCCTCGATCGAGCCGCTTGACGACGGCGTCGATGTCCGCGAGGACCGCGTTCACCGCACGCGACGCGTCCAGGACACGCTCGGGCACGACCATCTGCGCCTCGGCGTAGCGGTCCCGGTATTCACGGCGCGCTTCCTCCAGCTGGTCGCGCTCCAACTCGGTGTAGACGCCGTCACGGACGCGATGCAAGGCGTCCTTGAGAAGCTCGTGGAACTGCCGCGAGGAGCGGTTCATCGCGGTGTAGGCGTCCCTGCGCTCCTCGAACAGCCGTCTGCGCTCGGCGACTTGGGCATCCTCGGCACGTTGCCGGGCGGTGAGGCGCTGGCTGAGAACGGGCGCGAAGAGCGTACCGAGCACACCGACGACGGCGGTGATCATGGCGGTGACGGCGGCGGTCATGGTCTCAGGAAAACACGGGTGGCCCGCCGGAAGGTGCGCTCCCGGCGGGCCGCCCGCTTCAACTCAGCCGACTCCTGGGCCTACTTGGCGTAGGTCTGGACCGTCACTTGGACGCCGCGTTCTCCTTCACCGTGATCTTCCCCTTGCGGATGGTGGCGAGACGCGGCGCCTTCTTCGCGATGGCGGAGTCGTGGGTGACCATGATGAACGTCAGCCCGTGCTCCTTCCACATGCGCTCCAGTACGTCCATGATCTCGTCGCGCATCGACTCGTCGAGGTTGCCGGTCGGCTCGTCGGCCAGCAGCACCTTGGGCTGCTTGACGAGCGCGCGGGCGATGGCGACGCGCTGCTGCTGTCCTCCGGACATCTCGCCGGGGAGGTGGCCGAGGCGCTCGGCGAGCCCGACCGACGCCAGCGCGTCGGCGGCGCGCTGGCGCCGCTCCTTCGTCTTCACGCCCAGCGGTACGAGGGCGGTCTCGACGTTCTCCTGCGCGGTGAGCGTCGGGATCAGGTTGAAGGACTGGAACACGAAGCCGATGTTCTCGCTGCGGACCTTGGTGAGCTTGGCCTCCGACAGCTTCGCCAAGTCGACGCCGTCCAGGACGATTTCACCTGCGGTGGGCCTGTCGAGGGCGCCGATCATCTGGAGGAGCGTCGACTTGCCGCCGCCGGTCGGGCCCTGGATGACCAGGCGGTCGCCGTCGCCGATGGTGAGGTCGATGCCGTCGAGGGCGTGGACGGTTTCCTTGCCGCGTGAGTAGAGCTTGGTGACGCCTCTGAGTTCGTACATTCGTGCAACTCCTGGGGAAGTAAAGGGGGTTGGGGCCCGTCGGTGGGACGGGCCCCATTGCGTCGTCGTTCGGCTGCGGCGCCGTCGTGGCTGGTCGCGCAGTTCCCCGCGCCCCTTTGGGGCGCAGCAGGTACCGCTACTCGACTCGGCGCAGGGCGTCCGCGGGACGGAGTCGCGACGCGCGCCAGCCGCCGAAGGCGCCGGCGATCAGGCCGCCGGCGACGGCGAGGCCGACCGCGAGGCCGATGGTGGTGGCGTTGACGGGCGCGGTGAGCGCGACGTCGAGCGTCTTGGCCGCGGCCTGCCGGCCGGGACCGCCGAAGCCGCCGCCACCGCCGGGGCCGCCCGCGCGGGCGCCGCCGCCGGCCGAGTTGCCGAGGGAGGCGGACAGGGTGGGGCTGATCGCGGTCACGACGTACGCCCCCGCCAGGCCGAGCGCGATACCGAGGGCGCCGCCGACCAGACCGTTGACGATGGCCTCGCCGACCACCTGACGGGTCACCCGGCCCGACTTCCAGCCGAGCGCCTTCAGCGTGCCGAACTCGCGCACCCGGCGGGAGACCGCCGAGGAGGTGAGCAGACCGGCGACCAGGAACGCGGCGATCAGCACCGCGATCGACAGCCACTTGCCGACGCTGGTGGCGAGGGAGGAGGCGGTGGACAGCGACCCGGAGACGGTGTCCGCCAGGTCGGCGGAGGTGGTGACCGTCGTACCCGAGACATTGCTCGTGATGGTCTTCTTGACGGCCGAGATCTGCTTGGAGTCGGTCGCCTTGACGTAGATCGTGGTGACCTTGTTCTTGTCACCGCTCAGGGTCTGCGCCTGCGTCAGCGGGATGTACAGGTTGGCCGCCGCGTCACCGCTGGTGGCGGTGGCGATGCCGATGACCTTGTACTTGACGCTCTTGATCGTGACGGTCGAACCGACCTTGAGCTTCTTCGTCTTGGCGTACGCCGAGTCGGCGACGACGACCTTGGAGTTGGCCTCGGCGGTGGTGAAGGTACGGCCGCTGGTGATCTTCGAGGAGGTCAGCGGGCCGAGCGCGGGCTTGGTGACGTCCGTGCCGTAGACCGTGTACGCGTTGATGTTGAAGTTGGCGCCACCACCGGTGACCGAGCCCTGCGGTGCGCCGGTGCCGCCGCCACGGTTGCCGCCTTCGGTGCCGCTCCCCTGGTTCTGCTGGAACTGGCCGCGGGTGAACTGGCCGTCGACCTTGACGACGTTGAGGCTGAGCCCGCCGACGGCGTCGGACACCCCCTTCTGGCCCGCGACCTTGGTGACGGTGGTGGAGGCCAGCGTCGTGAAGCCCTGGACCATGACGCGGTCACTGCTCTGCGTCTTGCTGTCGTCGTTGTTGTTGGCGTCGAACTGGAACCGCGGCTGCTGCGAGCTGCTCGCGCTCGCCGTGGCCGCCTTGGTGACGGTCATGTCCGTACCGAGTCCGTACAGCGACTGGAGGACCTTGTCCTGTGCCTTCCCCATGCCGGAGGACACGGAGTTGACCACGATGACCAGCGCAATGCCCAGTGCGAGGCCGGAGGCGACGACGAGGGCCGCTTTTCTGCGGCGGCGCAACTCGCGCCTCAGGTAGGTGAAGAACATGGCCCGCAAGCTAGGTACAGCGCGTGATGATGCCATAAGGCCGACATAAGAGAACGATGAGAAGCCTGTCCGTGGGCAAAGAATGACCCGCTACGGGGCTGTCAACAGGGGCCCGGGACAACCCATTTCGCGACACTTTCGGAGTCGCGGGGCACGGCGCACCGATGGATTCCCACAATGACACGAAGCCCCAGCTCAAGAGGCCCGGTATGTGGACTGCGCCGACGGGCGCTGGGACGAGAACGCGGCGTTCATCGCCATGGCCAGAGAGACAGTCCCCCAACTGGTCCCAGAACTCAGGCGTCTTCGGGCTCTCCTCGACTCCTGAGCACGCACCACACCGTCTTGCGGTCCGCCGCCTGCTCCACGCCCCACCGCATCGCCAGCGCGTCGAGAAGCGCCATGCCACGGCCGTGTTCGTCCGTCGTCGCGGCGCGAAGAAGAACAGGCAGCGCGCGGGCGTCCGGGTCGGTGACCTCGACCCGCGTGCGGCCGTCGTCCGCATCGAGGACGCGGACCGTGACCGGGGTTCCCTCCCCCACGTGGTCGATCACGTTCGTCATCAACTCCGTTGCGCAGAGGCGGACGTCGTAGTCGTGGTGGCGGAGGTGGTGGCGAAGTTCCGGTACGGCCTTGGGAGTTGCGAGCAGGCGGAGTTCGAACGTCACTGTTCCGCCGCCTTGCGGAGGGCGGCGGCGAGTTCACGGGCCGTGACGGTGTTGCAGTTCCCGAGCGCGACGAGGCCGGCGGCCAGGATGTCCACGCCGAGGGAAGGGAGCGTGATGCCGTGCAGGCCGAGGGCCTCGCGGAGTTCCTCCACGCAGAGGGTCGTGTCGTAGGGGTCGGACATGAACGGGTGCCTCCTGTGCGCTCTGTGACGAACACCTCACAGACTGGCGTCCCGCTGGCTACCGTAAAAGAGGTTTCGCGTTCGCGACCGGGTCAGCGGAGGAGGGCGAGTGGTGGCACGGGGCAAGGACATCGACGGCTCGATGAGCGTTCCGACGTTCTACGGCAAGGAGTTGAGGTGGAAGCGGGAGGAGGCGGGGCTGTCGTTGGATGCGTTCCTCAAGGGGATCTTCTACGGCAAGACGTACCTCAGCGATATCGAGCGCGGGGAGCGGAGGATGCCGCTGGATCTGGCTCAGCACGCGGATCGGGTGTTGGGGACGGACGGGTTCTTCGAGCGGAACTGTGAGTCGGTGCGGAAGGCGCGGAGGGGGCCGCATGCCGCGTATTTCGAGAAGGTCCTGGAGGCGGAGAAGCACGCGGAGTCCATCGAGGAGTGGTGCCCCATCAACATCCCGGGGCTGCTCCAAACCGCCGCGTACGCGCGGACGATGGTCCGGTCGGCTCACCCGGCGGCCTCCGACGAGTGGGTCGAAGAGAAGGTGATGGGCCGCCTCGCCCGCGCCCGTCTCTTCGAGGACGACCACGCCACGCCTGAGTACTGGGCGATCCTGCACGAGTCGCTGCTCGCGGACCCGGTCCTCCCGCCACGGGAGATGGCCGAACAGCTCGACCGGATCGTGGAGTTGGCCGAGCGGCGTCGGGTTACTCCGCAGATCGTTCCGCGGACGTGCGGCGCGCATCCTCTGATGGCCGCCTCCATCATGGTCATGGTCTTCCCGGACGCCCCGCCGCTGATCTACACCGAGGCGTCATACAGCGGCGACACCATCGACGATCCGGCCCTCGTGAAGCAGTACCGCAAGGCATACGATCGGCTCAGGGCCGTCGCACTGTCACCGGAGGCGTCCCTGGCGATGATCAAGGCAGCGGCAGAGGAATACCGAGATGGCAAGCTACGGGACCGACTTGAGTGACGCGCTCTGGATCAAGAGCAGCTACAGCAACGGGGACGGCGGCAACTGCGTAGAGATCGCCAGCGACTTCCCCGGCGCCGCCCTCTGGCGCAAGTCGAGCTACAGCAACGGAAGCGGCGGCAACTGCGTCGAGGTCGCCGCCAACCTCCCCGGCCTCGTCCCCGTCCGCGACTCAAAGGCCCCCCACCGCCCCGCCCTCGTCCTCACCGCCACCGCCTGGGCCCCGTTCATCACCGCACTCAAGACCCCTGTTGACGAGTCGGGGTTGCTGCGGGCGCCGTAGCCGGTATCGTCGTCGTTGAAGAGGAACGAGCCCCCGCCACGGCGGGTATCCGTGACAGGGGCTCAGGCTCACTCAGGAGCCTTCGGAGGCCCCTAATTTTGCTGGGGGCCTCCGGCTACCTGGTGATCCACCAGAGCCACCACCTCCTCACGTGTTGGGCCCACGATTCCGGCAGCAACCGGGTGAACCGACACACAAGAGTCAGCTTTGGTCTGGCATGACGTCCCATGGGTGCGCCTCCCTTTTCTCAGGGAGGCGGCCTTTTTTGTACCCGGAGCCGCCTCACTTCGGGCCGGGCCCCGAGGGGACGGGACCCGGAACAAGGGAGGCGCACCCGAAGTCGCGTCCTATGACGGATATTGCCGTCAACTCACATATGCCGCCGACCACTTGAGCAGGGCAGCAGAAAAGGCGGTCACCCCCGGCCGAGGGGGCAACCGCCTTCAAGCCAAACGGAGTTGGCGGGTCAGACCGCCGAACCCGCCTTCCACTGGGCCCAGTCCATGTTCCAGCCGTTGAGGCCGTTGTCCGGGGCCACCGTCTTGTCACCCGTGTTGGAGATGACGACGACGTCACCCACGATCGAGTTGTTGTAGAACCACGCCGCCGGCATGTTCTTGTCGCCCGCGCCCTTCACGTCCTGCAGGCCCACGCAGCCGTGGCTGGTGTTGACGCTGCCGAAGACGGACGGCGAGCCCCAGTAGTTGCCGTGGATGAACGTGCCCGAGCTGGTGAGGCGGATGGCGTGGGGGACGTCCTTGATGTCGTACTCGCCCTTGCCGTCGTCGTCCGTGAAGCCGACCGTCGCGCCGTTCATCCGGGTCTGGACGAACTTCTCGGACATCACCATCTGGCCGTTGTACGTGGTGTTCTCGGGGGAACCGGCCGAGATCGGGATGGTCTTGACGACCTTGCCGTCCTGCTCGACCTTCATCTGCTTGGTCTTCGCGTCGACGTACGAGACCTGGTTGCGGCCGATGTGGAAGGTGACCGTCTTCTGCTGCACGCCGTAGACCCCGGAGGCGCCCTCGACGCCGTCGAGCGCGAGCTTCAGCGTGACGGTGGAGTTCTCCTTCCAGTAGTCCTCGGGGCGGCAGTCCATCCGCTGGGTGTTGAACCAGTGGCAGACGACCTCCTGACCGCTGGTGGAGGTGACGGTGACGCCCTTCTGGACGGCGGCCTTGTTGGTGATCGCCTTGTTGAAGTTGATCGAGACCGGCATGCCGACGCCGACCGTGGAACCGTCCTCGGGAGTGAAGTTCCCTATGAAGCTGTTGGCCGGGGAGACCGTGGTGAAGGAGGCGTTCTCGTGGGCGGCGAGACCGGCGGAGTCCTTGGCGGTCGCCGCGACCTTGTAGGTCGTAGACCGCTCCAGCTGGGCGCTGGGCTTCCAGCTCAACTTGTCGGCGGAGATGGTGCCCGCGACGGCCGTACCGTCCGCGGTCGTCATCGTCACGGCCGTGAGCGTGCCCTTGCTGACGGTGACGGCGGCCGAGTTGTTGATGGAGGCGTTGTCCGAACCGTCCGCCGGTGTGATCTTGATCTGGGCCTCGGACGACTTCTTCGCCGCCGCCTCGTCGGCCTTCGACTGTGAACTCTGGCTCGAATCGCTGCCGGACGACTTGTCGTCGCTGCCGGAACACGCCGTGAGCACGAGCACACCGCCGAGCAGTGCGGACGCGGCCGCAAGACCCCTGCGCCGCTTACTGTCCGTCATCACACGCTTCTCCATCGTTGCCGAATCACCAAAAACCCGAGCGCCCCGTTAAACAGTTCTTAAGAATCCAACGCTACGACTGGTGCATCCCGTTCCGCTTCCCCACTATCTGTGGGGCACACCACGTCCACCGTGACGCCCGGAAACCGCTGAGACGACGAAACCCCGGACAGCGGTTGCCGCCCGGGGTCATACGCTCCCGCGCACGGCTCAGCCGGCCACTGCCGTCCCGTCTGCTTCCTCATCGCCGTCGACATCATCCTCGTCGAGGTCCCAATCCGGCGAATCCGGGTCGTAGTCGATCTCCTCACTGCTCCATGAGGCCTGGGCCAGTTCGACCCCCGGCATCTCGCCGACCAGGTCGAACGGGTCCACGAGATAGGCGAGGGCCTCGGCGGTGTCTTCCGTCACAGCGCTCTCGGCGTGCGTCCGTTCGTCACCGGGCAGTTCCGGATCGTCGGCGATCTTGGCCAGCGCGGCCTTGGTCACGGCGTCCTCGTTCTCGACTTCAAGAACGAGTTCGACACGAAGGCGTACAAAACGTGATGTCTCTGGAGTGGTCATGCCGGGAGCGTACGACCCACAGCTCCCGTGACTTTCCCACGACCCGCAGAGTTCATTAGCATCGCTCCACACGGCCAATTCGCCAGCGCCACAAGGGGATCGATATTCCGTGTCAACCGCTCGCCGAACGATGCTGACCGCCACCGCCGCGGGCACCCTGCTGGGCGCCCTGTGGTTCGTCCCCTCCGCCAACGCGACGGTGACCGACCAGGTGAGAGTGGAGACTTCGGCGACGCCAACCTCCCAGGCCACCCAGCAGGCAAGGGTGACCTCGACCGCCGTCACCACCTTCTCGGACGACACCCACCTCGCCGACACCGGAAGCCCGGACACCACGCCGTACATCGTCGGCGGGACCATTTTCCTCGGCCTGGGCGCCGGTTTCGTGGCGTATTCGGTACGGCGGGAGCGCCTCGGGTTTTAACTTGCTTGACGATTGCTTGACGCAAGCTTCATAGTCCGCTCATGAAGAGATCATCGGGCATACGGCTGTGCGTCACCGTCGCGGTGGGCGCACTGTCGCTGACCCTCATCACCGGCTGCTCCGACGGCGGTTCGGACGACGCGAAGAGCGACGCCGAGAACACCGCGCAGGGTTCCGGGAAGAACACCGCCAAGGCGCTCACCGCCGCGGAGTTGAAGAAGCTGGCCCTCGCTCAGGGCGATGTCGACGGCTACAAGATCGAGGCGGGCGAGTCGATCCCCGGCGGCAAGAGCGGCATCAAGGCCGACGAGAAGTGCAAGCCCCTGCTCTACGTCCTGAGCGGCGTCGCCCCGGCCGACGCACCCACGGAGACCAACCGCATGGCCACCGCGGACAAGAAGCCGTCGGCCGCCGCCACCACCGACCTGGACGACCTGAGCGGCGACGACGTCGAGAAGGCCCTCACCGACTCCATGAGCATCGACCTGACGATGGTCGGGCTCTCGTCGTACGACGGTGACGGCGCCGAGAAGGCCTTTAAGGCCGTGTCCGACGCGGTCAAGGGCTGCGCCGGTGGCTTCACGGGGACGGCCGGCGGCGAAGAGCAGAAGTTCACCAAGATCAGCACCGAGAAGGGCTCGGGAACCGGCGACGAGTCGGTGGCCTACGCGGTGTACGGCGAGCCGGACAAAACGGACGGCACGACCTCCGTCGCGCACGCCGAGGTCGTCCGCCAGGGGAACGTCGTCGCGACGTACTACACGATGAACATCGGCGCGATGGTCGCCGACAAGGCCTACACGGTGCCGGCCGCGGTGGTCACCGCCCAGTCCGCCAAGCTGAAGTGACGTACGGGGCCCGGCCGTTGCCACGCCCGGGCCCCAACTCCCCTACAGCAGCGGCCCGGTGACCTTCTCCACGGCCTCCACCACAAGCCCGTCACGCACGAACGCCTCCGCCGCCGCCAGGTCCGGAGACAGGAACCGATCCGGCCCCGGACCCTCGACCCCCGCCGCCCGCACGGCATCGATGACCGCCCGGGACGCAGGCGCCGGAGCCAGCCCCTCCCGCAACTCCACGGCACGCGTGGCCGCGTACAGCTCGACCGCGATGATCCGAGTGAGGTTGCCGACAGCAGTGCGCAACTTACGCGCGGCCGACCACCCCATGGAGACGTGGTCCTCCTGCATGGCGGAGGACGGAATCGAATCAACGGAAGCAGGCACGGCCAGCCGCTTCATCTCACTCACCAGCGCGGCCTGCGTGTACTGGGCGATCATCAGCCCGGAGTCGACACCGGCGTCGTCCGCGAGAAACGGCGGCAGCCCGTGCGACCGGTTCTTGTCGAGCAGCCGGTCGGTACGCCGCTCGGCGATAGAACCGAGATCGGCGGCAGCGATGGCAAGAAAGTCCAGAACGTAAGCCACCGGCGCACCATGGAAGTTGCCGTTGGACTCCACCCGACCATCAGGCAGCACAACAGGATTGTCGACAGCCGAAGCCAACTCCCTTTCCGCAACCACCCGGGCATACGCGATCGTGTCCCGCCCCGCACCCGCGACCTGCGGAGCACACCGCACCGAATACGCGTCCTGCACCCGGGGCGCGTCGTCCTGGTGGTGCCCGGTCAGCTCCGAACCGTCAAGCACGGCAAGCATGTTGGCGGCACTGGCGGCCTGCCCGGGATGCGGCCGAATGGCATGCAACTCGGGCGCGAGCACCTTGTCGGTACCGAGCAGCGCCTCCAGCGACAGCGCGGCCGTGACGTCGGCGGACTTGTAGAGCATGTCCAGATCGGCGAGCGCCATGACCAGCATGCCGAGCATCCCGTCGGTGCCGTTGAGAAGGGCGAGGCCCTCCTTCTCGCGGAGTTCGACGGGGGCAATGCCGGCCTCGGCGAGCAGTTCACCAGCAGGGCGCACAACCCCATCCGGCCCCTCCGCATCGCCCTCGCCCATGAGTGTGAGGGCGCAGTGAGAGAGCGGGGCGAGGTCACCGGAGCACCCGAGAGAACCGTACTCGTGGACGACGGGCGTGATCCCGGCATTCAGCACATCGGCCATGGTCTGCGCGACCTCGGGCCGCACCCCGGTGTGCCCCGAGCACACAGTCTTGAGCCGCAGGAACATCAGAGCGCGCACGACCTCCCGCTCCACCCGCGGCCCCATCCCCGCGGCATGCGAGCGGACGATGTTGCGCTGCAACTGAGCCCGCATCTCCGGGCTGATGTGCCGGGACGCCAGCGCCCCGAACCCGGTGCTCACGCCGTACACGGGCTCCGGCTTGGCGGCCAGCGCGTCCACGATCTCGCGCGCCGCGGCGAGCGCCGCGACGGCCTCGGCCGAAAGCTCGATCCGGGCGCCCCCGCGCGCCACGGCAAGAACGTCGGACGCGGTGACCCCCGACGTCCCCACCACCACAGTGTGCATATCCATATTCAGGAGCGTACGCATTGAATGCGACAGTGTCACTACCGGGTACCCACTTAGACCCTTACAGATAGGTCGCTGGCCCGGGAGGGCCGCCACCCGCGTACGGCGCGAAGGTGCCGTGTCGGGGGGTGTCCGCCCACAGCGGTTGGCGCGTCAACACCCCCAATATCTTGCGAGACCGATTCCGCGCCGTTCCGAGGACGGACACCCCCCGGCGCGGCACCGACCCACACCCAACGCAAGGCGAACCACCCCTCACGCCCGGCGGCCCCGGAAGCGGCGCCGCTCCGCCGGCAGCTCCGGGGTAGGCGAGTCGGCAAGCCGCACCACCGGATCGTCCGGACCGCCACGCCCGGCAACCACCGGCCGGTCCGCGCGCAGCGCCTTCGCACGGTACTGGGCCGCGTCCGCCAGCCGGAACAGCCGACGGCCGGACCGTACCGCCCCGATCGGGTCCTCGGTCGACGCGACCCCGCAGGCGACACCCTCGCCGAGCTCCAACTCGGCGGCGCGACGGCAGAGTTCGTCCGCCGCGTCGACCACCTCGTCGGCGGGCGGCCCGACCGCGAGCAGACAGAACTCGTCCCCGCCGAGCCGCGCGGCGAGCGCGCCCGGCAGCATCGCCCCGCACAGCGACAGCACCGACCCGAAGCGTTCCAGCAGCCGGTCCCCGACCGCGTGCCCGCGGGTGTCGTTGACGCGCTTGAGCCCGTTGAGATCGCAGACGACAAGGCTGACCACAACCCCGTCGCGCCGATGCCGCTCGACCGCCTCGTCGAGCCGTACATCGACCGCACGCCGATTGGCGAGCCCCGTGAGCGCGTCCGTGAAGGCGAGCCGCCTGGCCTCCTCCAGCCGCTCGGTCTGCGCGATCCCCGCCGCCACCACAGACGCCAGCACCGTCGCGAAGTCAGCGTCCCCCCGGTCGAACACGGCCGCACCGACCGGCCGCGCCACATACAGCTCGCCCCACGCCCGCCCGTGCAGCACGATCGGCGCGATCACACAGCAGCCGCGCCTACGACGCCGTAGCGCCGCCACCCGCTGATGGCAGTACCCGGGGCTGCCCGCGGCCGGGCCCTCCGCGGTCTCGACCCAGGCGTTGGGCTCACCGCCGCCGGCCCACCGCTCGTGCAGGAACTCGGTGATCTCCGGGAACTGATGCACCGGATAGGTCTCGCCGTCCGGGAACTCCTCCTCGCCCGCCGCCCGCTCCCCCACGTTGACGAGAACCCGCAGCCGCCCCAGCTCCCGCTCCCACACCGACAACGCGGCGAAACTCCCCGCCAGCGCCCGGCACGCCCCGGTCGCCGCCGCCCGCCAGGACTCGCGCGGGGTGTGCGCCGCCGCCATCCCCTGCGCCAGCTCCACCACGGCGGCCAGCCGCCTGTCCTCACCCATCGTCCCAGGCTAGGGAGATTTGCCGCATATCGGGACATTGATGCGGCGAACAGGTGTCTACGCGGGGTAGCCGCCCCTACTCACCGGGCCACTCCGGCTTCCGCTTCTCGTTGAACGCCGCCACACCCTCCGCCCGGTCCCCCGAGAACGCCACCGACCGCCACGCCGCGTCCTCCACCTCAAGCCCGGCACGCAGATCCAGCCCGTGCCCGAGCCGCAGCGCCCGCTTGGCCGCCCGCAGCCCGACCGGCGAGTTCGCGGCGATGCGCGCACCCAGGGCCAGCGCCTCCTCGCGATCCCGCCCCGCCTCCACCAGGACGTCCACGAGCCCCAGCCCCGCCGCCTCGGCCGCCTCCAACCGCCGTGCGGTGAAGATGAGTTCGGCCGCCCGAGCCGCACCCACCCGCCGAGGCAGCAACTGCGTCCCCCCACCCCCCGGAATGACACCCACCGACACCTCCGGCAGCCCCACCACGGCAGTGCCGTCCGCCACGATCAGGTCGCAGGACAGGGCGAGTTCGAAGCCACCGCCCAGCGCGAAGCCGTGCACGGCGGCGATCGTGGGCATCGGGAGTTCCAGGACACCGGTGTACGCACCCCGGGCGACCGGCCGCTGCCGTACCAGCTCCGCGTCGGTGAGCGAGTTGCGCTCCTTGAGGTCGGCGCCGACACAGAACGCCCGCTCGTGCGAGGAGGTCACCACAGTCACCCGGACGTCCCGGTCCGCCGCCAGCGCCGCACAGGCCGCCGCGATGGACCCGGCCATCGCGGTGGAGACGGCGTTCATGGCCTTGGGCCGGTCCAGAACGAGTTCGGCGACGTACTCCTGCCGCCGCACCAGCACGAACTCCCCGAACCGTTCCTCGCTCATGACGCCCTCCTGGTTAACGCGGGTTAACAGAACTCGCCCCGATCATCGCACGGGCCTTCCCCGTTCGGGTGACATGGCGCCCAACTCCCGCCGCACCGCCCGGAGAAGCGCATAACGTGCGTCCGCCACACGACAGGGGAGGGATCGTGACGACGACCACGCAGGCGGAGCGGGCCGAGGACACCGCGAACGTAACGCCACCCGTCCTCCCCCGGGGCCGGCACCGCCGCCCCCGCCCCCGCAAGGTCCTGCTGGCCTTCGGCGGGCTCGCCGTGGCCGCCGGGGTGCTGAGCCTCGTACGGCTGACGCCCGAGTCCGGGGTCGGCGGAGTGGGCACGGCGGAGGCGGAACCGAGCCCGGACGCCGACGCGGAGCAGAGCGCCGGACACCCGGCCAACGCCGCCGCCACGATCAGCGCCGACCCGACGGCGTTCCCGTCCGCGATCCCCACCGCGATCCCCTCCGCGACGTCGGTGATGGGCGGCGCGAGCGCGACCCCGACCACGGCTTACGGCGTCGTACCGACTCCGTACACGACGACGGCACCCACGACCGCCCCCGAGGCGACGACAGCACAGGACACCCCACAGCCCCGGACCCCAGTCACCGCACCGAGCCCCCAAGCCCCCGCGACAAGCGCGGCACCGGCCCCGGAGCCGACACCCGCGCCGACCCCCGGCCGGACTGCCAACTCCCCCGCCCCGGCGCCGAGTCGACCAAGCCTGTGCGTACCGATCATCGGCCTCTGCGTGGACCCACTGGTGCACCGGAACTGACCACCAAGAGCCCCGTTTGTGCCGTTTTACGGACGGCGCGAGACTGAAGACATGAGCACCTCAGAGACCACCCTCACGCAGAACAAGGACCTGGTGCACGCGTTCATCGACGCGCTGTTCACCAAGGGCGACCTCGGCGCGGTCGACGAGTATCTCGCCGAGGACTTCGTCGACCACGACCCCCCGTTCAACGGCCCCGGCGACCGCGAAGGCTTCCGCACCGCCGGCGCGCTGTTCCGGGAGGCGTGTCCCGACTGGCACAGCGAGCCGGACCTGATGATCGCCGAGGACGACCTGGTCGTCGAGCACTTCACCGCCGGCGGGACACAGCGCGGTGAGCTGCTCGGGGTGCCGGCCCCGGCCGAGGGCCGCCCCCTGACCCTGCACGGAACCAACATCTTCAGGATCCGCGACGGCCACATCGTCGAGCGCTGGAACCGCCCCGACGAACTCGGCATCCTGCGCCAACTGGGGATCGCGCCCTGACGAGACCGTTACGCGGGAGCCGAGTCCCGGCGGGTCAGCAGCCAGGGTTCCACCACGCCCAGCCCCCGCACCGGCCGCTGCCACATCGGCTGAAGCGCGAAACGGTACGTCGGGGGCTCCTCGCCCTCCTTCTCGGCGGTCGCCGCGGCCTCGGCCGCCTCCGCCTCGGAGGCGGGCGCCTCGCCGCTGCGGATGAGCTCCTCCGCGAAGGCGCTGTCGACGAGGACGGCGTCACGGGGGGCTATCGAGGTGAGCCGCGAGGCGAGGTTCACGGTCGTGCCGAAGACATCGCCCATGCGGGTCGTGACCGTGCCGAAGGCGATGCCGACGCGGAGTTCGGGCATCGTCTCGTCGTGGGCCATGGTCTCGATCAGGCGCAGCGCGATCTCGGCGGCGACCCCGGCGTCGTCCGCGGAGAACAGCACCTCGTCACCGAGGGTCTTGATGAGCCGGCCGCCGCGCGCGGCCACGAGGTCGGCGGCGGTGGTCTCGAAGGCCTCGACCAGCTCGCCGAGTTCTTCTTCCTCCATACGACGGGTCAGCCGTGTGAAGCCCACCAGGTCGGCGAAGCCCACCGCGAGGCGCCGGTCGACCATCTCCTCGTCGTCACTGGCCTGGACGACCCGGCCGGCCGAGGCGGCGAGCTGGCGCCGCCACACGTAGACGAGGAACTCCTCCAGCTCGGGCAGCAGCAGCTCGATGATCGGGTACGTCACCTCGGTGCGCGACATCCCGGGCTCGGGCGGCTCGGTCAGGCCCTCCAGGAACGAGTCCATCTGCCAGCCTGCCAGCCGCGCGGTGGTCTGCCCGGTGGAGCGGGCCACCTGTACGGCCATCGCCTCGCTCAGCAGCCCCGCCTCGACCAGACCGGCGAGGCGGCGCAGCGCGAGGACGTCCGCCTCCGTGAACGCCTTGGCCTGGCCCACGTCGGCGAAGCCCATGGCGCGCCAGAAACGGGTGGCCAGCTCCATGGAGACACCGGCGGTACGGGCCGCCTGGAACGGGGTGTAGCGGCGCTCCGCGCCCAGGATCAGCCCTTCGAGGCGCAGCGCGAGGGGGTCTTCGCCGGGATCGGCGGCATAGGGGTCGGCCCGGCCACCGGCGGCATCGGGGTCCACCCGGCCGTCCGCGTCCGCGCCGGAGCCCGTGTCGTCGACGGTCACGCCTGCTGCCCTTCCGATCTGCCACGGTCAGGTATCGACCGGGCCCAATGCTACGGCAGGTGTGGGCCAGCTCACTCCGTGAGTCACGGGGACAAAGCTGCCACAAGAGCGGTCGGGGTCATGCGGGGCGCAGATGCACGATGTCGCCCGCCCCCACGGGCTCCTGCACGCCGTCCTCCGTCGCGAGCACCAGCCGCCCGTCCCCGTCGATGGCGACGGCCTCCCCGGTGATCGACCGGTCCCCGGGCAGCTCGGCCCGCACGGTCCGGCCCAGCGTGGCGCAGCCGGCCGCGTAGGTCTCCTGGAGGCCGCTCTCCACCGGGTCGCCGCCCGCCGCGCGCCACTTGTCGTACCAGTGCTCCAGGGACCGCAGGACCGCCCGCAGCAGGGGGTCGCGGTCCGTGGCGACGGCCCCGGCCAGGGCCAGGGAGGCCGCCTGCGGCACGGGCAGCTCGTCCTCACGGAGGGTGACGTTGATGCCGACGCCGATGATCACGGCGTCGTCCCCGGCGCGCTCGGCGAGGATGCCGCCGGCCTTGCGTTCCTCGCCACCGACAGTCACCAGCAGGTCGTTGGGCCACTTGAGTGCCGTATCGACGCCGGCCGTCCGGGACAGCCCCGTGGCGACGGCGACACCGGTGAGCAGCGGGAGCCAGCCCCAGCGGGACACGGGGACGTCGCCAGGCTTCAGGAGGACGGAGAAGAAGAGCCCGGAGCGGGCCGGTGCCGTCCACTGCCGGTCGAGGCGCCCGCGCCCGGCGGTCTGCTCCTCGGCGACCAGGACCGCGCCCTCGTCGGCGTCCCCCGCGACCGCGCGGGCGACCAGGTCGGCGTTGGTGGACCCGGTGCGCTGCACGACCTCGATGTCGCAGTAGAGGCCCGCGTGACCGCCGTCGCGCACCAGGCCCTTGCGCAGCGCGGCGCCGTTGAGCGGTGGACGGTCCAGATCGGACCAACGACTGCTGTTCTCGTCTGAGGCATCTCGCGGCGTCATGCAAGCCACCCTAGGTGTGTTGTACGCCGCACTGCCGATCGGTAGGCCCGCCACTACTCTACGAATGAGTAACCGTCCCCCCTTTTGAGCAGGCAGGGAGCCGTAATCCCGATGTCCGAGCCGGAAGCGCCTCAAGAGATCGACATCCACACCACCGCCGGGAAGATCGCGGATCTTCGGCGCCGCACCCAGGAGGCGACGCACGCGGGCTCGGCACGAGCGGTCGAAAAGCAGCACGCCAAGGGCAAGTTGACGGCCCGTGAGCGGATCGAGCTGCTCCTCGACGAGGACTCCTTCGTCGAGTTCGACGAGTTCACCCGGCACCGGTCCACGGACTTCGGCCTGGAGAAGAACCGCCCCTACGGCGACGGTGTCGTCTCGGGCTACGGCACGGTCGACGGCCGCCCCATCGCCGTGTTCTCCCAGGACTTCACGGTCTTCGGCGGCGCCCTGGGCGAGGTCTACGGCCAGAAGATCGTCAAGGTGATGGACTTCGCGCTGAAGACCGGCTGCCCGGTCATCGGCATCAACGACTCCGGCGGCGCCCGCATCCAGGAGGGCGTGGCCTCGCTCGGGGCGTACGGCGAGATCTTCCGCCGCAACACCCACGCGAGCGGCGTGATCCCGCAGATCTCCCTCGTCGTGGGCCCGTGCGCGGGCGGCGCGGTCTACTCCCCCGCGATCACCGACTTCACGGTGATGGTCGACCAGACCTCGCACATGTTCATCACCGGCCCGGACGTCATCAAGACGGTCACCGGAGAGGACGTGGGCTTCGAGGAGCTGGGCGGCGCGCGCACCCACAACTCGGTCTCGGGTGTGGCCCATCACATGGCGGGCGACGAGAAGGACGCGATCGAGTACATCAAGCAGCTGCTGTCGTACCTGCCCTCCAACAACCTGTCCGAGCCCCCGGCGTTCCCCGAGGAGGCGGACCTCGCCGTCACGGACGAGGACCGCGAGCTGGACACCCTGGTCCCGGACAGCGCGAACCAGCCGTACGACATGCACACGGTGATCGAACACGTCCTGGACGACGCCGAGTTCTTCGAGACGCAGGCGCTGTTCGCACCGAACATCCTCACCGGCTTCGGCCGGGTCGAGGGCCGCCCGGTCGGCATCGTCGCCAACCAGCCCATGCAGTTCGCGGGTTGCCTGGACATCGACGCGTCAGAGAAGGCGGCGCGCTTCGTCCGCACCTGCGACGCGTTCAACGTCCCGGTCCTCACCTTCGTCGACGTCCCCGGCTTCCTCCCGGGCGTCGACCAGGAGCACTACGGCATCATCCGCAGAGGCGCGAAGCTGATCTACGCGTACGCGGAGGCGACGGTCCCGCTGATCACGGTGATCACCCGCAAGGCCTTCGGCGGCGCCTACGACGTCATGGGCTCCAAGCACCTGGGCGCCGACCTCAACCTCGCCTGGCCGACCGCCCAGATCGCCGTCATGGGCGCCCAGGGCGCGGTCAACATCCTGCACCGCCGCACGCTCGCCGAGGCGGAGGCGGCGGGCGAGGACCTGGACGCGGTGCGCGCCCGCCTCATCCAGGAGTACGAGGACACCCTCCTCAACCCCTACATCGCGGCCGAGCGCGGCTACATCGACGCGGTCGTCCTCCCCTCCGACACCCGCCGCCACGTGGTCCGGGGCCTGCGCCAACTCCGCACCAAGCGCGAGTCGTTGCCCCCCAAGAAGCACGGCAACATCCCCCTGTAGAGGAGCGGCCTCCATGAACATCAAAGTCGTAAGAGGCAACCCGACCCCGGAGGAACTGGCCGCCGCCCTGGCGGTGGTCAGAGCCCGCGCCGCGGCGGCGACAACCACACCGCCCGGCGCACCGAGGCAACGGGACGCGTGGTCGGACCCGTCGAGGATCGCGACGGCGCGGCTCCCGATCCCGGGGCCGAGTGCATGGACTCGCACTTTCTGGCCGGGCTAAGCGGTCTTACTTTCAGGGGCGCGGGGAACCGCGCACAACAGCACAAATCCCGGGCACGAATTTAAGTACCCGTACTCAGGCGCCGCCCCCTGCCAAGCCGCACGCTAGTGACATGCTGTGGTCCGACCCCGATGACGAACCTCCAGAGGACCTGCGGGAGATGCAGGTCATGTTGCGGCGGCTCGGCATACTCATGGCACTCGCGATGGTGCTGGCGATGATCGTGCTCGGACTGGCGTAGGCGGCCGGGGCGCCGCCGATACCCTGGTCGTATGACAGATCAGCCGCGCCGCCGCCTCGTGCTCGCCTCCCAGTCCCCCGCCCGGCTGGGACTCCTGCGCCAGGCGGGACTGGACCCCGAGGTGATCGTGAGCGGGGTGGACGAGGACGCGGTCTCAGCCTCCACCCCGGCCGACCTCGCCCTCGCGCTCGCCGAGGCGAAGGCCTCCGTCGTCGCCGCGAAGCCCGAGGTCAAGGGCGCTCTGGTGATCGGCTGCGACTCGGTGCTCGACCTCGACGGCGAAGCCCTCGGCAAGCCCGCCGACGCCGAGGAGGCCACCGCCCGCTGGAAGTCGATGCGCGGCCGGGCCGGCACACTCCAGACCGGCCACTGCGTCTACGACACGACGAGCGGCCGGTACGTCTCGGCGACCGCGTCGACCGTCGTCCGCTTCGGCGAGCCGACCGACGCCGAGATCGCCGCGTACGTCGCCTCGGGCGAACCCCTTTACGTCGCCGGGGCGTTCACCCTGGACGGCCGTTCGGCGCCGTTCATCGAGGGCATCGACGGCGACCACGGCAACGTGATCGGCATCAGCCTGCCGCTCGTTCGGCGTCTGCTGGGTCAACTGGGCGTCGGCATCACGGAGTTGTGGACGCCCCGGGACAACTAGCGATCAGGAGGGGCTGGGGGCCGGTGGCGGGACGATCGGCGCCGGGTCCTGGTCGGGCTGCTCGGGGTCCTTGGGGCCGTCCGAGCCGCGCGGGCCGTCCGATGCCGGTGCCGCGTCCGAGGGCCCCTCCAGACGGTCGTAGGTCATCAGGAGCAGGACGACGAGGCCGAGCACCACCACCATGAACACGAACGCGGCCTTGTTGTCCTCCAGCATGGCCCAGGCGAACGCGCCCAGCAGCCCGTGCACGACGGCCACGCTGATGAGCAGGATGCGGCCGAGGCCGGCCGGGGCCCGGTCGCGCACCGCGACCAGCAGGGCGACCACGGCGCACAGCAGGAAGTAGAGGCCGAAGACCACTCCTCCCACCTTCGACGAGACGGACATCGCGTCCGGGTCGATGCCGGCCAGGGACATGTTCTGGCGGTCGGCGACGATCCCCAGGAACCAGTTCAGCGCGGCCACTCCGAACGCCTCCACGAAGAGGACGACCGCCAAGATCCATGCCACCGGTCTGCGCACCACCGGCCCCCACCCACTTCCGTTCGAGACATCCCGAACGCTACTAACGGGTAAACCTCGGGACAAGGGTTGCGTCAGGGGCAAAGAATCATTGGGCCATTCGTAGGGACTCCACAAAGAAACGGCGTGGCGCGCGGCACGCTCTCACAGAGACCTTGACCACACCGGAGGGCTAGGGTTTCCCCGAGGAGTCCTGCGTACCGAGGTGCGACAAGGGATTTCGCGGGTCGAGCGGGCCTCGCATCACGCTCCGTGTGGGCAAGCTCACCACAGGGGACGGGTCGATGCGCCGTGTCGGCAGTCCCTAAACTCGGCTTGTTTCAAGGAGGGAGCCTCAATCGTGCGCAAGGTGCTCATCGCCAATCGTGGCGAAATCGCTGTCCGCGTTGCCCGGGCCTGCCGGGATGCCGGGATCGCGAGCGTGGCCGTATACGCCGACCCGGACCGGGACGCTCTGCATGTCCGCGCCGCGGATGAGGCGTTCGCCCTCGGCGGTGACACACCGGCGAGCAGCTACCTGGACATCGAGAAGGTCCTGAACGCGGCCCGTGAGTCCGGTGCCGACGCCGTCCACCCCGGCTACGGCTTCCTGTCCGAGAACGCCGAGTTCGCGCAGGCGGTGCTCGACGCCGGCCTGATCTGGATCGGCCCGCCGCCGCAGGCGATCCGGGACCTCGGTGACAAGGTCGCCGCCCGGCACATCGCGCAGCGCGCCGGTGCCCCGCTGGTGGCCGGTACGCCGGACCCCGTGTCGGGCTCGGACGAGGTCGTCGCGTTCGCCGAGCAGCACGGGCTGCCCATCGCGATCAAGGCCGCCTTCGGTGGCGGCGGTCGCGGTCTGAAGGTGGCCCGCACGCTCGAAGAGGTTCCCGAGCTGTACGACTCCGCGGTCCGCGAGGCGGTCGCCGCCTTCGGCCGCGGCGAGTGCTTCGTCGAGCGCTACCTCGACAAGCCCCGGCACGTGGAGACCCAGTGCCTGGCCGACACCCACGGCAACGTGGTCGTCGTATCGACGCGTGACTGCTCCCTCCAGCGCCGGCACCAGAAGCTGGTCGAGGAGGCGCCCGCGCCCTTCCTCTCCGACGAGCAGGTCGCCGAGCTGTACTCGTCGTCCAAGGCGATCCTGAAGGAGGCCGGCTACGTCGGCGCCGGGACCGTCGAGTTCCTCGTCGGCCAGGACGGCACGATCTCCTTCCTTGAGGTCAACACCCGCCTCCAGGTGGAGCACCCGGTCACCGAGGAGGTCGCCGGCATCGACCTCGTGCGCGAGATGTTCCGTGTCGCGGACGGCGAGGAACTCGGTTACGGCGATCCCGAACTGCGTGGCCATTCCTTCGAGTTCCGCATCAACGGCGAGGACCCGGGCCGGGGCTTCCTGCCCGCGCCCGGCACCGTCACCACGTTCGCCCCGCCGTCCGGGCCGGGTGTCCGGCTGGACGCCGGTGTCGAGTCGGGCTCGGTGATCGGTCCGGCGTGGGACTCGCTGCTGGCCAAGCTGATCGTGACCGGCGCGACCCGCGAGCAGGCGCTGCAGCGTGCCGCGCGGGCGCTGGAGGAGTTCCGGGTCGAGGGCATGGCCACGGCGATCCCCTTCCACCGCGCGGTGGTGAAGGACCCGGCGTTCGCTCCTGAACTGACCGGTTCCGCCGAGCCGTTCACGGTCCACACCCGCTGGATCGAGACCGAGTTCGTCAACGACATCAAGCCCTTCGCGGCCCCCACGGACGCCGAGGCGGACGAGGACGCGGACCGCGAGACGATCGTCGTCGAGGTCGGCGGCAAGCGCCTTGAGGTCTCCCTGCCGGTCTCGCTCGGCATGTCGCTGGCCCGCACCGGCCTCGCCGCCGGGGCCAAGCCCAAGCGCCGGGCGGCCAAGAAGTCCGGCCCCGTCGCCTCCGGCGACACCCTCGCCTCGCCGATGCAGGGCACGATCGTCAAGGTCGCGGTCGAGGAGGGCCAGGAGGTCAAGGAGGGCGACCTCATCGTCGTCCTCGAAGCGATGAAGATGGAACAGCCGCTGAACGCGCACAAGTCCGGCACGATCAAGGGCCTCGGCGCGGAGGTCGGTGCGTCCATCACGTCCGGCGCCGCGATCTGCGAGATCAAGGACTGATCCGGCGGTACGTCCAGGGGTGCCCGGCCGACAGGAACAGCCTGTCCGCCGGGCACCTCTGTAATGTGACGGGACAACGCCGTATCGCGCTGTATCGCGCCGAGGAGGGCAGGTGGGACCCGTGGCTGACACAGCCAGGCCGCCGGCGGGTCTGCGTGCCGACGCCCGCCGCAACTACGAGCGGCTGCTCACCGAGGCCCGGGTGTCCTTCGCCGCGCACGGCACGGACGCGTCCCTGGAGGACGTGGCCCGGCGTGCGGGTGTCGGCATCGGCACGCTGTACCGCCACTTCCCGAACCGGCAGGCCCTGATGAGCGCGGTCTTCGAGGACGCGGTGGGTGAACTCCTCGCGCGTTCACGGGAGTTGCGGGACGCTCCGCAGCCGTGTGTGGCTCTGGTGAGCTGGTTGCGGGAGATGGTGGCGCACGCGAGTGAATACCGGGGGCTTTCACGGGCGTTGATGGCGGTGGGCCAGGACGAGACGTCTGCCCTGGCCCGGTGCAGCAGCCCTATCCGGGAAGCGGGGGGTGCGTTGCTGTCCCGGGCGCAGGACGCCGGGGACGTGCGTGGTGACGTCGAGATCGGTGATCTGCTTCAGCTGACGCATGCGATCGCGCTCGCCGCTGAGGGCAACCCGGGGGACCCTGAACTGGCGGACAGATTGCTGACGTTGACTCTGCGAGGGCTCAAGCCGTAGTGCTTCGGGTGCGGGCCGTGGGGGCTGGTCGCGCAGTTCCCCGCGCCCCTTTAGACTCACGCCGCTTTTTAGGGGCGCGGGGAACTGCGCGGCCGGCCACGACGGCGCCGCACCTGGAAACCGAACCGATCAACGCCTGCGCAAGTCCGCCACCCTAGCCGCGCGCTCCCGCTCAGGAGACTCCCCAGTGAGTACGCCCGCCGAGCGCAGCCCCGGTACTTGACCCCGTCGCGGTGCCGGAAGGGGTACGTCCCGGCGGCGTTGTTCCCGCGTCGGGGCCTGATCACCCCCCTGGCCTCCGGCCGCGCCGGCCACGGCGATCTGCACCCCCTGATCGGCAAGGGCCTGCAACTCCGTGGCGGCGCGGTCGTCGTGGCCCGGGGGCTCGTCGGTGACGAGGCGGGTGATCACGTCCGTGGGCACGGTCTGGAACATGGTGTCCGTACCGAGCTTGGTGTGATCCGCGAGGACGACGACCTCGGCCGCCGCCTGCACGAGGGCCCGGTCGACGGACGCCGAGAGCATGTTGGACGTGGAGAGACCGCGTTCGGCGGTGAGCCCGCTTCCGGAGAGGAAGGCCCGGGAGACGCGCAGCCCCTGGAGGGACTGCTCGGCCCCGCTGCCCACCAGCGCGTAGTTGGAACCGCGCAGGGTGCCCCCGGTCATCACGACCTCCACGCGGTTGGCATGGGCCAACGCCTGGGCGACAAGGAGGGAGTTGGTGACTACGGTCAGTCCGGGGACCCGGGCGAGCCGGCGGGCCAGCTCCTGTGTGGTGGTACCCGCCCCTACCACGATCGCTTCGCCTTCTTCGACGAAGCTCGCGGCGAGATCGGCGATGGCCGTCTTCTCGGCGGTCGCGAGATGCGATTTCTGCGGAAAGCCGGACTCCCGCGTGAACCCGCCCGGCAATACCGCACCGCCGTGCCGGCGGTCGAGGAGTCCTTCTGCCTCCAGTGCGCGCACGTCCCGCCGTACGGTCACTTCTGAGGTCTGGACGACGCGGGCGAGCTCACGGAGCGATACAGCCCCATTCGCTCGCACCATTTCGAGGATCAATTGGCGACGTTCTGCAGCGAACACGAAACTGACAGTAACCCCAACGACCGTCTGCTTTCAGCTGTTTGCGGTGAATAGCAGAAGTTGTTCGCACAGGGGGGCGAGAAGTGGTATAGGGGTTAGTCCCGGCGCCTATGCCGTACGAATGGGCGGCAACTCCCCGTGACCAGCGGGGAGTCGGTGCGGCCTCAGACTTCGCCCGTCGCCTTGCGGGTGTGCAGCTGTCGGGCCACTTCTGCGATCGAGCCCGAAAGGGACGGGTAGACGGTGAAGGCGTTCGCGATCTGTTCGACCGTCAGATTGTTGTCGACGGCGATCGAGATGGGGTGGATCAGTTCGGAGGCTCGGGGGGCCACGACCACGCCGCCGACGATGATCCCGGTGCCCGGACGGCAGAAGATCTTGACGAAGCCGTCGCGGATGCCCTGCATCTTCGCTCGCGGGTTGCGGAGGAGGGGGAGCTTGACGACGCGGGCGTCGATCTTGCCCGCGTCGACGTCGGCCTGGGAGTAGCCGACCGTCGCGATCTCGGGGTCGGTGAAGACGTTCGAGGAGACCGTCTTCAGGTTGAGGGGGGCCACCGCGTCGCCGAGGAAGTGGTACATCGCGATACGGCCCTGCATCGCGGCCACCGAGGCGAGCGCGAAGATGCCGGTCACGTCACCGGCCGCGTAGACGCCCGGAGCGGTCGTACGGGAGACCTTGTCGGTCCAGATGTGGCCCGAGTCGCGCAGCCTGACGCCCGCCTCCTCCAGGCCCATGCCCGCGGAGTTCGGGATGGCGCCGACCGCCATCAGGCAGTGGGAGCCGGTGATGACGCGGCCGTCGGCGAGGACCACCTCGACCTTGTCGCCGACCCGTTTGGCGGACTGGGCGCGGGAGCGGGCCATCACGTTCATGCCGCGGCGCCGGAAGACGTCTTCGAGTACGGCGGCTGCGTCCGGGTCCTCGCCGGGGAGGACGCGGTCGCGGGAGGAGACGAGGGTGACCTTGGAGCCCAGGGCCTGGTAGGCGCCGGCGAACTCGGCACCGGTGACACCGGAGCCGACCACGATCAGCTCTTCGGGGAGTTCGGTGAGGTCGTAGACCTGGGTCCAGTTCAGGATGCGCTCGCCGTCGGGGCGGGCGTCGTCCAGCTCGCGGGGGTGGCCGCCGGTCGCGATGAGGACGGCGTCGGCTACGAGGGTCTCCTCGGTGCCGTCTGCCGCCTTGACGATCACCTTGCGGGAACCGTCGATCGCCTGCATGCCGTCGAGCCGGCCCCGGCCGCGCATGACACGGGCGCCGGCCCGGGTCACGGAGGCGGTGATGTCGTGCGACTGGGCCAGTGCGAGGCGCTTCACACGGCGGTTGACCTTGCCGAGGTCGACGCCCACGACTCTGGCCGCCTGCTCCAGGGGTGGAGTGTCGTCCGCCACGATGATGCCCAGTTCCTCGTACGACGAGTCGAAGGTGGTCATCACCTCGGCCGTCGCGATAAGGGTCTTCGACGGCACGCAGTCGGTCAGCACCGACGCCCCGCCCAGACCGTCGCAGTCGACGACGGTCACCTCCGCGCCGAGCTGCGCTGCCACCAGCGCCGCTTCATAGCCGCCGGGTCCGCCACCGATGATCACGATCCGAGTCACGTACCCCATTGTCCCGCACGCTTCAAGATGCTTCCGCCCGGGGGCTGCGGGGGTGCTTGGTTCGCCTGCGGTTCGGTGTGGGTCGCCTGCGGTTGGGTGTGGGTCGGTGCCGCGCGGGGGGTGTCCGTCCTCGGAACGGCGCGGAATCGGCCTTTCGAGATCGGGGGCGCGTTGACGCGCCAACCGCTGCGGGCGGACACCCCCCGACACGTCACCTTCTCGCCGTACGCGGGTGGCCCGAGTACCCCCGGTTACGGGAGTGGCGGGTGGGTTCGCTGCCGTACTCTCGGAGCATGTCGCTCTACGCCGCGTACGCCGGCAATCTCGACGCGCGGCTGATGACCCGCCGCGCTCCGCACTCGCCGTTGCGCGCCACGGGCTGGCTGAACGGATGGCGGCTGACCTTCGGTGGTGAGCACATGGGCTGGGAGGGCGCGCTCGCGACGATCGTGGAGGCGCCGCGCTCGCAGGTCTTTGTCGCGCTGTACGAGATCGCGCCGCCCGACGAGGACTCCATGGACCGGTGGGAGGGCGTCGGCCTCGACGTCTATCGGCGGATGCGGGTGCGGGTGCACACCCTGGACGGCGAGGAACCCGCATGGGTGTACGTACTCAATGGGTATGAGGGCGGGCTGCCGTCGGCTCGTTATCTTGGCGAGCTTGCCGATGCCGCCGAGTCGGCGGGCGCGCCTCACGACTATGTGATGGAGCTGCGGAAGCGGCCCTGCTGAGGGCTTCCCACACACTGCGTCCGTCACGGGGCTCGTTGGAAACGACAAGACAACGATCGCAATCCCGTGAGCTCTGTCATCTACGCGCGTAGGCCCAGACCAGCTACCCTCAACCGCGTGAACGCATCTCTTCTTCCGGACGACATCCAGGGCGACCCCCACGCCGCCGCTGACGCCGCCGCCACGCGCCTGCGCGAACTGACGGGCGCCGAGACCCACGACGTCGCTCTTGTGATGGGCTCCGGCTGGGGGCCGGCCGTCGACGCGCTCGGTGTGCCCGAGGCCGACTTCCCCGTCACCGAGCTGCCCGGATTCCCGCCGCCGGCCGTCGAGGGCCACGGCGGGCGGGTCCGCTCGTACGCGATCGGCGACAAGCGCGCGCTGGTCTTTCTCGGCCGTACCCACTACTACGAGGGGCGCGGTGTCGCCGCCGTCGCGCACGGGGTTCGTACGGCCGTCGCCGCGGGCTGCAAGACCATCGTGCTGACCAATGGCTGCGGGGGGTTGCGGGAGGGTATGCGGCCCGGGCAGCCTGTGCTGATCAGCGACCACATCAATCTGACGGCCGCCTCCCCGATCATCGGTGCGAACTTCGTCGACTTGACGGATCTGTATTCGCCGCGGCTGCGGGCTCTGTGCAAGGAGATCGACCCCGGTCTGGAGGAGGGGGTCTACGCCCAGTTCCCCGGGCCGCACTACGAGACCCCGGCGGAGATCCGGATGGCTCGGGTGATCGGGGCGGACCTGGTGGGGATGTCCACGGTGCTGGAGGCCATCGCGGCGCGGGAGGCCGGTGCGGAGGTGCTGGGTATCTCCCTGGTGACGAACCTTGCCGCGGGGATGACGGGGGAACCGCTGAACCACGAGGAAGTTCTTCAGGCGGGGCGGGACTCCGCTACGCAGATGGGGTCGCTGTTGGCCCAGGTGCTGGGCCGGCTGTAGGCACCGTTCAGGAATTCGCCCACCCGCCCGCCCGTCTCGGTCAGTCGAGAAGCTGACGTACACCACACCACGAGAGGTTGACCTGACGTGCACGACGACGATCTCATCGCGCGGGCCAAGACCTGGCTCGCCGAGGACCCCGACGCGGACACCCGCGAGGAGCTGGGGAAGCTCATCGACGCCGGGGACGTCACGGAACTCGCGGAGCGCTTCCGCGGCACCCTCCAGTTCGGCACCGCCGGACTCCGCGGCGAACTCGGTGCCGGACCCATGCGGATGAACCGCGCCGTCGTCATCCGCGCCGCCGCCGGCCTCGCCGCGTATCTGAAGCACCAGGGCCACACCGACGGAGTCGTCGTCATCGGCTACGACGCCCGGCACAAGTCCGCGGACTTCGCCCGCGACACCGCCGCCGTGATGACCGGCGCGGGGCTCCGGGCTGCCGTGCTGCCCCGCCCGCTCCCCACCCCCGTACTCGCCTTCGCCATAAGGCACTTGGGCGCCATCGCGGGTGTGGAGGTCACAGCCAGCCACAACCCGCCCCGGGACAACGGCTACAAGGTCTACCTCGGCGACGGCTCCCAGATCGTGCCCCCTGCCGACGCGGAGATCGCCGCCCAGATCGACGCCGTGGTCTCCCTGCACGACGTGCCTCGCCCGGAGGACGGGTGGGAGATCCTCGACGACGGTGTCCTGGACGCCTATCTCGCCCGTACCGACGCCGTCCTCTCCCCCGGCTCCCCCCGCACCGCCCGTACCGTCTATACGGCCATGCACGGCGTCGGCAAGGACGTCCTGCTCGCCGCGTTCGCCCGCGCCGGGTTCCCCGAGCCGGTGCTCGTCGCCGAACAGGCCGAGCCCGACCCGGACTTCCCGACCGTCGCCTTCCCCAACCCGGAGGAGCCGGGCGCGATGGACCTCGCCTTCGCGCGGGCCCGGGCCACGGACCCCGACCTGATCATCGCCAACGACCCCGACGCCGACCGCTGCGCCGTGGCAGTGAAGGCCGACGGGGACTGGCGCATGCTCCGCGGCGACGAGGTCGGCTCCCTGCTCGCCGCGCACCTCGTGCGGCGCGGCGCCCGGGGCACCTTCGCCGAGTCGATCGTCTCCTCGTCCCTCCTCGGCCGCATCGCCGAGAAGGCGGGCCTGCCCTACGAGGAGACCCTCACCGGCTTCAAGTGGATCGCCCGGGTGGACGGGCTTCGCTACGGCTATGAGGAAGCCCTCGGCTACTGCGTGGACCCCGACGGTGTGCGGGACAAGGACGGCATCACCGCCGCCCTGCTCATCACCGAGCTGGCCTCCGAGTTGAGGGAGGAGGGCCGTGATCTGCTGGATCTCCTCGACGATCTCGCCGTGACGCACGGTCTGCACGCCACCGATCAACTGTCGGTGCGGGTGGAGGACTTGACCGTCATCGCGGACGCCATGCGGCGGTTGCGCGAGCGGCCGCCGACCGAGCTGGCCGGGCTTGCCGTCACCAGGGCCGAGGACCTGACCGAGGGCACGGAACTGCTCCCGCCCACGGACGGCCTGCGCTACACGCTCGACGGTGCCCGCGTCATCGTCCGGCCCAGCGGCACCGAGCCCAAACTGAAGTGCTACCTGGAGGTCGTGGTTCCCGTGGCCGCACACGTCGACCTCCCGGCCGCCCGCGCGCGGGCCGCCGAGACGCTGGCGACGATCAAGCGGGACCTGTCGGCTGCGGCCGGTATCTGAGTATCTGAGCGGCCCGCCGCCAACTCCCTTGCCCCTTCGCGGGGTTCAGTCAGGTGCGAAGTGGCTGAACCCCGTGGCCGGTCCCACGCGCAGGACTGGAGGGTGAGATCGGTGAGGTCGCCCCGGTAGAGGCCTGCGGCGTCGGCCGGTCAGTACAGCCACCGCGTGACGAGCGCCGCGATCCAGGCGACACCGAGGACCGCGGCGAACGGCCACAGCGGGCGCCCGTGCTCCTCCTCCCCGCTCTCACCGGTGGGCCGCAGGGCCGGGTCGGCGATCATCACGGAGAGTTCGGCGGCGAGGGCGTCGTAGGGGTGGATCAGGCCGCGTCTGCGTTGCAGCCGGGCCGAGTGGGGGGCGGCGACCACCCACGTGTCGCCGCCGCGCCACCGGAGCTTCAGGTCGAACCCCTCGCGGCGGGCCGAGCGGAGGTCCTTCCAGGGGATGTGCCGCGGCCGGCGCAGACCGTTCAGCCAGATGCCGGTGCGGTCGGCGGTGATGCGCCAGGACAGCTTCACGGGGATCCGGGTGGCTCCCGTCATCCCCACGAAGACCAGCAGGACGCGGTGCCAGAGGCTCTCGTCGATCGCGGCCCAGTACAGCCAGACGGCGCACTGCGCCATGAGGAAAGTCGCCAGCCAGTCCACCGGGCCCGCCCGCCAGCGCCGTACCGGCACGGTCTCGACGCTCTCCGCCCGCACCGTCGCGACCAGTTCCGCGTGCCGCGCGTCGCTCCGGGCCGCCCGGACCGCCGCCCGTTTCGCCCGCACGAGCCGCCGTCGCACCTCGGGCTCCGACAACGGCCTTACGGGCCCGGTCGACCACTGCGTCCGCGGCGCCCCGCCCGGCTTCGGGGCGGCGCTGACCAGGAGGATCTCGGCGCCGTCGTAGGGGGTGCCGTAGAGGACGGCCTCGCGGAGGGGGCCGGAACGCTCGACGGGGACGCGACCGCCGCCGAGGACGTCGTCGAGAACGTCGTCGACGACGTCGTCGAGGGCGGTAGGGAGGTCGTCGGCGTCCTCGAATTCCTCAGGGTTCTCCGCGTCCTTGGCGGCGCGGTCGACGGTGTGGGTACCGGCTGCCGTCTTGTCCGGTTCCGAGACGGCGACCCGGAACAGGGGCCGTAGCGCGGCCGTGTCGTCGGCGGCGAGGACCTCCGTGTCGCCGTGTGCGGTCTCCCGGACCAGCACACGCAGCACGGGTGCCGGAGCCTGCCGCAGCGCGCGGGCCCGCCGTCGGCCCAGCACACCGGACAGCAGGACCGTGAAGCCGAGTCCCGTCACACAGCAGCCGGTCATCACGGCGGCCCGCTGGTCCTCGGCGTCGGAGATGAGTGGCGCCAGGGCGGTCAGGACGGCGCCGGGTACGAGCAGGAACGTTCCGGCGCCGATGAGGAACCGGCCGCGCCGGACCGGCCTTCCCGCATCGGGGAGGAGGGCCGTGACGCCGTCGGACGCGGCCAGGGCCGCCTCCCGTTGCCGCAGGCCCGCGCGGGTCCGGATCTCGGCGAGCGCGACCGAGCCCGCCAGCAGCGAAGCGGCGAGGGCGAGCACCCACCAGGTCGCCGGCGCGAACGACTCCTGCACGACCAGGGCGGCGAACAGGGCCGACGCCGTGTACCACATGACCTCGGGCCGCCACAGCAGCCAGACCGTCTGGAGCGGCAGCAGAGCCGCGAGGTACGGGGAGAGGTGGGTGGAGTAGATCAGCCCGTACCCGGCGAGCCAGGCGCACAGCACCACGAGCTTGATGTACCGCAGCCGCAGCCGTATCGATGTCCGGCGCGGCGGCAGCGCCTCCGTCCACCGGCGCACCTGCTCACCGCGCCAGCGGAGGGAGCCGTCGGGTATCGCGGAGGCGGGCAGCCGCAGCGGCTCCCGGACTCTCGTGTCCATGACTTCCCAGAGACTCGGACCACGGGCGTGGTCGGTGTGGCTCGGCTTCGCCTCCGGGTGGGGGGACCGCCGTCGCGGCCGAGTTCGGGTCGAATGTCGAATGTCGAATGTCGAATGATGACCCGGAAAACTGTGAACGCGGGGAGGGGGTGGGTGGCGGTTCGGTCCGGTCACCCGGTCAACCGTCACCGGCAGGAGCGCGGTCCGGTCAGCCCGTCGCCAGCAGGATCGTCAGGACCACGGCGCCGGCGAGCGCCGGGGCGATCACCTCGTACGCCCAGCGCACCGTGACCTCGCCCTGCGCCGACTCCGCCTGCTCCCGGTTCTCCAGCAGTTCCCGCAGGTCGCTCATGATCTGGTCGGACTCCGCCCGCGTGGGCTCACCGGCCCCGGACCCGCCGCCCAGGCCCCCGCCGAATCCTCCGAACCCGCCTCCGAGCCCGCCGCCGAAGCCGCCACCGAGGCCCCCGGCCCTGCCGCCCCGGGCGGTCCGCCCGCCGCCCGCGGCCTCCGCCGCGGCCCGTGCCTCGCGCCGCGCCGCCCGCTTGCGGCCGCGCAGCGAGACCGGGATCGCCCACAGCTGGAACTTGGTGCCGGACTTGGCGACGACCTCGTTCGAGAGCCCGGACCGCAGCGCGGCCACCTCGCCCCACGGCAGCACGATCAGCCGGAAGGGGTTGCGCACGCGCAGCCGGTCCTCGTTGGCGTACACCGCCGGGCGGAACGTGAAGGCCGCCACCAGCGGCACCACGAGGATCAGCCCCGCGAGCGCGAGCCACGGGGTGCGGCCGTGCCCGCGCGCGAGGGCGTCGATGCCGAGCCACAGCCCGATGCCGAGCAGCAGTACGCCGCCGACGATGCCCATGGGGGACCGGTAGATACGGTCCCTGGACATGGGTAGCGGGGGCTGCGGTGCGGAGGGCTCGTGGTGCGGGGTCGTCATGGTGCCGATTGTGCCTCAGCCGTTCGCCTTGTCGCCGTTGGGGACCTGTGCGTTCGCGACCGCGGGTGCGTTGTGGTTGCTCGCGCCGTTCCCCGCGCCCCTTTGGGGCGCGGATCTCCCCCGGGGTGTACAAGCCGCTACGCGCGTAGATATGCTCGTCTGGTGACCATGCCCACCACTGCACCCACAGCACACGCTCTCGGTGACGTCACCGCGTCCGACAGCACGCTGCGCCGTTTCCTCCACGGGCTGCCCGGCGTCGACGCGGTCGGCCTGGAGGCGCGTGCCGCCTCGCTCGGGACCCGTTCCATCAAGACCACCGCGAAGGCGTACGCCATCGACCTCGCCATCTCGATGGTCGACCTGACGACGCTCGAAGGCGCGGACACTCCCGGCAAGGTCCGGGCGCTCGGCGCCAAGGCGGTCCGCCCCGACCCGACCGACCGGACGAGCCCCTCGACCGCGGCCGTCTGCGTCTATCCCGACATGGTGGCCACCGCCAAGGAGGCCGTCGCCGGTTCCTCCGTGAAGGTCGCCTCCGTCGCCACCGCCTTCCCGGCCGGCCGTGCCGCGCTCGCCGTGAAGCTGGCCGACGTGCGCGACGCGGTCGCCGCCGGCGCCGACGAGATCGACATGGTCATCGACCGCGGGGCGTTCCTCGCGGGCAACTACATGAAGGTCCACGACGAGATCGTCGCCGTGAAGGAGGCCTCGGGCGCCGCCCGCCTCAAGGTCATCTTCGAGACCGGCGAGCTGTCGACGTACGACAACATCCGGCGCGCGAGCTGGCTCGGCATGCTGGCCGGCGCGGACTTCATCAAGACGTCGACGGGCAAGGTCGCCGTCAACGCGACGCCCGCGAACACCCTGTTGATGCTGGAGGCGGTCCGCGACTTCCGCGCCCAGACCGGCATCCAGGTCGGGGTGAAGCCCGCGGGCGGTATCCGCACCTCCAAGGACGCGGTCAAGTTCCTGGTCATCGTCAACGAGACGGCGGGCGAGGACTGGCTCGACAACCACTGGTTCCGCTTCGGCGCGTCCTCGCTCCTGAACGACCTGCTGATGCAGCGTCAGAAGCTGGCCACCGGCCGCTACTCCGGCCCCGACTATGTGACGGTGGACTGACCCATGACCGTTTTCGAATACGCACCGGCTCCCGAGTCCCGCTCCGTCGTCGACATCGCGCCCTCCTACGGCCTGTTCATCGACGGCGAGTTCACGGAGGCAGCGGACGGCAAGGTCTTCAAGACCGTGTCCCCGTCCACCGAAGAGGTCCTGTCCGAGATCGCCCAGGCGGGCGAGGCGGACGTCGACCGCGCGGTGAAGGCCGCCCGCAAGGCCTTCGAGAAGTGGTCGGCGCTGCCCGGCTCCGAGCGCGCCAAGTACCTGTTCCGTATCGCCCGGATCATCCAGGAGCGCAGCCGCGAACTGGCCGTCCTGGAAACCCTGGACAACGGCAAACCGATCAAGGAGACGAGGGACGCGGACCTGCCGTTGGTCGCGGCCCACTTCTTCTACTACGCGGGCTGGGCCGACAAGCTCGACCACACCGGCTTCGGCGCGAATCCCCGACCCCTCGGTGTCGCGGGCCAGGTCATCCCCTGGAACTTCCCGCTCCTGATGCTGGCCTGGAAGATCGCCCCGGCGCTCGCGACGGGCAACACGGTGGTCCTGAAGCCCGCCGAGACGACCCCGCTGTCCGCGCTGTTCTTCGCGGACATCTGCCGCCAGGCCGGCCTCCCCAAGGGTGTCGTCAACATCCTTCCGGGATACGGCGATTCGGGCGCCGCGCTCGTCGCGCACCCGGACGTCAACAAGGTCGCGTTCACCGGTTCCACGGCGGTCGGCAAGGCCATCGCGCGCCAGGTCGCGGGCACGACCAAGAAGGTCACCCTCGAACTCGGCGGCAAGGGCGCGAACATCGTCTTCGACGACGCCCCCATCGACCAGGCGGTGGAGGGGATCGTCACCGGCATCTTCTTCAACCAGGGCCAGGTCTGCTGCGCGGGCAGCCGTCTGCTCGTACAGGAGTCGATCCAGGACGAGTTGATGGACTCGCTGAAGCGCAGGCTGTCGACCCTGCGCCTCGGCGACCCGCTCGACAAGAACACCGACATCGGCGCCATCAACTCCGCCGAGCAGCTCTCCCGCATCACCACGCTCGTCGAACAGGGCGAGGCGGAGGGCGCCGAGCGCTGGTCCCCTGCCTGTGAACTCCCGTCCTCCGGCTACTGGTTCGCCCCGACGCTCTTCACGAACGTCACCCAGGCACACACCATCGCCCGCGACGAGATCTTCGGCCCGGTGCTGTCCGTGCTGACCTTCCGCACGCCCGAGGAGGCGGTCGCGAAGGCCAACAACAGCCAGTACGGCCTGTCGGCGGGCATCTGGACCGAGAAGGGCTCCCGCATCCTCGCCGTCGCGAGCAAGCTGCGCGCGGGTGTCATCTGGTCCAACACGTTCAACAAGTTCGACCCGACCTCGCCGTTCGGCGGCTACAAGGAGTCGGGCTTCGGCCGCGAGGGCGGTCGCCACGGCCTGGAGGCGTACCTCGATGTCTGACCGTCTCAGTGTGTTCAAGACCTACAAGCTGTACGTCGGGGGCAAGTTCCCCCGTAGCGAGAGCGGCCGGGTGTACGAGGTGACCGACTCCAAGGGCAAGTGGCTGGCCAACGCCCCGCAGGGGAGCCGTAAGGACGCCCGGGACGCGGTCGTAGCGGCCCGCAAGGCCTTCGGCGGCTGGTCCGGCGCGACGGCGTACAACCGGGGCCAGATCCTCTACCGCATCGCCGAGATGCTGGAGGGCCGCAAGGACCAGTTCGTACGCGAAGTGGCGGACGCGGAGGGCCTGTCGAAGTCCAAGGCTTCCGTGATCGTGGACGCGGCGATCGACCGCTGGGTCTGGTACGCGGGCTGGACCGACAAGATCGCCCAGGTGGTCGGCGGCGCGAACCCGGTCGCGGGCCCGTACTTCAACCTCTCCTCCCCCGAGCCGACGGGAGTGGTCACCGTCCTGGCCCCCCAGGAGTCGTCGTTCCTCGGGCTGATCTCGGTTGTGGCCCCGGTGATCGCGACCGGCAACACGGCCATCGTCATCGCGAGCGAGAAGTCTCCGCTCCCCGCACTGTCGCTGGGCGAGGTCCTGGCGACCTCGGACCTCCCCGGCGGAGTCGTCAACGTCCTGTCCGGGAAAACGGCGGAGATCGCGACCCCCTTGGCCGCCCACCAGGACGTCAACGCGATCGACCTGGCGGGCGCCGACGACGTACTGGCGAAGGAGTTGGAGATCGCGGCGGCCGACAACCTCAAGCGAGTTCTTCGTCCACAGCCTGTGGATTACACGGAGACTCCGGGCACCGACCGCCTGACGGCCTTCTTGGAGACGAAGACGGTCTGGCATCCCACGGGCTCACTGGGAGCAGGCGGCTCCTCGTACTGAGCGGCCGAAGGCACGCTCACCAGGGGCGCGGGGAACTGCGCGACCAGCCACAACCGGACGCGCACCCGGCAACGAGACCGCAGCTCCCCGCCCCTCCCCCGCAACTCAACCCCCAAGGACTCCCAACGCCTGCCCCACCACAGGAATCCTGCTGATCGACTCCGCCTGGGCAACGGGCGCGGTCAACATCTGCGAAGCAACCGGCTGGAAGTCCGCCAGCTGCGTGGCAACGCCGTTGTCGAGGGGGTCAACTCCCGTACCCGCAAGCGGGTTGGGCTTGAGCCCGGCGACCGGCCCGGTGACGTAACCGACCGTTCCGGTCACCGCCTGGAGGCCGGCCGCAGGGTCGATCTTGCCCAGCGAGGTGGGCCGCGTCCGCATCACGTCGACGACCGGCGCGGAGTCCGCGGAGGCCGTCGCCGCGCCCGCGCCCAGGGCGACTCCGGCGGTCGCGAGGGCGACCAGGGCGCGCTGGGCGGTCGGGTGCTGGGAGGACGTGTGTCGTGCCATTGCTGGTGCCACCTTCTGGTGCGCAGGGTAATCAGGTCAGCACGAAGGGTAGTTGACGTGTGATGCGCGTTCCAATGGCGACCCGCGGGGTCGGCAGGACGTACGGAATACGTCAAACTGGTGTCCCGTGAGCAACCTTTCCCCGTCACCGGCCCGTGTCGTGCTGCTGTGCGGCCCCTCGGGTTCCGGCAAGTCCCTCGTCTCGGCCCGCTCCGGTCTTCCCGTGCTGCGGCTCGACGACTTCTACAAGGAGGGCGACGACCCGACGCTGCCACTCGTGGCGGGGAGTTCGGACATCGACTGGGACCATCCCGACTCCTGGGACGCGGAGGTCGCGGTCACCGCGATCGTCGAGCTGTGCCGCACGGGTCGTACGGATGTGCCGGTCTACGACATCTCGCTGAGCGCCCGTACGGGCACGGAGGCGGTCGATGTGGGCCGGACGCCGTTGTTCATAGCGGAGGGCATCTTCGCCGCCGAGGTGATCACCCGGTGCCGGGAGCTGGGTGTCCTCGCGGACGCGCTGTGCCTGAGCCGCGGTCCGGTGCGGACGTTCCGCCGCCGCTTTCTGCGGGATCTGCGGGAGGGCCGTAAGTCCGTGCCGTTCCTGCTGCGGCGCGGCTGGCGGCTGATGCGGCTGGAGCGGTCGATCGTGGCCCGGCAGACGACGCTCGGCGCGTACGCGTGCGACAAGGACGAGGCGCTGGGCAGGCTGGCCGCGGCGGCGGTGGGCCGGCGTCCGGCGGCGGCTCCCGCACCCACACCCGCCACCTGACGGCACGCACGAAAAAGCGGGACTGGACGGACCCCCCGGCCCTCCAGTCCCGCTCTCTCTTTTCCCCCGTGGTACTTCCCCCGTGATTCCCCCCCCCAGGACCCCGTCGGCGCCCCCCCAGCGCCGATCCCCCGTGGTCCCTTTGTGCTCCCCCGTTCCCCACTTCCCCCCGACCCTCAGGCGACGAGCTCCCCGAAGGCGTCCTCCTCGTCACGGCCGAAGCTGAGGACCTCGTCCTCGCGCATGCGGCGGAGCGACCGCCAGATGCTGGACTTCACCGTGCCGACACTGATGTCGAGGATCTCCGCGATCTCCGGATCCGTGCGGCCCTCGTAGTAACGGAGGACCAGCATGGTGCGCTGGAGTTCGGGCAGCCGGGCCAGCGCCTGCCACAGGACCGCGCGCAGTTCGGTGCCGCGCATCGCGTCCGTGTCGCCGGGCGTCTCCGGCAGTTCCTCGGTCGGGTACTCGTTCAGCTTGCGGCGGCGCCACGCGCTGATGTGCAGGTTCGTCATGGTGCGGCGGAGATAGCCCCCGACCGCGGCCTTGTCACTGATCCGGTCCCACGCCTTGTACGTCGAGAACAGCGCGCTCTGCAGCAGGTCCTCGGCCTCGAAGCGGTCGCCGGTGAGGTGGTAGGCGGTCGCGTACAGGGAGGCGCGGCGCTCCTGGACGTAGGCGGTGAACTCCGCCTCCGACAGCGAGCGACGCTCCCCCGTGTCCTCCCTGTACCCGCTTCCCCCGTGCGCTTCCCCCGTGTGCGCGTCAACCACCGTCATGTAACCGGTGTGCTGACGCCCGGCACCGCGAACGCACCCCCGCCCTCCCCCACGCTCGAACCCACTCGCGCGGGAGGGACCCCCATCGGCACCGGACTTCTCGGAACCCCGGGTCACGTCGTGCAGACGCGTGATGACTGCGTTGTTGCTGGTGCTGTGCAGCGTGCTCATCTCGCGCCCCCCGTAGTGGACTTGCCCGGTGTTCGGATCTTCCGGCTCGGTTCCTCGTGGTTCCTTGCCTGTGACGAAAATCCTGCCGGGGTCACTTCATGGACGTGTCCGCCGACTGTCACAGACCTGTCACAGGGGTGGGTCTCTGCGGCCGTCCTCAGAAAACGGACAGTCCGGTCACAGAGAGGGGCGGTACGGGCACGTACCCGTGCAGGTGTCGAAACACCGCCCCCACATGGGCCAGAATGAGCCCCGTGCCTTCCCTGTTGCTGATCGAGGACGACGACGCCATCCGGACGGCCCTGGAGCTCTCGCTGACGCGCCAGGGACACCGGGTAGCCACCGCTGCCAGCGGCGAGGACGGTCTGAAGCTGTTGCGCGAGCAGCGGCCGGACCTGATCGTGCTGGATGTGATGCTGCCCGGCATCGACGGTTTCGAGGTGTGCCGGCGCATCCGGCGCACGGACCAGCTGCCGATCATTCTGCTCACCGCGCGCAGCGACGACATCGACATCGTCGTCGGCCTGGAGTCCGGTGCCGACGACTACGTGGTCAAACCGGTGCAGGGGCGGGTGCTGGACGCCCGCATCCGGGCCGTGCTGCGGCGCGGCGAGCGGGAGGCCAACGACGCGGCCTCGTTCGGTTCGCTGGTCATCGACCGGGCCGCGATGACCGTCACGAAGAACGGCGAGGACCTTCAACTCACGCCCACCGAGTTGCGGTTGCTGCTCGAACTGAGCCGGCGGCCCGGACAGGCCCTGTCCCGGCAGCAGTTGCTGCGCCTGGTGTGGGAGCACGACTACCTCGGTGACTCGCGGCTGGTGGACGCGTGTGTCCAGCGGCTGCGCGCCAAGGTCGAGGACGTGCCCTCGTCCCCGACGCTCATCCGTACCGTGCGCGGCGTCGGTTACCGCCTGGACTCGCCTCAGTGACCGACGCACCAGGGGGGATCCGCGGCTGGCGCCCGGGTCGTAAGGGAGTCCTGTGGCGGCTGCGGTTCACCAGCCTGCGCCTGCGGCTGGTGGTCGTCTTCGGCCTGGTCGCGCTGACCGCCGCCGTGTCCGCGTCCGGCATCGCCTACTGGCTCAACCGCGAGGCCGTCCTCACCCGCGCCCAGGACGCGGTGCTGCGCGACTTCCGCCAGGAGATGCAGAACCACGCCGGCGCCCTGCCCGTGCACCCCACGCAGGACGAACTCATGCGCACGGCGGGCCAGATGGCCAACAGCAGCCAGCGCTTCAGCGTCCTGCTGGTCGCCGAGGACACCAACTCCAAGACGGTCTACGGCAACTCCGGCGGCCTGAACGGGTTTTCGCTGGAGGACGTGCCCAAGTCGCTGCGCACGGCGGTGAACAAGCAGCAGTCGGTGACCGACGGCAACAAGGAGCCGTACCACCTGTACTGGCAGCGGGTCACCGAGCACGGCACGCCGTTCCTGGTGGCCGGTACGCGCATGATCGGCGGCGGCCCGACGGGCTACATGCTCAAGTCACTTGAGCCCGAGGCCAAGGACCTCAACTCCCTCGCCTGGTCACTCGGTATCGCCACCGGACTCGCGCTGATCGGTTCCGCGCTGCTCGCGCAGGCCGCCGCGACGACCGTCCTCAAGCCCGTGCACCGCCTCGGCATCGCCGCGCGCCGACTGGGCGAGGGCAAGCTGGACACCCGGCTCAGGGTCTCCGGGACCGATGAACTCGCCGAGCTGTCACGGACGTTCAACCAGACCGCCGAGGCGCTGGAGAAGCGGGTCGCCGACATGGCCGCCCGCGACGACGCCTCGCGCCGTTTCGTCGCCGACATGTCCCACGAACTGCGCACCCCCCTCACCGCCATCACCGCCGTGGTGGAGGTCCTGGAGGAGGAACTCGACGCCGAGACCGGCAGCGTGGACCCGATGATCGAGCCCGCCGTACGGCTCGTCGTCAGCGAGACCAAGCGGCTCGGCGATCTCGTCGAGAACCTGATGGAGGTCACCCGCTTCGACGCGGGCACCGCCCGGCTCGTCCTCGACGACGTCGACATCGCCGACCAGATCACCGCCTGCATCGACGCCCGCGCCTGGCTCGACGCCGTCGACCTCGACGCCGAACGCGGCATCCACTCCCGGCTCGACCCGCGCCGCCTCGACGTCATCCTCGCCAACCTCATCGGCAACGCCCTCAAGCACGGCGGCTCGCCCGTCCGGGTGTCGGTCCGCCTGGAGGACGACGACCTCGTCATCGCGGTCCGCGACCACGGCCCCGGCATCCCCGAGGACGTCCTCCCGCACGTCTTCGACCGCTTCTACAAGGCGAGCGCCTCCCGCCCCCGCTCCGAGGGCAGCGGCCTCGGCCTCTCCATCGCCCTGGAGAACGCCCACATCCACGGCGGCGACATCACCGCCGCCAACTCCCCCGACGGCGGCGCGGTGTTCACCCTGCGACTGCCGAGGGACGCCTCCGTCCTCACGGAGGAGACCGACAAGGGCGAGGGCGAAGGGGACAGTTCGAAGGGGAACCCCTCATGAAGGCACGCCGATCGACGGCTCCCGCCGGGGAACGGGCCGTGTCCACACGCCGACTGCTGGCGCTTCCGCTGCTCGCACTGCTGCTCGCCGGGTGCGGGATCCGGGCCACGGAGGTGCCGACCGACTTCGGGCCCGCGCCCTCGATGGTGCCCTGCACGCTCACCGAGCCGGACGTGTCGGCGCAGGCCGCGCGCGGGGTGCCCGTGCAGGTGTTCCTGCTGTGCGGGTCGTCGCTGGTGACCGTCGACCGGACCGTACAGGTGCCGGACGGCACCGCGGACGTGCAGCGGCGCGTGATCGTGGCGCAGGGGCTGCTGGACCAGCTCGCGCAGTCGCCGTCGCCGGGCGAGAAGGACGCCCGGTACACGACCGACGTACGCGGCGGCATGTCCGTGACCGGACCGCGCGCCAAGGACCCCAAGGACACGCTGCGGCTGAGCAATTCACCGGCCGACCTGACGTCGTACGCGCTCGCCCAGATCGTCTGCACCTTCTCCGACTCGGCCGCGGCCGAGGGCGACGGTTCCGTCATCCTCGGCGGCCCGGACGACGCCCCGCTGCGCCGCTACGAATGCACGGACGACGTCCGCTCCTCCCCCGGCACGAAGGCTCCGCCGTCCAGTGAGGTGACGGGCGGCTGAAAGCGCCCCCGAGGTGAACGAGCCCGGAAGCACGGGTGTGGCGGAAGCCTCAGCCCGGTGCTTGGGCCCTACCCGGAACCGATCGTGCCGGAGGGGGCGTCTAGTGGGGCGTGCAGCGTCAAGGCTCCATCGGCGGCAGTGCCGCGATTCGCGTCCGTGTGACAGGGGGTGTCCTCCTCGTCGCACATCTCGTGCTCGTCGCCTGGGTCACGCTGCGCCCGCGGGACGTCCCCTGGGTGATGCCGCCGAACCTGCACCCGCTGGCGAGTATCCGGGCCGATCTGGCGCTGGGCTGGCCGGAGGCGGCGAAGCGGATCGGTGAGGGCCTCGCGCTGCTGGCCCCGCTGGGCGTTCTGCTCCCGATGGTGAGTGGCCGGCTGTATGTCTCGCCGCTCGCGTCCCTGATCCGTACGGTCGCCGCGGGCGCCCTGATCTCCCTGGGCATCGAACTGCTGCAGACCGGCGTGCCGGGCCAGGTCGTGGACGTCGACTCGCTGCTCATGAACACGGTGGGCGTGGCCCTCGCACACGTCGCGATCGTCCCCGCCGCCCGCGCCTGGCTCCGCCGCAGGACCGAGAGCCCCCTCCCCACGCCCCTCCTCCAGGAGGAAGCGACTCAGGGACGGACCCCGACGATTCCCAGGGTCGGCATCGCACCGTAGAGCGACGCCCGTCGGCCCCCGCCGCCGTACCGTTGAAGGCAGATGGGCAGCCCGCCCACCTCAACGAACGCCCAGGGCCCACCAAGGGCCAGTGTCCCCACGCGTCGGCCGGGAGAGAGCCGCAGGGGGCGCGCCGGTGTCGAGAGTGCGAACGCGCGGAGGCGCGCAGCGCCGAGCACGATCGCGCTCTCGACACCGGCTGAGGCGCCCCCGAAGGCGAACGACCCAAAAGAAGGAGTGCGCAAGATGACCGCCATTGCCCGCCCCACCCAAGGCCGCATGATCGGCGGAGTGTGCGCAGCGCTGGCGCGGCGCTTCGGTACCTCCGCGACCACGATGCGGGTGATCTTCCTGCTCTCGTGTCTGCTGCCCGGGCCGCAGTTCGTGCTCTACATCGCGCTGTGGATCCTGTTCCCGTCCGAGGACAAGGTGCGTACCGAGGCCTGGTGAACAACCCACGACGGCCCGGCGCGCGTACGCCGATGGGGCGCACCCCTCGTCCAGGGGGCGCCCCATCGGCGCGTTCAGGGGTGGCCTCAGCCCAGCGGAACACCATTCAGCGGCAGGCCGTGCGTGGGCAGGCCCGTCTGGGACAGCGGGAGGCCGCCCAGCAGTCCGGCCACGGGCGCGGTCGGGCCGTCGGAGAGGACCTTCTCGGCGGCCGGCTGCACGGCGGACAGACCACCGGCGAGCGCGGGCTGCGCCTGGCTCAGGGCCTCGCCGGCGCCCGGGAGCGCCTTGGTGACGTTCTCCGCGGGCAGCGTGTGGGTCACGGCGCCCAGGACCTGGGTGGTGTCCGGGACCGCCGGAGCCGCGCTCGCGGCACCCGCGCCTACGGCGGCGAAGGCGGCACCGAGGGCGGCGACACCGAGGGTCTTGGCAGCAGACTGCTTCATGGTGAATGCGTCCTTGAATGGGATGACGGAGATGTGAGCGGTCCAAGACCGTAAACACGCGAAGGCATCCGCCGCAAACATCGAAATGCGGACGGATTGTGAACGCCCGCCCGCATCCCGTGTATCCCGTTCGACCTCTGTCAGCCCTCTTCGGGTACAGAACCGCTGGTGGAGGCGGTCTGCCGGAACAGCCATTCGGATTTCAGCTCGGCATATCCCGGCTTGATGACGTCATTGATCATCGCGAGTCGTTCATCGAAAGGAATGAATGCTGACTTCATAGCATTGACGGAGAACCATTGCATGTCGTCGAGCGAATAACCGAACGCCTCGACAAGGTGCTCGAATTCACTGCTCATGCTGGTGTGGGACATCAGCCGGTTGTCGGTGTTGACCGTGGCCCGGAAGTGCAGCCGGCGCAGCAGCCCGATGGGGTGCTGGGCGTAGGAGTCGGCGGCGCCGGTCTGGAGGTTGGAGCTGGGGCACAGCTCCAGCGGGATGCGCTTGTCCCGGACGTAGGAGGCGAGGCGGCCGAGTTTGACCGTGCCGTCGTCCTGGACCTGGATGTCGTCGATGATGCGCACGCCGTGCCCGAGCCGGTCGGCGCCGCACCACTGGAGCGCCTGCCAGATGGACGGCAGTCCGAAGGCCTCGCCGGCGTGGATGGTGAAGTGGTTGTTCTCGCGCTTGAGGTACTCGAAGGCGTCGAGGTGGCGGGTGGGCGGGAACCCGGCCTCCGCACCGGCGATGTCGAAGCCGACGACACCCAAGTCGCGGTAACGGTTGGCGAGTTCGGCGATCTCCAGGGCGCGGGCGGCGTGCCGCATGGCGGTGAGCAGCGCCCCGACGCGAATCCGTCGCCCGCCCTCCCTCGCCAGCGACTCCCCTTGCCGGAAGCCCTCGTTGACGGCCTCGACGACCTCTTCGAGGCTGATCCCGCCGTCGAGGTGCTGCTCGGGCGCGTACCGCACCTCGGCGTATACGACGCCGTCCTCGGCGAGGTCCTCCGCGCACTCGCGCGCGACGCGGATCAGCGCGTCCCGGGTCTGCATCACGGCGACGGTGTGCGAGAAGGTCTCCAAGTACCGTTCCAGGGAACCGGAGTCGGCGGCCTCGGCGAACCACACGCCGAGTTTGTCCGGGTCGGTCTCGGGGAGGCCGGTGTACCCGGCGTCCCGCGCGAGTTCGACGATCGTCCCCGGGCGGAGACCGCCGTCGAGGTGGTCGTGCAGCAGAACCTTCGGCGCCCGGCGGATCTGGTCCGGCGTCGGGGTGTTCGGGGTGCTCTGGCTCGTCATTTCCGCACTCTAACTCCTACGCGCGTAGATCACCCGTTGTACGAATCCGTCGATACGTAACGGTGACCGCGCGGAAGGATGGCGTACACGCTCACTTCTGACACTGTTCTGTCATGGCACAGCAAGCGACGCCGGTTCGGACGGCCCGGCTGGGGAGAGCGCTCGGTCCAGAACCGACCTCGGTGAGCGGCGTGGTGCTGCTGCTCCCCGGCGGCGAGGAGGTCTCCGCCCGCAGGCCGTCCCCCCTCATGGCGATAGCCTCGGTACGAACGTTGGGCCGCCGCCTGTCCCGGGCAGGCGCGGTCGAGGGTCTGGCCGCGCATGTCGTCCACTACCGCTGCCGCGGCTGGAACGGCAGCGAGGCGTATCTCGCGCACGACGCCACCTGGGCGGTGGACGAGGTCGTGCGACGCTACGGTGACGTGCCCGTGTGTCTCGTCGGCATCGACATGGGCGGCCGGGCCGCGCTGCGCTCCGCCGGGCACGAGGCGGTCAACTCCGTAGTGGCGCTGGCCCCTTGGCTCCCCGAGCAGGACGTGGCCGCACCACCCGAACCGGTGAAGCAACTGGTGGGCCGCCGAGTCCTGATCGTGCACGGCACGAACGACGAACGAACCGACCCCGAGCTGTCCTTCCGCCTGGCGGCCCGAGCGAAGAAGGCCAACCGAGACGTGTGCCGCTTCGAAGTCCACTCCGACGGCCACGCGTTGCACCAACACCGCCAGGAAGTACACGCCCTGACCGAGGACTTCGTACTGGGCGCACTGTTCGGGCACGCGTTCGCCCGCCCGGTGGAGGACGCGCTCCAGGCACCGCCTCCCCTGGGCCTGCGAATGCCGCTGGCGGCGGGGTTCGGGCGGTCGTTGCGGAAGTGAGCGGGGCGCGCGGCGGCCGACCGGCGAAAACCCGGGAGGCGGGTAGGCAGTGAGTCGCGCCGTCACTGCGGGCGCAGCGGCCAACTGACCGACGCTCGGGGCTAGTCGGGAATGTGGTGGCGGCGGGTGCCCGTGCGCAGGTGAACCGGGCACGCGGCGCGGCGCGGCCGACCAACGGCCAGGGCCCGGGACCAGCCGGGACGGGCGCTCGCACCGCCATCGCATCCCCCCCCAGCCAACTGGCCGATGTCCCGGGCGAGTCGGGAACACGCCAACAGCAGGCGTCAGGCACTCCCCGCACAAGCCGGCCGCACACGACCACGCGACACGGCGGCCAACCGGCCAGGACTCAGACCCAGTCGGACACACGCCCACGCCACCACGACGCGCCCCAGCAACCAACTGGCCAGCGTCCGGATCGAGTCGGGAATGCGCCGACGGCAGGCTTCGGGCGTTCCCTACGCCAGTCAGCCGGACGCGACCCCCCCGGCGCGGCGGCCAACCGGTCGGCACCCAGGGCCCCTCGGACACGCGCTCACGCCACCGTTCCCGGGCGCGGCAGCCAACTGACCCGTCCCCGGGCCGAGTCGGGAATGAAGCCCCGGCACCCCGACGTTGACGCCCGCCGTCCGACTCTCCTCCCCGTCCGGGAAGAAGGCAGGCCCATGACGACGACGTCCTCTCCGAGCAGCATGCGTGCCGTACGGCTCTCCGGCCCTGGGCCAGTGGGCAACCTGCGCCTGACCACCCTCCCCCTCCCGCCCGAGCGGGACGGCTGGGTGCGGATTCGGGTGGAGGCGTTCGGGCTCAACCGGTCGGAGTTGAAGTTGCGGCTGGGGGTGAGCGAGGGGGTCAGCTTTCCGCGGGTGCCGGGGATCGAGGCGGCCGGTACCGTCGACTCGGCCCCGGCCGGCAGCGGGCTGGTGCGCGGACAGAAGGTCGTCGCGATGATGGGCGACATGGGGCGTACCTACGACGGGGGCTATGCCGAGTACACGTCGGTGCCGCTGGCTCAAGTGATCCCCGTCGAGACCGAGTTGCCCTGGGAGGTGCTGGGTGCTCTGCCGGAGATGGTGCAGACCGCCCATGGCTCCCTCACCGTCGGACTGGACCTGCGGCCCGGTCAGACCGTGCTGATCCGCGGCGGCACCTCCTCGGTGGGGCTGGCCGCCGCCGCGCTCGCCCGCCGGCACGGAGCCACGGTGCTGTCCACCACCCGGCGCCCCGACCGGATCACCCTGCTCAAGGAACGCGGTGTCGACCATCCGCTCCTCGACACCGGCGAAGTCGCCTCCGCCGTACGGGAGTTGTACCCGGACGGTGTCGACGCCGCCCTCGACCTGGTCGGCACCCCGACCCTCCCGGACACGCTGCGCGCGGTACGCGTCCACGGCACGGCCTGCTTCGGCGGCAGCCTCTCCAACCAGTGGACCGTCCGCGACTTCTCCCCCAACGAGTACCTGCCCAGGGGCGTACGCCTCGCGGGTTACTTCGGCGACGCCTCCGACCTCCCCCAACAGACCTTCCAGGAAATCCTGGACGCGATCGCCGACGGCCAACTGGCCTTCCCCGTGGACCGCGTGTACGACGGCCTGGAGCAGGTACCGCAGGCCCACGACGACATGGAGCACGACCGCGCCACGGGGAAACTCGTCGTCCGGGTCCGGCACCACAACTGAGCTACTCGGGCAGCAGGTTGCCCCTTCTCGACAGCAGGAACTTCTTGAAGGCGGCCACCGGGGGTGTGTCCGGGCGTCCGTCCAGCCAGGCCACGCCGATCTCCCGTACCGCCTTCGGGGCCGTCACCGTCAGCTCCGCAACTCCCGGGCGGGGTACGGCCGGTGGAGGGAGCAGGGCCACTCCGAGACCCGCCGCCACCAGGCCCCGTAGGGTCTCCGCCTCCTCTCCCTCGAAGGCGATCTTCGGGCGGAAGCCCGCCTCCGCGCAGACGGCGTCGGTGATGCTCCGGAGGCCGTAGCCCGGTTCCAGGGTCACGAAGGTCTCCTCGGCCGCCTCCGCGAGGCGGATCCGTTTGCGGCAGGCCAGGCGGTGGTCGGCCGGGACGACGAGGCGGAGCTTCTGGACGTCGAGGCGGTGGGCCACGACGTCGGGGGCGTCCAGGGTCGGGGCGGTCAGCAGGCACAGGTCCAGTTCGCCCGCGCGCAGCCGCTCCAGCATGGCCTCGCCGTAGTTCTGGACGAGGCTGAAGCGGACGCGCGGGTGGTCGGCGCGGAAGGCGCGGATGAGTTCGGGGACGGTCTCCGAGCCGAGGGTGTGGAGGAAGCCGAAGGCGACCTTGCCGGTGGTGGGGTCGGCGTCGGCGCGGACCTCGTCGGCGGCCTTCCCGATCTCGGCGAGGGCGCGCTCGACGGAGGTGAGGAAGGTGCGGCCGGCGGGGGTGAGCGAGACCGTGCGGCCTCTGCGGGCGAACAGGTCGACGCCCAGGTCCTGTTCGAGGCGGACCATCGCCCGCGACAGGGTGGACTGCGGGACCTGCATCTCCTGCGCGGCCCGGGTGACGTGCTCGGTGCGGGCGACCCCGGCGAAGTACGCGAGGCGCGGCGCGAGCAGCGCGACGATGTCTTCTGTGTCACCGGACGGTGACAGGCGAACCTGTGAGCTGTACTGATGCACCATGGGAACGATTATGACGTTTCCGTGCATTGGACGGATGAGTGGGAGCGTACGTAGTTTCGAAGCATGTCTCCCGCCGATACCGGGGCGTCCACCATCGTGGCCGCCTCCACCACTTCCACTTCCTCCGACTCACGGCTGACGCCCGGTGGTCCCGGTTATCGCCGGATGAGCTTCGCGCTCTTCCTCGCGGGTGTGGCGACCTTCGCGCTGCTGTACTCCACGCAGGCCCTGCTCCCGCTGATCTCCTCCGGTTTCGGCGTGAGCGCGAGCGCGGCGAGCTGGACGGTGGCGGCGGCGACCGGCGGACTCGCGCTGTTCGTGCTGCCGATGAGCGCGCTGTCGGAGCGTTTCGGCCGTCGTACGGTCATGACCGCGTCGCTGGTGGTCGCGGTGGGCATCGGGGTCCTGGTGCCGTTCGCGCCGTCGCTGGGCGCGCTGGTGGTGCTGCGGTTCCTCCAGGGTGCCGCGCTGGCCGGGCTGCCCGCGTCGGCGACGGCGTATCTGGCGGAGGAGGTCCGGCCGAAGGCGCTGGTCACGGCGATCGGCCTGTTCGTGGCGGGCAACAGCGTCGGCGGGATGAGCGGCCGGGTCATCACCGGCTGGGTCGCGCAGGAGTGGGGCTGGCGGGTCGCCGTAGGGGTGATCGGTCTGATCGCCGTGGGCTGCGCGGTCGCCTTCCGGCTTCTGCTCCCGGCGCCGCGGCACTTCACGCCGGGCTCGTTGCGCCCGCGCGTACTGGCCCGTACGGTCCGCGCCCACCTCGCGAACCCGCTGCTGTGCCGGCTGTACGCGATCGGCGCCCTGTTCATGACGGTCTTCGGCGGCGTCTACACGGTGATCGGCTACCGCCTCACCGAGGCCCCCTTCTCCCTCCCCCAGGGCATCGTCGGTTCGATCTTCCTGGTGTACCTGGTGGGGACGGTGTCCGCGTCCACGGCCGGGCGGTTGGTGGGCCGGCTCGGGCGGCGCGGGGCCCTGTATCTGGCGGGCGGTACGACGGCCACCGGCCTCCTCGTCTCCCTCGCCGACTCGCTGCCCCTGGTGCTGCTCGGTCTGGTGCTGATCACGGCGGGCTTCTTCGCGGGGCACGCGGTCGCGTCCTCGGCGGTCAGCAAGACGGCCACCACCGGGCGCGCCCAGGCCTCCGCCCTCTACCAGTCCGCGTACTACATCGGCTCCAGCACCGGCAGTACGGTCGGCGCGCTCGCGTTCCACGCGGGCGGCTGGGCGGGCACGGTCGGCGTGGGCGTCCTCGCGGTGCTCGGTGTCGTGACGATCACGGTGCTCGGGTCGCGGGCGGCGCGGGTGGAGCGGGCCCTCGCCCCGGCCTGAGCGGGCCCCAGTCGCCCCGACCCTGTAAAGAAACCCCTTCTGACCTGCACGTTCATCCACTCCTCGCGCCATTGTCAGTGGGCTGCGCTACGTTGCGGGGTAAGGGAAGAACGGCCACAGGGGTGGGTGGGCGAGACCATGAGCGACGGCACCGCGACGACGACAGACCTCGACATGAGGCTGGAGAAACACCGCGTCGAGCTGACCGGGTACTGCTACCGCATGCTCGGCTCCTCCTTCGAGGCCGAGGACGCGGTGCAGGACACGATGGTCCGCGCCTGGCGCAGCTACGACAAGTTCGAGGGGCGGTCCAGTCTGCGGTCCTGGCTGTACCGGATCGCGACCAACGTCTGCCTGGACATGCTGTCCGCGGGCAACAAGCGGGCGCGTCCCGTCGACCTCAGCGACTCCACCCCGCTCGCCCAGGCCGCGCTGTCGCCCCGCCCGGACAACACCTGGCTGGAGCCGATGCCCGACGCGCGCGTGCTGCCCACTGTCACCGACCCGGCGGAGGCGGCGGTCGCCAAGGAGTCGGTGCGGCTCGCGTTCATGGCCGCACTTCAGCAACTGCCGCCCAAACAAAGGGCGGTGCTGATCCTGCGCGAGGTGCTGGCCTGGCGGGCCAATGAGGTCGCCGAACTGCTCGGCACCTCGGTCGCGTCGGTCAACAGCGCGCTGCAGCGGGCCCGCGCCACCCTCGCCGAGCGGGACGAGAAGGCGGCCGACGCTGCCGTCTCCGACCCGCTGGACGAGGAGCAGAAGAAGCTTCTGGAGCGGTATGTCGCGGCCTTCGAGGGCTACGACATGGCGGCCCTGACGGCGTTGCTGCACGAGGACGCCATCATGACGATGCCGCCGTTCGACCTGTGGCTGACCGGCCACGACGACATCACGGGCTTCATGACGACGATCGGCGCCGCCTGCGAGGGCTCCCGCCTGATCCCGGTGGAGGTGAACGGCCTGCCGGGCTTCGCCCAGTACAAGCCGGACCCGGAGGCGGGCGGCTTCAGCCCGTGGTCGGTGCAGGTCCTGGAGATCTCAGACGGCAGGCTCACCGGGTTCCACTTCTTCCTGGACACCAAGCGCTGGTTCCCGCTGTTCGACCTGCCCCTCCATCTCGAAGCGGAGTCCGACCAGATCGAGGAGGGCGCGTAGTCCGGGGCTGGGCCCGCGCAGCCTGATCCGGCCACCGGCCCGGCGCGCGGTCAGTTCGAGGCGGGCCAGGAGATCGACGGTGCCGAGCCCGGGCGGCCCGGGTCCCAAGGTCTCGACCCCGACGAGGACGACCCCGGCACCGGTCGTCTCCAGCAGCCGCCGCACCTCGTCGCAGAGCCGCGCCACCTCGTCACGGGTGACGGGGCGGTTCGGCACGAGTACAGCGGGTGTCATGGCGTCCACGATCGGTAGACCGGGTGGGCGGTCGTAACTCATCGGGAGCCACCGCCTAGGTTTGCTGTATGCCCCACGGATCAGCCCCGCCCTGGATACCCGACGCCCTCCCGCGCGCCGCAGCCGCAGCCGCGACCGCCGAGGGGGCGCCGTGCAGGGGGTGTTGACCGGCTTCGCGGTCATCGGCGTCGTCATCGCCGTCGGCTATCTGCTCGGCCTGCGCGGCTCCCTCGGCGAGAACGGCCGTGACGTACTGACCAGGCTGGCCTTCAACGTGGCCTCCCCGGCCCTGCTGTTCACCACCCTCGCGCGGGCCGACCTCTCGGTGGTCTTCTCCAGCTGGCTGCTCGTGACCGTGCTGAGCACGGCGGCGGTGGCGGGCGTGTTCGTGGCGGTGGGGGTGGCCCGCGGCTGGGGCGTGGGCCGTACGACGATCGGCGCGCTCTGTTCCGGCTACGTCAACTCCGGCAACCTCGGCATCCCGATCTCGGTGTACGTCCTGGGCAACGCCTCGCTGGTGGCCCCGGTCATGCTGTTCCAGCTCGTCGTGGTCAGCCCCCTCGCCCTCACGATCCTCGACCTGTCGGACCGGGGCGACAAGGATCCCTGGTGGCTACGGCTGCTCACGCCCGTACGCAACCCGGTCGCGGTCGGCTCCCTCGCCGGGGTCGCGGTGGCCGCGTCCGGCGTGCACCTCCCGGGCCCGGTGATGGACCCCCTCACCCTGATCGGCAACATGGCCGTACCGGCCGTACTCCTCGGCTTCGGCATCTCGCTGCGCGGAAGTGCGGTGCCGGCGCGCGGAGTCGAGCGGTGGCCGGTGCTGCTGTCGGTCGCCCTGAAGTCGGTGGGACAGCCTGCGATCGCCTGGGCGCTGGCGGTGGGCGTGTTCGGCCTGCACGGGGCGGCGCTGCTCGACGTCGTAGTGACGTCGGCGCTGCCCGGTGCGCAGAACCTGTACACGTACGCGAGCCGCTATCGCGTGGGCGAGGGGCTGGCCCGGGACTCGATCCTGCTGTCGACGATCCTGTCGGTGCCGGTGCTGGTGGTGATCGCGGCGCTGCTCGGGTGAGCCGCCGCGCATAAAACCCGTTGGCGGAGTACCACGGCCGCTGCTACCTTTCCCGTGGCCGTGCGAGAGAACGAGGAGGTGGTACCCGTGAACACATCAACGACATGGGTGCTCTCCTCCGGGGTCACGGTCGGGCGATAGGTCGTCCGGGAGCGCCGTTCTGCGTACTCCCGAAAGGCACGACCATGGACACGACCCTGCGGTTCACCTCCGAGCAGCGCCTCGACGACGGCGTCCTCGAACGCGAATTCACCCTCGGCGAGATCCCCGGCACCCTGTGGACGCCCGACTCCACCGCACCGGCCCCGCTGATCCTCATCGCCCACAACAACGGCCTGCCCAAGTCACAGCCCCGGCTCATCGCCCGGGCCCGGGCCACCGCGGCGGCCGGCTACGCGGCGGTCACCATCGACGCCGCGGGCTGCGGCGACCGTCCCCGTTCCGCGGCCGACGCGGAGCTTCGCGCCGACCTCGGCCGGGCGATGCGGGCCGGTGAGCCGACCGACGAGATCTTCGAGTCGCTGGTCGGCCCGCTGGTCGAGAACGCGGCCCCGGAATGGCTGACCACACTGGACGCCGTCCTCGCACTGCCCGAGGTCGGCGGCCCGATCGGCTACTCCGGGTGGACGGCCCTCGGCATCCGCCTCGCGGTGACCGAGCCGCGCATCACGGCGGCCGGTTTCTTCGCCGGGGGTTACGTCCCCCGCGCCCAGCGCGAGGAGGCCAAGCAGGTCACCGTCCCGCTGCTGCTCCTGCTCCAGTGGGACGACGAGGGCAATCCGCGGCAGCGGGCCCTGGACCTGTTCGACTCCTTCGGCACCCAGGAGAAGACCCTGCACGCCAACATGGGCGGGCACACGGGCACCCCGGCGTTCGAGTCGGAGGACGCTTTCCGGTTCCACGCCCGGCATCTGAAGAAGTAGGGCCGGGGCCCAAGTAAGCGGGAGGGGCCGGGACTTGAAAGCCCCGGCCCCTCCCCCACTTCCCCGAAGACCGATCAGGCGATGCGCTCCAGCACCACCGGCGAAGCCGTGAACTCGGTGCCCGCGGCGCCGATGTCGTACGAGCCCTCGACCGCCTCCAGGGCGTACGCGAAGCGCTCCGGGGTGTCGGTGTGCAGGGTCAGCAGGGGCTGGCCCGCTGTCACCACGTCGCCCGGCTTGGCGTGCATCTCCACTCCCGCGCCCGCCTGCACCGGGTCCTCCTTGCGCGCACGCCCCGCGCCGAGGCGCCAGGCGGCGATGCCGATGTCGTAGGCGTCGAGGCGGGTGAGGACACCGGAGGCCGGGGCCGTCACGACGTGCTGCTCGCGGGCCACCGGCAGCTCCGCGTCCGGGTCGCCGCCCTGGGCCGCAATCATCCGGCGCCAGACGTCCATCGCCGAACCGTCGGCCAGGGCCTTCGCCGGGTCGGCGTCCTTGATGCCGGCCGCGTCGAGCATCTCGCGGGCCAGGGCGATGGTCAGTTCGACGACGTCGGAGGGGCCGCCGCCCGCCAACACCTCTACGGATTCCCGGACTTCGAGGGCGTTGCCGGCCGTGAGACCCAGGGGGGTGCTCATGTCCGTCAGGAGCGCGACCGTCTTCACGCCGTGGTCGGTGCCCAACCCGACCATCGTGGACGCCAGTTCACGCGCGTCCTCGATCGTCTTCATGAACGCGCCCGTGCCGACCTTCACGTCCAGGACCAGGGAGCCCGTGCCCTCGGCGATCTTCTTCGACATGATGGACGAGGCGATCAGGGGGATCGCCTCCACCGTGCCGGTCACATCGCGGAGCGCGTACAGCTTCTTGTCGGCGGGGGCCAGGCCGTCCCCCGCCGCGCAGATGACCGCGCCGGTGCCCTCCAGGACGGACAGCATCTCCTCGTTGGAGAGCAGTGCGCGCCAGCCGGGGATCGACTCCAGCTTGTCGAGGGTGCCGCCGGTGTGGCCGAGGCCGCGGCCGGAGAGCTGCGGAACGGCCGCGCCGCAGGCCGCGACGAGGGGGGCCAGCGGGAGGGTGATCTTGTCGCCGACGCCGCCCGTGGAGTGCTTGTCGGCGGTCGGGCGGGAGAGGGACGAGAAGTCCATGCGCTCGCCGGAGGCGATCATCGCGGCGGTCCAGCGGGCGATCTCGGAACGGTTCATGCCGTTGAGGAGGATCGCCATGTTGAGGGCGGCCATCTGGTAGTCGGCCACCTCCCCGCGGGTGTACGCGTCGATGACCCAGTCGATCTGCTCGTCGCTCAGTTCACCGCGGTCCCGCTTGGTACGGATGACGGAGATGGCGTCCATCGAGACTTGCGCCATGGCTTGGATTTCCTTCCGGGCGTTCAGAAAATGCGCGGCCCCGCCGAGTGAGCCGTTGGTCAACTCAGCGGGGCCGCACGGGAGTTACCTGGTGAGATGGTCCGGCCCGAAGGCCTGCGGGAGCATCTCCGAGAGCGGCAGGACGCCCACCGGTGTCTCCACCAGCAGACCGGGACCGCCGAACTCGTACAGCAGCTGGCGGCAGCGGCCGCACGGGACGAGGATGTCGCCCTTGCCGTCGACGCAGGTGAAGTGCGTCAGCCGGCCGCCGCCGGTGCGCTGGAGGTCGGACACGAGCCCGCACTCCGCGCACAGGCCGAGGCCGTACGACGCGTTCTCCACATTGCAGCCGGAGACCGTGCGGCCGTCGTCGACCCGGGCGGCGACCCCGACGGGGTAGCCCGAGTACGGCGCGTAGGCGTGGGACATCGCTTCCCGCGCCTCGGACCGCAGTTCGTCCCAGTCCACGGGGGATCCGGCGAACTCGGCGGCGGACGACGTCACTTGCCCTGTCCCTTCCGGTACGGCAGGCCGTCCGCCTTCGGCATCCGCAGATGCTGTGCGGACAGCGAGAGGACCAGCAGGGTGACGATGTACGGGCTGGCGCCGACCAGTTGGGTCGGGACCTGGTCGGTGGTGGCGTACCAGACGAACATCAGGGCCGCGACGGCGGCGGTGATGCCGGCCGGGACGTACCGCTTCTTCCACACCAGGTAGGCGCAGCCGGCCACCAGCAGGAAGCCGAGGAGCAGGATCAGCGCGTGGACGTTGGTGGCGCCGCCGCGCAGATTGAGGCTGTCGGTGTAGCCGAACAGGCCCGCGCCGAGGGCGAGTCCGCCCGGCATCCAGTTGCCGAAGATCATCGAGGCGAGGCCGATGTAACCCCGGCCGCCGGTCTGGCCGTCGAGGTAGACGTTCGAGGCGACGATCGACAGGAAGGCACCGCCGAGGCCGGCGAAGCCGCCGGAGATGATCACGGCGATGTACTTGTACTTGTAGACGTTGACGCCGAGGGACTCGGCGGCCACCGGGTTCTCGCCGCAGGAGCGGAGCCGGAGACCGAAGGCGGTGCGCCACAGGACCCACCAGGTGGCGGGGACCAGGGCGACCGCGATGACGGTGAGCGGCGACAGGTTGGTGACCAGACCGCCGACGAGACCGGCGATGTCGGAGATCAGGAACCAGTGCTTCCCGTTGAGCGTGTTCAGCCAGCTGGAGAGGCCGGGGATGTCGAAGTTGCCGAGCGAGTCGATGGGTGGGGACTGCTTGGCGGAGCCCTCGGAGGTGTTGGCGAAGGTGAACTTCGACAGATAGCGGGTGATGCCGAGCGCCAGGATGTTGATGGCGACACCGGAGACGATGTGGTTGACGTTGAACGTCACGGTGGCGATGGCGTGCAGGACGGCGCCGAGGCAGCCGCCGAGGATGCCGAAGACGACACCGGTCCACGGGCCCCACTGGTAGCCGGCCCAGGCGCCGAACCAGGTGCCGAGGATCATCATGCCTTCGAGGCCGATGTTGACGACGCCCGCGCGCTCGGCCCACAGACCGCCGAGACCGGCGAGGCCGATCGGCACGGCCGCCCTGAGGGCCGTGGACATCTGGCCGGTGGAGGTGATGCCGTCCGCGCCGGTGATCAGGCGGACGATCGAGGTGAGGATCAGCGCGCCCGCGATGATCAGCAGGAGCACGGGGAGGGAGAATCGGCGTCCGCCCTTGCCGGGCTGCTTCGCCTGCGGCTTGGCGATGGTCGCGGTACTCATCGGGCCGCCACCTCCTTCTTCTCGGAGTTGTTCCGGGCGGCGGCGAGTTCGGCGCCGACGCGGCTCTGCTGGCGGCGCAGGCCCCAGGTGCGGACGACCTCGTAGGAGATGACGACCGCGAACACGATCAGGCCCTGCATGATCGTCGCGATCTCCTTCTCGTACGCCACCGGGGTCGCGTAGTCGAGGGCGGGCGACGCCTTGTCGAGGAAGGCCCACAGGAGGGCGGCCAGTGCGATGCCGCCGGGGTTGTTACGGCCCAGCAGGGCGATGCCGATGGCGGTGAAGCCGAGGCCCTCGGGGAAGGTGAGGCTGTAGGTGTGGCTGTCGCCGAGCAGCAGCGGCAGACCCGCGAGACCGGCGACACCGCCGGAGATCAGCATCGCGGTGAGCGTCATGCGCTTGGCGTCGACACCGGAGGCTGCCGCCGCGGTCTCGGACTCGCCGGTGGCGCGCAGGTCGAAGCCGAAGCGGGTGCGGTTGAGGACGAGCCAGTACAGGACGCCCATGATCACGGCGAGGAAGACCAGGCCGTAGATCTCGCCGGTGTCCGCGCCCATGTCGATGCCGGGGATCCAGCCGGACTTCTTCATGATGCCGGTCGTCATGTTGTTGCCGACCTGGACGCCCCACGTGTTGGTCTGCGTGAGGTAGAGGATCAGGCTGGTCGCGATGGCGTTCAGCATGATCGTGGCGACGACCTCGCTGACCCCGCGGGTGACCTTGAGGACGCCCGCGATACCGGCCCAGAAGGCGCCGGTGAGGATCGCGACCAGGAGCAGCAGCGGCACCTGGAGGACGGCCGGCAGGCCGATGTGCGCGCCGACGACCGCGGTCATCACGGCGCCGAGCCGGTACTGGCCGTCGACGCCGATGTTGAACAGGTTCATCCGGAAGCCGAGGGCGACCGCCAGGGCGGCGATGTAGTACATCGACGCCTGGTTGATGATCAGCACCTGGATGTCCGAGTACCCGATCTGCTGGAGCATCAGGCGGTACGGCTCGATCGGGTTCTTGCCCGAGGCGAGCAGCACGACCGAGGTCAGCAGGATCGCCGCGACAAGCGCCATGACCGGGCCGGCCACGGCGAGGAGCAGCCGCTCCTTGTCGAACTTCTTCATCGGGCCTCGTCCTCCGGGGCAGTGTCGTCGGCGCCGTCTTCTGCGGACTCTTCGACGTGTTCGAGGTGACCGGACGCGGCGCCGGTCATGGCCGAGCCGAGTTCCTCGGGTGTGACGGTGGCCGGGTCGGCGTCGGCGACCAGCCTGCCGTCGTAGATCACGCGCAGGGTGTCCGACAGGCCGATCAGCTCGTCGAGGTCGGCGGAGATCAGCAGGACGGCGAGGCCCTCGCGGCGGGCCGCGCGGACGTGGTCCCAGATCGCGGCCTGCGCGCCGACGTCCACACCGCGGGTGGGGTGGGCGGCGATCAGGAACTTCGGCGTGTGGCTCATCTCGCGGCCGACGATCAGCTTCTGCTGGTTGCCGCCGGAGAGGGAGGCGGCGGTGACGTCGATGCCGGGGGTGCGGACGTCGTACTCCTCGACGATCCGGCGGGTGTCGGCCTGGGCGCCCTTGATGTCGAGCCAGACGCCCTTCGCGTTGGGCGTCTCGGTGACGTGGCCGAGGATGCGGTTCTCCCACAGCGGGGCTTCCAGGAGGAGGCCGTGGCGGTGGCGGTCCTCGGGGATGTAGCCGATGCCGTGCTCGCGGCGGCGGCGGGTGGCCCAGGCGGTGATGTCCTCGCCGAGGAAGGCGATGGTGCCGGAGTCGGCGTTCTTCAGGCCGATCAGCGCGTCGATCAGCTCGGTCTGGCCGTTGCCCTCGACGCCGGCGATGCCCATGACCTCACCGGCGTGGATGGTGAAGGTGACGTCGTCGAGGACGCGCTTGGCGTCGCCGCCGACGGCCGCGTCGCCGACCAGTCCGCCGCCGACGGGCTCCGACTCGGGGCCGAGGGCGGCGCCGGCGGCGTAGACGGTGAGGTTTTTGACCTCGATGACGGGCTGGTCGGTGACGGTCGACTCGGCCGTCTCGGGGGTGGGGAGTTCGCTGCCGACCATCATCTCGGCGAGCTGCCGGGAGGTCGTCTCGGCGGGGACGGCCGTGCCGACCGTCGTACCGCGCCGGATGACGGTGATCTCGTCGGCGACCGACAGGACCTCGCCCAGCTTGTGCGAGATGAAGATGACGGCGAGGCCCTCGGACTTCAGCTCGCGCAGGTTGCTGAAGAGGGCGTCGACCTCCTGCGGGACCAGGACGGCGGTGGGCTCGTCGAGGATCAGGGTGCGGGCGCCGCGGTAGAGGACCTTGAGGATCTCGACGCGCTGGCGCTCGGCGACGCCGAGGCTCTCGACCAGGATGTCCGGGCGGACGTTCAGGCCGTAGCGGTCGGAGATCTCCTTGATCTTCTTGCGGGCGCCGCCGCCGATGCCGTAGAGCTTCTCGCTGCCCAGGACGACGTTCTCCAGGACGGTGAGGTTGTCGGCGAGCATGAAGTGCTGGTGGACCATGCCGATGCCGCGGGCGATGGCGTCGGCGGGCGACGAGAAGGTGACCTGCTCGCCGTCGACGGCGATGGTGCCCTCGTCCGGCTTCTGCATGCCGTAGAGGATCTTCATCAGGGTCGACTTGCCGGCGCCGTTCTCGCCGACGAGGGCGTGCACGGTGCCTTTTCGGACACTGAAGCGGATGTCGCTGTTGGCGACGACACCGGGGAAGCGCTTGGTGATACCGGCCAACTCGACCGCGGTCGACTGTGCGGTGAGCGGAGGGCTGCTGGACGCGTCGATGGCGAACTCTCCTCGTGGAAAGGGGCCTCTCTACGCGCGTAGCGCCCCTGCTTTAAATAGTGCCCGGACCTGACCGGCTTTGTTTGACATCCGATCCGTTCCGAGCATTCTGCCGCGAGAACGGGGCGCGGGGAGACATCCTCCCCACACCCCGTTCCGTGGCCGTAACGCTGTCATTACAGCGCTCTTTTGGCCATGGTCCTTACGGCCCGAATGGGCTCGGGATCAAGAGGTCTTGACCGTGATCGAGCCGTCCTTGATGCCGGCCTCGGCCTTCTTGAGGGCGGCCTGGAGGGTGGCGTTGTTCTTGAAGGTCGGGTTGGAGTCGGCCAGGCCGACGCCGCCGTTGCTCAGCGAGCCGCGGATCTCGCCGTTGAGCGGCTTCTTGTCCTTGATGACGGACTTGGCGAGGTCGTAGACCGCACCGTCGACGTTCTTCAGCGCCGAGGTGAGGATGTACGGCTTGTAGGCGGCCAGCGCCTTCTGGTTGTACTGGTCGGAGTCGACGCCGATCGCCCACACCTTGTGCGCGGCGGCGGCCTTGATGACGCCCTGGCCGGAGAGACCCGCGGCGGCGTAGACGACGTCCGCGCCCGCCTCGATCTGGCCCTCGGCCGCGCTCTCGCCCTTGTCGGGGCTGGAGAAGCCGCCCTCGGCCGCGGTCTGGGTCAGGTACTGCGCCTTGACCTTCACGCCCTTCTTGGTGTCCGCGACACCTTGGGCGAAGCCGGCCTCAAACTTGTGGATCAGCGGGACGTCCACGCCACCGACGAAGCCGACGGTGTTGGTCTTCGTGGTGAGCGCGGCGGTGACGCCGGCCAGGTAGGAGGACTGCTCCTCGTGGAAGACCATGTCGGCGACGTTGTCGGCGACGATGGTGTTGTCGTCGATGATGCCGAAGGTGATCTTCGGGAACTTCGCGGCGGCTTCCTTGACGGCGGGCGCGTAGGCGAAGCCGACGCCGATCACCGGGTTGTAGCCGGAGCGGGCCAGCGTCTCCAGGCGCTGCACCTTGTCCGCGTCGGACTCGCCGTCCTGCGGCTCCACGTCCCGGCCGCTGACGCCGAAGTCCTTCTCGGCCTTGGTGAAGCCCGCGTACGCGGCGTCGTTGAAGGACTGGTCGCCCTTGCCGCCGACGTCGTAGGCGAGGCCAATACCCTTGGAGGTACCGCTGCTGCTACTGCTGCTGGTGGACGAGCTGGACGAGCTGCCACAGGCGGAGACGGTGACGGCAAGAGCTGCGGTTGCAACGCCTGCAACGGCGATACGGGACACCCGGCGCATGGAACGAGACTCCTTCGTGCAAGCGCCCCAACCAGGCGCTGGTTCCGTCGCAGAGTAACGCGCGTAGACATGGTGGAGAACCCCAACTTGCCAGAGCGTTATCCGACCGTTTTGAACCTTTGCCAAACGCCAACCACCCGGATGGCGGACACGGAGAACACGGGGAGCCCCGGGACCGTTTCGGTCCCGGGGCTCCCCGGTGTCGGCGTCAGAAGGGCGGTGTCACCCTCACTTGGTCGTGGTGGCGACCGTGACCTTGCCGTCGATGATGTCCTGCTTGGCCTTGTCCACCGCGGCGACGGCGGCGGTCATGGCCTTGTACTTCGGGTTGGTGTCGGAGAAGCCGACGCCGTCGTTGTCGAGGCCGTAGCGGATCACGCCGGTCTTCGGCTTGCCCTCGTACACGGACTTCACCAGGTCGTAGACCGCGCCGCCGACGTTCTTCAGCGCCGAACCCAGGATCGAGTCCTTGTACTTGGCGAGCGCCTTCTGCTCGTACTGGTCGGAGTCCACCCCGATGGCCCACACACCCTTGGCGGAGGCCTCGGAGATGACACCCTGGCCGGAGAGACCGGCGGCGGCGTAGATGACGTCCGCGCCCGCCTCGATCTGGCCGCTGGCCGCGTCCTTGCCCTTGTCGGGGCTGGAGAAGCCGCCCTCGGCAGCGGTCTGCGTCAGGTACTGCGACTCGATCTTGATGCTGGGGTTGACGGACTTGGCGCCCTGGTCGAACCCGGCTTCGAACTTGTGGATCAGCGGGACGTCGACGCCGCCGATGAAGCCGATGTGGTTCTTCTTGGTCGCCTTGGCCGCGGCGACGCCCGCCAGGTACGAGGACTGCTCCTCGTGGAAGACGAGGTCGGCCACGTTGGCGGCCTTGTCCTGCTCGTCGTCGATGATGCCGAACGTGATGTTCGGGAACTTCGCGGCGGCCTCCTTGACGGCGGGCGCGTAGGCGAAGCCGACACCGATCACCGGGTTGTAGCCGGCCGTGGCGAGGCTCTCCAGGCGCTGCACCTTGTCCGCGTCGGACTCGCCGTCCTGCGGCTCGATGTCGCGGCCGGTGAGGTTGAACTCCTTCTCGGCCTTCTGGAAACCGGCGTAGGCCGCGTCGTTGAAGGACTGGTCGCCCTTGCCGCCGACGTCGTAGGCGAGGCCGATGCCCTTGCCGGTGTACTTGCCGGTCGAGGACGACGAACTGTCGCTGGCCTTGTTGGCATCCTTGCTGGAGCTACCACAGGCGGTAGCCGCAAGGGCGATGACAGTGACGGCCACCGCGGCTTGGGAGAACTTCGTCCTCCGAGATGTATGACGCACAGCAAGCACTCCTTCGTCCTCACGGCACCGTCACCGGACCGCTTCCCCAACGCGCCGCCTCTGTGGCGATTTCCGCGCACAGTAACGCGCGTAGACGAGGAGGGGAACGGGGTTTCTCCTTGCCGTTACCGGATCGTGCCGCCGCCGCGTTACGTTCACGCGCCGGTGGTTACACCCGGGTGACACAAGGGGACGTAGGGGTACCGAACGGGCGCCTCTACGTCCCCCGTCCCTCTCAGGTCCCTCTCAGAGAGCCGCGTCGATCAGCGCGGCGGCGGTGAACATCTCCACGCCGACCGTGATCGCGGACTCGTCGGCGTCGAAGTCGCCCTGGTGGAGATCCCGTACGGTCCGCTCCCCCGGGGTGCGCACGCCCAGCCGGGCCATGGCGCCGGGCACGTGCTCCAGATACCAGGAGAAGTCCTCGCCGCCCAGGCTCTGCTCGGTGTCCTCGACGGAGAGGGGACCGCGCCGGGCGACCATGGCATCCCGCAGCAACTCGGTGACCAGCGCGTCATTGACCACGGGCGGAACCCCGCGCACGTAGTCGATCACCGTCTTGGCCCGGTGCAGGCCGGCGACCTCGTCGATCGCCGCGTGCACGATGTCGGGCGCCCGCCGCCAGGCGTCGAGATCGAGACACCGTACGGTGCCCGACAGTTCGGCGTGCTGCGGGATGACGTTGGGGGCGTGACCGGACTCGATCCTGCCCCAGGTCACGGACACCCCACTCCGCGCGTCCATACGGCGGGCGACGAGCGCGGGCACGTCGGTGGCGACCCGGGCCGCGGCGGTGACGAGGTCGGTGGTGAGATGCGGCCGGGCGGTGTGCCCACCGGGCCCGTCGAGCGAAACCTCCAGCCGGTCGCAGGCGGACGTGATGGGCCCCACCCGCAGCCCGATCTTCCCGCTGTCCACCTTGGGATCGCAGTGCACGGCGATGATCCGCCCGACCCCCTCCAGCACCCCGCACTCGATGGCGTCGGCGGCACCGCCCGGGAGGACCTCCTCGGCGGGCTGGAAGAGCAGCCGCACCGGCCGGGGCAGCAGCCCCTGCTCGTGCAGCCGGGCAAGGACCAGACCGGCACCGAGCACCACGGTCGTGTGCACGTCGTGGCCGCAAGCGTGGGCGCGGTCGGGCACGGTGGAACGGTACGCGCAGTCACGCTTCGTGTCCGGGATGGGCAGGGCGTCGATGTCGGCGCGCAGCGCGAGCACGGGTACGCCGCTCTCGCGCGGCCCGATGTCACAGACGAGACCGGTCCCGATGGCGAGCACACGCGGTTCGAGACCGGCCCGCTCCAGCCGGGCCTTGATCGCGGCGGTGGTCCGGAACTCCTGATTGCCCAGCTCGGGGTGCATGTGCAAGTCCCGGCGGAACGCGACGAGTTCGGCCCGCAGGGCCTCCGGCAGGGTGCCCGGAAGCACATTCCCGACGGATTCGGCCTCGGACCCTGCCTCGGATTCCTCGGACTCTGGTGACATCAATTGCTTCACCCTCTGAAGGGTAGGGCGCCCGGGTGGTCAACTGACCCTCGATCAACAAAAGTTCAACCCGTTAGTCGAAGAAAATCTGACCGTCGGCCGCATAGCTGCTTGAGGAGATGGGTAGGCTCTTCCCTCTTCCTGGGATACCACGCCCCACCCTGCACAGCGTGCGCCGTCCGTATCCCGGAATCATCACCGCCGCACGACAGTACGGACACGCAGCGCAGCCGACGCCTCCGACCTGGGCACTCTTCGTCCTGTGACGGCACCTGGGGGCCCCGATGGAGGCATGCGGCTGCGGCGAGGACCAGATCCCTTGGATGTTGACGAAATTCGGCTTCCTCGGCACGGCGGGACTGGTCCTGGCCGTACTCGTCATCATGATCCTTGCGGGATGGGCGCTGGCGACGGTGGTGTGGCTGATCCGCCGCCGGACGGAGGACACCGGGGCGCCGGGCACCCCGGGCACCGCCGCGTCCGGCCCCGACGATCCCGGGCACGGCGAACTGGGCGGCTTCACTTGGCGCGATGAAGATCCCTGAGCCGCGAGCCGTTGGTAGGGTCCGCCGACGTGACCGACCCGAACGCGGATCTCGCCGCGGACTTCATAGAGGCCACCCGCTCCTCCTACGACACGATCGCGCCCGCGTACAGCGCCGAACATCCGGACGGCCTGGGCGACGGCCCCCTCGAAAGCGCCCTGCTGAACGCCTTCGCGGACCTAGTCCGTACGGCGTCGGACACGGCACCGGTGGCCGACGTGGGCAGCGGCCCCGGCTATGTGACAGCCCGCCTGAACGCCCTCGGCCTCCAGGCCTTCGGCATCGACATCTCCCCGCACATGGTGGCACTGGCCCGCGAGGCCCATCCCCGACTCCGGTTCGAGGTCGGCTCGATGACCTCCCTGGACGTACCCGACGCGACACTGGGCGGCATCATCGCCCTCTACTCCACGATCCACATCCCGGACACCGAACTGCCCGGCGTCTTCAAGGAGTTCCAACGGGCCCTACGCCCCGGCGGCCAGATCCTCCTCGCCTTCCAGGCCTCGGACGGCGAACACATCCACATGACGGAGCGCTACGGCCTGGACATCTCGCTCGACTACTACTTCCGGACTCCGGCGGAGGTGGCCGGTTTCCTCACGGGGGCGGGCCTGACGCTGGACGCGCAGGTGCGGGTGGAGCCACGGGGAGCGCAGAGGTTGGGGCGGGCTTTCGTGGTGGCTCACAAGCCGGGGGAGGCGGCTGATTAGGAGGCCCCTTTCGGGCGGCTCCCGCTGCGGCCCGAGATCCTGGAACCCGTGTTCAAGGTTCTGGAGGTCCCGTTATCCGCATCCGCCAAGGCGACCGTGGACGCCGTCACCACGGACGTGACGGAGACCCGGCCGCTGGAACGGCGCGTGGACACGGTCCTGCGCATCGGCCAGTCCGACGGTGAGGACTTCCTGCTCGCCATCGAGGCGCAGTCGGACAAGAAGGAGGCGAAAGCGGCGAGTTGGGCGTACTACATCGCCTACCTCCAGGACAAGTACCGCCTGCCCGTGCTGCTTCTCGTGGTCTGCCAGGACCGGGCCACGGCCAAGTGGGCGGTCGGTCCCTTCGATTGCGGCACGAGCGAATGGACGGCTCTGCGGATCTATCCGCTCGTCGCCGGGCCGGACAACCTGCCGTTGATCACCGACACCAGGACCGTGGCACAGAAGCTCGCCCTGGCCGTCCTCTCCGCCGTGGCCCACGCCCGCAACCCCGAGTGCGGCGCCATACTGGAGGCGATCGGCACCGTCCTCCAAGAACTCCAGGAAACGGACCCCGAGACGGTCGGGTACTTCGCCGAGTTCCTGGAAATCAACCTGGGTAGCACCCCCGCCGGAATGCAGCGGAAGGAAATCATGTCGTTCGTCAGCTACTTCCCAGGCCGGGGAACGGTCCGTGAGACGGCCTACTTTGAGGGCAGGGCCGCAGGCGAGGCCAAGGGAATCCTCTTCGTGCTGGAGGCTCGCGGCATCCCAGTACCGGACAGCGTGCGCGAGCGCGTCACCACCTGCACCGATCTCGACCGCATGGACGCCTGGTTGGAGCGTTCCCGCACGGTCGAGCGGGCGGAGGATCTGTTCGCCGAGGGCCCGGAGCCTCCGGGGACCGGGCCCGAGGCGGCCTGATCCCCGCCCCTCCCCCTACGCCGCCGTAACCGCCGACAACCGATGCACATCCTTCGCCGTCCCCGTGACCCCCGACAGGAACCCCTGCGCCCGAGGCGAGGCGTTCTCCGTCAGCCAAGCCGGGTCGATGTCGCAGACCGCGACGCGGACCTCCGTGCCCACCAGGGCCAGTGGCAGCGTGTGGACCACAGTCGAGGGAAAACTCAGGATCGTACGGCCGATGGGGCCCCGCCGGGCGATCAACTCCAGCGGAAGATCCGGGCGGACGATCTCCAGGCCCGTTTCGACCGCCAGCCGGTGCAACTTCTCGGTGCTTTCCCTTCGATGCGCGAAGTACCGCGTCGCGCCGTGGGTCTTGGCGAGGGCGGTGACCGCCTCGACGTAGCGGTCGGCGTCCACCACGCCCGTTTCGACGAGGGACGTGCCGACCATGTCGGCGCCCTTTGTGATGCGGGGCGGGCCGAAGGTGGCGCGGGTCCAGGCGAACTCGTTCGCCGTGATCGTGACGCCCTCGGGAGTCTCCTCGATCGGCATGGAGGAGAAGATCTCCACCGTGCGGCGGGGGCTGGGGGTCAAACGGCGGCGGGCCGAGGACGACACCGGGGCGAAGATCAGGTCTCGGGGGCCCGGTCGGCCGCCCTTGCGGTGCCAGCGGACCAGGCGTTCGCCGCTGGCGAGTTGGGCCACGAACTCCATCGTGGCCGTGCCGTCGTCGACCACCACCAGGTCGCGTGCCCTGGTGATGGTGAGCAGGAGTTGTACGTAGCGCGAGAACGGGTCGCCCATGACGATCCGGTCCGCCTTGCGGAGGAGTCGGGTGAGGCCACCGATGGTCTGGAAGGGGGCCGCGGGTCCGCCCCGGGCCTCCTCCCAGCGCACGGTGTGGCCCTCGTCGCGGGCGAGGTCGGCCATGCGGCGCAGCTGGCCGCGGGTCATCGGGTCGGTCGGGGACAGGACCACGAGGGTGAGCCCCCCGCCGGGCACCCCGGACGCCTCCTCGGTTCGGGGCGCACGCAGATGCGCCCACTCCAGCACGTTCAGCAGCTGTACCGGACTCTCCACGAACGCGAGAGTGTGGGGGGTGAGGCCGGCCGTGCCGGCGTGGGGGCTCATTGTCGTACGACCGTCCCGTGACCGTAAGTGACGCTGGCGCTGGCTCTTGATGACTCGGACTCAGACCGAGACCGGCTCGCCCGCCGCCGCGGCGATCTCCGCCTCGGCGATCACGCCGGTGACGCGGCGGAGCTTCTTCATCGGGCCCAGCTCCGAGTCGTAGACCTTCTTGACGCCGTCGCCGAGGGAGGCCTCGATGGTGCGGATGTCGCGGACGAGGCGGGTCAGGCCCTGCGGCTCGACGGAGGCGGCCTGGTCGGAGCCCCACATGGCGCGGTCGAGGGTGATGTGGCGCTCGACGAAGGTGGCGCCCAGGGCGACCGCGGCGAGGGTGGTCTGGAGGCCCGTCTCGTGGCCGGAGTAGCCGATCGGGACGTTGGGGTACTCGGCCTGGAGGGTGTTGATGACGCGGAGGTTGAGCTCCTCGGCCTGCGCGGGGTAGGTCGAAGTGGCGTGGCACATCAGGATGTTGTCCGAGCCGAGGACCTCGACCGCGTGGCGGATCTGCTTCGGCGTCGACATGCCGGTGGAGAGGATGACCGTGCGGCCGGTGGCGCGGAGCGAGCGGAGCAGCTCGTCGTCCGTGAGGGACGCGGAGGCGACCTTGTGGGCGGGGACGTCGAACTTCTCCAGGAAGGCGACGGCCTCGGTGTCCCACGGGGAGGCGAACCAGTCGATGTTCTTGGACTTGGCGTAGTCGTCGATCTGGCGGTACTCGTCCTCGCCGAACTCCACGCGGTGGCGGTAGTCGATGTAGGTCATGCGGCCCCAGGGGGTGTCGCGCTCGATGTCCCACTGGTCGCGCGGGGTGCAGATCTCCGGGGTGCGCTTCTGGAACTTGACGGCGTCGCAGCCGGCTTCGGCGGCGGCGTCGATCAGCTTGAACGCGTTCTCCAGCTCACCGTTGTGGTTGATGCCGATCTCGCCGACGACGTAGACGGGGTGGCCGGGGCCTGCGGTCTTCGAACCGAACTGGCGCAGACGGGAGTTGTTGCTCATGACAGCGGGTTTCCTTACTTGGTGAGGGAATCGAGAGAGGGGCCGAGGATCCAGCTGGCGATCTCTCGGACAGCGCCGTCGCCACCGGGCACGGTGGTGACCGCGCGTGCGGCGCCGCGTACGACGTCGTGGGCGCTCGCGACCGCCACGGGCCAGCCCACGAGGGCGAAGCACGGGAGGTCGTTGACGTCGTTGCCGACGTAGAGCACGCGCTCCGGCGCGATGCCCTGCTCCTCGCACCACTGCTTGAGTGCGAGGTCCTTCCGGTCGATGCCGTGCAGGACCGGGAGTTGGAGCTTCCGGGCCCGGGCGGCGACGACCGGGTTCTGCTCCGAGGACAGGATCAGCATCTTCAGCCCGGTCTTGCGCAGGGCCGCGATGCCGAGTCCGTCGCCGCGGTGCACGGAGACGAACTCCCGTCCTTCGGAATCGATCAGCACCCTGTCGTCGGTCTGGGTGCCGTCGAAGTCGAGTACGACCGCGTCGATGTCGTCGGCGGTCGGGAGCGAACCGGGGCGGTCCGCGTCGAACAGCGGGGCCAACGCCCTTGCCCGCGCCAGCTCATGGGGGTCGTCGATCTCCAACACCCTTGCGGGGTCGGTCCGTACGAGTTCCGTGCGGCCGAAGAAGCGGTGGCCGACCTTGCGGAAGCCGGCCGCGTCCATGCCGTAGACGGCGCCGGTCTCCAGGAAGTCCTGGGGGCGGTCCTGGCGGCGTGGGCGGAAGGACTTGTCGTGGTTGACGCCGTAACCGCCGCTGGTGACGGGCGGGTTGGCGACCTTCGTGCCGCCACCCACTTCACCGGTCCGCGTCGGCTCGACGACCGTGGTGGCCTCGTCGTCCGCGTCGCGCCACACGAAGCCGTGGAAGGGGGCGACGGTGTGCGCGGTGTCGGCGCCGTTCGCGACGATCGCGTTCACGATGCCGTCGACGTCCTCGCGGACGATGAAGGGGCTGGTGCACTGCACGAGCAGGACGACGTCCACGGCCGCGCCGTGCAGCGCCTCGTGGGCGTCCATGGCGTGCAGGACGGCGGCCTCGGAGGTCGCCGTGTCGCCGGCGATCGCGGCGGGCCGCAGCACGACCTCGGCGCCGGCCTGGCGGGCGGCGGCGGCGATGGCCTGGTCGTCGGTGGAGACGACCACGTCCGTCACCAGCCGCGAGGCGCGGCACTCACGGACGGCGCGGGCCACCAGCGGTACTCCGCCGACGGGCGCGAGGTTCTTGGCGGGGACGCCCTTGGAGCCGCCGCGTGCGGGGATCACCGCGAGCACCCGGCGCATCGAAACGCCTTGGCCCGCTTGCGGGTTGGACATGGGCTCTACTCCTTGAGCGGGACTGTCGGCGTTCACAGCTCCCCCATCCGGCGGATGACGGGCGCCACGCGCTGCACGCCGTGGCGGTAGGCGCCGCGGGCGGCCCGGCGCACGATCTGCCGGACGGGCCCCGGCTCCTTGTCGGCGGCGGGGGCGCCGGGCAGCGGGGTGCCGTCGGGGCCGAGGTGGTGGCGGGCGAGGATGCCGGGCAGATAGCCGGGGGCTGTCTCGGGTGTGTAGTACGGCTTCAGGGCGGGCATGTCGCCGCCGGCCAGCAGCTTGGCGATGCGCTCCCGGGCCGCGTCGAAGGCCGTCTCGTACGATCCGTCGGCCAGCACTCCCTGCCGGGCGACCCACTCCGCGTCCGGCACCGGCTTGTGCCCGGCGTCCAGTTGCTCCCAGGAGGCGAGGCATCCGGAGCCGACGAAGTGGTGGTTGCCGAGTCCCTCGCGGATGCCGAGGTCGGTCAGCACGACGGTGGGGATACGGCGGTGCAGGGACTCCAGGGCGGCCGTCGAGCTGATGGTCACCAGGAGGTCGGTGCGGTCGAGCACCTCGCCCATGTGCCCGTACACCAGGCTGAAGTTGGCGGGCAGGTCCTTGCCCTGGACCAGCTTCTGGTAGGGCAACTCCTCGATGTGCGTGGTGTGTTCGCCGGGCTTGGAGCGCAGCTTGAGGAGGACCTCGCGGTCCGGGTGGAAACGGGCGTGCTGGATCGCCCGGTTGAGCAGGTAGTCGCGGTCCCGGCGGTTGTCGGGCACCGAGGGCTGTACGGCGAAGACGACGGTGTACGGGTCGTGTTCGCCGGTGTAGGTGTCCCCGCCGAGGAACGGCAGGGCGACCTCGGTCACCGCGGAGGAGTCGGCGCCGACCCCGTCGTAGACCTCGCGGAAACGGTCCGCGTCCTGGCGGGAGTTGGCGAGGACGAGGTCCGCGCCGTGCCGCAGCAGCAGGCCGTCCGCGAGCTTCTCGTAGACGACTCCGACATAGCCGGTGACGACGACGGGCCGCTCGGTGCGCCCGTGCCAGACCCGTGCCAGACCGTGCAGCATCGCCTGGACCCCGCCGCCCACGAGGGAGAGGACGAGGATGTCGTACTGATCCTCGGGGCCTCGCTCCATGGCGCGCAGGAACTCGACGGCGGTCACCTCGCGGAGGGAGTCCGCGGTGACGCCGACTTCCTTCAGCTGGCGGGCTGTTGGGGTGGCACGACCCCGCAGGAGGTATCCGTCCAAAGAGATGTCCGAATTCGGCGGAGCGATGCGATTCGCGGTGAGCGAACCCCATTTCCACCGGGTGTCGGAATCCGCGAGGACGGCGACTCGCAGGGTCTGCGTTGCACTTGCTGGCACACCGAAGACGCTAGGAAGCCATTCCGTTGCTCGGCCCAACCCGAGGGCAACAAACGGTTAACAGCACAACGCCGAATAGCGAACCGGCACAGGAACGGGCCTCGAAAAAACCCGGTACACAGGTTCGCCACGTGTCGTTCACCCAAAATCAAGGTGACAGTAAAGACGGATGACGGGCCGCCGCCTAATGTCACTCCCGTGGTCAAGCTCTCCGTCATCGTGCCGTTCTACAACGTGCAGCAATACGCGCCCGACACCCTCAGGAGCCTGCGGGCGAACGCGCGCGCGGACTTCGAATTCATTCTCGTCGACGACTGCTCGCGCGACGGGACACCCGACATTCTCGCGCGCGCGGAGCGCGAGTTGCCAGGCGCGGTGCATGTCAGACACGAGAAGAACGGAGGACTGGCGACCGCGCGCAACACCGGGATCGACAAGGCCCGGGGGGAGTATCTGACGTTCCTCGACGGCGACGACTGGCTCGCCCCCGGATACTTCCCCCAACTGGTGGACGCCATCGAGGAGTTGGGCTGCGACTTCGTGCGCACGGACCATGTCCAGTGCACCGCGCGGGCCCGCACCATCCAGCGGATGCCGCACGGCAGACGCGGCGTCGTGATGAATCCGCGCGAGGCGATCCTGCCCGCCGACCGGTCCACCTCCGTCGACTACGCGTACGCCTGGGCGGGCATCTACCACCGCCGGCTGGTCGACCGCGGACTGCTCCACTTCACCGACGGGCTGCGCACGGCCGAGGACCGGCCGTGGATCTGGAAGCTGCACCGGGAGGCGGAATCGTTCGCCGCGGTGAGCCTGCTCGGCGTCTTCTACCGGCGCGGGGTCGCCTCCTCCCTGACCCAGATCGGGGATGTCCGTCAGCTCGATTTCATTCGCGCTTTCGACCAGGTCATCGAGGAAACCGCACAGGACCGGGACGCGGACAAACTGCTCCCCAAGGCCGTCCGTACATATTGCGCAATCATTTCCCATCATCTGGGATCCATCGAAAGGTTCGAGCCGGCGGTGGCGAGAAAACTGAAGTCGATGAGCGCCGTCGCCCTGCGACGCATGCCACAGGACGTGGTGGACGAGGCGCTCGACTCCATGGACATCCAGCGCGCGACGAGGCTGCGCCGGCTGCGCCGCCGTCCCGCCGCCGCGGGGGCCGCCGCGTGAGGACCCAGATCTTCCTGGCGTCGACGCTGTACGGCAACGCCACCCTGGCCGCCGCCCTCGACTCCGACTGCTTCCGCCCCGCCGACCGGCGCATCCTCCTGGTCTGCAACAACGCGGCGACCCCCGAGACCACGCCCGGCTTCGACGAGGCCCCCGGTTTCGAGCGGCTGCGGGAACGCTTCGACGACGTGCTGTCGTGGAACGAGACCATCTCCCCCTTCCACCCCGGCGGTTGGGCCCCCCGGCTCGACGACGTCCCGCTGTGGGAGCGCCATCTGCGGCTCCTGTGGAACCTCGGCGACGACGAGGTGGAGTTGGTCGTCGAGTCGATCCAGGTCAACCCGGCGCTCGGCGTCTGCCAGATCTTCACCGGCGCCCCCGTCACCGTCTACGCCGACGGCCTGATGAGCTACGGCCCGACCCGCAACAAGATCGACCCGCTGGTCGGGACCCGGGTGGACCGGCTGCTCCACCTGGACCTCGTACCGGGCCTCACCCCGCTGCTGCTCACCGAGTTCGGCGTCGAGCCGGAGATCGTCCCGACCGACGCCTTCGTCAAGGTGCTGGCCGAACTCGGCGACACCGCCGACGAGTTGCCGCCGCTCCCGGACGAACCGGCCCTGCTCCTGGGCCAGTACCTCTCCGCGCTCGACATCCTCACCGCCGAGGAGGAAGAGGACCTGCACGTCCGGATGCTCAAGGGCGTGGTCCAACTCGGCCACACGCGTGTGGTGTTCAAGCCGCACCCCTCGGCACCGGCCCGCTGGTCGCGCGCGCTGGAGCAGGAGGCGGAGAGGCTCGGCGCCGACCTCACGGTCCTCGACACCCCGGTCCTCGCCGAGGTCCTCTACCAGCGGCTGCGGCCGGTCCTGGTCGTCGGCTGCTTCTCCACGGCGCTGCTCACCGCGAGCGCGCTCTACGGCCTGCCGGTCGCCCGCATCGGCACGTCGACGCTGCTGGACCGGCTGACGCCGTACGAGAACAGCAACCGGGTGCCGGTGACGATCGTCGACGCGCTGGTGCCCGAGCTGACCGACAAGGCGGCGGTCACCGAGCAGCGCGAGGGCATGGCCGTGGCGGTGCTCAACGAGCTGGTACGGGCCGTCGGTTACGCGATGCAGCCGAAGATCTACCCGAACCTGCGCCCGGCCGCCGAGGCCTATCTGACCCGGCGGCTCAACGCGCACAGCTGGCGCTACTTCAAGCGCAAGCGCCTCACCTCGCTGGCGCTGCCCGGCGCGGTACCGGCCCAGCTCGCGTTCATCCCGCGCAACGCGACCGTCCGCCGGGTGGCCCGGCGGGCCCGGCTGCTGAAGCGGGGCGTGAGCCGCTGACGCGGGGCGTACGAGGCACCGGCGGGCCGGCTCCCCAGGGGCCGGCCCGCCGCCTTTACACGTGAGCTGTTGCGGTGGCCCCACAAGGTTGGGTACGCGCAGGCGAAACCTGGGTGAACGGACGCGGACGGGGTGACGAAGGGTCGCGGCGAGAGCGCAAACCCGGCCGGATGTCGTTCTAGTGTGCTGAGACCGAGCCAAGTCCCATCGAGGGGAAACCTGTGATCGACACGCCCGCGGACACCCGGGAGAACCCGACGGGCACCGTGGTCCGCGCCGTCCTGCCGCCGGCCGCCGAGGAGCTGCCCCCGGCCGAGCCGCCGCAGCCGCCCAGGCGCCGGGAGACCCGCCTCCGCGCCCTCGACGGACTGCGCCTGGTCGCCGCGCTGATGGTGGCGGCCTACCACTACGGCGGCCGTGACGGCGAGGTCGTCCAGGCGTGGGGCACTTCGCCGAGACACCAGTTCCCCACCCTGCACTCGCTGTTCTCGTACGGCTGCCTCGGTGTGCAGGTGTTCTTCGTGATCAGCGGCTTCGTCATCTGCATGAGCGGCTGGGGCCGCCCGCTGCGCTCCTTCTTCGCCTCCCGCGCCTCCCGGCTGCTGCCCGCGTACTGGGCGGCGATCCTCATCATCACGGGCGTCTTCGCGCTGCCGATGGTGGCGTACAAGGCCGCCGCGCCCAGCGACGTCCTGGTCAACCTGACCATGCTGCAGATGCCGTTGGGCGTCGACCGGGTGCTCGGCGTGTGCTGGACGCTGTGGGCGGAGATCCGCTTCTACGCCCTGTTCGCCCTGTGCGTCGTACTGCCCGGCGCGAACCGGCGGCGCGTGATCATGTTCTGCGCCGGCTGGACGCTGGCCGCGGCGATCACCCAGGGCGCCAAGTCGCCGCTGCTGGACATCATCCTGATGCCCGAGTACGCGCCGTACTTCATCGGCGGCGTCGGCCTCTACCTCGTGCACCGCGACCGCAAGGACGCCTACGCCTGGGGCATCGTCGCCGTCAGCTGGCTGATCGGCCAGCACTACGCGGTGGCCCGGCTGTGGCACGCGCCCAACGACACGGCGTTCTCCAACCGCTCCGCCTGGGGCATCATCCTGGTCGTCACCTTCGGCTATGTCGCGGTCGCCGCGATCGCCCTCGGCTGGCTGCGCTGGGCGAACTGGCGCTGGCTGACGGTCGCGGGCGCGCTGACGTACCCCTTCTATCTCGTCCACGAGCACCTTGGCTGGGTCGTCATCAAGGCCTACCACCGAGACCTGGGCATCCCGTCGTACGCGACCGTCGTGCTCACCGTCTTCACGATGCTGCTGTTGGCCTACGCGCTGAACCGCGTCGTCGAGAACCGGCTGACACCGAAGCTGCGCTCGCTGCTGTCGACACCGCGCAACTGACGGACCCCTCCGCACAGGTGCCGCACTGGAATTGGCCTGTCATTCATCTCCGCGCCCGTTTGGCCGGGTGGCGATGGGCAGATGCCGAGGAGTCCCGCGCGGGCTCAAACAGGCGAGCCCGTCCACACCAGGGAGCGTTCTCCACGATGACCCTCGTACCAGGCACGATACGACCGCCCCGCCGGCTCGACGACGTTCCCGGCTGGTTTCCCGTTCTCGACCAGGTGCTCTTCGAATGGTTCCTGGACCGGCAGGAGGCCATGGGAACGCGGGGCGATCTGCTGGAGGTCGGGGTGTACATGGGCAAGAGCGCGATCAGTCTCGGCCGGCACCGCCAGGACGGCGAGAACTTCACCGTCTGCGACCTCTTCGAAGGCGACGCCCTGGACGACGCCAACCAGGCCGAGTCCACGAAGTCGTACCGCGCGCTCACCCAGCAGGTCTTCGAGGACAACTACCTCGCCTTCCACGACACCCTGCCCCGGGTCCTGAAGGGCCCCAGCAGCATCGTGCCGGACAAGATCGCCCCGGCCGGCTGCCGCTTCGTCCACATAGACGCCTCGCACCTGTACGAGCACGTCCGCGACGACATCGGCGCGGCCCGCGAGGCGCTGCTGCCGGGCGGGATCGTGGTCCTGGACGACTTCCGCTCGGAGCACACGCCCGGTGTCTCCGTGGCCGTCTGGGAGGCGGTGCTCACCAGGGGCCTGCGCCCGATCTGCCTGAGCACCCAGAAGCTCTACGGCACCTGGGAGGACCCGGGCCCGGTCCAGGACGAGCTGCTGGCGATGGTGCGCGGGCGCGAGGACTGCCACCTCAGCATCCAGCAGGCCGCGGGGCACCGCATCGTCCGCCTGAAGTCCAAGAAGGGCATGCAGGCCCCGCCTTTTCCGCCGTCCCGGTTCGCGCACCGCGCGGAAGAGGTCGCGCCGGGCAAGGCCTCGCCCCGCCGCCGTGGCGCGACCCGGACCCGCCGCTTCGCGGCCGACCTGCTGCCACCGATCCTGACCCGCGCGATCCGCAACGGCCTCAGCCGCTCCTGAACCGGGCCTCGATGCCCGCGATCACCAGGTCGAGCCCCTCCTCGAAGTGCCGGCCGTAGTCCTGGAAGATCTCCGCGCCCGCCGCGGCCGACATGGGGAAGTCGGCCAACAGGCGGGCGCGTTCGTCCATGTCGTAGCCCTCGCGGCGCTCGTCCGGCAGCGGCTGGACGCCTTGCTCCTCGCTGACGAAACCGATCGTGTAGAGGTACGACGTCGAGGTCGCGCGGACCGCCTGGGCGAGGGTGAAGCCGGCCTCCGTGAACAGCCGCAGGGTGTCCTCCATGTGCACGGCGTGCAGGGTGCCGGTGAAGCGTGAGCCGCTGAAGACCTTGGCGCCGTCGCGGTAGCCGAGCAGTGCGGAGCGCAGGCCCCGGTTGGATTTCAGCAGCCGCTCCTGCCAGGTGTCCTCGCGCGCGAGCGGGGCGTCGGCGACCATCCGCCGGTACATCTCCGTCGCCATCTCGTCGAGCAGCGCCTGCTTGTCCTTGAAGTGCCAGTAGAGGGCGGGCGCCTTGACGTCCAGCTCCTTGGCGATGGCTCTCAGGGACAGCCCGTCGAGGCCGCCCTCGTTCAGCACCTTCAGGGCGGTGTCCGCGACCCGTTTGCGGTCGAGGGGGATGCGTCGTTCCGTACTCACGCTTGACAGCTTGACAGCTTAACGGCGTTAAGGGCACCCTGATACCCGTAGTCATTTAACAGTGTTAAGGAGATGGGGATCATGACGGAACACGTGGATGTACTGGTGGATGTGCTGATCGTCGGCGCCGGCCCGACCGGCCTCGCCCTCGGCATCGACCTGGCCCGGCGCGGAGTGTCCGCGCTGGTAGTGGAGAAGGCGGACGCACTGTTCCCCGGCTCGCGCGGCAAGGGCATCCAGCCGCGCACGATGGAGGTCTTCGACGACCTCGGCGTGATCGACGAGATCCTCGCGAAGGGCGGCGCCTACCCGACCGGGGCGGTCTGGAAGGACGGCCGGAAGGTCGGCGAGCACCGGATGTTCGAGCCGTCCGAGACGGACCCCGACACCCCGTACGGCACCCCGTGGATGGTGCCGCAGTGGCGCACCCAGGAGATCCTGTTCGCGCGGCTCACGGAGCTGGGCGGGACGGTGGCCTTCGGACGGGAGGTCACCGGCTTCACCCAGGACGAGACGGGTGTGACGGTCGAGTTCGCCTCCGGTACGACGGTCCGCGCCCGGTACCTCGTGGCCGCCGACGGCGGTCGCTCGCCCGTCCGCCGGACCCTGGGCATCGGCATGACCGGCGAGACCGTCGACCCGCACCCGATGCTGGTCGCGGACGTCCGCATCACCGGTCTGGACCGCGACAGCGTGCACGTCTTCCCGCCGCACGGGGACGCCGGCTTCCTCGCGGTCTTCCCGTTGTCCGGCACCGAGGACTTCCAGGTCATCGCCCAGTTCCCGGAAGGCACCGACGTCGACCTCTCGCTCGACGGCATCCGGGGGACCGTGGCCGCCCGCACCCACCTCGCCCCCGAGGACGTGACCGAACTCCGCTGGGCCTCCGACTTCCGGCCGCGCGCCGCACTCGCCGACCGCTTCCGCGCCGGGCGGGTCTTCCTCGCCGGGGACGCGGCCCACGTCCACTCACCGGCCGGCGGACAGGGCCTCAACACCAGCGTCCAGGACGCCTACAACCTCGGCTGGAAGCTCGGCGCGGTGCTGCGCGAGGGCGCCCCCGAGTCCCTGCTCGACACCTACGAGGAGGAGCGGCTGCCCAACGCCGCCGACATGCTCGGCATCTCCACCCAGGTCCACCGCGGGGAGTTGGAACGCGGCAAGGCCACCCAGCAGCTCGCCCTCGGTTACCGGGACCGTTCACTCGCCGTGGACACCCGCACGGACCTGCCCGAGGACGCCCTGCGGGCGGGCGACCGCGCCCCGGACCGCACGATCGACGGCGTCCGCCTCTTCGACACCTTCCGCGGCCCGCACTGGACCCTGCTGGCCCTGGACACGAAGCCCCCGACGGCCGTCGGTGATTCGGTGCGCGTCATGGAGGGCCCCGCCGTCGAGACGTACGGCACGGGCCTCTTCCTGGTCCGCCCCGACGGGTACGTCGGCTGGGCGGGCACGACGGAGGACGGCCTCGCGGAGTACGCGGAGCGCTACGGCCTCCGCTAGACCCGTACTTCGCGGGTCACCCGTTAGTGGCGGCCCAGCGCATGATCGCCGACTGGTTCCCGTCGCAATCGGACGCGCAGTGAGAATCGCGCGTCCGGGACGATCACCCGACGACCGACCCCGATCACGTGATCTTCACGAACGAGTGACAAGTCCGGGACTAGACAGGACTAGATACCGTCACCAGCAGTGCTGATCGACGGCGCCGGCATCTCGGGCACCGAATCGATCTGCCGGCGCGGTGCGGCCCGGTACGCCGACCGTCCGGTGGTCTCGTTGTCGTCTCTGGGACGACGGCAGTGATACACCAGGGCCGGAGGCAGATTCGCCCACACGGTCCGCCCGAGGACGACTTCCTCGAACCGATCCGCCAATGACCGGCGGAACCGGCAAGCCGGGATGAACCGGCGGGCATGGACATAGGCGAAGGTCGTGAAGGCACCCTGTGGTGACAAGGCGTCCACGACGGCGTCGAGCAGTTCACGCTGTCGTTCGTGCCGAAACGACGCCCACGGCAGGCCGCTGACGATGGCATCGGCCTGACCGAGGCCGCGCTCGGCAAGGATGGTGGAGACGTCACGGGCATCCGCCGTGACCGCGTCGAGGCCGGCGAAGCGTTCGGTCAACAGGGCGGTGAAACGCTCATTGACGTCGAGGGCGATATGCCGCCCCCGCCCGTCGAGTCGCTCTTGAATCGTCCGGCTGAACCCACCGGTGCCGGAGCCAAGTTCCACGACGACCGGTTGCCCCATTGACGGAATCGGTGATGCCATCTGCCGGGCGAGAGCTTTGCCGCTCGGTATCACCGATGCGACAACGGTTGGCGCCTTCACGAACTCACGGATGAACGGAATGAGAGTGTTGTTCACGACGCTTTCTTTCTGACTGACGATAAACGGGCGGACTCGATGTGTCGGGTCATCGGTCATTGCATGGCGCGCCGGGCATCGCGCCGCTCTACGAAGCGCGCGGCGGTCCACCCCAGCTTGGTGAGGGTTCCTCGCGTGCGCGCTCGCCCTCCCCGGACAGCCCGGAAATTCCGAGCACACCGAGCGTTCGACTACTGGGTGAGGAGACGCTGGAGGCGATCAGCGAGTTTGAGTGTGCGCTACACGACCTTGGGCTTGTCGACCAAGGCGCCGGCGTTGTTGTAGAACAGCCCAAGCTCGATGACCTTGCCGTCCTTGATGGTGAATTGTTCGATGAAGTGGGTCAGCTCTCCGGTCGTGACGTCCGGGATGCCGATGCACGCCCCAGTTTGTGAAGCCCGGACTGCGACGGCCTGAATCGGCTCCATCAGTGACCAGCGCGGAGGGCCAAGTGGGCCCGCTTCAGGCCGCCTTCACGTACCCGAGGCCGACCTATGCACTGCGGCCGCATGACTCAATCAACATCACCAACAGAGTCCTGCTATTGACGTTAGGCGTTGCAAGCCCGTGCCAGCTACGAACCTGTACCAGACGACGCTATAGGTGACGCCCAAAGAACTCTTCAAGTTTGGCGACAGCCTTTTCTACCGCAGCTTCATCGTCGTACAGGCGATGATGTGTCGCTCCCGGAACTTCAAACCACTCCTTCGGTTGCGCCGCTTTTTCATATCCTGCGTTGCTCATGAAAATCGTGGCGGCTTCTGTCCCGACGACGAACAATACGGGGCGCGGCGCGATACGTTCGATTTGCGAATAGTAGTTGAAATCCATGAGCCGTGCGTAATCCGTAAAGACGAACACGCTGCGAGAGTTGGGATGCTGAGCCCTTGGAGTCCTATAATAATCGTAGGATTCCTCGATGACCTGAGGCAGGTCCTTCGGCATCTCTTTCAGGAAGCTCGCGTCCCGTCGGATAGTTTCACCACGCGCTTCCGCGGTGCGTTGCCTTCCGATTTCCACTAGGGCGGTGGTCCTGTCGTACTGCGGCGACGGCCACCCTTCTCGTGCTGTCACGCCAAGGTCCCAAAGACTTACAGAAGCAATGGCTTTAGCTCGCATTTCGGTAGGTGCGACCCCCAGTGCGTACGACCCTCCAGCGCAAATGCCGAGAATTCCGATGCGGTCCTCATTCACTGCAGGCAGGGTCGCCAGGTAGTCAATGGCGCAGCGGATGTCCTCCATGCGCTCCGCCGGGTTCTCAGTGTCCCGAGGGTATCCGCCACTTTCGCCCTGGTGGCTGGCGTCAAAAGCCAGCGTTACATACCCTCGGTCGGCCATTTTTTTCGCGTAAATTCCAGCTGTCTGCTCTTTGACGCCACCAAAGGGATGTACAACAACCAAAGCCGGGTATGTTTTAGTTTTCTCCATATTGGGGGGACTGAACAGATTTCCAGCCATGCTCGAATACTGGTTGGGGAAGGTTACTTTCGTCGGTTGAATAGATGCGCTTGCGCCCATGACGGTCTCCTTACGTGTTGATTAAATCAATTGATTGGGTCGCTCCGGCGCAACGGCCCTTCGAGCAGTTTTATTGATCAGGTGAAGCGCGATACCGCCCCCGGCGCCGCCACCTCACGCTCGCCATGGCGGCACTCGCGCTCTTCGCCAGCTGTACCCACCATGCCCCGGTCCTGCCCGACGACGGCAATGCTGAGCCTCCCGCCTGCTTTCGCCAGACCGCCCTTACCGTGCCAGAAATCCAGACGCCTGCTCCAACTCTTCACGGCCAGGCCACGCAGATAGTCCAAGGCATGCGCCCTCGGCTCACGGCGAGAGAAGAGCGGGGCGAGATCGGCCGCGAACTCGTCGAACTGCTCCTGGAACAGTTGGGGATCTATGCTGACGGCAGAGGCCGCCTGATCTTCATGATGCGTCACAACACCATGCCCAACTGGCGGCCTCGCCCCTGCTGCAGTACCTCATCGCATCCACCACCCCGTCAGATCGCGAAGTGCGGCTGGAGTACTGGGCCACTTGCATGCTCTATTTCAGAAGTGGGGTGGTGTCAAAGTAGAAGTTCCGCATCCGCCACAATTTTTCATCGCGCAAGATCCAGTGTTCAGCAATCCAGAGCTCGTCTCCCGTAGTCGATCGTCCGCTCAGCAGCGCGGCGACGTGATCTCCATCGGCCGACAAACTGACCACACGGATGCTCGCAACGTCGACTGCCGCTGCGAACTTGGGCAGCACATCGCGGAAGAAAGCGTCAGCATCATGCACGCCGCCCCATGGCAGGGTCGGGGGGACACTCTCCTCGAAGTCCTCATGCATGGCCGCACGGAACGCGTTCCCGTCACCGCTAAAAGATGCTTCGTATACCTGACGGACGATTTCACGGTTGCGTACTTCCTCAACAGAAGCGGTCATAGTCAAGCCTTTCTGTGATCATCTCGGATACTGCGGGCACCATATCGGTCCTGTAATTCGCAGATCGTTAGCCTCGATCGTTCATGAGTCCTCGTTGGTTTGCTGACGGGGACTCTGCGTTTGCGTGGTGCGGTCTTTTCGGGGCTGGGGCAGGTTGCGGGTCCGGCTCTCGCGTCGGATGGGCGCCGGGCTCCGCTTCACCGGTGTGGCGGTGCGGGTTGTCGGGACGGTCGATGTGGCTGGTCAGCCGGGGTTCGGCAGGGCGTGGAGCGCCGATGGCGGAGACCTGCAGGCCCTGGCCGAGTGTGCGCGTATGCATGGTGCGTCCTCCCGCAAGCGGTCGTGTGGTGACCGGCGTCTTCGCGCTTTCCGTGCAGGGCGCCCTTGCGCCGCTCCGGAGCATCCATGACACATTCGGGGCGGCCCCGCCCGGTGCCGCAGCCGATGGAACCTCAGCTCAGCGGCGTGTGGAAGGACCGCCTGTTACGTGTACTGGCAGTACACCCCTCAGCGGGTGATCGGCCCCCAGCACCGCCGTAGCCTTGACGCCGTGGACCAGCACAGCGAAATCCGTGAGTTCCTCAGCGCCCGACGGGCGAAGATCACCCCCGAAGAGGCAGGGTTTCCGGCCGTGGGCGGGCACCGGCGGGTGCCGGGCCTGCGCCGCGCGGAGGTCGCCCTGCTGGCCGGGATCAGCGTCGAGTACTACGCCCGGCTGGAACGCGGCAGCCTCCAGGGTGCCTCTGACACCGTCCTCGACGCTGTCGCCCGCACCCTCCGGCTCGACGAGGCCGAACACACCCACCTGCGCAACCTGGCCCGCACCGCGCACCCCGCCGCCCGCCGCGCATCACGCCGGAGCCGGCCCCAACAACCTCTGCGCCCCGCGCTTCAGCGCCTGCTCGACGCCATGACCCAGGCCCCCGCCGTCATCTTCAACGGCCGTCTGGACGTCCTGGCCACCAACCGCCTCGGACGCGCCCTGTACGCCCCGGTCCTCGCCGGTGGCGCCCGCCCGGCCAACTTCGCCCGGTTCCTCTTCCTCACCCCGGGCGCCGCGGAGTTCTACGCCAGCGCCCACACCACCGTTGCCATCCTGCGCGCCGAGGCGGGCCGTGACCCCTACAACCGTGACCTGACCGACCTGATCGGCGAGCTGTCCACCCACAGCGAGGAATTCCGTGTCCTGTGGGCCGCCCACGACGTACGCCTGCACCACAGCGGCACCAAAACCTTCCACCACCCGGCGGTCGGCACCCTCAACCTCACCTACGAGGCCATGCCCCTGCCCGCCGACCCCGGCCTGACCCTCACCGCCCACACCGCCGAGCCCGGCACCCCCTCCCATGACAGCCTGAAACGCCTCGCCGACTGGGCCGCCACCCCCGACCACGCCGACCTCCCCCAGCCTTGACCGGCACCCACGCCGCAGCCGCACGCTGCATATCGGCCGGTTCTGGTACTGCAGCGCATCGACGATCTCGCCCATCGCGTGTTGCCGGCCCGCTGAGCGCGAGGCACGGTCCCGAGGGCCTGGGAGCCGGGCTCGGCGTGCTGGGGTCGGCCGTGTGCTTGGAGTAGCGCCGACCGTGACCGTGGGTGGCGGGGCGATCGGCGAAGTCGTTGGAGAATCACCGGAATCCGGTGATGGCCTCTCACCGTCCCGGGAGGTGAGCCTGGGACTCATCCCGATCGATGCCCGGATGGGAGATGACTGTGACAACCGGAACCGAAGTGCTCGTTCGCCGCGCGTACCACTTGGCGGAGGGTGACGTGCTGGACGTCCAGGGGTTCGCCGGCCTGTTCGGCGTGTTCACCGGCATCGGCGGTGTGACTCCCCGGGAGAGCTACCGCGGTGAGTGACTGGGCGACGTGGTCGCCTGGATGGGCAGGCTGCTTCCGGACGTCCACCGGGAACTGCACCGGGTCAACGTGCTCGGGGACGTCGTCGCGATCGAGTTGTCGATCCAGGGCACCTTCCTCGGACCGTTCGAGACGCCCGCAGGGGTGATCCAGCCGACGGGGGCCAAGCTCGACATCCCGACCGCGGATTTCTGGTACGTGCGCGACAGCAAGATCCAGGAGTTCAACTGTCATATCGGTATGACCGCCATGTTCGCGCAGATGGGCGTTCTGCCGGACTTCGCGTCCGCGGTCACGTCCTCCGCGGCCGAACGATAGGGCCGACCGACATGGGGGTGCGGCCACTCGGCAGTCACACACCCATAGGCCCCTGCAGGGCGGTCCCAGGTGCCGGCGTCCGCGTCGCTAGTTCCGTACTTCGCGGGTAGCTCGTTCAGGTCTCTGGCCAGCGGGGATGCGTCGGTTCAAGGCCGAGGAGGTCGAGGAGATGGAGCTGGACGCCGCGGCTGATGACGATGGTGGGTGGGTCGGTGGCATGACCGACTCGCAGCCGCAGGCCGGAGAGGTGGTAGAGGATCATCCGGCCGGTGGGCCGGACCAGCTGGTTGCCGGGATACAGTCCGGGCATCTTCTGGTCGCCCCCGAGGGCCTGGCGGACCTGGCGTTCGATCAGGCAGAACACGAGCAGGGCCAGGCAGATCACCGTCACCAGTGCGGCGACCCGTTTGTTGTCCTGTACGAGGACGGGGGTGACGGCCAGGGGGCCTTTGAAGTCGCCGTAGCGGCGCTCGACGGTGCCTTGGCCCTTGTGGCGCCGCAGCACCTCGGCGGCATCGGCCTGTTCGGGGGTGAGGGTGGTCAGCAGCGCGTACCAGCCGTCGACGGCCGCCTCGGCCTGGAGGACGTCCTGGTCGAAGTGCCAGTCGAGGGTGGGCCGTCCGGTGTCGTCGGTGGTGATCTCGGTGTACAGGCAGCCGGTGACCCGGCGGGTTCTGGCGATCACGCCGACGCGCTGAGCGATCTTCTCGGCGGTGTTGTAGTAGCGGCCGCCGACCCCGCGCTGCAGCTTGTCGAGCTCCTCTTGGGCCTTGGCCAGGCGTTTGTCCCGGGCCCACCGCTGACCTTTGGCGTTGCCGGTGGAGTGCACCAGGATCCGGCGCACTTCTACCTGCGGATCGCGCTTACGTGGTCCGGACAGGACGTGGGTGTCCTCCAGGACCCGGTAGGTCTCGCGCTGCTGGGCCGGGGTGTTCTCGTCCCGGGCGGGGGTGTAGTCCACGACGGTGGCCGCATCCAGGTCGAGGGCGGCATAGACCGCGTCGTCGACCGTGGAGGCCGGGGCCGGGGCGACGAAATCGCATCTGGCCTTGATCAGCGTGGTGACGTTGCGGTACGAGACGAGCTTGGAGTCCGCGACCAGCAGGAACTCCTTCGGCCCGGCCATGGCCCGGCCATGGCCCGCAGGGCGTTCATGGCGCCGGTGACCTGGGAGATCTCCGCGGCTCCGCCGTCGATGACGCGGGACAGCAGCGGGATGCCACCGTCGCCGCAGACCGCAAGGCCGGTCTGGATCTGCTTGAGGTCGTATCTGCGGTCCTTGGGATGCCCGTGCTTGACCTGGGGATAGTCCTCGTCCTGGTCATCGGCCGGATAGGCGCCGTACAGAGACATCGACGTCATGTCCCAGTGGAACGTCGACACATCGATGCCGAACTCGCCGATCGCGCGGGCTCCGATGCTGTCGGTGAGCTCCGTCAGGTGCGGGGCGATGGCGTCCAGCGCCCGGCCCAGCCGGTCGTCGTTGAGCAGCTCCGGCTCGATGCCGAAGACCTCCTCCACCGCCCACTCACGCGCCCAGTCATCCACCCGCCACAACGGGGCGGGCGCGGTCAGCCGGTTGGCCACCAGCGTCCCGATGACCTGGCCATGCGTCAGATGAGCGATGTCACGGCCCGGGCACAACCGGTCGACGGTCCCGGCCACATCCAGCCGGCGCAGAAACTCGGCAGCGACAGGCAGAGCGCCCAGACGCTTCTCCACCACGGCGCTGACCACGCATTCCATGCGCGGACGCACCGCCCGTGGCCGCGGGGACCGGGAAGACTTCGTCACACCCCACCAACGCGGCCACGGCTCCAACAGACACTCTCACGGGTCCCGAACCAGCCGATTCAGTCACCCGCGAAGTACGGAGCTAGACGGAACTGGCCAGCGACAGCTTCACCGCGAACCCGAGGAACAGCGCGCCCGCCGCCGAGGTCGCCCCCGCCGCGAGCCGCCTGCGCCGCCGGAAGGCCGTCGCCAGCAGGGTCCCGCCGAAGATCAGCGCACTGAGGTAGAGGAAGCTCGCCAGCTGCGCGAAGGCGCCGAGCACGACGAACGACAGGGCGGGATAGGCGTACCCCGGGTCGACGAACTGCACGAAGAACGTTCCAGAATCCAACTGCATGTACGCTCGCGCCCATGACCGCTACGAAGACCGCTCCCGAGTGGACTGCCGAGGAACTGGCAGAGCTGGCCGAACTCCAAGCCACGAACGATGCGCTACCAGAGGGCGCGCCCCGTGGGCTCCTGTCGGTACGCCTGTCCATCCTCACCGAGGACACCACCAGCCCAGCCCGGCAGGAGCTTGACCTTCGTCGCCATGCCATCCGAGAGGGCATCAGGGTTGTCGGCGTAGCCAGGGACCTCGGAGTGTCTGCGACCAAGAAAGCACCTTGGGAGCGGAAGGAACTCGGGGACTGGCTCAACAACCGCATACCAGAGTTTGACCTCATTCTGTTCTGGAAGTTGGACCGGTTCATCAGGCGCATTTCTGACCTACACGAGGTCATCAAGTGGTGCGAGAAGTTCGGGAAGAACCTGGTTTCTCTCAATGACACGCTGGACTTGTCATCTCCCATGGCCCAGGCGATGGTGACGTTCGTCGCAGCAGTTGCAGAGATTGAAGCCGCCAACACCAAAACCCGCGTTTCATCCCACTGGGAATACACTAAGCAGCAGGACCAATGGCGTATCGGTAAGCCATCGTATGGCTACAAGACTGGCAGGGTGCGCGGGAAACTCCGCCTAGTACAAGATCCCAAGCAAGCGCGGGCAGTGCGCTACATGTACGAAGCTGCGATGCGGGGGGTTCCGGCAAACCGAATCGCTAAGGTCCTTGACAGGGCCAAGGTTCCGACCTACAGCAACGGGAAATGGAACAACCAGCAAGTCCTCAGGACCCTTAGGAATCCTGCCGTTAAGGGGATTCGCACGGAGGGAGGAACGAAAGCGGTCACCTACAAATCCACACCGGTACTGGACAAGAACGGCCAGGAAATCCGGGTCACGGATAACCCGATCTTGACTGATGAAGAGTTCGAGAACGTACAAGCAGCACTTGCCACCCGCTCGAAGAACAAGCGCCATCATGAGAAGAACCGCCGTCCCACCAGGTTCCTCGGCGTCATGAAACACCAGTGCGGTAGAAACGTTAATGAAACGAACAACTACAAAACGCTCTCTACTGGCGAAGCGAAGGAGTACCGATACTTGCGGTGCCCCGAGTGCCGGAAGCCCGGATTCGTGACACCAGATCCTGAGCATGTGTACTCGGCTCTGGCACAGGCCGTCTTTGAGGCCCTGGGTGATTTCGAGGTGATCCGCCGTGAGTACGCCCGAGGCGACGAGAACAGGCGTGAGCGGAAGCGACTGGAAGATTCCATCGCCTACTACATGTCTGGGTTGGAGCCCGGTGGAAGGTTCGATAAGGCCGGATTCATTCGCGAGAAGGCAGAGACAACGCTAGACGCTCTCATGAACGACTTGACGAAGATCGACCCGGAGTCCACAAAAGATAGGTGGGTCTACGAAAGCACCGGCATTACCTACAGCCAACACTGGAAGACCGGTGGCGTAGAAGCCATGGAAAAAGATCTAGTGAGCGCCGGAATCACTTTCGAACTTGGAAAACAGGACGATGGGGAACTGTTGGGGCGGTTGATCATTCCGCACGATGTTGAGAAGCGACTGATCAGGATGGACAACAACTGGAGTTAGCCATACCGGCGCACTCCGCGAAACCAAAATGCCCCCTCCGGAAAAAGGGGGCATTTCTTATGTCAATTCTCGGATGGATAGACGACATCAGCAACAACTCTCCGGTTACCGTCCTGATCCTGGATCACGGTTACAACACGCATACTCCCCCTACCTCGACCCCGAGAACGTGCGCCGGGTGCTTGTGGTGAAGAAACCTTGCATCGCTCCCCCCTGGCGAAGTCAAAGGCACCGTTTAAACGCCCTTCCTTGAAACCGCCAGGGGCACGACGGTAGACATAGCCAGCGCGCCCGCTTCGGCCTCAACCGGGCGGCAGGGCTGTAGCAGTCGCCACGCGCCCTCACGATTTGGAGAACCCGGAAAGATGAACTCCCGCGTAGACCACGACCTTTGGCGGCGCTGCATAGCCCACGATCCGCGCATCAGACAGAACACCTTCGCCGTGGGAATGGCTTTCTCGACGTTCGGGGACTACTCGGACGGGACGGACGTGTTTCCGTCCATGGCGACCATTGCTGAAATGGTCGGCCTGTCCAATGCAACCAAGGTTCATCCGCACCGTAGGAAGCTTGTCGAGTGCGGCTACCTCACGGATACCGGAATCCGCTCGGGCGCCGATACCGTCGTCTACTGCCTCACTGCCCCGGCTGAGGTGTTGGCGGCAGTCAAGACCGGACCGGAGGGGCGCAAGCGTCAGAAGCCCGAGAACGGCCCTACGAAGGCCGCTGCGGCGGACCTTGACGCTGGGGCCCCTCGGCCGCTGAACGGCCGTCCACAGCCCCTACCGGGCCGATTGATCTCACTCTTGAGCAGAAGCTTTGGTTCCTCGACGGAGAGGAACCGGGGGCCTGGCCGTGGCGCGAGATTCCTTACGCCTCGGCCGAACACGCCTATCAGCTCTATGCCGGGCAGGTAGCCCGCTAGTGCCCCTATGGGTACAGGGGATATACCCGAGCGGGTACACAATCTCATAGGGATCTCAATAGAGATCCCATATCTATAGTTCATAAGACGGTGTACCCCTTCGGGTACACCTATGCCCTGGCCGATCGAAGAGCGGGCAGAAAGCCAGGCTCCCTATCGGGGCTGACTCTGGCCAAGGCTGAAAGATCGAAGCCTGCGGAGCAGAGCGAAGGACGAGAGCGTGACTCCTTCGGCCTGTGAGCCTTCAGAGTCTCTATCGGCCAAGGCCGAAGCGAACGACTCCCGAGAAGGGGTCGGAGCGGGAGAAGTGATCTCCTTCAATTTCAGCTATAGGCGCTAGCCGGCTGAGGCTATTCGGAGCCGACTACCAATGGAAAAAAGTAAGGGCTGAAGCCATCAGGCTCCAGCCTTACTGTTCGCACTGCGGTACCGATCAAGACCTAACCGGATATCACATCACCCCTCGGAAAGAGGGAGGCACGAACACGCTCGATAACGTGCGCGCTCTATGCCGCTCATGCAACACGAGACGAGAGAACGACTACCGGAATGGCAAGCGGTACTAAGGCATGAGCGGACTCCTCCATTCCTCTCACTGCCCGGTCAACTGACCGCCATCATGAGCACATGCAGATCGTGAGCGTAGTAGCCACAGTCCTAGGCACCTTGTATGCCATCGCCGCCTTTCACCGGCAGGGCACACGACAGGACCCGCAACGTCAGACTCCCCACACCCCGACACCAGAGGGAACACCGGACGTTCGCCGCACCTCGGGGCGGGTTTCACCCGGACCTGACACCACGCCAAACCCAGCCCCCCTGCCTGCGCCCTCAAGTAACCGACTGCTAATCGTTGGCCTTGCCTTGGTTGCTCTTGGAGTACTTGCGGTCGCCCTCACCGGCATCGCTGGACTCCCCGCCATCGGGCCAGTCGTGGCCGGGCTGGTGTGTATCGCCCGACATGCCTTCCTGCGTCGGCGGGCCCGGAGGGGGATCTGAAACTTTTTCGGGATCCTTTCCCGCACCCGCTTCTTTCCCTCCCCTCGAACACGCGGGGGTTAGCCGGAACTCGTGGGACCGATAGGCGGTCCGCAACTCGGCCGAGGCGTTCGAAGGGTTCTCAATATTGAGCTGGGTAGCGTGTGAGGTTTCGTGCTACCTAACGGTTCTATGAAGGGTGAAAGCTGAACCTCGAAGAGGCATGAGACATGAAGAACACAGTCGAGCTGAAGTGCTGGGCTTGTGAGAAGCCCTTCGATATCGAATACGGCCCTGGCCGTCCACCCCGGTATTGCAACCCTTCCTGCAAGAACCAAGCTCGGCGCAATGCGCGCCGAGACCGCTTCGTTGAACGCGTAGAGCAACAGCGCGCAGCTCGCGCTAAAGAAGCCCTAGCCAACTAACAGAACTACAGACACAACAAAGCCGCCCCACCCGACTCCGGGTGCAGGGCGGCTTTTTCATGGCCTCTTCCGGCCAAAACCTCTAAGGAATATCAATGACTGACTGCCCTCCCCTGTTCAAGGCTCAGGCTAAGGCCGCTCTGGAGAAGCGTTCCCGTCTCGTTGCCGAGATGCGCTCTGTGAATGACAACAAGAATCTTTCCAACGCGGAGAAGCGTGAACGCATCGAGGAGCTTGACTCGGACATCAACGGCCTTGAGGCCGAGGCCCGAGATGCTGTCGAGCGTGGCGAACGGGAGGCCGAGGTTCGTTCGCTCATGACCCGCGCTGGCGGCCTGTTCGCGCCGACCGGAAATCGGCATCAGGACAAGGGAAATTCGTGGCGCGGCCTGATGCCGTCCGCGAACGAGTACCGCGAACTTATCGCCGAGAATTCCCCGAGCAGCGGCGGCTATGTGGTGCCGTCCGAGACGGCTTCCAAGTACGTGGACGCGCTAAAGGCTAACTCGACCTTCCTCCGGGGTCTCCCTGCCGACAGCATAGTCCCGTTCAATTCGGAGACTTTCTCGGTTCCGCAGCTTGTCTCTTCTACTGGCGGTGACTACGTAGAAGAGGGCCAGACCATCCCCGAAGGAGAAATGGTCTGGGGTGAGGTTAAGTTCGAGGCTAAGAAGATCGGCCGAATTCAGTGGGCCAGTTCCGAGGTGCTCGAAGACAGTGCCGTGAATCTGCGCAACGCCATTGCTGGCAACCTTCTTCGTGACGCTAGCCTCAAGTTCGATGCCGATGCGTTCACGGGTTCGGGGAGCAACCCGATCAAGGGCATTCTTTTGCAGGGTGTCTCTACGACCCTTGGAGCGGGCAAGGTCACTGTCACCTACGACGATTTGGCCGACGCCGTGGCCCGGATCGAGGCTATGAACGGAACGCCTTCGGTCGCATGGGCTTCCGTTGATATGGCTGCGGCGTTGAGGAAGGAGAAGAGTTCCGGTAGCGGCACCTACCAAGGTGGCTCTCCGGTTGACTCTCCCGCTTCGACTGCATGGGGCCTGCCGATCCTTCCGAGCGCCTTCCTGCCGCCCAAGACTGTGGCGGTGGCTGATGGCTCGCGCATCATGGTTGGAATTCGCCGCAATGCCTCGGTGAAGGTTTCCGAAGACGCTCGCTTCGATTCCGATGAAATTGGGTTCAAACTGACGATGAGAGTCGCTGGCGTTTCCCTCGCGGAGACTTCGTCGGTACAGATTGTGAAGGCTGCCGCTGGCTAAGCGGCTGGCAGTGCGGGGAACGGGGTTTGATCGCCCCGTTCCCCTCGCTCTGAGAAGGAATATCCCTCGAAGGAAAGGTTGGGACGTGAAGACTCCGCTCGATGAGATCATGGCGTTTTCTAGCCCTATTATCTCGACTGGCTGTCGAGTATGGCGGGGGAAGACTACGGCCGAGGGCGAGCCCATTTTCGGGCGTGGCCGTGAAACTCTAGTGAAGAGATATCTTACGGCGAAGAAGTACCGAGGGCCGATCACCGCGAACACCTTCGAGAACCGGTGCGGGAACCAACTCTGCATCACGGTGACTCACCTGGTCTTGCCCGATCGACACTGTTCTAAGAGGTCACTGAAGGACCAGTAAATTTTTAGGGGTGCCCCGAGCCGGCTCGGGGCACCCCTGATTTTTCGTTTCGCCTCAGAAGGCTCCGGATCATTCATCTTGCAGATATTCAGAAGCCCCGCCCGCACGCCACGGGGGACGACGTACGGACGGGGCGGTTCTTGGGCATTCTGATCACTGCGAGGCTGATTCCGGCGTGCTCTGGGCACGCAGCTCAGCTCTGCTTCAAAACCTGTATCCGGTGAGGCGCCCGCCCGCGCAATGAGTGCACCGGACTTTTTCCCGACCATTGCAGGTGACACACCCGCCGAACCCACCGCACGCAGGGCACCAGACTTCGCGACTCCCGAAACACTCTCCACAGATCGCGGATACGCCGTTCAACCACTCAATAATGGAAGGGCGGCCGTTGTCATAACCTCGCCGACCAGCCCTCGGCTTTTCGGGTGCGGTGGCCATGGCCTAGTCCCCGTGCGTGCATTGCCGAACCCTGCGAGCCGCCTCGAAGCGAGCGGAGGCGTCACCGGTCTTCTTGGCCGTCTCCAATGCAGCAAGGGCTTGCGCGCACTGGTGGCACCCTTCACGTGGCTTGGCTTCGTACAGCCAATCGTCTAGGGGTAGGTCGACGGCTTCGCCCGGATAGGTCATACAGCCACCCCCCAAACCGTCGCGGTGGGGAGCTTTCTCCCCTGACCCACGCCGCTATGCGGATGGTTGCTGATCTCCTGATTGGCACTCGCCACAGCTTTCGGCACGCCCGCTTCGCGGGCCACTTCTCGGGAATTCCCGAGGGCTGCGCACGTCATGCACCCCTCGACCCCGACAGGTTCAAGTCCGGGGATGTTCCTCGCTACTGGTCCGGAACGGGATTCGGCGTGTGGCTGGTGCTCAAGCATCTATCGCCCCTCGGCTGCACGTCTGTCACTTAATGGTGGCGCGAAGCGTGCAGTCGAACGAACTTTATTTGCGTTGTCGGGTAGGAATCACGAGCGGAACCTTTCGGCCCAATCGAACAGACGTCCCCTGCATTGATCCCCGAACAACGCCAAGCCTTCATATACGGCAAACTCATCTAGGTATGCCGATACATCCCGGTGGTCCCTGAATACCATTGCGCCCGTCTGCGTCTCGACGGTCACGATCCGCGTGTCATATACGGTGAAGGTGTTCAACGGCCCTACCGACATATGACCTTCAAGCGGGATGACCCCGAGGTGAACGTTCGGCAGCAAGGAAATCGATGCCAGTCGGTCAACCTGCATCGCCATGGCTGCCGAGGGTAGGAATGGCCACCTAACGGCCTGCTCAGTAAGAATGAACGTGAAGCGTTTCGACGTATCGTATAGAACTGCCTGTCGCTCTAGCTTCTTGGCAATCGCCTTGCTGTGATCTCCAGGGATGTGGGCGAGACTCGCTCTCACATACTCGGGCGTTGCCAGCAGCCCGGTAATCATCGACAGCAGGAAGTACCGGAATTCTGTGGACGCCTGCTCGAACCCGGCTAGCTCGTTCTGCTTCTTCTCTAGACCGGTTCGGCGCTGGTTCCAAACGTCTTGCCATTCACTGTTTGCATTGCGCGCCAGGGCTGCGACTCGTGAAACGAGTTCCGGAGGTGCGTCCAGGGCTCTTAGAATTAGCTCAACATCAACTAGAGTGGGAGTTAGTTTCCCTCCTTCGATATTGCTGATCTTTGTTTGACTCATGTTGCATAGCCGAGCGAGCCGGGTCTGTGTGATCCCGGCTCGCTTTCGGAGCATCTTGAGAGTGTCGGCTAGGTCCGCCTTGGACTGCCCCATCTCCTCTGGCTCAAACGTCAAGACCCTTCACGTACTCCTCAAAAGGTACCGACGCGGTCAGTGCAATGCGCTGATATTCGAGGTACCGCGCCACGTCGCCCTCGTACACTTCCCGGCCGATCTGCGTGCCGTCGTCCTCATAGTTCATGAGGACGACTTCCTTTTTGTCGAACATCCAGAAGTCTTGGACGCCCGCCAGAGAATTTTCCCGATCGGTCACGTCCATGATTCGAATGTCTTCTCCGGCCCATACGTGCGGCCGGTAATACATGAACTCGTACCGGAGGTATGCCGACAGGGGGCGAGTCACGATGTGTACGCGCCCCTTGCTCTTTCCTTCCCGGCGCACTCTCTTGAGGTCTTCGGTGTAGGAGTTCGAGTGCGTGTGGGGGTCAATGCGGTCGCCCGCTAGAAAAGCCCGGATCTCTTCCTCTTCTTGCGGGACCCTGTACTCGGGCAGGGTCTCAAGTCTCCATGCCTCGCTTTGAAAGTCCCGGAACTTGGCTTGCCACGCTTCACCATCCAAGAGCACGAACAGCCTCCCTGAGTACCGATTCCGGGATCTCCACCAGGGCCTCACCCTGCGGAGGCTTGAAAGCCTCGGACAGGTCGCCCTGGACGATGATGGAGCCGCTTGCGGTTCGGTACACGTTGGGGCAGTCGTTCTGATTGCACTCACCGTTGCCGTTGCCGGTAAGGCGGGTCAGTTCTTCGCGGGCCATGCGAAACCCCCTTGTGTCCGGCCCCAGTTGGGGCCCTTGAACACGACCGTACGGGGGGTCGCTCAGGGTCGTCTATGCGGCATCGCCAATATTCGCGTTGTCGGGTACGGGCAGGTGGACGCGCAGGGGCTCACACGGTCCGGGAAAGGCACGAGTACATAAATCCTGCGGCCTGAGAACCTCAGGACGTCTCAGGGCTACTCACTGCCTTAACGGTGAGTGGCTTCCGCTTCCGCCTGCCGGGCGTGCTGGCAAGGGCAGAGAACGGGGTGACCTTGGGGGACTCCTGGGACTCCTGGGACTCCTTCGGGAGCCTCTTGGGCAAGCCGAGAGCCCCTAGCGCCTCTTGCTGCTCATGGACGCTCATACCGGCGAACAGGGCCGCAGCATCGTCAAGTTGAGACACGTCAGCCCCTACACGCTCGCCAGAGACAGCTTGACCGCGAACCCCAGGAAGAGGACCCCGGCGGCCGAGGTGGCCCCGGCGCTGAGCGTCCTCCGGCGACGGAACGCGGCAGCCAGACGAGACCCACCGAAGATGAGCGCGGACAGGTACAACACGCTTGCCAACTGGGCGAGTACGCCCAAGGTCAGGAAGCCCACGACCGGGTTGGATTCCGACACGAACTGCACGAAGAAGGCGACGAAGAACAGAATCGCCTTCGGGTTGAAGAGACTGACGACGAACGCACGCCGGTACGGCCGCTCATCGGCGGCCTCCGCGGCGGGAGCCGCCTCCATGGCCGCCCGCTCCTTCCGGGTCCGCCACATCGCCCACGCGGCCCGCAGCATCCCGAACGCGAGCCAGGTCAGATACCCGGCCCCCGCGTACTTCACGACCCCGAACAGCACGGCGTTGGCCTCCAGCAGCGAGGCGACCCCGGCCGCGGACAGCGTCATCAGCACGGTGTCCCCGCACCACACACCGGCGGCGGCGGTGTACCCGGCCCGGGTGCCACGCCGGGCGGCGACGGAGACGACGTACAGCGAGTTGGGGCCGGGCAGCAGGACGATCAGGACCAGGCCGGCGAGGTAGGTGGGGAGGTCTATGACACCGAACATGAGCACGAGTGTGCCATGGGGGTACGACAGTCAGCCCTCGCCGTCGAGGAGGACGTCCACGGAGAGTTCGAGGGCGACTCCGACGGACTCCGGGACGGGGATGTTCTGGCCTCGCTTGTAGCGCTGTGGGTCGGGGTACTTGCCATCGGCCGGGTTGGAGTAGAGGAGGACTTCGTCGTGCCTGCGGTCGGCGATGACGTAGACGGGAATGCCGGCCCGCGCGTAGATGTCGACCTTGGTGGCCGTGTCGTTGGTCCAGTTGGAGGGCGTGACTTCCAGCACCAGGCGGAAGACGTGCGGCGCGTAGCAGTTCTTCTCGACGAGCGCGTCCATGAAGTCGGCGTCGACGACAGAGAAGTCGGGCACCGCATAGTCGTCGGGCCCCGTGGGCAGCCACAGCCCGATCCCTTGGACGTACCTCAGCCCTGCCTGTCTGGCCCCAGCATCGGCGAAGTCCTCGATGAGCCGGGTCAGTGTCTCCTGATGCGAGCCATCCGGCGGCGGTGTCACCACAATGCTCCCGTTGAGGATCTCCACCCGGTGTCCGGGCAGCTCCTCCCACAGCCGGTCGGCGGCTTCGGCAAGCGACGACTCATGCAGCATCACGGCCACGGCACCCTCCTTTGGGGAACACCCTCCACGAGCGTAACCGGTGACGTGCAGCTTCCTCCTCCGATCACCCATACGGAGTAATCGACCATCTCAGAACGCATCCACCGGTACATACACCCCCCACGCCTCCCGAAGAACCCCGCACACCTCCCCCACCGTCCCCCGCGCCCGCAGCGCCTCCTTCATCGGATACAGCACGTTGTCGGTACCGGCCGCCGCCTCCCGCAGCGCGCCCAGCGCCGAGTCCACGGCCTTCTGGTCGCGTCCGGCGCGGAGTCGTGTGAGGCGTGCAACCTGCTGGGCCTCGATGGCCGGGTCGACGCGGAGAGGCTCGTACGGCTCCTCCGTGTCGAGGCGGAAGCGGTTGACGCCGACGACGACCCGTTCGCCGGAGTCGGTCTCCTGGGCGATGCGGTAGGCGCTGCGCTCGATCTCGCCCTTCTGGAAGCCGTGCTCGATGGCACCGACCGCGCCGCCCAACTCCTCGACGCGCCGCATCAGTTCGACGGCGGCCCACTCGACGTCGTCGGTCATCGTCTCGACGGCGTACGAGCCCGCGAAGGGGTCCACCGTCGCGGTCACGTCCGTCTCGTACGCCAACACCTGCTGCGTGCGCAGCGCGAGGCGGGCGCTCTTGTCCGTCGGGAGCGCGATCGCCTCGTCGAAGGAGTTGGTGTGCAGGGACTGGGTGCCGCCGAGGACCGCGGCCAGGCCCTGGACGGCGACCCGGACGAGGTTCACCTCCGGCTGCTGGGCGGTGAGTTGGACGCCCGCGGTCTGCGTGTGGAAGCGCAGCATCAGGGATTTCGGGTTGCGCGCACCGAACTCCTCCCGCATCACCCGGGCCCAGATCCTGCGCGCGGCACGGAACTTGGCGACCTCTTCGAGGAGCGTCGTACGGGCCACGAAGAAGAACGACAGCCGGGGTGCGAAGTCGTCGACGTCCATGCCGGCCGCGAGCGCGGTCCGCACGTACGCGATGCCGTCGGCGAGGGTGAAGGCGATCTCCTGCGCGGGCGAGGCACCGGCCTCCGCCATGTGGTAGCCGGAGATCGAGATGGTGTTCCACTTCGGGATCTCGGCACCGCAGTAGCGGAAGATGTCGGCGGTCAGGCGGAGGGACGGCTTCGGGGGGAAGATGTACGTCCCTCTCGCGATGTACTCCTTCAGTACGTCGTTCTGGATCGTGCCCGTCAACTGCCCTGCCGCCACGCCCTGTTCCTCGCCGACCAGCTGGTACATCAGGAGCAGGAGGGCCGCGGGGGCGTTGATCGTCATGGACGTCGACACCTTGTCCAGCGGGATGCCGTCGAACAGCACCCGCATGTCGTCCACCGAGTCGATGGCCACACCCACCTTGCCGACCTCGCCGTGTGCGAGCGGGGCGTCGGAGTCGTGGCCCATCTGGGTGGGCAGGTCGAAGGCGACGGACAGGCCCGTGGTGCCGTGGGCGATCAGTCGGCGGTAGCGGGCGTTGGACTCGGCGGCCGTGCCGAAACCGGCGTACTGGCGCATGGTCCAGGGCCGCCCGGTGTACATGGACGGGTACACGCCCCGCGTGAAGGGGTACTCCCCCGGCTCGCCCAGCCGCTCGGCCGGGTCCCAGCCGGCGAGCGCCCCGGGGCCGTAGACGGGTTCGACGGGCAGGCCCGACTCCGATTCGCGCACCATGGTGTGCACCTCCGGTCACCACGATGCCGCGCCGTTCGCGGCCCGTCATCCGGGGGTACGTGTCCGGGTGACACCGGTGAGACGGCGGGGGTCCGCGATGCGTAGTACGGGTATGGGGAGAGCGATCGTCGCCACGGCGGCCCTGTCGGCGCTGCTGGCGGTGTGCGGCTGCACGGTCCAGGGCACGGACTCGGACGGCAAGCACCATCTGCCGGTGCGCATCGAACTGCCGGGAGCCAAGGCCAGTCCCTCGGCGACGCCGAGCACGCCCAGTGCGAAACCCGCCGCGAACGTCCTGTGGTCGCGCGGCGACAGCGGCTCCGGGGTGCGCGAGCTGCAGTCGCGGCTACGGCAGGTCGACTGGCTCTTCGACGGGCCGACCGGGACCTACGACGACCTCACCGAGCAGGCCGTCGCCGGTTTCCAGGGCAAGCGCGGGCTGCCGAAGACCGGCGAGACCGACAAGGTCACCTGGCAGCGGCTGGTGAAGATGACCAAGAAGCCGGGGAAGTGGGACCTCTATCTGATGGGCGGCCAGCCCGCCGGCGCACCCGACCCGCGCTGTCTGACCGGCCGGGTGCTGTGCATCGACAAGACGACCCGCACCCTGCGCTGGATGATCGACGGGCGGACGGTGTCGACGATGTCGGTCCGCTTCGGCGCGCAGTACACCCCGACCCGGGACGGTGTGTTCCACGTCTACTGGAAGGCCCGGGACTGGGTGTCGACGCTCTACCACTCCCCGATGCCGTACGCGATGTTCTTCAGCGGCGGCCAGGCGGTGCACTACTCCTACGACTTCTCGGCCCGGGGTTACGCGGGCGGCTCGCACGGCTGCGTCAACGTACGGGACGAGGCGGCGATCGCGAGTCTGTTCGCGCAGGTGCGGACCGGCGACAAGGTCGTCGTCTACCGGTGAGACGCGAGGTGAGATGTGCGGGGCGCGGGCGGGACCGGGGGAACGTGTCCCGCCCGCGCCGAGTGCACGAGCCGTAGGTACGGGGGGAACCCCGGCCCTGTGCGACGGCCGATGACCAGTCGGCTCACTCAGTACTGCGCCACGGGGCCCGAAAACGTCACACCCCGCGCGAAAAAAGTTTCGCGCGTCACAAAGCCGCAGGTCAGACGGTGCTGTATGTCGGGCCCGGCGCCGGTGCCCGCGAGGCGCCGGTCGGGTGCGACGGGGCCGGGACGGACGGTGTCCGCCGGGCGAGCGGGGTGAAGACGGAGGGGAGCGGGGTGGCGACCACGCCGTTGCCCTTGTGACCGCCGGCACTCCCGCCGCTGCCGCTTCCGCTGCCGGTGCCGCTGCCCGGGGCGAGCGGGGCCATGGTGCCGTTGCCCTCGTCGGTACCGCCCGGGCCGCCGCTCTGGTCGCCCTGGCCGCCGCCCGGACCGCTCTGGTCGCCGCCCTGGGAGCCGCCGCTCTTGCCGCTGTCGCCCTGGTCGTCCGAGCCGCCGCCGGACTTCTTGAGCAGGCCCTTGCAGTACGTCCACACGTGAGAGGTGCCGCCCGCCGCGCCCTCCAGGGTGCGCTTGCGGCCGGGTTCCAGGGACTTGCCGTCGCGCACGGCACGGCAGGACGAGGCGACGGCGCTCCACCAACTGCCCGAGTGGGTGGCCTCGTCGTCTCCGGTGCCGGCGGCGGGGGTGCGGTCCGTGCTGCCGCCGACGGCCTCGCCGGGGGAGTCGCCGGAACCGGTCGTGGCGCCGCCCGCCGAGGGGGTGCCCGAGCCGAAGGTGCCGCTGGGCGAGGGCGAGATCAGCGGGCGGTCCGGGGTCGCGGCGGCGGAGATGGAGGCGGCGGGCGCCGGGTCGTCGAACGGCGACGGCAGGACTCCGGTACCGGCCGCGACCGCGATCCCGCCGACCAGTCCGACGGCGAGCGCGGCGGTCAGCGCGAACCGCGCGGATCTGCCGGGGCGCGGTCCCCGTACGGTCTCCACGGGCCGCCCGAGCCGGACTAGCCCGGCGTCGGAGGAGTGCGCGCGGCCGGGCCGGCCGAGGGCGGACCGTTCGACATCGTTGCCGGTGCGCGCGGCCCGGAAAGCGGCCAACGCGGCTTCCTCGCCCGCGAGTTCGACCTTGTCCGAGGTGGGTTCCACGGCCAGGGCGCCCAGGGTCCTGGCGAGCCGTTCGGCCTGGTCGCGGGCGGCCGGGTCGACGGCTTCGAGGGACTCGCCGCGCAGCAGCAGTTCGGCGGTTTCGCGGTCCAGCCATCGGCCGGGGGTCCGGGGTGCGTCCCCCGGCACAGCAGAGCGCTCGTCGGCCATCACATGTCCTTCTGCGTCCGCGCACGCGTATGCGTCACAGTGGCGGACGTCACCGCGTGGTCGCGCGGGTCTCGCTGGGGTGGCAGGGCGTCGAGGGCCGCGGCCGATTCCGGGTCGCCGCCGAGCAGTTCCGCGAGCCGTTTCAGACCGCGGTGCGCGGCCGTGCGGACGGCGCCGGGCCGCTTGCCGAGGGTCTCCGCGGCGGTCTTGGCGTCGAGGCCCATCACCACCCGCAGGACGACGGCCTCGGCCTGGTCCTGGGGCAGCTGGGCGATGAGGGAGAGGGTGCGGCCGGTGGCGAGCGCCTCGATGGCCTCCACGGCCGTGTCGGACTCGGCGGCGCGGCCGGCCAGCTCGGTCTCGTCGCCGCCCGTCGCGGGGCGGCGGCCACGCATCCGTATGTGGTCCAGGGCACGGTTGCGGGCGATCCGGGCCGCCCAGCCCCGGAAGCGGTCCGCGTCCCCGCTGAAGCGGTCCAGGTCGCGGGCGATCTGCAGCCAGGCCTCGGACGCGACGTCCTCGGCGTCGGGTTCGCCGACCAGTGTCCGTACGTATCCGAGCAGCCGTGGGTGCACCGTGCGGTACACAGTCCGGAACGCGGTCTCGTCCCCGTCCTGTGCCGCAAGCACCGCGGCGGTCAGCTCCGCGTCGTCCCCCAGCACGTGGTCCCTCGAATTTGGTTGGTCGCGGCCGCCCTCCGGCGCGAAAGGCACGTTACGACCTGAAACTGTCCCTCGTCCATGTCCGTACAACGCGCAACTACTTGGTTCGGGCGTGCGGTGTGACAGAAAACGCACTCCTGACGCTGTAGAGAGTACGGGCCGCCGCGCGGCCCGTGCCGCGCGACGGCCGGGGCCTCTCCTGTGGGGGGTGGCGGCCCCGGCCGTTGCCGCGACGGCCGGCCGCCCGTGCTCACCGCTCCGGGTCGGGCCACGTCGCCACCCGTGCGGCGGGGACTCGAACCGGACCGCTCCCGAACCGCCGAGTGGCGGTACGGCACGAGACGTCCGCGCCGGCCCGGCCGGCACCCGGGCCCGTGGAGCGGGACCTGATAACGATCTGGCCGCCGACCGACAAGGACCCGGGAAGAACAGCGTCCCGGCGGGATCCGGCGCCTTACCGTGGCCCTCTGCGCGACCACGTCACCCGGCCGAGCCAGGCCGCCGCCGACCGATCCGGCGGTGCCGTGGCCCTCGGTGTCTCATTGGGGTCAACACCCCTTACGCAGCAGGCGTGTTAACTCCGTGAAACCCGATGGAGCGACCTCCGCTACCCACGGTTGACGGTGATAGCATTCCGCCGTCTGCGACCTTGATCCACATTTGGTCAGGCCTTGAGTCTGAACGCGGTCATCCCTCCGCGTCGATCAGTCATGCAGTCCCCTGGACGGGTTGCGGATCCTTGCAAGGCGTACCCGATGACGCCTGCGTGCCACGCGCCGGGAAAGGTTTCCATGACTCAAGACGTGCTTCTTTGGTGCCTGGTTGCGATAGCGGTGACAGCCGTAGCCGCAGTCGTGGTGCTCGTGCTCCGCAGCAGAGCCCTGGGGCGGAGGAAGAGGGAGTCCGAGGCCGCGCTGGAGGCGCGGCTGCGGTACGCCCAGGGTGAACTCGACCGCGCGCAGGCCGCCTTGACCACGCTGCGGGACGAGCAGGACGGTGTCATCCGCGAGGCGGAGCAGGCCGCCGAGGAGAACACCAAGTCGGTCCTCAAGGGTGCCGCCCGCTTCCTGCAGAGCCTCGCGGCCGAGCAGACGACGCTGCTGGACGGGGTCCAGCGCGAGTACGGCGGCCACGCGGTCCTCTCCGACCTGATGGACATCACCCACGCCAACGCCCAGATGGCCCGCAAGGCGCAGGGCATCGCCGTCATGTGCGGCGCACCGCTGGGCCGCCGCAGCCAGCCCGCCAGCGTCTACGACGTCGTCCGCAGCGCCCAGAGCCAGATCCGCAACTTCCAGCGGGTCGAGATCATGCAGCCCAGCGGCATCGCGCTGAAGGCCTCGGCCGTCGCGCCGGTCGCCCTGGCCGTGGCCGAACTCCTCGACAACGCTGCCAGCTTCTCCCAGGCGGACGCCCCGATCGAGGTCACCTTCCGCCAGGCGCAGAAGAACCTCTGCATCGTCATCGACGACGCGGGTGTCGGCATGGGCGACGAGGACCGGCAGCGGGCCAGCGCGCTGCTCTCCGGCGAGGGCCTGCCCCGGCTGTCCCAGCTGGGCACCCAGCCGAAGTTCGGTTTCCCCGTCATCGGTCTGATCGCCCGTCAGCACGGCTTCACGGTGGATGTCACCGGTGTCTCCCGGTACGGCGGCGTACGGGCCGTCGTACTCCTGCCCGAGGAGCTGTGGACCATGGAGGAGGCCCTGCCGCCGGCCACCGAGGCGCCCGTGAGCAGCATCCGGCCGATGGAGACGGGGCGGTCGGCGCGTACGGCGGGCGGTCTGCCGAAGCGTGGCTCCCGGATGTCGCCCACCGGTGTCGGCACCGGTGGCGAGCAGACGCCCCGGCGCGGTGCCCGGCGCGGCACCGGCAGCCTGGCGGCCCTGCAGCGCGGTACGCAGTCCGCGCGCGACACGGCCTCCTTCGACATTCCGACGCCCGGAGGGTCCGAAAACGCATGAGTACAGCTGACCTGTCCTGGATGGTCCAGGACATCGTGGACAACGTGCCCAGGGCACGGCACGCCGTGGTGCTGTCCGCGGACGGTGTCCCGCGCGGGTCCACGGACGACCTGACCGGCCAGGACGTGCGGACCATCTCCGCGGCCATGGCGGGGATGCAGTCGCTCAGCCGGGCCACCGCCCACTTCGCCGGACTGGCCCCGAGCCGGAACTGGATCCAGACGGTCATCGAGTTCCAGCACGGCTGGGTGTTCCTGATCGGGGCCGGGCAGGGTGCCTATCTGGCCGCCGCCGCGGAGCCCGACGTGGACATGGAGCAGCTGTCGTTCCGGATGAACCGGCTGGTCTCCCGGCTGGGCAACAACCTCACGGTTCCGGCGCGGGTGACCGGAAGCGAGACGGCCCATCCCGGGGACGGCGCCGGGGCGGCGCTGGACGCCGGGGGCGGCGGGGTCTTCCTGCTCGCGGAGCTGGACAAGGCGGTGGCGTCGGTGCCGGGCGCCCTGCACGCGCTGCTGCTGGGCGCGGACGGTCTGCCGCGCGGGGCGAGTTCGGGGATCGGCAGGAACCTCGCGGACACGATCTCGGCGGCCATGACCGGCATCCACGCCTACAGCCGGGCGACCGCGCCGTTCGCGGGCGGTCAGCAGGACGACGAGTGGATGCAGACGGTCATCGAGTTCGAGCACGGCTGGGTGTTCCTGATCGCGGCCGGCGAGGGCGCCTTCCTCGCGGCGGCCGCCGAACACGGCTGTGACATCGAGGAGTTCACCGTACGGCTGGGCGACACGATGCCGGTGCTGGCCGCTGGGTCGGCCGCCCGGGGAGGAAGGACGGGCGATGAGTGACGAACTGGACAGCGAGCTGGAGCTGACGGCTCCATTAGTCCCCCTCTTCGTCATCGCGCAGGGTCGCGCGCTGCCGCGGGAGAGCGAGTACGAGCACACCACGATCATCACGGCCCAGGACGGTGCGGTGGCGGCGGCACGGACGCTCGCCCCGGAAGCCCGTACGGTCCTGGATCTGATCGCGGACGGGTTCCTCTCGGTCGCCGAGGTCGCCGCCCACACCCGGCTGCCCCTGGGCATCGTCCGCATCCTGTTGGCGCAGATGGCCGAGGACGGCCTGATCCATGTGCGCAATCCGGTGCCCCATGCCGAACGCCATGATCCCGTCCTGCTGACCGCCGTGCTCGACGGCCTGATGCGAATTCGAACCGGAGCGTAGTCCCGTGTATCTGGATCCCGACGTCTCCCGCTCCGTGAAGATCCTGGTCGTGGGCCACTTCGCGGTCGGGAAGACCACGTACATCGGAAGTGTCTCCGAGATAGAACCGCTCCAGACCGAGGAGGAGATCACCGAGGCCAGCGAGGGGATCGACGATCTCTCCGACACGCCGGACAAGACGACCACGACCGTGGCGATGGACTTCGGGCGGCTGACCCTCGGCGAGGACCTGGTCCTCTACATCTTCGGAACCCCCGGGCAGGAGCGGTTCAAGCAGATGTGGGAGGGGCTGTCCCGGGGAGCGCTGGGGGCGCTGGTCCTGGCGGACCCCGAGCGGCTGGAGGAGACGTTCCCCGTCCTCGACCTGGTCGAGGCGTTCGGTCTGCCGTATGTCATCGGCGTCAACACCTTCGAGGGGAAGCACCAGTTCCCGCTCGACGAGGTGTGCGAGGCGCTCAACATCTCCGAGGACACCCCGGTCATCCACTGCGACGTCCGGGACCAGGACTCCTCGATGCAGGCACTCATCACGCTCGTGAAGCACCTCTTGTCCTCACTCGGCTAGGAGCCAGCATGCAACAGCCCTTCGACGCGTCCGGGGCCCCGACGGGCTGCCCCGCGCACGGCAACCTCCCGTTGTACGGGTCCGACTTCGGCTCCGACCCCGAGAGCACGTACGCCAAGCTGCGCGCGATGGGGCCCAGCGCCCCGGTCGACATCGCGCCGGACGTCGAGGTCGAGCTGGTCACCAGTTACGACGCCAGTCTCTACATCCTGCAGAACCCGACCCTGTTCATACGGGACTCGCGCCGCTGGAACGCCCTGAACGAGGGGAGGGTGCCCGCGGACAGCCCGGCCGTGCCGATGATGGGCTACCGCCCCAACGCCATGTTCAGCGACGGCGCGGCGCACGCCCGGCTCCGGCAGGCGGTCACGGACAGTCTCGCGACCGTCGACCAGAGCCGGATCGTCCGGCTGACCCAGCAGTCGGCCGACTACCTGATCAGCCAGTTCAGCTCCGAGGCCCTGGGCCAGGCGGAGTTGATGTCCGCCTACGCCCAGCCGCTGCCGCTGCTGGTCTTCGGTGAGCTGTTCGGCTGCCCGCCCGAGCTGGGCGACCGGGTGATCGCCGGGATCACCGGCCTCTTCCAGGGTGTCCCGGGTTCCGACGAGGCCCTGGGCGCCGCGGTCCTCGAACTGATCGCCCTCAAACGCCGGCAGCCCGGCGAGGACCTCACCACCCGGCTGATGGTGCACTCCTCCCGGCTGACCGACGAGGAGGTGCTGCACCAGCTCGTGACCCTGCTGGGCGGCGGGACCACCCCTCTGGCGGCCTCGATCGGCACCAGCGCCGCGCTGTACCTCAGCGACGACTGGCCCACCGGCCTGCCGGTCGAGGACGCGGTCGTGAAGACCTTGTGGAACTACTCGCCGATCGCCAACTACGCGGGCCACTACCCCACGCAGGACGTCGAGTTGGGCGACCGGACCATCCGGGCGGGCGACCCGGTCCTGATCTCCTTCGCGGCGGCCAACACCGACCCCAAGCTGACCGCGCACCGCGAACAGCTCAGCTCCAAGGCCCACTTGGCGTTCGGCGCGGGCCCGCACGGGTGCCCGGCGAAGGACCCCGCGTTCATGATCACGGCCACGGCCGTCGAGTCCCTGCTCAACCGGCTGCCCGATGTCGAGATGCGCGTGCCCTTCAAGGAGCTCTCGTGGGTGCCGGCGCCGTGGAGCCGCGAGCTGGTGACCCTGCCCATCCGGTACACGCCCCGCACCGTGCCGTCCGCGACCGGTACCCGGCCGGCGCGGCCGGCTTCCGCTCAGGTCGCGCCGTCGCCCGCCGCGATGCCGCAGCAGGCCCCGGCCGGCCGGCCCTCCCACGCCGCTCCGCGTCCCAAGGGAGGGATGTTCAGCCGCTTCCGCGCCTGGGTGAATGGCGAGTGACGTAAGTAACCCTACGAAAGCACTGTGTTATTGGATGATTCAAGAATCCCACGGGTACGGATGGCGGCTGGCAGAGAGGAGCCACCATCGTGGGAAGCGTCACGACTCCGTCCACGGACCGTCGGGCCACCGTCTCCCTGTTCTCCCGTCTCCGGACGGCTGAGGGACAGGCCGATCCCTTCCCCATCTACGCAGAACTCAGGGCGCGCGGCACCATCAGCCCCGCGCCCTGGGGCGGTCACCTCGTGACCAGTTACAGCATCTGCGATCAAGTACTGCGCAACGGCTTCTGGCTCGAAGCAGACACCGACTGGCGGGCACAGCAGGGCCCGCGCAGCCGCTGGAACGCACCCTCCTCACGTGAGATCAGCCGAACCCTGCTCGCGCTCAACCCTCCGGAGCACACCCGGGTACGCCGGTCGTTCGGCACCTTCGACCGCGCCAGCGTCGAAGAGATCTGCCGCCCGGTGGGCCAGATCATCGAGCGCCTCCTCGACACCCTGCACGAGCGCCTCCGCTCGGGGGAGGCCGACTTCACGGCACTGGTCAGCGAGGAACTCCCGGTCGCCACCATCGGCGGCTGGCTCGGGCTGCCCAGCGCCGACTGGCCCCGGCTGCGCACACTGACCCATGAACAGGTCTTCTCCCAGGAGCTGCTTCCGAACGCCAGCCAGCTGGCCCGTTCCGACGCCGCCACCGCGGAACTGCGCACCTACTTCACGGAGTTGGTGCGCGAGCGGCGCGCACACCCCGGGGACGATCCCGTCTCGGCGTGGATCCGCACCTGGGACGAGCTCGAACCGGACCGGGACAAGGCCGACGAGGCCGTGTACTTCCTGGCCCTGTTCGTCGTGCTGGCCGCCATGGAGACCACCGCGACCATGCTGTCGAGCATGGTTCTCCGGCTGGTCGAGGACCCCGAACGCTGGAGCCTGCTCGCCGAACACCCGGACCTCGTCCCCGAGTTCGTCGAAGAGGCCCTTCGCTACGACCCTCCCCTCCACCTCATCGGCCGGGTCGCCTCCGACGACTGCCTCCTGGAGGGCACCGAGATCCGGGCCGGGGAGATGATCTACCTCATGATGGGCGCCGCCCACCACGACCCCGCCCGGTACCCCGACCCCGACTCCTTCGACCCCCGGCGCAAGACGCCCCACCTGGCCTTCGGCGGAGGCATCCACTACTGCCTCGGCGCGCCCCTGGCCCGGATGGAGGCACAGACCCTGCTCCACCGCATGATCGCCCGTCTGCCTCGACTCACCCTGGTCCGCCGCCCCGCGCGGGCACCCCGGGTGGCGTTCAGGCGGATCCTCAACCTGGACGTTTCACTGACATGAACCCGCCAATAGCCTCCAGTGCCGCCGTGCACGCCCCCGCGTCGGAGCCCGTGGACGACGCGGAGACCGCACCTCCCACCGGCCCCGTGAGCCTCACCCGGACCGGATCCGTCCTCCACGTACGGCTCAACCCGTCCGCTCAGGACGACGACGTCCTGAGTTCCGCCGTCCTCGACGCGCTCATCGCCGTACTCGACGGCCTCCACGAACAGCCGGACGTCCAGATCCTGGTGCTCTCCTCACTGGGCAAGGACTTCTGTCTGGGAGCGGACCGCCGGGAGTACCAGGAGTCGCTGGCCGGCGATCCGACCGGGGCCACGCTGCGGCGCATCGCGGACAAGGCCCAGCGGCTGTGCCAGGCGCTGGAGAACACCCACGCCGTCACCATCGCCCGGCTCCACGGCGGGGTCATCGGCGCCGGCCTCGCGCTCGCCGCCCACTGCGATCTGCGCGCGGGGGCGGACACCTGCCGCTTCCGCATGCCGGAGATCGGCCTCGGGCTCGCGCCCACCTGGGGAGGCGCGATGGGGCGCCTGATCACCGAGGCCGGTGTCGCCCGGGTCCGCGAACTCCTGCTCACCTGCGACGAGTTCGACGCACCCACCGCCCACCACCTCGGGCTCCTGCACAAGGTCGCCCCCCTCGACCGGCTCGACGACGCCGTCACAGCCTGGACCAAGCCCCTCGCCCGCCGCTCCCCACAGGCACTCGTCCTGACCAAACGCATGCTCGCCGGCTACGCGAAGGCCGCCCGCACCAGCGACACCGCCCTGCTCGACTCCCACCTCCTCGCCGCTCAACTCGCCCAGCCCCGCTGAGTGTCACGCCCGTGCCGTCCGGGGTGGGCCCGCCCCGGACGGCACGGGCCTCCGTGTCTCCGGCCCGGTGTCCCGGCCACCGGACCACCGCGCGTGCCGGGTGCGGTCGGTGCGGGATACACGTGGGTCATGCCTGACAACAGTGAACGTCGCCCGTCGGCCCCCGTCGTGTTCACCGGAGTCCGTCTCGTCGACGGGACCGGAGCCCCGCCCGTCGAGTCGGCGGCCGTGGTCGTGGAGGACGGCAGGTTCACCTACGCCGGGCCGGAGCACGCGCGACCCGAGCCGGACGGGGCGACGGTCGTCGACTGCCGCGGACGGACCCTGCTGCCCGGGTTCTTCGACTGCCATCTGCACTTCCTCATGGACAGCAACGCCGACTTCACCGGCAGACTGCTGACCAACCGGCCCACGGTCACCGTCTTCGAACGGGCCCGCCGTATGCGCGAAACCCTGCACGCCGGCATCACGACCGCCCGCGACCTCGGCGGCATCGACGCCGGCTACCGCGACGCCGTGGCGCTCGGCCTGATCGAGGGCCCCCGGCTCCATGTCGCGCTGCGGCTGATGAGCCACACCGGCGGACACGCCGACTTCAGCATGCCCAGCGGCTACGACCCCTCGGCCCTCCTCGATCCGTTCAGCGAGCTGGCCGACGACCCCGGCCAAGTCCGGCTGGCGACACGGCGGTTGCTGCGCGACGGCGCGGACGTCATCAAGATCTGCGCGACCGGCGGCGTCAACAGCCCGAGCGACCAGCCCGAGGACGAGGGCCTGACCGTGGAGGAGATCGCCACGGTCGTGGACGAGACCCGCCGGCACCGCGGCCGTCCCGTCGCCGCGCACGCACAGGGCACGGTGGGCATCAAGAACGCCCTGCGCGCCGGGGTGACCAGCGTCGAGCACGGCTACCTCATCGACGACGAGGGCATCGATCTGATGCTGGAGAAGGGCGCGTTCCTGGTCCCGACCCTGTCGACCTTCCATGTCGAGCGGAGCCGCTTCACGCCCGCCGCCTACGAGAAGAAGGCCCGGCTCGCGGAGGCGGCGGCGACCCGGCTGAGCGAGGCGGTGCGACGCGGGGTGAAGGTCGCGCTCGGCACGGACGCGGGCGCGGTTCCCCACGCGCGGAACCTCCAGGAGCTGGGCCACCTGGTGGGGTTGGGCCTGTCACCGCTGGACGCGATCCGCGCGGGAACGCTGACCTCCGCCCAACTCCTGGGCCTGGACGAGTCGTTGGGCACGGTCGAGGTCGGGAAGACCGCCGACGTCGTGGTGTGCGAGGGCGATCCCGTCGCCGACATCGGTCTGCTCGGGGATCCGGCGAACGTGGTGCTGGTCATGCAGGAGGGCCGGATCGTCAAGCGGGGCGGGGCAGTCCGCGAAGCGGTCTAGGTCGTGTCCGCAAAGTCCCGTCGTCCGCCCGGAGGGCGGGCCCCGCGGCGTCCGGTGCGTGCTCTGGGGGTCCCCCCGGCCGAAGGCTGGGGAGTGCCGGGCGTCGCGGGGCTGGGGGTACCCCCTCTGGGGGAGGGACTTTGCGGACACGGCCCGGCCACGCCGGCCGGGCTCACGCGGACCCCGGACGCCAGTCGTCCTCGCGCCGGGGACTGGTCGCGTGGCCGGTCGCGTGGGTGCCGGAGTCCCTGGCCATCCGGAACGCGGCCACCGCCCGCCGCTCCGCCTCGTCGTCCACGACGACATCGCGCAACGCGGCGCCCAGCAGGGCCGGGAAACCGTCGCCGTTCCGCTGCTCAATCATGTCCGTGCCCATCCGTCGGCGAACCGTCGTCCGACTCCCCCAGCGTCCTGGTGCCGGCATCCGTCACACCCTCCCCGGCGAGTTCACGGGCCAGCCGCCTCAGACCCCGGTAGGCCGCCGTGCGTACCGCACCGGGCCGCTTCCCCAGGACCCGGGCGGCGGCCGGCCCGTCGAGGCCCACGACGACACGGAGCAGCACCGCCTCCGCCTGGTCGCGGGGCAGGCCGCGGACCAGGTCGAGGGCGTGTTCGGTGGAGAGGGACTCCAGCGCCTGGTCATGGGTGCTGTGCGGGCCGGGGAGTTCGAACACGTCCTGTTCCAGCGCCGCCGACCGGGGCCGCACCCGCTGTCTGCGCAGATGGTCCAGCGCCCGGTGCCGGGCGATGGTCGCCGTCCAGCCGCGGAAGCCCGCCCCGTCGCCCCGGAAGCGGCCGAGGTCGCGGGCGATCTCCAGCCAGGCGTCGGCCGCCACGTCCTCGGCCTCGTCGCCGACCAGCCCGCGCAGATACCCGAGCAGCCCGGGCTGCACGATCCGGTACGCGACCGCGAAAGCACTGTCGTCGCCCTCCTGGGCGCGCGCGACAGCGGCACCCAGTTCCCCGTCGTGCGCGTGCCCGCGGCGGGGCTCGCCTGTCTGGCCCAAGGACTGTCCTCGTCCGTACGTCCCACGTGACGTACCGAGTTCGCGAAGAATCCGTACCGGGCGCGGCGGTCCCCCCGCACCCCCCATCGCCATCAGCGCCGGGCCTCACAGAAGTGTCACAGCGTCCGCGCCACGGTCGCCGGACACCCGCCAACTCCCCACGTTCGGCGGCCTCTTGGTGTACGGCGGCCTTCCGCACCGGCGCGAGGTGCCGCCCCTCGATCGCGGTCCCGTCGCCCTAAAGCGTTGTGTCCACCGGCTGTTGGGGCGTCTCCGCCGCCACCGCGCCCGGGGCGGGCGCCCGGTCCGCGTTCACCAGGACGCCGGCGATGAGCGCGGCCAGCAGGATCGAGCCCATCGCCCACCAGGTGGCGACGTTGAAGCCGTGCACCGCGGCCTCCGCCTCAAGGAGCCGCTTGTTCACACCCGGGCCCGCGTGGGCGGTGGCGTAGCGCGCAGTGACCGTGGCGGCGATCGTGTTGAGGAGAGCCGTACCGATCGAACCGCCCACCTGCTGGGCGGTGTTGAAGGTGGCGGAGGCGGCGCCGGAGTCGCGCGGGGCGACGCCTCCGGTGGCCAGGGACACCGAGGTCATCATCGCCGTACCCATGCCGAGGCCGAGCATCAGCATGCCGGGCAGGATGTACGTGGCGTACGCGGGCTCCACCCCGACCTGGGCGATCAGCGCGAGCGCGCCCGCCGCGACCAGCAGGCCCGGGACCATCAGGGTGCGCGGCGGGACCTTGTACAGCAGCCGGGCCGCGACCTGAGTGGAACCGGTGATCATGCCGACGGTGATGGGGAGATAGGCGACGCCCGTCTTGACCGGCGAATAGCCGAGGACGCGCTGCATGTAGTAGGTGAGGAAGAGGAACACACCGAACATGCCGATGGTGACGAACAGGATGGTGAGGAACGCCCCGACCCGCTGACGGTCCTTCACCACCGACATCGGCAGCAGCGGAACCCGGGCCCGGGTCTGCCAGAACCCGAACGCGCCGAGCAGGACGACACCGGCGGCGAGCAGGGTCAGGACCAGTCCGTCGCCCCAACTCCTGGACTCCGCCTCGGAGAAGCCGTAGACGAGGGTGAGCATGCCGGCCGAGCCGAGGAGCGCGCCGGGGATGTCGAGGTGGGCCTCCGGGTGCCGGGAGCTGTCGCTGAGCAGCACCCAGGCGCCGGCGAACGCGACCAGTGCGATGGGCACGTTGACGTAGAGGCACCAGCGCCAGTCCAGGTACTGGGTGAGGAAACCGCCGGCGAGCAGGCCGACTGCCGCGCCCGCGCCGACAATCGCGCCGAACACACCGAAGGCCTTGCCGCGGTCCTTCGGGTCGGTGAACGTCGTCGTCAGCAGCGACAGCGCGGAGGGGGCGAGGAGCGCGGCGAAGACACCTTGCAGCGCCCGGGCGCCGAACAGCATGCCCTGGTTGGCGGCGGCACCGCCGAGCGCGGACGCGGCGGCGAAGCCGATCAGGCCGATCATGAAGGTGTTCTTGCGTCCGGCGAGGTCCGCGATCCGGCCGCCGAGCAGCAGCAGTCCGCCGAAGGCGAGGGTGTAGGCGGTGATGACCCACTGCCGGTTCCCGTCCGACATCCCCAGGTCGGTCTGGGCGGACGGCAGTGCGATGTTGACGATGGTCATGTCGAGGACGACCATCAACTGCGCGAGCGCGATGACGACCAGCGCCCACCAACGACGGTTCTCGGCCATGTGCCCTCCCCGGTCCGGCAGTTGCCCTCATCGTCCTCCCGGACCTCCCCCTTGGGGAACGCAGGCGTCTCTTATTACGCCGATTTTGCCGAGCCCGGCACCCCGGGGCGCCCGTCGAACTCCCCTACCTCTGTACGCCGTTCACCGCGTCCCGGCAGAGCAGCCGCAGCGACCCGTGCCCGCCGAAACACCGCCGCGCCTCGTCGACGGGGTCCCACAGGCGCCCGTCCGGAGTGCGCAGCCAGTGCTCACCGCCGGTCGCCCACCACTCGGCACCGGTCTGCCACGCGATCACCTCGCCCGCGTACGCCCCGAACCCGCGCAACTCGCTCTCCACGGCGGCGTACGGCGTGCCCTCCCGCCGTATCTCCTCGATCATCCGGTCGACGCGCCACAGGCTCCGCGCCGAGTAGTCGAGGCGCACCCTGGCGCCCTCGCGCATCATCGCCACCGCGTCCGCGGCCCACCGCACGGGCTGCGCGGCGGCCCTGGGGCGCGACCGCTCTCTCATCAGCTCTGTCACCACACCAGGAGAAGCACGGCCGGGCACTCTTCCGGCACCACGATCCGGACATTCCCCCGGACCGGCGCAGGACCGCCCCACACTCACCGCACGACGCTCACAGACCGCGCGGAAACGGGATTCCCTCAACCCCGTCCGCGGGCCCGGCGGGACACCACCGCGCGCAGTACCCGGCGGCCCTCCGTCGACACGGCCAGTGCCTGGCGGATGCCGCCCGGGGCGGGGCCGGAGAGGAGTTCGAGGACGGTGATCTGGCGGCGCAGTTCGGCGGCGACGAGCGGCGAGAGGCCGTCCGTACGGCCGGCCCGGCGGGTGTCGACCGGGGAGCCGTCGTCGGCGGGGTCGAGGAGCTGGTGGACGCGCAGCGAAGCGACGGAGCAGATGTCGGCCCACTCCCGTACCGCGGGGTCGACCGGTACGTCCGGGGCGGTGTCGAGCATCCGGCGGGCGAGCGGCGCGGCCAGGTCCTCACCGGGTTCCTCGAAGAGGGCGGGCAGTTCACCGCGCGCCTTCTCCAGCCGCTCGCCCCACTCCTCCCCCGCCGCGCCGTCCGCGAGGCCGGCCCACAACGGCCGCAGCACCTCGTCGCCACCGCCCAGCAGCGGCACACACCGATCCAAACAAGCCAGCCCACTGACGGCCAGTGCGCGTTCGTCGGCCCGAGCGATCAGTTCCACCAGACTCATCCGAACCTCCCTCTGCGGGGCCCCTCCCCTTTGGTGCCCGCGTCTCCCCAGACTGCGTGCTCCACCCCGGGAGTGTCACACGGGAGCACCCCGTGCAGGTCGAGAAAGCGGAAGAAGAGATTTTCGGCCAACCGGCGGTCAGACCGCGAGCGGTACGCCCGGCCCCGCCAGGACCTTCGCCTGCTGCATCCGGGTCAGTCGCAGCACGACGAGGATCGCGAGGACGGCGGCCACGATCTCGACGGTGCGGGCGAGCAGCGACAACAGGAGGATGGCGCGGTTGTCGGCGGGCGTGAAGCCGCTCTCGTAGTGCAGGTCGCCGAGCCGGTCGGCGACGAGCGACAGGAGGCACAGCGTCCACCAGAGGTTGACCAGGAGATGCGACCTGCGGGCGCCCGAGGACGGCGGACTGGCGTCCCAGATCTCCAGGGTGATCCGGCGCGGGTACCAGAGGTTGAGCCCCGGGACGAACCAGCCGGCGACCGCCCACCAGGCCTGCATGCTCTGCCCGCCCGGTTCGAACACCCCGGCATTGGCCCGCACCCGCACGAACCAGCACAGGTACCCGATCACACACACGACCAGCGCGCCCGTGTGCACACGACCGGCCAGCGAGTCGAGCGAATGCGCCGCGAGCACCCGCCGGACCATCGCCTCGCCGCCCGCGCCGCCCATGGCATCGCCTATCACGTCGTAGAACCTGAAGTCGGCGTAGACGGCGAACAGATCGACGGCGATCACCAGCCCGAGCAGCGCGACGGCGATCCGGCCGAGGCCGACCGGCGAACGCGGCCGGGACACGGATATGGCCTCCATCTCAACCCACCTTGTCCGCAAGAGACTTGAACTGGGTCCAGGTCAGCGCCGGTGTCCCCGGGTCCCACAGTTTCTGGACGGTGGCCCGCAGCGGCATCCGGATGCCGGCCGCGACCTGGGCCTGTGTCTGGGAGTTGGCGAGGTCGCACCAGACCGCGAAGGAACCGCCGAGGATCTGGCCGTCGTACTTCGCCGGAACCGCCTGCGTGCCGCGCAGCACGCGAGGGTTCCACTGCTCGTAGATCCGCCGCCCGGTCGGATAGACGAAGGTCTGCGGCTCACCGAGGACGTAATACAGGTACTCGTCGTTGTAGTTGAGGACCTTGCGGCCCGCGCTCAGATAGGCGACGGGCTGCCGCGCGCCGATCTCCTTGCCCGTCCAGTACGCCACTTGGAGATCCTTGGCCGCCTGCACGGATGTCCCCGCGAAGAAGCCGTCGTTCCACACCCGCATCGTCCGGTCGTGGTTGCGGACCGTGTCGGCGCGGTCGTTGAGCCAGCCGGTGGTGAGGTCGGCGACGGTGCCGCCGGAGCCGTAGGCCTTGGTCGCGGCGGCGGCCAACTGCGGGAAGGACGCCTGGGGGTTGGCGACGGTCAGCGCCTGGTACTCGTCGCCGCCGAGGTGCCACTGGTCGCCGGTGAACAACCCGGCGTACTCGTCGAGGAGTTCGTCGACGATCGCGGCGGACGCGTCCTTGGAGATGTCGATGGCACCGCGCCTGGCGACACCGGACGCGTTGCGCAGTTGCAGATCGGGGTGGGCGGCGATGACCGCGCCCAGGTGCCCCGGTGAGTCGATCTCGGGCACGACGGTGATGTGGCGAGCGGCGGCGAGATCGACGATCGCCTTCACCTGGGCCTTGGAGAGGTGGTCCTTCGACACGACCTCGGGATGGGTCGTGGACTCGATCCGGAACCCCTGGTCGTCGGAGAAGTGCAGCCCGAGTTCGTTGAACTTGAGGTCGCCCAACTCCCGTACCCGGTCCTCGATCCAGGACGCGGTGAACGGCTTGCGCGCGATGTCCAGCATGAACCCCCGCCGCGGCTTGGCCGGTTGGTCGTGCACGACACCCTCCGGCGCCGAACCGCCGCCGTGCACCTCCTGCTTGAGCGTCCGGGTGCCGTAGAACACCCCCGCGTCCGAGGGCCCGCTGATGGTGACCCGCCCACCGCGCACGGTCATCGCGTACGACTCCGGGTTCGCGCCCTCGTCGTCGTTCAGCGCCAGCCGCACGTCCCCGGAACGCACGTCACTCGCCTCGCCCGCGTACGTGAGCCCCAACTCACCGGCGATCAGCCGCCCTTCGTCGACGAGGTCGGCGTCGTCGACGACGACCCGCTCCCCCTTCGCCGCACGCCAGCCGGGACCGCGGGCGGGGGTGTGCGAACGCACGGCGGGAATCGTGCGGGGCGTCCGCGACAGCGGATAGACGCGGGTCGGGCTCGGGGTGGGCGTGGGGGTGGGGGTGCGGGAGTTCGCGGCCCGCGAGGAGGCGGAGGTGGCGTCGGAGGGACTCAGCGCGGCGCCGACCGGGCTCCCGTCGTCCCCGCCCGATGCCCACACCCCGAGGCCGACCCCGCCCGCGACCACCGCCGTGGCCGCGGCGACGGCGATCAGCCCCCGCCGCTGCTTCAACGGCCTCACCTGCTTCGCCGACACGCGGCGCCTGTGCTGGCTCACGGCGCCAACCTACGGCCCCGGGCGGACCGCGAGTGTCCACCACACGTTCCGAAACTCTCCCGTCCGGGTGAAATTCGGGCATCCAACGGACACGTCATGACCACTCCCGATAACGTGGTGACGCACTTCTCACTGCATCCCCTGCCGCACCATCCGTGACGCGAGGATCCACACTGCCTTCGCACCGCCTTCCCCATCTCCCCGGCCGACTGGCCATACCGGCGCTGCCCGAGCAGTCCCGCACCTCGCCGTCCCCGCATGCACTGGCGGCCTTCAACACGGCACCGCCCGAGACCGCCCGCCGCACCCTCCTCACCTGCCTCCACAGCCACCGCTGGTCCCACCGCCTCACCGACCACCGCCCCTACCCCGACCTCGACGCCCTACTCGCAGCGTCCGACGAGGCGGCGTACGACCTCACGGCGGGCGACCTGGCGGAGGCACTGGCGGGCGAGTCGCTCCCGGTCCTCCCGGACGACACGTACGAGGCGGCCCACATGGCCCTGGACGCGGCCCACGCGGCGTACGAGGCGAGGTTCGGCCACGTGTTCGTCATCTGCCCGGACGGAATTGCCCCGGACGAGGTCCTGGACCATGTTTTGGCGGGCATCCGGTCACGGTTGACGAACGACCCGGAGGAGGAGCGGGTAGTGGTGGCAGAGGAACTCCGGCGCCTGGCAAGAGGACGGTTGGCCGGAGTTCTTTAGGGGCGCGGGGAACTGCGCGCCCAGCCACAACGGCGCCGCACCCGGCACTCAACAGAACCCCCCACCCCATCAGCCGCCCGAAACTAGCCCATACGCGCACCTTTGGGTGCCAGTTCGATCACACAAGCAGGCCCGCCGTAAGACCCGCGTCAGCACCTGGTTACGATGCTGAGGGCCGGTGGACCGTACCCGGCCGGGCCCGACCGACAGAGAAGCCGGCGCGGCCCTAAATCCCCGCTCCCGGAGGGTTCTTCCGTGCCGGCTGGAACGCTGTACCGCGGCCGGGAAGGAATGTGGTCCTGGGTGGCTCATCGAGTCACCGGCGTCCTCATCTTCTTCTTCCTGTTCGTACACGTGCTGGACACCGCTCTTGTGCGTGTCTCCCCCGAGGACTACGACAAGGTCGTAGCCACCTACAAGACGCCGATCGTCGCACTGCTGGAGTACGGCCTCGTCGCCGCGATCCTCTTCCACGCCCTCAACGGCCTGCGCGTCATCGCCGTCGACTTCTGGTCGAAGGGCCCGCGCTACCAGAAGCAGATGCTCTGGTCCGTCGTCGGCCTGTGGGTCGTGCTCATGCTCGGGGCGATCTACCCCGTGCTCGGCCACGCCGCTCGTGTTGTCTTCGGGAGCTGACGCAGATGTCCACGACTGAAACCGCAACGTCGGGCATCGGCCCGGTGGAGAGCGCGGCCGTCTACACCGTAGACAACCCCGCGCCCCTCATCGAGGCTCCCCGCAAGCGCACCAAGAAGACCCCGAAGTCGACCCGGGGCAATTTCGAGATGTACGGCTGGCTCTTCATGCGCCTGTCGGGCGTCGTGCTGGTCGTCCTGGTCCTCGGCCACCTGCTGATCCAGCTCGTGCTCGACGGCGGTGTCTCCAAGATCGGCTTCGCCTTCGTGGCCGGCCGCTGGGCCTCGCCGTTCTGGCAGGTCTGGGACCTGCTGATGCTCTGGCTGGCGATGCTGCACGGCGCCAACGGCCTGCGCACGGTCATCAACGACTACGCGGAGCGCGCGAACACCCGGCTGTGGCTCAAGGGCCTGCTCTACACCGCCACGGTGTTCACCATCCTGCTGGGCACGCTGGTGATCTTCACCTTCGACCCGAACATCCGCTAGGCCATCGGGCTGAGGGACTGAGGAATTCTGATGAAGATCCACAAATACGACACCGTCATCGTCGGCGCGGGCGGCGCCGGTATGCGCGCCGCGATCGAGTCGACGAAGCGCAGCCGCACCGCGGTCCTGACGAAGCTGTACCCCACCCGCTCCCACACGGGCGCCGCGCAGGGCGGTATGGCCGCCGCGCTCGCCAACGTGGAGGAGGACAACTGGGAGTGGCACACCTTCGACACGATCAAGGGCGGTGACTACCTGGTCGACCAGGACGCCGCCGAGATCCTGGCGAAGGAGGCCATCGACTCCGTCCTCGACCTGGAGAAGATGGGCCTGCCGTTCAACCGCACGCCCGACGGCACGATCGACCAGCGCCGCTTCGGCGGTCACTCGCGCAACCACGGCGAGGCCCCGGTCCGCCGGTCCTGCTACGCGGCGGACCGCACCGGCCACATGATCCTCCAGACGCTGTACCAGAACTGCGTGAAGGAGGGCGTGGAGTTCTTCAACGAGTTCTACGTCCTCGACCAGCTGATCGCCGACGTCGACGGCGTGAAGACCTCGGTCGGCGTGGTCGCGTACGAGCTGGCGACCGGCGAGATCCACGTCTTCCAGGCGAAGGCCGTGATCTACGCGTCCGGCGGCTGCGGCAAGTTCTTCAAGGTGACGTCGAACGCGCACACCCTGACCGGCGACGGCCAGGCCGCGGTGTACCGGCGCGGGCTGCCGCTGGAGGACATGGAGTTCTTCCAGTTCCACCCGACCGGCATCTGGCGCATGGGCATCCTGCTGACGGAGGGCGCCCGCGGTGAGGGCGGCATCCTCCGCAACAAGGACGGCGAGCGCTTCATGGAGAAGTACGCGCCGGTCATGAAGGACCTCGCGTCCCGTGACGTCGTGTCCCGCTCCATCTACACGGAGATCCGCGAGGGTCGGGGTTGTGGCCCCGAGGGCGACCACGTCTACCTCGACCTCACGCACCTCCCGCCGGAGCAGCTCGACGCGAAGCTCCCGGACATCACGGAGTTCGCGCGCACCTACCTCGGCATCGAGCCGTACACGGACCCGATCCCGATCCAGCCCACCGCGCACTACGCGATGGGCGGCATCCCGACGAACGTCGAGGGTGAGGTCCTCACGGACAACACCACCGTCGTCCCGGGCCTGTACGCGGCCGGCGAGGTCGCCTGCGTGTCGGTGCACGGCGCCAACCGCCTGGGCACCAACTCGCTCCTGGACATCAACGTGTTCGGGCGCCGGGCGGGCATCGCGGCGGCGGAGTACTCGCAGAAGGCGTCCTACGTCGAGCTGCCCGAGGACCCGGCGCAGCAGGTCATCGATCAGGTCGAGCACCTGCGCAACTCCACGGGCACCGAGCGCGTGGCGGTCATCCGCCGCGAGCTGCAGGAGTGCATGGACGCGAACGTCATGGTGTTCCGCACCGAGCAGACGATCAAGACGGCGGTCGAGAAGATCGCGGAGCTGCGCGAGCGCTACCGCAACGTCTCGATCCAGGACAAGGGCCGCCGGTTCAACACGGACCTCCTTGAGGCCATCGAGCTGGGCAATCTGCTCGACCTCGCCGAGGTCATGGCGGTCTCGGCGCTCGCCCGCAAGGAGTCCCGCGGCGGTCACTACCGCGAGGACTACCCGAACCGCGACGACGTCAACTTCATGCGCCACACCATGGCGTACCGCGAGGTCGGCGACGACGGCACCGAGTCCATCCGTCTCGACTACAAGCCGGTCGTCCAGACCCGCTACCAGCCGATGGAGCGTAAGTACTGATGGCAACCCCTGTTCTGGACAAGGAAGAAGCGGCCGGCCAGCCCGAGCCCGGCTTCGCCGACTCCCCCTACATCACGGTCACCTTCCGCATCCGCCGCTTCAACTCCGAGGTCTCGGCGGAAGCGGTCTGGGAGGACTTCCAGCTGGAGATCGACCCCAAGGAGCGCGTCCTCGACGGTCTCCACAAGATCAAGTGGGACATCGACGGCACGCTGACCTTCCGCCGCTCGTGCGCGCACGGCATCTGCGGTTCGGACGCGATGCGGATCAACGGCAAGAACCGTCTCGCCTGCAAGACCCTGATCAAGGACCTCAACCCCGAGAAGCCGATCACGGTCGAGCCGATCAAGGGTCTGACGGTCCTGAAGGACCTGGTCGTCGACATGGACCCGTTCTTCCAGGCGTACCGCGACGTCATGCCCTTCCTCATCACGAAGGACACGAACGAGCCGACGCGCGAGCGTCTGCAGTCGGCGGAGGACCGCGAGCGCTTCGACGACACCACGAAGTGCATCCTGTGCGCCGCGTGCACGTCCTCGTGCCCGGTCTTCTGGAACGACGGCCAGTACTTCGGCCCGGCCGCCATCGTCAACGCGCACCGCTTCATCTTCGACTCGCGCGACGAGGCGGGCGAGCAGCGCCTGGAGATCCTCAACGACCGTGACGGCGTGTGGCGTTGCCGCACGACCTTCAACTGCACGGACGCGTGCCCCCGAGGCATCGAGGTCACGAAGGCGATCCAGGAAGTGAAGCGGGCACTGATCACGCGCCGCTTCTGAGGTTCCTTCCGCTATGGCCATGAGGGCCCCGTTCCCGGAATTCGTTCCGGGGCGGGGCCCTCGGTCGTACCCGTCCCCAGGGACCCTGGGGACGGCCGGGTCAAGGGTCTTCCCCAGCGCCCTCCCTGGCGACGCCGTGCCCGGCGCGCTGCCAACGTTGCGGTTCCAGGCCCTGGTTCGGGGGTCTGGACAGGTCGCGTCGGCTCACTGCCGGGAGGGGCTGGTCTCATGCAGCCGTACGAAGAGGAATACGGAAGGCGTTACCGCGAGGAGGAAGAGGAGTTCGGTGCCGAGGGCCGCCGCGAGGAGCGGGTGGCCGAGTCGCTGGAGAGCCCCTTCGACGAGGAGGAGGAAGTCCAGCTGGCCACCGAGCTGTTGGGGGTCACCTCCGAGGAGGAGCTGGAGGAATTCCTGGGCAAATGGCTGAGGGCAGCCGCGCGGAAGGCCGGGGGTTTCCTGGGGTCCGCCACCGGCAAGGCGGTCGGCGGCATCCTCAAGAACGTCGCCAAGCAGGCGCTGCCCGCCATCGGAGGCGCCCTCGGGACGGCGATCGGCGGACCCGGCATCGGCACCGCGCTCGGCGCCAAGGCGGGCGACTGGGCGAGCAACCTGTTCGAGGTCGAGGGCGAGGGCATCGACCACGAGGAGTACGAGTTCGAGACCGCCCGGCGCTTCGTCGCCCTGAGCGGTGCCGCCGCGCGGAACGCGGCGTTCGGCTCGCGCCGGATAGCTCCGCGGGCCCTCGCGCAGCAGGCCGTCCACTCGGCGGCGCGCCGTTACGCACCTGGCGTGGCCCGGCGCTTCAGGACCTTCGCCGTGCCGGCCGCCTGGTTCTGGCCGGGACAGCCCTTCCCCGGGCCTGTCGAGGAGCCGGCCGTGGCACCGGCCGCCGCCCCCGCCGCGAAGGAGGAGTGGGGCGCCACCCCGGCGCTGGAGGAGTGGCGGCACGGCGAGGAGCGGCGTGAGGAGGGGCGCCGCGAGGAACAGCGCGGGGAGTGGGGCAACCGCGAGGAACGGCGCGAGGAACGGCGCGAGTTCGGTGAGGAGCGGCGCGAGGCCAGGCGCGAGTTCGGTGAGGAGCGCGGCTGGGAGCACGCCGAGGAGGAAGAGGAGGAGTGGGGCCGCGGCGAGGAGGAGCGGCGCGGCCGGGAGGAGGGCTGGGGCCACGAGGAGCGGGCGCACCACGAGGGCCATCACGAAGGTCACCACGAGGGCCACCACAACGGCCGTGCCCGGTCGGGTCGTTGGGTCCGGCAGGGCCGCAAGATCGTCATCATGGGGGCCTGACCGCCATGGACCTGCGGCCGGCAGCCACCGCGCTGCTCGAAGGCGAGGCCCGCGCTCTGCTGACCCGTCTGAACCGGGTCAGGCCGTTCGCGCTGCACGAGACCATGGTGCCTGCCGCCGCACCGTCCGCCGCCGCCCAGGGCGCGATCGAGCGCTTCCTCATGGAGGGGCGGAGCAGGCTCCGGCACCGGGTCGGCGCGTATCTGGAGTGGCTGGACGGGCCGGGCGGCGACCGGGACCCCGAGTGGCAGCAGCATCAATTCTCCTTGCTGCGCTGGGAGTTCAACTCCGTACTGAGCCACTTCGACGTCTTCTCCGAAGCCGTCACCCAGCGCAGTGAGCACGACGTCGGGGTGCAGCTCGCCGGGCTGGACGTCGCGGCGGTCGACGCGCTCGTCACACCGGGCACCCCGCTCGCCGACCCGCCGCCCATCATCTGCTACCTCGCCCGAGGCCCGGGCGGCGCGATCCGCCGGGTGCACACCCGCATCCCCGGCGGCGGACGCAGCCCGGTCTCGCTGATCCGGATCCCCCGCGAACGCATGGTGGGGTACGGGATCGGCTCGTCCCTGGTCCACGAGGTCGGCCATCAGGCGGTCGCCCAGCTCGGGCTCCTCGGATCACTGAGGCCTGTCCTCTACGACATCGAGCGGCACGCGGGTACGGCGGCCGAGCGGACGGCCTTCCACTACTGGGGGCTGACCCTCTCCGAGGTGCTCGCGGATCTCTTCGCCGTGGGGAAGCTCGGCATCGGCGGCACCCTGGGTCTGATGGCCGTGGTCAGCCTGCCGCGCCGGCTGGTGCTCGCGCCGGCTCTCGACGACCCGCATCCGTTCCCGTACATCAGGGTCCGGCTCAGCTGCGCGATGGGCGACGCCCTGTACCCGCATCCGCAGTGGCGGCAGCTGAGTTCACTGTGGGCCGCGCTCTATCCGCCGCAGCGCGCCCCGCGCGAACTGCGCGAGCTGACCAGGCTCCTCGAACGGTCCATGCCCCGCTTCGTACGGCTGCTGGTGGGCCACCGTCCACCTTCGCTGAGCGGCGCCCGGCTGGCCGACCTGATGCCCCGCTCCAGCCGTACGCCCGCGCTGCTGCTGTCCCGCTACCGACGCTGGCTGCGACAGCCCGAGCTGCTGCGCACCGCCCCGCCCACGCTGGTACTGGCGGTCCTGGGCCAGGCAAGGGCGGCATCCCTGATCACACCGGAGGAGGAGAGCGGCCTGCTGGGGGAGCTGATCACCCACTGGGCTCTTTCCAACACCCTAGACAGCCTCGCGCCCCATAGGGGCGCGGGACTGCATCGATCTGCGGCTCCGCCGCGGGGCGCGACCAGCCCCGACGGCGCCGCAGAAGAACAACAACCCATACCCACCCGTCCAGCGGAGCGCATACGCACACGTTGAGGAGGCCGTCATGGCCACGATCGAAGTACGGCCCCAACAGATCCAACAGGGCGGACGCGTCTCGCTGTTCGCCACATCCAGCCACTCGAACGCCACCGTCACGTGGGAAGTCCTCGGCTTCGGCCCGCTGCCGAGCGACCCGCAGGACCCCGCCCGCGCCGTCTGGGACGTCCCCGACGACCAGCGGCCCGGCGCGTACACCGCCCGCGTGACGTTCCGCAGCCCCAATGTCGCCGACGACGTGGCCACCGCCGACCTCACCGTGCAGGTGCGCCCGATCGCCGCCGGCGACAGCATCAACGTCCAGCTGCGCAGGGCGGGTTCGGACCCGACGGACGACCAGGCGCTGTGGACGGCGATCCGCCGCTCCACCGACCGGATCTCGTTCAACGAGTACACCGCGTTCATCGACCCGCTCATGAACGGCACCGGGCTGCCCGACCCCAGTGACCCGCGCAAGAAGATCGGGCCGCGCGCCCTGCCGTTCCCCGGCGTGGACGCGTACCGGCTGCTGAAGGTCGCCACCGAGGTGTTTCTCCTCGTGCGCTGCGGGGTCCACGTGGACAGCGCCGACCTGACGTCCCCGTTCGACGGGGTCGACCTGGAGGAGGAGCGGCGCCGCTACGGCGAGTCGGGCGATGTGGACGGCGACGCCTTCGGGCGGGCCATCCAGCAGCGCTGGCTGCGCTACATCTCGGCCCACTCGCCGGGTGAACGCCGCCCGGACGAACAGGACTTGGCGCTGCTGCCCTACCTCGGGGTGATCCGGCTGAAGCTGGGCGAGCTGGCGATCACGGAGGCGGACAAGTTCGGTGTGGAGGCCTTCGGCATCCTGCGCGACAAGCTGACCTTCCCCTGCTTCCTCGAACTGATCTGGTCGTACTGGCACGAGGAGGGCATGCTGGTCCAGTCGGCCGAGGCGGTCGCCGCACGCTTCCAGAACGTGCACGGCCCCGGCGACTACGACCCGCTGGCCCATGTCGACATCGATCCGCTGCGCGCCCTCAGCCAGTTGATGTGGGGCTATGTGCAGGACGAGCAGAACCGGCTGTCGCCGCTGCGCCGGGCCTACGAGTACGACCACCAGTACGGGGTCACCCAACTGGCGCCGGGCGCACCGCCGATCAGGCCGGTGGACAGCCGGCCGCGGTTCCTTGAGGCCTTCCACACCCTGTTGAGCCTGACGTCCGTGTTCTTCCGCGAGGACGACGACACCACGATCATCGCGGACGGTTTCCCGGTCCTCAACGCGCTCAAGGACGTCCATCTGCTGCTGACCGAGGGCCAGCACAACCAGTACGGCGACCTGCCCTGGACCGCGCGCCAGGAGATGCTCATGGAGGAGTGGCTGCTGGCCCGCCCGGAGATGCGCGAGTTCCTGCCCGGCCGCACGATGGTCGCCTACCCCGAGCAGTGGATGGACCGCGTCGACACCATGAAGCGGCTCCAGGGCTGGACCCCGGACACCGTCATCCACTTCCGCGACCTCGGCCGGTTCGGCGAGCAACTGCTCCTGTCGATCCGCTACGGCAACTGGAACGCGGTCAACGACCGTACCCAGGCGGCGAACTGGGCCCGCTACTGGCGCTCGGAGATCCAGGGGTACCTGCACTCGTACCGCTCGGTGACCGGGGTCGACCTCGGTCTGGAGCGTACGGACGGGCGCGTCGACGCCACCATGCCCGCCGTACATCTGCGCCGCAGGCTGCTGGAGCAGCAGGGCCGGCACGCCGTCGGCGCGGGCTCCGACCAGCGTGGGGCGCGGCAGCTGGGCCGGGCCGAGCCGAGGGCACAACTGCCCAGGGCCGCCGGGGCACCGCGGGAACTGCCGCGCGGCCGGCAGCCCGAGCGGCGGCCGGCCGGGCTCCCGCCGGGGCGTTCCGCCGCGGCCCGGCACGGCCGCCCGGAAGGGGAGTGAGGTCATGCCGACGACCTCGACCGCCGTGCGGAACGGGACGGAGCGCCCGCCGCCGAACCGGGCCGGGCACCCGCCCGGCACCACCGCCCGCAACCGCGGCTACGCCCGTTCGCTCGGCTGGGAGGCCCATCTCCCGGCCGTCCGGCGGGTGTTGGACCCGCACCGCACGGACTGGGACTGGGCGGCGCTCGGCTCCGCGACGCTGAAGTGGCAGACGGCGCAGGGCATTTCACCGGCGGACGGACTCATCGGGCCCGCCACCTGGGCGCTGCTGCGCACCGCCGCGGGAGTGGCCGGGGACCCGGCCATCAGCTGTCAACTCCCCGAGTACGGACCCGGTTTCCGCGTGACGGGCCGGCCCACGCACCGGTTCGGGCGGCCGGAGACCGCCCGTGCCCTGCTGGCCGTCGCCGCCGCCTGGCACCGGGCCCATCCCCAGGGGCCCGTGCTCGACATCCGGGATCTCGGCCGCAGCGGCGGCGGCCCGCTGACCGGACGCGCCTCCCACCGGCTCGGCCTCGAAGCGGACCTCCGCCCGGTGAAGTCCGACCGCCGCCAGGGACCGACGAACTGGCGTCGCCCCTCCTACTCACGGGCACTCACCCAGGAACTCGTCGGCCTGCTGCGGAACAACGGCGTGCTGCCGGTCCACGCGATCTTCTTCAACGACCCGGAGATACACGGCGTACAGCCCCTGGAGAACCACGACAACCATCTGCATGTGCGCTTCGCGCCGCCGTCGTCGTCTTCCTCAAAGGCGCCGCCGTCCGCCGCCCGCAGGAACTCCGGCCCGGCCCTGGAGGTCGCCACACCCCCGCGGCTCGGCGTACTGAGCGCCCAGGGCAAGGCGCCCTACCAGTTCACCACCGAGGACGTCGAATGGACCGCCCGCTTCATCATCGGGGAGTCCGGCGGCCGGGACGACGCCGACAGCCATGCGGTCATCTGGGCGATGTTCAACCGGTACGCGCTGCTCACCCGCCCCTACTACCGGACGTTCAGCGCCTTTCTGCGGGCCTACTCGACCCCGCTGCAACCGGTCCTCAAGAGCTGGGGGGCGAGCAAGCGGAACATGGACCGCGCCGACTTCGTCCGCACCGGCGGCACCTTCGGACCGCCCGCCCCGCCCGGTATCCCGCGCGGTCAGCGCCGCGCCTACCTGGACCTCCAGCAACGACCGTGGGCCCAACTGCCGTCCGCGGCAAGGTCGGTGGCCCTGCGGGCGCTCGGCGGGGCGGTCGCGAACCCGATCGGCAACGCGACGGAGTTCGGTTCCACGTACGTCTACTTCCACGACGCGAACCGGAGGTATCCGAACCCCGACGAGTGGCGGCGCTTCACCGAGCAGTACGCCGCGAAGATGGGTTGGAGGTGGATCGGCCCGGTGCCGGGCCTGGACCAGAACTCGAACACGTACTTCGTCCAGCGCAGGCTGGCCGCACTGCCGGTCCCGGCGGTGCGTGTCCTGGCGGGGTGAGCCGCGGAATCCGACCGGCCGGACCGCTCAACGGCACACGCGTTGAACCGCAGTGGCAGGGCGAGCACCATGGCCCGGAACACCGACGCAACTACGGGGGTAGACGTCGACATGCCGGTGAACACACTGCTGCACCATGCCCATCGACCGGCCGAGGCCGGGGAACCGTCGTTCCACGGACGGGAGCCGCAGCTCAGGGAAATGGAGAACAGGTTGCGCGAGGCCCGCGCCGGGGCCTCGCGTCTGATGGTCGTGGAGGGTCCGCCCGGCATCGGGAAGACCGCCCTGGTCCGCCGCTTCCTGCGCACGGCGGACCGGGTACGCGTGCTGGAGGCCAGCGGCGCCGAGAACGAGACGGCCCTGGCCTACGGCGTACTCACTCAGCTCCTCAGTCAGACCTCGGTGGGCGAGGAGGCGCCGGGGCCGCGGGACGAGCCCGGCGCGGTCGGCGCGCGGCTGCTCGCCCTGACCCACCGGATCCCGGCGGACACCGTCGTCGTGCTCGTCATCGACGACGCCCACTGGGCGGACGCGCCGTCGCTGGACGCGCTCACCTTCGTACTGCGCCGGCTGCTGTCCGAGCCGGTCCTCACCGTGCTGGCCGTCCACACGCCGGCCGACGCCCAACTCCCCAAGGGGCTGGGGAGGTTGCTGGCGGACGACCACACCCTCCGCCTCGCGCTCGACGGCCTGACCGCCGAGCAGACCGGCGCGCTGTGCGACCGGCTGCTGCCCGCGGGCCTGCCGCCGCACGCCGTCGGCAGGCTGCACGCCCACACTCGCGGCAATCCGCTGTATCTACGCGCGCTGATCCGGGAGGTGGAGCCGGAGGTCCTGGCCGCTTCCGACTCCCCACTGCCCGCGCCCCGTTCGTACCAGTTGCTGGTCCGGGACCGCCTCGCCCGCTGCGACGCTCCGGCCCGGGACCTGGTGGCCGCGGCCAGTGTGCTCGGGCCGCGCGCGCCGCTGCACCGGGTGGCGCAGCTGGCCGGTCTGGAGAACCCGCTGCCCGCCGTCGAACAGGCCGTGGGACAAGGGCTGTTGGAGGAGGGTCCGGCGGGCGGCCCGCCCGAGCTGGCGTTCCCGCAGCCGCTGGTCCAGGCCGCCGTCTACCACCAGCTGGGGCCGGCCCGGCGGGCCGCCCTGCACACCAGGGTCGTGCAGGCCACCAAGGACACCGCCAGCCGTACGTGGCACCAGCTGCTCGCGGGCCGCGGCCCGGATCCGGCGCTCGTCGCCGACCTCGTCGCGGGCGCGCGCCGACAGGCCGCCGCCGGCCAGTGGTCACGAGCCGCGTCGATGGCCGCGCACGCCTCCCGGATGGCGACGACCCGGCCCGAGCGGGAGCGGCTGACCGTGGAGGCGGCGGACGCGCTGCTCTGCGACGGGCGGGTGGAGGAGGCCGCCGACCTGGTGCGTTCGCTGCCGGGCGACAGCACACGGGCGGCCCATCGCTACGCGCACGGCCATCTCGCGTTCGCCCGGGGCGAGACGCCCAGCGCCCGGCTGCTCCTCGACGACGCGTGGCGGCACTGCGACCCCGCCCTGGACCCGGCGCTGGCCCGGCGCATCGCGGAACGACTCTCCCTCGTCGGCCTCGTCCAGGGCGAAGCGGCGGCCGCCGTACGGTGGGCGCGGCGGGCCGGAGCCCTGCCGCCCGTGCCGTTCACCGGCGGAATGCTGCGCTACGCCCAACTGGCCGCCCTGAGCCTGACGGACGCCGCCGAGGAGGGCATCGCGCGGGCGGCCGGGCTGCCGGAGTCCGTACTCGTCCAGTCCGGCGACGTGGACCTGCTGCTGGGCCGCAGCGCGCTGCGACTCGGCTGCGACGACCTGGAGGGCAGCCGGGCGGACCTGCGCTCGGCGGCACCGCTGTGCCGGAGCGGTCCCGCGCCGCTGCGCGCGACGGCCCAGCTGCTCCTGGGCGAGACCGAACTCCGGCTCGGGAACTGGGACGTGGCCCTGCGCGAACTCGAATCGGCGGCGACGACCGCTGCCGCCGGCGGCCTCGCCTGGCTGGAGCCGGTCGCCTGCGCGGATCTCGCGGGGGCGCTCGCGCTGAGGGGGCGGACCGAGCGTGCCGCCGAGTACCTCGCGAAGGCCCGGGGCAGCGGCGGCCACGGGGCCTCGGGCCTCGCCCATGTGGCAAGGGCGCAGGCCCAGTTGGCGGCGGCCCGGGGAGCGCAGGACGATGTGGCGGGCGCGCTGCTCCCCCTGCTGGAACGGGAGTCGGTGGCGCGGACGGTCGTAGCGCCGTGGCGTGATCTGCTGGTGGACGCGCTGACCGCGCTCGGGGAACACCGGCAGGCCGAGCGGATCCTGGACGGCCTCGACGTGCCCTCCGCCCACCGGGGCCGGCACTCCTGGCTGGCGGCCGCGGCCCGGGCGCGTGGCACCCTGCTGGCGGCGCGTCGGTCGCCGGCCGCGGCGGAGTCGTCGTTCCGCACGGCGCTGGGCCACGCGGAACAGGTGCCGGACCCCTTCGACCGGGCCCGCGTCCAGCTCGCCTACGGCGCGTTCCTGCGCCGCACGGGCAGACGGACCGACGCCGCCGGGCAGCTGCGCCGGGCGCTGCGCACCTTCACCGAGCTGGGTGCCGCCCCGAGCGCGGCCCTCTGCGAGCGTGAACTGGCCGCCAGCGTCGGGGCGATCGGACCCGACTCCCCCCTCACCCCGCAGGAACTGGCGATCGCCCGCCTGGCGACGTCCGGCCTGACCAACCGCCAGATCGCCCGCCAGCTGGTGCTCAGCGTCAAGACGGTCGAGTTCCACCTCAGCCACGCCTACACCAAGCTGGGCATCACGTCCCGCATGGGCCTGCCGGCCAAACTGCCGGCCGCTCCTGCGCCCGGCCAGGACGTGGTCGGCGGCACGATCGGGTGAAGCGCCTCGCTCAGGACTCCCGTGGTCCGCCCGGCCTACGATGATGCTCTCGACAACAGCCCACGGGAGGCACGTGATGTCCGCAGCACCCGTCGAGCAGCCGCACGGCGACCGTCCGCTGATCGCGGAGGCGAACCTCGCCCAGGAGCGTCTTCCGGGCCACCGCGTCGAGATCATCGGAGGCTTGATCCTCTTGTCCCCGCCCCCGGACGGTGCTCACGCCGCCGCCCTGACCGACCTCATGGTCCCCTTCCTCACGGCCGGGCTGCACGGGACTGAGTCCATGGTGCTTCAGGGCGTCGGGCTCTGGCTGCCCAGCGGGGAGGACTTCGCGATCCCGGATCTCGCGCTGGTGGACGCGGACTTCCAGGAACACCTGGTCGAGAACAACTGCTACGAGCCCATCGCCTTCCGCCTGGTCCTGGAAGTCACGTCCAGCAACTACCAGAGCGACCTGCGCACCAAGGTCGCCGCCTATGCCGGTGCCGCTGTGCCCGTCTACGTCATCGTCGACCGCAAACACCAACGCCTCCACGTCCTGACGGACCCGACGACAGGCGAGTACGCCAACCACCGCGTCCACGCCCCCGGCGAACTCGTCAGCCTCCCGGACTCCCTCGGCGCCAAGGTCACCCTCGACGTCGCGGAGATCCTCAAGGCCGGGCAGCCGAAGGGCGATTGAACAAATCCCCGCACCTCGCACAACCCGCACGCCACTCCACGAGTCTCCTCCGTGTTCCCATCACAAGATCACGGCGGACAGCCGCCCGGCGCTGCCCGCAGCAGGAGACACATGTTCAGGACGAAGACCCACCGCCTGGTTCTCGCGACGGCCACGGCCGCCTCGCTGACCGGCGGACTGCTCACCCTCGCGGTGGGCCCCGCGACCGCCGCGACCCCCGCGAAGTACGCGGACGACTTCAACGGCGACGGCTACCGCGACTACGCGGTCGGCGACAGCGGTTCGGTCACCGTGACGTACGGGACCGCCACGGGCCCCGGCACCAAGGTGAAGACGTTCAACCAGAACAGCGCCGGGATTCCGGGCACTGCCGGTGACGCGGGCGGGTTCGCCGACGGGTTCGGTGAGTCCCTCGCGAACGCCGACTTCAACCGCGACGGATACGCCGACCTCGCCGTCGGCGACCACAGCGAGAAGGTCAGCGGCAAGGTCGCGGCGGGCGCGGTCACCATCGTGTGGGGCTCGGCGTCCGGCCTCGGCTCCAAGGCCAGCCGTATCTCCGTGACACCCCGCACCTACTACGGGTTCGGCGACGCCCTGGCGACCGGCGACTTCAACGGCGACGGCAAGGTGGACCTGGCGGTCACCGACGGAACCGAGACCCTGTACATCTACCGCGGCGGTTTCTCCACGTCGGGCACGACGGGCAAGGTGACCAAGCACGTCCCGAGCCCGAGCCTGACCGATGTCTTCGAGCCCACCGGGCTGGTCGCCGGGAAGGTCACCAAGGACAAGGCGACGGACCTGTACGTCCTCGGCCAGGGCTACAAGAACGACAAGATGACGCAGGCCGCGTGGTTCCTGCGGGGCGGCACCACGGTGAAGTCCGGCAAGTTCACGACGTACGACAGCTCGTCGCCGGACTACAGCCCCACGGGCGTCGTCGCGGACTTCGACAAGAACGGCTACGGAGACCTGGCCGTCAGCGACACCCCGTACAACAAGGGCGCGGGCTCGGTCGTGGTCATGCGCGGCGGGGCTACCGGCCCCACCACCAACTACCGCCTCAGCCAGTCCACTTCGGGCGTCGTGTCGGCCCCGGCCAAGGGTGACTCCTTCGGTACGGCGCTGTCCGCGGGTGACACCAACCGCGACGGTTACCCGGATCTCGCGGTGAGCGCCGCGGAGGAGAAGGTCGGTTCCGCCGCGGGCGCGGGCGGTGTGCACGTGCTGCGCGGCGGCAGGAGCGGTCTGACCGGCAAGAGCTCCCAGTGGTTCTCCCGCGCGACCGCGGGCGTGCCGGGCAGCCCGGCCGAGTCCGGCCTCTTCGGTCTCTACGTCCGGCTGCGCGACCTGGACCGTGACGGCGACGCGGATCTCCTGATCTCGGACAACAATGACCCGAGCGTGCTGCTCCCGGCCGGTTCGACCGGCATCACCACGGCCGGCGCCACGGAGCCGGCTCTGCGGGCGAACTTCCCGCAGTAGTGGTCGACATCAGCCCTCGGACGCCGGTGAGGCCGTCCGGCCCACGATCAGCTCATAGAAGATCGGCTCCCCGGTCGTCGTGACGCGGTGCTGGAACCGTGAACGTTCCAGCACCTCAAGGCTTCCCTCCGCCACCGCCTTCGCGACGGCGACACCGAACCCCTCCGGGTCCGACTCGTCCATCCACCGCTCGTCGAGCGTGAAGGCGACGGGCGCGTCGGCCGGCAGCAGCGCGAGCGCGTTCTCCAGTGCCCTCGGTGTGGCGTGCGTGCCGCCGAACGCTCCGGCCGACACCAGTCCCCCGAGCCTGTACGGCCGCAGCGCCTCGCGGAGGGTGTCGTCGTCGCGCTGGAAGTCGCCGATCACGTAGTCGGCGTAGACGCCCGGCCGGTCGCGCAGAGCGGCCTCGCGCGCCGCCGGCAACGCGTCGACCCCGACGACCCGGGCGACACCGCCGCCCCGCACCAGCTCGCCGACCAGTCCCGTGCCGGAACCGACGTCGAGGACCGTCAGCCCGCCCGGCTCCAGGCCGAGGCGCTCGACCGCGCGCAGGAAGCCCGCCGCCGCGACCTGGGGCGAGGTGCACTGGAGCAGTTCCTGGACGACGTGTTCGTAGAGGCCGGGCACGGCGTAGATCCGCGCGTACTCGTGCAGATGGACCGTCTCGTGGTCGTTCAGCGCGATGTACTCGCCGTCGGCCTCCGGCGGGCCGAGCAGCCGGACTCCCGCGAACACATCCACATCTGCCATGCGCGCGACATTATGCGAACGCGCCTGTGGGCAACAATCCCCGGCCTTTGCCGATCATCGCCCTAACCTGACGACATGTCAGATGAAGAGTCGTACGAACTGCTCGGCTTCGACAACCTCCTCCTCCCCGTAGGGGACCTCGCCGAGGCGGTCCCCTTCTACGAACGTGCCGGATTCACCGTGGGGTTCCGGCTCGACGACGCCGGTATCGCGATCCTGAAGGTCGGCGGCGAGACGCCGGGGGTGCTGCTGCGGCTGGAGGACGGGCTCGGGCACCGGCCGCCGCCCTGGCCCTCGCCCCGCGCATGGCTGGAGGTCCCGGACGCCCGGAAGGCCGCGGAGCACCTCACCGCCGCCGGAATCACCCCCCTCGACGCGCCCTTCTCCGTGGCCACCGGGTGGACCGTGGAGATCGCCGACCCCTGGGGCAACGTCATCGGTTTCACGGACTACACGAAGCGGCCGGAGCTGGCACGGCGGGTGTGACGCAGCTCCCAGCGCAGGCGAGTTGAACGTGTTCAAAAGTACGTCTACATTCTCCTTGTCAGCGTTTTGAACGCGTTCAAGAAGGGGGAGGCGCATGGACCGCACGGTCGTCGCCTACGTCATCTATCTGATCGTCAGCATCGGACTCACCGTCTGGGTGGCCCGCACGCTCAGCCGCAACGGGCGGATCTTCCTCGCCGACGTCCTACGGGGGAACGAAAAACTCGCGGAGGCCGTGAATCACCTCCTCGTAGTGGGCTTCTACCTCGTGAACCTCGGGTTCGTCGCCCTGTACCTCAGCGGGGACGGCACCATCGAGGACACCCGGGGCATCTTCGAGGCCCTGTCGACCAAGGTGGGCGTGGTGCTGCTGGTGCTCGGGGTGATGCACCTGGGGAACGTGTTCGTGCTGAACAAGATCCGGCGGCGCGGGGTCATGGAGCGGGAGCAGGTACCGCCCATCGCGCCGCAGGGGTGGGTTCCGCCGACGGCCGGGGCGTGACGGGGGTGGCCCCGGACGTCGGCGGGACCCAGGACCGGGACGCCTCGCGCGTCCCGGTCCGCGGGCTCACCGTCCTCTACGACGCCGACTGCTCCCTGTGCGCCTTCCTGCGCGACTGGCTCGTACGGCAGTCGCAGCTGGTGCCCCTGGAGCTGGTACCGGCGTCCTCCGAAGAGTCGCGACGGCGCTTCCCCGGGCTCGACCACCGGGCCACCCTCGACGAGATCACCGTCGTCGGCGACTCCGGGCAGGTCTACCGGGGCGCCGCCGCCTGGATCGTCACCCTGTGGGCGCTGCGCGAACAGCGGCCCCTGGCGCACCGGTTGAGCACCCCGGCCGGCGCCCGGCTCGCCAAGGGCGCCGTGCTCGCCGCCGCCAAGTGGCGCGGGGGGCAGTGGGGCCCGGGGCGGTGGGGCGGCGGTGTGTACCGGCAGAGCGACGGGTGGACGTACGACCCGAGCAGCGGGTGGTCGTACACCGGGCCGGGCTGCGTCGGCGGTTCCTGCCCCACTGGATAGGCTCTGTCCCCGTGCCCGCGAACAACGACGGCCCCGACGACGGCGCCACCCCCAGCAAGTCCGAGCAGACCCGCGCGCTCATCCTGGAGACGGCCATGCGGCTGTTCCAGGAGCACGGCTATGACAAGACGACGATGCGGGCGATCGCCAAGGAGGCGGGCGTCTCGGTCGGCAACGCCTACTACTACTTCGCCGGCAAGGAGCACCTGATCCAGGGCTTCTACGACCGTATCGCCGAGGAGCACCGGCTCGCGGTCCGCGAGGTGCTGGACCGGGAGACCGATCTGGAGGCACGGCTCGCGGGCGTGCTCCGGGTGTGGCTCGACATCGCGACGCCCTACCACGAGTTCGCGGTGCAGTTCTTCAAGAACGCCGCCGACCCGGACAGCCCGCTCAGCCCGTTCTCCCCGGAGAGCGAGCACGCGCGCGTGCAGGCCATCGCCGTCCACAAGGAGGTCCTGTTCGGCGCGAAGACCAAGGTCGCGCCGGAACTGCGGGACGTGCTCCCGGAGTTGATGTGGCTCTCGCAGATGGGCCTGGTGCTGTACTGGGTGTTCGACCGGACCGAGGGGCGCGAGCGCAGCTACCGGCTCGCCGAGCGTGGCGCCCGGCTCACCGCGCGCGGTGTGTCGTTGGCCCGCTTCCGGGTGCTGCGCCCGCTCGTCCTTGAGGTGCACGAGCTGTTCACGGACTTCCTGCCGGGCATGACCCACGCGCTGCCCGACCCGGCGAAGAAGAAGCGGGGGGACAAGCGCGGGGCGTCCGCCGCCGGTCCCGCCGACGACGAACGCCCCTGAGCGATCGGGTCAGTTGACGGCGTCGACCTCACCCTCGGCCAGCTCGACGTCGTAGACCAGCGGATCGTCCGTCACGGTCACCTGCCGGGCGGTCGCGCCGTACGACGGTGCCGTCGTCGCCAGGAGGTAGGTCCCCGGGCCCGGCACCGAGACGATGTACGAGCCGTCCGCCAGGGACTCGACGCGGTCCAGTTCGCGTCCGCCGGTCGTCCGCAGCGTGACGGCGGCGCTCTCCACGGGCTCCCCGTCGGTCGTCCGGACGAAGCCGTGGACGGCCGAGGACGGGCCGTCGGGGACGGCCGGGGCGGGCTCCTCGGCGGGTTCCACCGCGAGGTGCGGCAGGCTCTTGTCGAGCCAGGCCGGGAGCCACCAGTTGGAGTTGCCCAGGAGGTGCATCGCGGCCGGGACCAGGGCCGTCCGCAGGATGAAGGCGTCCAGGGCGACCGCTGCGGCCAGGCCGACGCCCGCCGTCGCCGCGCCCGTGTTGCCGCTCAGGACGAAGGCCAGGAAGACGCAGACCATGATCAGAGCGGCGGAGTTGATGACGCGGCTGGTCTCCGCGAGGCCGACGCGGACCGCGCGGGCGTTGTCCTTGGTGTGGACCCACTCCTCGTGCATCCGGCTCACCAGGAACACCTGGTAGTCCATGGAGAGGCCGAAGAGCAGGGACAGCATGATGACCGGCAGGAAGGCGTTGATCGGGCCCTCCTTGCCGAGGCCCAGCATGTCCAGGCCCCAGCCCCACTGGAAGATCGCCACCAGGACACCGAAGGAGGCCGCCGCCGCGATGAGGTTCATCAGGGCGGCCGTCAACGGGACCACGAGCGAGCGGAACGCGAGCAGGAGCAGCAGGAAGCTCAGGCCGATGATCGTCGCGACGAAGAGCGGGAGGCGGTCGCCGGTGACGGACGCGAAGTCCTTCGAGATCGCCGTCACCCCGCCCACGTGACCGGTCGCGCCGGCCTCGGGTATCACCTTGCCGCGCAGGGTGTCGATCAGGTCGTCGGTCTCGACGGACTGCGGTGAGGTCTTCGGGACGACCTGGATCACCGTCACCCCGCCCGTGGGCGGCAGCGCGGCGACCCGGGCCACGTCCTTCGTCGCCTCGATGTCCTTGACCAGGGTGGCCGTGTCACCGCTCGAAGTGACCACCTGGAGGGGGCCGTTGAAGCCGGGGCCGAAACCGTCGGCCAGGAGGTCGTACGCCTTCCTGGTGGTCGTCGAGGCGTTGTCGTTGCCCTGGTCGGTGGCGCCGAGGCGCAGCGACAGCACGGGGAAGGCGAGGACGGCCATGACGACGAGGGCGAACGCGGCGATCCGGCGCGGACGCTTCTGCACTGCGGCCGACCAGCGGACCGCGAGATTGTCGGTGCGCTCCGGCTCGGGCCCGGTCGCGGCCAGCTTGCGGCGCTGCTTGCGGCTGAGCACGCGCGGGCCGAGGAAGCCGAGCAGCGCGGGCAGCAGGGTCGTGGCCGCGAGGACGCTCAGGACGACCGTGAGCGAGGTGCCGATGACGACGCCGTCCAGGAAGCGCAGCTGCGTCACCAGCATGCCGGCGAGCGCGATGCACACCGTGCCGCCCGCGAACAGCACCGCGCGGCCCGAGGTGTTGAGGGCGACGACCGCCGACTCCTCGGGATCCATGCCCCGTTGGAGGCCGCGCCGGTGCCGGGTGACGATGAACAGGGCGTAGTCGATGCCGACGCCGAGGCCGATCAGGGTGGCCAGCAGGGGCGCCAGGTCGGGGATGTCGGTGGTGTGGCTGAGGAGCTGGGTGGAGAACAGGCCGGTGCCGACGCCGAAGATCGCGATGCCGATCGGGAGCAGCATGGCGTAGAACGAGCCGAAGGCCAGGAACAGCACGACGGCCGCCGCGAGGATGCCGACGCCCTCGGCGATGCCGCCCGGCGGCTCCTCGACCCGCTGGACGGCCTGGCCGCCCAGCTCGACGTGGAGGCCGCTCTGTCGGGCCGCCTGCGCGGTGTCGACGACCTTCTGGACGAGCTCCTTGGGGACGGCGTTCGCCTGCTCGGCGAAGGTGATCTGCGCGTAGGCGATCGTCCCGTCGGAGCTGATCTGGGCCGCGCCCCGGGTGCCGGAGTAGGGGCCGGTGACCTCGCCGACGCCCTTCAGCTTCGCGATCTTGTCGAGGGCGGGCTGGATGCGGGTCTGTACGGACTGGTCCTTGACCGAGCCCGAGTCGACCTTCCAGACCACCGTGTCGGTGTCGCCCGAGCTGTTCGGGAACGCCTTCTGCATCAGGTCGTACGCGCTCTTGGAGTCCGTGTCCGGGAGGGAGAAGACGTTCGCGTAGTCCGTCCCCGCCGTCGTCGCCGAGAAGCCCAGGCCGAACAGTGCCCCCACCCACAGCAACAGGACCACCAGCCGGTGCCGATAGCACCACCGTGCCAATGCCGCCACGCTCAACACTCCTTATGCAAAACCGAGTTGACTCGGTCGATCGGTCGGATGGTCCCCCAGGTCCTGGGCTACACAATTGGCGGTGGCACGCGCGCGTGGACACGTCCTGGCCATGACTCTCAAGGAACTCCAAAGACCGGACGGCCCCGATGTCAGTGGTGCCGCCGATACTGGGGGCATGACGGCTCCAGGAACCGTGCTGGTGGTGGAGGACGAACCGAGCATCGCCGACGTCCTCGCCATCGCGCTGCGCTACCACCGCTTCGAGGTCATGACCGCGGGCACCGTCCGCGAGGCGCTCGCGCTGGCCGAGCGCACCCGCCCGGACTGCGCGCTGCTCGACGTGATGCTCCCGGACGGCGACGGCCGCGCGCTCGGGCAGGAACTGCGCGCCCGCAGGCCCGACCTGGCCCTCGTCTTCCTCACCGCACGGGACGCGCCGGCCGAGATCGTCGGCGCCCTCGGCTTCGGCGACGACTACATCACCAAGCCGTTCGACATCGACGTGGTCGTCGCCCGCATCACCGCCGTCCTGCGCCGCACCCGCCCCGCCGACGTCCTCCCCCAGCGCCCGCCGCTGCGCTACGGCGACCTGGAGCTGGACGACACGACGTACTCGGTGCACCGCGCGGACCGCTCGGTCGAGCTGACCCCCACCGAGTACGCCCTGCTGCGCTTCCTGGTGCGCAACGGCGGCCGGATCGTGCCCAAGGAGCAGCTGCTGCGCCATGTCTGGCAGTACGAGCACACCCCGCCGGAGTCGACCGTCGTCGAGACCTACATCAGCTATCTGCGGCGCAAGCTGGACACCCTGGGAGCGCCGGTGATCACCACCCGGCGGGGCGTCGGATACGGACTCGCATGAAGATCCGGCTGCCGAACTGCGAGCGCGGCGCCCACTCGCTGCGCGCCAAGCTGACCCTGGCCAATCTCGCGCTGCTCTCCCTCGGCATCGTCATGGCCACCGCCGTCAGCCTGATGGGCATGCGGCACTACCTGCTCGCCCAGGTCGACGCGGAACTCACCAAGTCCCGTGACTCGCTGAGCAGTTCGCAGCTCACCATGCGGCAGATCAACGTACTCAGCTCACTGGCCGGCATCGGCGACCGGCTGGTGCCCCAGCAGCAGCCCGGCTCCCCGAAGCCGGACACCGTGTTCGCGGCGGTCGACCGCCGGGGCAAGGTGCTCACCATCGCCGGGTACGCCCCGACCGCCGCGCAGCGGGCCCTCGCCGACGCCTTCCACGACCCGGCGGGGCTCACCAAGGACCGCACCCCGCGCGACATCTCGCTGCGCGGCGACTCCTACCGGGCCACCGGGACCCGACTCACCGACGGCACCTACATCCTGATCGCCGCCTCCACCGGCGGCCTGCACCACGGCATGGCCAAGGCCCTCAAGCTGGACCTCGCCTTCGGCAGCCTGCTGCTGGTGCTGCTCGCCACGCTCACGATGATGAGCGTGCGGCGGCGGCTGCGGCCCCTGGAGGACATGGTGGAGACCTCGACGGCGATCGCCGAGGGCGATCTGACCCGGCGCGTGCCCTCCAGCCACCACCCGACGCAGGAGGTCGAGCAGCTGCGTCTCGCCCTCAACTCCATGCTCCACCAGGTGGAGTCGGCGTACCGCACGCGCGAGCGCACGGCGGCCCAGCTCCGCCGTTTCGTCGCCGACGCCTCGCACGAACTGCGCACCCCGCTGTCGGCGATACGCGGCTATCTCCAGCTCTACGACAAGGGCATGCTGACCGAGCCCGACGAACGCAGACGCGCCTGGGACCGGATGAACGCGGAGGCCGACCGCATGGGCCGCCTCGTCGACGAACTCCTCACCCTGGCCCGCCTGGACCAGAGTCCCGAGCTGCGCTTCAGGAACGTCGACCTGAGCCGCCTGGTGCGCGACGCCGCCGAGGACCTGCGGGTGCAGCAGCCGGAGCGGCCCGTCACGGTCGGCGCCGACGGCTCCCTGCTGGTGCGCGCCGACGAGTCGGGCCTGCGCCAGATACTCGGCAACCTGGTCGCCAACGTCCGCACCCACACACCCGCCGACGTGCCCGTGCGGCTCGGCCTGGAGCGTGAGGACGGGGTCGTACGGCTGTGTGTCGCGGACCAGGGCCCGGGGCTCTGCCAGGACGACGCGGCCCGCATGTTCGACCGCTTCTTCCGGGCGGGCGGCGGTGCGGGCAGCGGACTGGGGCTGGCGATCGTGCAGGGCGTCGTCCAGGCGCACGGCGGGGACGTGGCGGTGCGGACGGCGCCGGGCGAGGGGCTCGCGGTGACGGTGACCCTGCCGACGCGGGCGCCGGTGCCGTCGTAGGACATCGGGGGTGTCAGGGAGTGTCGTCGCCCTGGACGAGGGCCCACACGGTCTTGCCGTGTGCGCCGCGGCCGGCCTCCGCCGCGGCCGTCACGACCCGCAGCCGGGGCTCGCCCCGGCCCTCGTCCGACACCTCGATGAGGCAGGAGCCGTCCGCGAGGGCGGTCACCGCGACCTCGAACTCCCGCTCAAGGAGCGGCCCGTGGCGTACGACGTTGGTGGCCGGCTCGGACACCGGCAGCACCGCGTCCTGGAGTGCCGGATCGTCGCTCGCGTGCCCCCAGTCGGCCAGATGGTCCCGGACCCGGCGCCGGGCGAGGTCCGGCTCGGCGGGTGGGCTCAGATCCAGTCCAGCGCCCACAGGCGGAACACGCCGGTGCCGTCCGTGAGGTAGGAGATGCCGCCGACGTCCTCGCTGCTCACGACGTAGTCCTTGCGCTGCCACAGCGGGATCAGCGGCACGTCCTCGGCGACGTCCGTCTGGACGTCGCGGAAGTCGTCGTCGACGCGGCTGCGGTCGGCGAACTTCTGGCTGTTGAGGATGAGTTGGTCGACGAGCTTGTTGCTGTAGCCGGTGTTCATGGTGGAGCCGGTGCCCACGAGCGCGGAGCCGAAGGTGTCCGGGTCGGGGTAGTCCGCGGCCCAGCCGACCGCCCACGCGTCCAGCTTTCCGGTGGCCCAGCGCTTCTGGAAGTCGGTCCACTCGTAGCCCTTGACGTCCACCTTGAACAGGCCGCTCGCCTCCAGCTGCTGCTTCAGCTCGGCGGCCTCCTCGGCGCCGGAACCGTGCCCGATGCCGTAGCCGTAGGTGAAGCGCACCGGGACGGAGACACCCGCCTCTTCGAGGAGGTCCTTCGCCTTGCTGACGCTCTCGGAGGGGTACGCGTCGAAGAAGGACGTCGTGTGGCCGACGAGGCCGGCCGGGATCAGCGAGTACAGCGGGTCGACCGTGCCGTCGTACACCGTGGCGGCCAGCTCGTCGCGGTTGATCAGCCAGGCCATGGCCCGCCGGACGAGGACGTCGTGCAGGGGCGTGCCCTTGCGGGTGTTGAGGTACAGGTTGCGGGTCTCGGAGCTGTCGGCCTCCGACACCCGCTGGTTCGGGTCGCTGGCGGAGAGCCCGGAGAGCATCTTCGGCGGCAGCTGCCGGGTGGCGACCTGGACCTGCTTCGCCTTGTACGCCTTCTGCAGCGCGTCCGAGTCGGCGTAGTACCGCAGCTCGATCGGGCTCCCGGTGTTCTTGACCGCGCCCTTGTAGTGGCTGTTGGGCTTCAGGACGGCCTTCTTGTCCTTCGTATACGTCGACAGGATGTACGGCCCGGTACCGTCGGCCTGGAAACCGTTGCGCGGGGCGTCCTTCGGGTACTTGGTGCTGTCGACGATCGCACCGGCGCCGGTGGCCACCTTGAACGGGAACGTGGCGTCCGGCGACGACAGATGGAAGGTGACGGTCATGCCGGAGGCGTCGACCGAACCGAGCGTGGAGAGGAGGGGCGCCGGACCCACATCCGAGTTGATCTTCTTGACCCGGTCGAAGGAGTACTTCACGTCCGCGGCGGTCATCGTGCGCCCGCTCGGGAAGGTGAGCCCGTCGCGCACCACACAGCGGTACGTCCTCAGCCCGCTGCCCACGAACCCGCAGCTCTTGGCCGCGTCCGGGACGGGTGACGTACCGCCCGAGTCGAACGTCATCAGCGACTGGTAGACGTTGTTGTACAGCGCCCAGGAACCCGCGTCGTACGCGGCGGCCGGGTCGAGCGAGGTGACGGCGTCCGTCGTCCCCACCGTGATCGTCTTGTTCTTGTTCCCGTCCGACGGCAGCAACTGCCAGCCGCCGACTCCCACGGCCGCCAGAACAAGCAGTGTCGCGAGAATCCGTATGCGAACCGACCGCATCGGTGTGCCCTCCCCAGGACCCTCCCGGGCCCGTGCGCATATGCCACTCCCCTAGTGGCGCGGATCACCTAACCACAGGAGTTTCGTCCGGGGGAAGAGAGTTCTACCGAGATGAGAAAGAACTTACCGACGAGTGTTAATCGCCCGTTTCACAGGCGACTCCCAGCCATTCGCCGAGGGCGCCCGCACCGGCAACTCAGCTTGTTTCGAAGCCAGTTCGACGATTCCCTCCCGAAGATGGCAAGCTCGTGCCACATGATCGATGGATTCGCGAAGGACACCCTGCACGGAAGACTGCGGCGGGACCGCGAGGCACTGCTCTGGAAACTCGACGGCCTGTCCGAATACGACGCCCGCCGGCCCCTGACAGCGACCGGGACCAACCTCCTCGGCCTGGTCAAACACGTGGCCACCGTCGAGGCCAGATACTTCGGCGAGGTCTTCGACCGCCCTTCCCCGGAACCGCTGCCCCGCTGGCAGGACCACTACGGCAGCGACCTGTGGGCGGCCGAGGACGAGACCCGCGAGCAGATCGTCGCGTTCTACCGGCGCACGTGGGACCACTCGGACGCGACGATCGACGAGCTTCCCCTCGACGCCCCCGGCCACGTGCCGTGGTGGCGGGAGCCGCAGCCGAACACGAACCTGTTCGCGATCATGGTCCACGTCCTCGGCGAGTCCAACCGCCACACCGGACACGCCGACATCCTGCGCGAGGGCCTCGACGGCCGGACCGGGATGCGCCCCGAACACGAGCAGCCGATCGACGAGGCAGCCCGTGCGGCCTACTGCGCCAAGATCGAGCGGGCCGCCAGGCCGACGCTTGGGGGTTGTCTCCCGGCACACCGATGAGTTTCCCGCGCCGCCCCGGTCTGTACGCGTGAGACCGATTCACGGAAGGCTTACGCCATGCGGAAACTGATCTACGGCATGAACGTCACTCTGGACGGCTACATCGCCGCGCCCGGCGACGACATCGGCTGGAGCGTGCCGAGCGACGAGCTGTTCCAGTTCTGGTCCGACCAGCTGCGGGCGACCGACCTGTCGTTCTACGGGCGCAGGCTGTGGCAGACGATGAGTTCCTACTGGCCGACCGGCGACCAGCAACCGGGCGCCACCCCGGCGGAGATCGAGTTCGCGCGGAGCTGGCGGGACATGTCGAAGGTGGTGTTCTCCTCGACGATCGACAAGGTCGACTGGAACACCCGCCTGGTCACCGGAGACGCGGTCGCCGAGATCACCCGCCTCAAGGCCGAGGACGGCGGCCCGATGGACATCGGCGGCGCGACACTCGCCGCGGCGGCCATGCGCGCCGGGCTGATCGACGAGTACGTACTGGCCACCGCGCCGGTCCTGGCGGGCGGCGGCACACCGTTCTTCACCGCGCTGGACAACTGGGTGAACCTGAACCTGGTGGAGACGCGGACGCTCCCCGGCGGCGTGATCCTGACCAGGTACGAGACGAGGCACTGAGCGCCCGCCCGGGAGGCACGGCAACTAGGCCTGTTTGGACGCCAGTTCGACGACCGTGATGTCCGACGGCGCCCCCACCCGGGTCGACGGTCCCCACGCGCCCGCGCCCCGGCTGACGTACAACTCGGTGTCCCCGTAACGCTCCAGGCCCGCGACCGTCGGATTGGCCGCCGCCGCGATGAAGTTGCCGGGCCACAGCTGCCCGCCGTGCGTGTGCCCGGAGAGCTGGAGGTCGACGCCGTGCTTCACGGCCTCGTGGATCTGCACGGGCTGGTGCGCGAGCAGCACGCACGCGCGCGTGGTGTCCCGATCCCCGAGCGCCTTGCCGAAGTCGGGGCCCTGGTCCTCGCTCTCGCCCTGGAGGTCGTTGACCCCGGCGAGGTCGAAGCCGGGGAGTTCGGTGCGGGCGTTCTCCAGGGTGTGGATGCCGAGCCTGCGGACCTCTTCCAGCCACTGTTCGGCACCGGAGAAGTACTCGTGGTTGCCCGTGACGAAGAACGACCCGTGCCGCGCCCGCAGTTGGGCCAGCGGAGCCGCCGCAGGCCCCAGGTTCTTGACGCTCCCGTCCACCAAATCACCCACGACGGCGATCAGATCGGGCTGCGTCGAGTTGATCGTGTCGACGACCTTCTGCGCGAACCCCCGCCCCAGGACCGGCCCCAGGTGGATGTCACTGACGACCGCGATCCGGAACCCGTGCGCGGACCGCGGCAGCTTGGCCAACGGCACGGTCACCCGCTTCACACTCGGCCCGCGCAGCACACCGTAGGTGCCGTAGCCGACGGTCCCCACGGCGGCAGCGGCGGCGGCACCCCCGACGACCCGGGAGACGAAGAGCCGACGGGAGGGGGCGGGGGTCTGCGGCTCTTCGGAGGTCTCTTCGGGGGCTGCGGATTCGGTCTCGTCCACGACCGTCCCGACCCGCCCGCGCCGTTCGACGAACCGCCGCAGCAGCGGCCGTAGGACCTCTCCCGCGAGGACGGCCAGCAGCAGGTAGATCGCCAGGGCCATCCACAGGAAGCCGGGCCAGCCCAGGACGCGCTGGAGCCAGAAGGGGGCGCCGCCGCGTTCGGCGGCCAGGGCCGCGATCATCAGGATCGGGCCGCCGATCAGTACGGCCGTGCCGGTGGCGCGGGCCGGGCCCCACGCGCGCGTGGTGTCGCGGACCAGGCGGCGCCAGACGTACCAGTGCGCGCTGCCGAGGACGGCGACCGCGACCAGGGCGACGAGCGCGATGACGACGACGGTCACTTCTCTATGACGTCTCGCGCAGTGCGCGCAGTCCACGCAACCCGAGGCCCCCGATGACCGTCCCCCATACGAAGGACACGACGGCCAGGGTCAGATGCACCCAGAAGTACGCCGTCGGCCGGCCGTCGTCGAAGGCCAGTCCGCTGCCGTCCGCGACGAGATTCTTGACGAAAGTGATCCAGATGATCCAGCTCCACACCCCGAAGGCGAGCAGGAACCAGGAGACGGGGCGGCTGAGCTTCATGAGTCCAGTATCGCCGTCGTCCTCCGGGGCCGGTGGCCGGGGTGGGGCCGGTGACGGGACTTCGGGTCCCTGGGCATGTACGTTCTCGTGCGTGCCCGCTCCACTGAAGACCGTCAGGCGATCCCTGCTGGTCCTTTCCGCCGCCCTGTCGTCCCTCGCGCTCACCGCGCCGCTCGCCCTCGCGGCCCCGAGTCCGACTCCCACCCCGAGTTCGTCGGCTGATGCGTCGGCGAGTCCGAGTACGAGTCCTACGGCCACTCCCCCGGGGAACATGTCGTCGGTGGGCGGTGCCCGGCTCGCGCAGGCGGGGACGCAGGTCAATCTGGCGGCCGGTGTCCCGGTCGTACCGAAAGACCTGACCGCGCGGTCGTGGATCGTGTCCGACGCCGAGTCCGGCGATGTGCTCGCCGCGCACAACGCGCACTGGCGGCTGCCTCCGGCGAGCACCCTGAAGATGCTGTTCGCGGACACCGTGCTGCCGAAGTTCCCGAAGACGACCGAGCACAAGGTGGTCGCGTCCGACCTGGCCGGCATGGGCGCCGGTTCCAGCGTGGTGCCGATAAAGGAGGGCGAGAGCTACACGGTCCGCGACCTGTGGCTCGGGGTCTTCCTGCGCTCCGGCAACGACGCCGTGCACGTCCTGTCCCACATGAACGGCGGCGTGGACCAGACCGTCGCCGACATGAACGCGCACGCCCAGGACCTCCAGGCACTGGACACGCACGTGGTGACGCCGGACGGCTACGACGAGCCGGGGCAGGTCTCGTCGGCGTACGACCTGACGCTGTTCGCGCGTTCCGGGCTGCAGAAGAAGGACTTCCGCGAGTACTGCTCGACGGTGAGCGTGAAGTTCCCGGGCGAGACCACGAAGGTGAAGGGCAAGTCGGTCCGCGGGACCTTCGAGATCCGCAACACCAACCGGCTGCTGAGCGGCGACTCGGACGTCTCGGTGTACCCGGGCATCGCGGGCGTCAAGAACGGCAACACCACCAACGCGGGCGCCACCTTCACCGGGGTCGCCGAGCGCGGCGGCAAGGTGCTGCTGGTGACCGTCATGAACCCGGAGAAGGACGAGCACAACGAGGTCTACAAGGAGGCCGCGAAGATCCTCGACTGGGGCTTCCAGGCGGCCGGCAAGGTGCAGCCGGTGGGTGAGCTGGTCGCGCCGAAGAACGCGGCGCAGGCGAGCGCCCAGCCGGGTGCCACGGCCAGCGGGGAGGCGGGCGGCGACACGGCGGGCACGAAGCCGGCCGCGTCCTCCACCCCGGTGGCCGCCGACGAGGACGGTTCGAGCGGGGTCGGGATCGCGCTCGCGATCGTCGGCGGGCTGCTGGTGCTGCTGGCCGGCGGGGTCTTCCTGGTCAACCGGCGCTGGCCGCTGCCGGATCTGGTCCGTCGTCGCCCGCGTCCCTGACCTTGGGGTCCTCGGTGTCGTCGGCCGGGACGTAGTCGTCGTCCTCGTCCGGTCTGCTCGGGGTCGCCGTCCAGGCGGCGCAGAACAGGACGAGTTTCGAGGTGAAGTTCATCCACAGCAGCAGCGCCACGGGGACGCCGAACGCGCCGTACATGCTCTTCGCTGCCACCCCCTGGATGTAGCCGCTGAGCAGCAGCTTCAGCAGTTCGAAGCCGACCGCGCCGATCAGCGCGGCCACGAAGAGGCGGCGGCGCTGGGGTTCGACGCCGGGCAGCAGGGTCAGGACGTAGAGCAGGAGCAGGAAGTCGGCGAGTACGGCGACGGCGAACGCGGCGATCCGCAGCAGGATCCCGCCCCAGCCGCCCTGGGCGATGCCCAGTTGGTCGTTGATCCAGTCGACCAGTGCGGAGGCGACGGTGGAGACGGCGATCGTCGCGAGGACGGCGCCGCCCAGGCCGATCAACACCCCGGTGTCGATGAGCTTGCGCAGCAGCGGGTTCTCGTCGCGGTCGGGCAGTTCCCACACCGCGCGCAGGCACTCCCGCATCGAGCCGACCCAGCCGATGCCGGTGAACAGCAGGACGGCACCGGCGATGAGGCCGACGGTGCCCGCGTTGTCCACCAGGGAACCGATGTTGAGCTGGTCGGAGATGCCGGGGACCTGCTCGGCGATCTTGTCCTGGAGTTCGTGCTGCTGGTCGGTGCTGAGGGTGGCGGCGGCGATCGCGGCGGCCACGGTCAGCAGCGGAAACAGCGCGATGAAACTGATGAAGGTCATGGCGGCGGCGAGCTGCGACCACTTCACCCGGTCGAGGCGCTCGTACGACCGCCACGCGTGCGTGGCGGTGAGGCGCACCAGTAGCGGCCCGATGAAGGGAAGCTTCTTCAGCCAGTCCATGATCCGATTCTGCCCCCGACCACTGACACCGAGGTGCGGGTACCTCACGAAACACGCGCGCGTGGCGCCCTATTGAACGCCCATAAGTGGACGATACGGTCACGGGCATGCGTCCTCCACAGTCCCTCCTCGTCCTCGGCGGTACGTCCCGGATCGCACTGGCCACCGCCCGCAGACTCATCGCCCGCCGCACCCGCACGGTGTGGCTCGCGGGCCGCCCCTCGCCCGCCCTGGAGAGTGCCGCCACGGAACTGCGCGCCCTGGGGGCCGAGGTCCGCACCGTCGCCTTCGACGCGCTCGCCCCCGACTCCCACGAGACCGTGCTCGGCAAGGTCTTCGCGGAGGGCGACATCGACATGGTGCTGCTCGCCTTCGGCACCCTCGGCGACCAGGCCCGCGACGAGCGCGATCCGGCCGCCGCGGTGCGGGTCGCGCGGACCAACTACACAGGCGCCGTCTCGTCCGGCCTGATCAGCGCCCGGGCCCTGCAGGCCCAGGGCCACGGCTGTCTGGTGGTGCTCTCCTCGGTGGCCGGCGAACGGGCCCGCCGCACGAACTTCATCTACGGCTCCAGCAAGGCCGGCCTCGACACGTTCACGCAGGGCCTGGGTGACGCGCTGCACGGCACGGGCGTGCACGTCATGGTCGTACGACCCGGTCTCGTCCGCTCACGGACCATGGCCGACCCGAGGGCCGCCTCGTTCACGACCACCCCCGAAGCGGTCGCCACAGCCATCGAACTGGGCCTGCGCCGGGGCTCGGAGACGGTGTGGGTGCCGGGGACCCTGCGCGTGGTGACCTCGGTGCTGCGGCACCTGCCGCGGGGACTGTTCAGACGACTGGCCGTCTGACGACCGTCCTCAGTGGCTGGGGATCGTTCCACGATCCGTGTGGGCCGCCTGGGGTGGTACGACGGCGCCGCCGAAGGTGAACTCGCGGAGCTTGCGCCAGACGTCGTCGGCGCCCTGCTCGTAGAGCGCGAAGCCGGTGCAGGACCACTCGGCGCAGTAGTCGGCGAGGGCAGCGAAGGCGCGGTCCATCGACTCGTCGTCGATGCCGTGCGCCACGGTGACGTGCGGGTGGTACGGGAAGTGCAGCTCGCGCGCCACCGGCCCGGAGGAGGCACGGATCTGCTTCTGCAGCCAGGTGCAGGCGGCGCCGCCCTCGACCACCTGGACATAGACGACCGGGGACAGCGGCCGGAAGGTGCCGGTGCCGGACAGCCGCATCGGGAAGGGGCGCCCGGCGGCGGCCACCGAGACGAGATGGTCCTCGACCTCGGACAGCCGCGAGGCGTCCACCTCGGTGGGCGGCAACAGCGTGACGTGCGTGGGGATGCCGTGCGCAGCGGCGTCGCCGAAGCCCGCGCGCCGCTCCTGGAGCAGGCTGCCGTGAGGCTCCGGGACCGGGATCGACACACCGATCGTTACGGTCCCCACGTCGTCTCCTGTCGTCCTGATCGGTGTCCTGTTGGTGAGCGCGGGCAGCCACGTGTGCGGCGGCCCGGCTATCGACTGTACGGCCACACCTGAGTTGTGGGCAGGCGCAACCGTAGTGATGTGCAGCGCTCTGTCCAGTGGTACTTCGGTGCGGTCGTACGCCTCAGTGCTTCGCGGGCAGGAAGCCCACCCGGTCGTACGCCTGCGCGAGGGTCTCGGCCGCGACGGCCCGCGCCTTCTCCGCGCCCTTGGCCAGGATCGCGTCGAGCGTCTCCGGGTCGTCCAGATACTGCTGGGTGCGCTCCCGGAACGGCGTCACGAACTCGACCATGACCTCGGCGAGATCGGTCTTGAGCGCGCCGTACATCTTGCCCTCGTACTCCTTCTCCAGCTCGGCGATCGACTTGCCCGTGAGGGTCGACTGGATGGTGAGGAGGTTGGAGACACCCGGCTTGTTCTCGGCGTCGTAGCGGATCACGGTCTCCGTGTCGGTGACCGCGCTCTTGACCTTCTTCGCGGTCGCCTTCGGGTCGTCGAGGAGGTTGATCAGGCCCTTCGGGGTGGACGCCGACTTGCTCATCTTGATCGACGGGTCCTGAAGGTCGTAGATCTTCGCCGTCTCCTTGAGGATGTACGGCTTCGGGATCGTGAAGGTCTCGCCGAAGCGGCCATTGAAGCGCTCGGCGAGGTCGCGGGTCAGCTCGACGTGCTGGCGCTGGTCCTCGCCGACCGGGACCTCGTTCGCCTGGTAGAGCAGGATGTCGGCGACCTGGAGGATCGGGTACGTGAACAGGCCGACGGACGCGCGGTCCGAGCCCTGCTTGGCGGACTTGTCCTTGAACTGGGTCATGCGGGCGGCCTCGCCGAAGCCGGTCAGGCAGTTCATGACCCAGGCGAGCTGGGCGTGCTCGGGGACATGGCTCTGGACGAAGAGCGTGCACCGGTCCGGGTCCAGGCCGGCGGCCAGCAGCTGGGCCGTGGCCAGCCGGGTGTTGGCGCGCAGGTCCGCCGGGTCCTGCGGGACCGTGATCGCGTGCAGGTCCACGACCATGTAGAACGCGTCGTGGGACTCCTGGAGGGCCACCCACTGGCGCACGGCGCCGAGGTAGTTGCCGAGGTGGAACGAGCCTGCGGTGGGCTGGATTCCGGAGAGCACGCGAGGACTGTCAGAGGCCATGTTCACCATTCTCTCAGGTCCCGGGACCCGGTCGGGAACCGGCCGGAACCGGGTGGGAGCGGGGTCGGAACGCGGTCGGAACGCGGTCGGAACGGATGCGGCAGGGGTGGGAACCGATCCGCCTCCGGCGGTGTACCAGATATGTGAAGACGCGGGAGGGGGGCCGCATCGTCGATGAGGTCGCGGTGATCGCACGCGTACGCGCCGGAGAGCCGGAGGCGTACGCGGAGCTGGTGCGGGCCCACACGGGCATCGCGCTCAGGGCGGCCGCGGCACTCGGGGCGGGTGCGGACGCGGAGGACGTGGTGCAGCAGGCCTTCGTCAAGGCGTACTGCGCGCTGGGCAGGTTCCGGGAGGGCTCGGCGTTCAAGCCGTGGCTGTTGTCGATCGTCGCCAACGAGACGAGGAACACGGTGCGTACGGCGGCACGCCAGCGCACGCTCGCCGGCCGGGAGGCAGCGTTCGCGGAGGCCGAGCCGCTGATACCGGAATCGGCGGATCCGGCGGTCGCGACGCTGGAGACGGAGCGCCGCGCGGCCCTGTTGTCCGCCCTGGAGCAGCTGAGCGAGGAGCACCGCCTGGTCGTGACCTACCGCTATCTCCTGGAGATGGACGAGCCGGAGACGGCCCAGGCCCTGGGCTGGCCGCGCGGGACGGTGAAGTCCCGGCTGAGCCGCGCGCTGAGGAAACTCGGGCGACTGCTGCCGGACTTCCGGCCCCGGGAAGGGGGTGATGAGTGTGAGTGACGGACGGGAGTCCTACGACGGCGAGGGTGCCGGCGCCGCGTCCAGGCTGCCGGAGGAGTTGCGGGCGCTGGGGCGTTCGCTGGACGCGCGGAGCGGTGGTGAGGGCGGGGCGGCCGGGGCCGAGTCGATGGTCGAGCGGGTGCTGGCGCAGATACTGGCCGAGCAGATCCCGGTCCCCGTCCAGGAGGCCGGGCCGAGCGGGGTCCGGGCGCGGCTGCGCGCTGTGCGGCAGTGGGCGCGGCTGCGCCGGCGCGCGCTGACGGCGGCCCTGTGCGGTCTGCTGACGGTGCTCGTGCTCACGCCTCCGGTGCGGGCGGCGGTCTTCGACTGGTTCGGCTTCGGCGGGGTCGAGGTGCGGTACGACCCGTCCGCGGTGCCCTCGGCCGGTGCCGTGGTGCCCGGGTGCGGCCGGTCGGTGACCTTGGCGCAGGCCCGTCGGCGGGCCGGGTTCGAGCCGCTGGTGCCGGACGCGCTGGGCGCTCCGGACGCGGTGACGGTGACCGGCGAACCGCGTGGGCGCTTTCTGGTCAGCCTGTGCTGGCGGGAGAGCGGGCACACGGTCCGGATCGACGAGTATCCGGCGCGGCTGGACATCGGCTTCGCCAAGACGGTGAGCCAACCGCCGGAATGGCTGTCGCTGGAGGCGACCGTCTCGCCGGACGGCATACGGGACCCGGCGCTGTGGTTCGCACGACCGCATCTGCTGAGTTTCTGGCTGGTGGACGCGGACGGGGACCGCTATACGCGGGCGGAGCGGACGGCCGGCCCGACACTGCTGTGGACGCACGCGGTCGCCGGAGTTCCCGGTGGTGATCTGACGTTCCGTCTGGAAGGGGTGGCGTCGAAGCGACGGGCTGTGGAGATCGCCAAGTCGCTCGACCGGCACGAGCCGGACGAATAGGGCGGGTGAAGTGGGAACCCCGGCGGGTCGGGCGGTGTACCAGAAGTGACAGGCGGCTCGCGGGCGGGCCGTACGGGGATCGGCCGGTTGGGGGGTTCGGATGTCCGGAGGCGGAAGTGCGGTCAGGACAAGCTGGAGTGCGGTCAGGATTCGTGAACTGGCCGCTCTGGGCGGGGCGTTGGCGATGACGTCGGCTCTGATGGTGTGGGGTGCGTCGGAGGCGGCGGCGGGCGGGCCGACCAGTGTGCTCGTCACCTCGCCGGCCAGCGGACAAGCCGCGGCGCTGTACTACTCGGACGAACAGTACGGAAAGCTCCAGCAGTTGCTCGGTCCGGAGGGCAAGGGCACCCGTGACAAGCCTCCCGAGGCCGATCTGGACCACTCCCGCCAGATCAATGTCACATGGCTGGCGCACGACATATCGCCGTGGCGGATCGACCGGGTCTTCCCGGTCGACTCCCGTCCACAGGCGGTGTGGATCCACACGGCGTCCGACGTGCCGGAGAACACGAATCTGATCGGCTACTGGCACCGCGCCGAGCACCCGGACCAACTGCGCGCCCTCTTGCGGAAGTTGGGAGTGACGGGCACGGGCACAGGATCCGGCGGTTATTCGGGCATCTTCCCGGCACCGTGGCAGCCGACCGAGTCCGCTCCGGCCGTCGCCGCACCCGACACCGACGCGGGGACCAGCACGGTGCGGGTCACCGTGAGGGACAAGGACGACGGCACCGACTGGTGGTGGGCGATACCGGGCGCGGCGGCCGGAGCGGTACTGACCCTCGTTCTGCGGCCGTTCGCCGCGCGGCTGCCGCTGAACCGGTGGCGGAAGGGGCGGGAGCCCGGGCCGAGGCAGGAGTTGCGGGACGTGTGAGGGGTGCGGGATGGGATTCGGAAGGTCGCTGGGCGCGTGTCTGTCCGGGGTGTCGGTGGTGATGGCTCTGGCAGGAGCGGCTCAGGTCCAGGCTGTCGGGATGGATCGGGTGCGGGTTCAGGATCCGCGCCGGGACATCCCGGATCTGGCGCTGGTCGTGGCGGGTGACACGGGCCGGACGGAGGCGTGGCACTCCGGGGAGCCGTCGTTCGCGCGCCTGTGGACGCTGTTGCAGCCGACGTACACGGGGACGGAGCGGGTGTCGCAGGAGTGGGAGGCGGGCCGGTATCCGGCGGTGCGGATCACCGTGATGTGGGGTCTGACCGGGGTCGGCGGCTGGCCTCGGACGAGTCGGGCTCCGGGTGGTGATGTGGCGGTGGAGCGGGAGGACCAGTTGTTCGTGGCCGCGGACGGCACACCGTGGGTGCGGACGGATCCGGCGCCGGAGGTGACGGACGACGACATCCGTTGGCATCGGGTGCCGCGTCCGGACTTCACACGGATGGAGCGGGCGGGGCTGCTGGGTACGGCAGCCGGGGAGGGGCCGGAATCCTCGGGGTCGGCCGGGCCCGCCTGGTGGGCGGCGGCGGGGGTGGCCGCCGGAGTCGGCGGCACGCTGCTGATACGCCGCGCGGCGGCCCGGCGTGAGGCCGGACCGCCGCGCGAGGAACCACGACAGGAACTCATCGATCTTTGAGAGTCGCCGATCTTTGACAACTCGACAGAGGACGTAGGCCGGCTGTCAGCCGAGGTCGATCTCCGGGTACAGGGGGAAGCCGGCCACCAGGTCCGTCGCCCTGCGGGAGATCTCGTCGGAGACCTTTGCGTCCAGGACGTGGGACGCCTTGCTCGGGGCTCCCGACTTCGTCGTGCCCGGCTCGGCGGTGGTGAGGACCCGGTCGATGAGGGAGGCGACCTCGTCCATCTCCGCCGTGCCCAGGCCACGGGTCGTCAGCGCGGGGGTGCCGATGCGGATGCCCGAGGTGTACCAGGCGCCGTTGGGGTCGGCGGGGATCGCGTTGCGGTTGGTGACGATGCCGGAGTCCAGGAGGGCCGTCTCGGCCTGGCGGCCGGTGAGGCCGTACGACGTCTCCACGTCGATCAGGTTCAGGTGGTTGTCCGTGCCGCCCGTGACCAAGGTCGCGCCCCGGCGCATCAGGCCGTCCGCCAGCGCCCGGGAGTTGTCGACGATCCGCTGGGCGTAGTCCTGGAAGGAGGGCTGCCGGGCCTCGGCGAGGGCGACGGCCTTGGCCGCCATGACGTGCGGGAGCGGGCCGCCGAGGACCATCGGGCAGCCGCGGTCGACCTGGTCCTTGAGGGAGTCGTCGCACAGGACCATGCCACCGCGCGGGCCGCGCAGCGACTTGTGGGTGGTGGTGGTGACGATCTGGGCGTGCGGGACCGGGTCGAAGTCGCCGGTCAGGACCTTGCCCGCGACCAGGCCGGCGAAGTGCGCCATGTCGACCATGAGGGTCGCGCCGACCTCGTCGGCGATCTCCCGCATGATGCGGAAGTTCACCAGACGGGGGTAGGCGGAGTAACCGGCCACGATGATCAGCGGCTTGAAGTCGCGGGCCGACGCGCGCAGGGCCTCGTAGTCGATGAGGCCGGTCGCCGGGTCGGTGCCGTAGGAGCGCTGGTCGAACATCTTGCCGGAGATGTTGGGGCGGAAGCCGTGGGTGAGGTGGCCGCCGGCGTCCAGGGACATGCCCAGCATGCGCTGGTTGCCGAAGGCCTGGCGCAGCTCGGCCCAGTCGGCGTCGGAGAGGTCGTTGACCTGGCGGACGCCCGCCTTCGCCAGGGCCGGGACCTCGACGCGGTCGGCGAGGACCGACCAGAAGGCGACCAGGTTGGCGTCGATGCCGGAGTGCGGCTGGACGTAGGCGTGCCGGGCGCCGAAGAGTTCGCGCGCGTGCTCGGCGGCGAGGGACTCCACAGTGTCGACGTTGCGGCAGCCGGCGTAGAAGCGGCGGCCGATGGTGCCCTCGGCGTACTTGTCGCTGAACCAGTTGCCCATCGCGAGCAGTGTGGCCGGGGAGGCGTAGTTCTCGGAGGCGATCAGCTTGAGCATCTCGCGCTGGTCGGCGACTTCCTGGCCGATGGCGTCGGCGACGCGCGGCTCGACGGCACGGATCACGTCGAGGGCGGCGCGATAGGCCGTGGACTCGTTCGAAAGGGGCGCGGAATTGTCGGGCATGGGGACCTCCGGACGTGGCGTTCGGCGTTCACGGTACGGCCCAGGCGCACGGCACACATTGCAGCTCGGGCCGCTCCCCGATGGTCGGTCCCATCCCAGCGCGCCAGTCACGGCCCGCCGGTCAGCCTACCGGGCGGGCCGGACGGGGCGGCTCGTGCGTCCAGCATCTGGAGTTCGGTGAGAGTCCCTACGCGGGGGTCCTTGGCGATCTCCCCTCCCCTAGAGTCCCTTTGTGCTCTTTGGAATGGTGTGCGCGCTCGGCGCGGCGATCTGCTTCGGTACGGCGACGGTCCTGCAGGCGGTCGCCACGCGGGAGGCGACGACGGGTGGGGGCGGGGACGCGGCGCTGCTGCTGCGGGCGCTGCGGCAGTGGCGGTACATGGCGGGGCTCGCGCTGGACGGGCTGGGGTTCGTGTTCCAGATCGCGGCGCTGCGGTCGCTGCCCATCTACGCGGTCGGGGCGGCCCTGGCGTCGAGCCTCGCGGTGACGGCGGTGGTGGCCGCGCGGCTGCTGAAGGTCCGGCTCAGCGGGGTGGAGTGGGCGGCCGTCGGTGTGGTGTGCGCGGGGCTCGCGATGCTCGGGCTGGCGTCCGGGGCGGAGGGGGACCGGGCCGGTTCCATGGCGCTGAAGTGGGCGATGGTGGGGACGGCCGGTGCGGTGCTGCTGCTCGGGCTGGTCGGTGGGCGACTGCCGGAGCGGGGGCGGGCGTTGACGCTCGGCCTGGGCGCCGGGTTCGGGTTCGGGGTCGTCGAGGTGGCGGTCCGGCTGATCGACTCGCTCTCGCCGTCGGCACTGGTCGCCAATCCGGCGACGTACGCGCTGCTGGTGGGCGGGGGCGCGGCATTCCTGTTGCTGACGACGGCGTTGCAGCGGGGGTCGGTGACCACGGCCACGGCGGGGTTGGTGATCGGGGAGACGCTCGGGCCGGCGGCGGTGGGGGTGGTGTGGCTCGGGGACCGTACGCGGGAGGGGCTGGAGTGGCTGGCGGTGTTGGGGTTTCTGGTGGCGGTGGTGGGCGCGTTGGCGTTGGCGCGGTTCGGTGAGGCACCGGCCTCGGCCTCCGACGGCGAGGCGGTTGATCGTGCGGATGAGTCGGTGTGACCGTCCCTTAGGGCTGGGCCCCTCACGGCAGCACCCTGCACAGCGCCTCCACCGCTCCCGCCCACGCGTGGTCCGACGGGGTGCCGTAGCCCACCACCAGGGCGTCCAGGGGGGCGGCCTGGGCCTGGTCGTGGCGGTAGGAGGAGAGGGGGTGGAGCGCGAGGCCCTGCCAGGCGGCGGCCTGGACCACGGACTGTTCGGTGCCGGGTGGGAGGCTGAGGACGGCGTGGAAGCCGGCCGCGATGCCGGTGACATGGACGTCGGGGGCTTGCTGGGCGAGGGCCTCGACGAGGTTGTCGCGGCGGCGGCGGTAGCGCAGGCGGGCGGCGCGGACGTGGCGGTCGTGGGCGCCGGAGGTGATGAACTCGGCGAGGGTCAGCTGGTCCAGGACCCCGCAGGTGTCGACGGCGCCCTTCGCCTTCGACACCTCCTCCGCGAGTGACGGGGGCAGGATCAGCCAGGCCAGGCGGAGGCCGGGGGCGAGGGACTTGCTGGCGGTGCCGAGGTAGACGACGTGGTCGGGGTCGAGGCCCTGGAGGGCGCCGATCGGCTGGCGGTCGTAGCGGAACTCGCCGTCGTAGTCGTCCTCCAGGACCAGGCCGCCGGTGCGCCGGGCCCAGTCGACGACGGCGGAGCGGCGCTCGTGGCGGAGCGGGACGCCCATGGGGAACTGGTGGGCGGGGGTGACCAGGACGGCCGGCTCGTCCGTCAACTGCCCCGGGTCCGTGCCCCGTTCGTCGAAGGGGAGCGGGCGGGTGCGCAGACCGGCCCCGTCGAGGAGCTGCCAGTGCGCGGGCAGGCCGTAGGACTCCACCGCGATCGTGTGGGCGCCGCGGGCCCGTAGTGCCGCGCCGATCAGCCGCAGGCCGTTGGAGATGCCTGCGCTGATCACGATGTGCTCGGGGTCGGCGCGGACGCCGCGGGCTCGGGCGAGGTAGGCGGCGAGGGCGGTGCGCAGTTCGATGCGGCCGCGGGGGTCGCCGTAGCCGAGGGCCTGGTACGGGGCGGAGGTGAAGGCGCGGCGGGCGGCCTTGAGCCACTCGGTGCGGGGGAAGGAGGCGAGGTCGGGGGTGCCGGGGACGAGGTCGTAGACGGGGCGGGTGTGGAGGCGGCGGGGTGGGGTGGTGTCGGTGGGCGGGACGACCGCGCGGTCGGCGACGCGGGTGCCGGAGCCCTGGCGGGCGGTGAGCCAGCCCTCGGCGACCAGGTCGGCGTAGGCGTCGGCGACCGTGTTGCGGGCCACGCCCAGGTCGGCGGCGAGGGAGCGGGAGGAGGGCAGCCGGGTGCCGGGGGCGAGGCGGCCGGTGCGGACGGCGTCGCGCAGCGCGTCCGTCAGGCCTCGGCGGAGGCCGGTGCCGGTGCCCGTACCGGTGCTGGTGCCGGTCGGTTCGAGGTGGAGGTCGACGCCGAAAGTGGCCCATGATTTCGCCATGGAAATGGACCATACTCCTGGGCTGCCTGGCTTCTAGGGTCAAGACATGACCACAGCACAGCAGGCTCCTTACGCCCCCGAACACAGCCCCCGTCTCAACTGGGCCGAGCACGCCCCCGAGGTCTACAAGGCGATGGTCCGCCTCGACGCGGCGGCCCGTCGGGGGCTGGACCCGGCACTGCTTGAGCTGGTGAAGATCCGCGCCTCGCAGCTGAACCACTGCGCGTTCTGCCTCGACATGCACACCAAGGACGCGCTCGCGGCGGGCGAGAGTGTGGAGCGGATCATCCAGCTCGGGGCGTGGGAGGAGTCGCGGCACTTCTACACCGAGAAGGAGCTCGCGGCGATCGAGCTGACCGAGGCGATCACGGTCATCACGGACGGCTTTGTGCCGGACGAGGTGTACGACCGGGCCGCGGAGCAGTTCGAGGAGGCCGAGCTGACCCAGCTGATCGCCGCGATCACGGTGATCAACGCGTGGAACCGGTTCGGCGTGAGCACGCGGATGGTGCCGGGGCACTACAAGGTGGGACAGCACAAGTGACTGTGCGGACACGGCTGTTGGACGGCCGCCGGAACCGCGTGATGGTCAACCGCCGTGTCGAGCCCGGGGGTTGCCGGCCGTGAGCGGAGTCGAGGTGTTCCGGAGGCTGCACCGGGTGCGGCTTCCCGGGGATCCGCTGGTGCTCCCGGGGCCCTGGGACGCGGCCAGCGCGCGGGTGTTCGTGGACGCCGGGTTCCCGGCGCTCGCCACACCCAGTGCCGGGGTCGCCGCCTCGCTGGGGTATGAGGACGGGGCGACCCCGGCGGACGAGATGTTCGCGGCGGTCGCGCGGATCGCCCGGGCCGTGGACGTGCCGGTGTCGGCGGACGTCGAGGGCGGCTATGGACTCGCGCCGAAGGAGCTGGTGGAACGGCTTCTGGAGGCGGGGGCCGTGGGGTGCAACCTTGAGGACTCCAACGGGGGTGTCCTCAAGGACCCACGGCAGCACGCGGACTGGCTCGCCGAGGTGCGGGCGGTGGCGGCGGACGGGTTGTTCGTCAACGCACGCGTCGACACCTTCCTGCACGGCGACGGCAGTCCCGAACGGGCCATCGAGCGGGCCGCGTTGTATGTCGCCGCGGGTGCGGACTGCGTCTATCCGATCAGTGCTCCGACGGCCGTACTGCCGCTGCTGCGCTCCGGCATCCAGGGGCCGCTCAACGTGTTCGCGCGGCCGGACGGCGAGGGCCCCTCCCCCACCGAACTCGGTGAACTCGGGGCCACCCGCATCACGTTCGGGCCGGGGCTCCAGCGGTGGGCGGCACGCGCCCTCCAGGGAATGGCCGCCGAGCTGAAGCGCGGCGAGCCACAGGAGACGGTGAACCGACCGAGGCGGTGAACCGACTGGGGCAGTGACCTCAGCCCGCGAACCAGCGCACCGGCCTCGGCGCCAGGTTCTGGTAGACGTGCTTGGCCTCGCGGTACTCGGCGAGTCCGGCGGGGCCCAACTCCCGCCCCACACCGCTCTTTCCGAAGCCGCCCCACTCCGCCTGCGGGAGATAGGGGTGGAAGTCGTTGATCCAGACGGTGCCGTGCCGCAGCCGTCCGGCGACGCGGCGGGCGCGGCCCGCGTCGGCGGTCCAGACGGCGCCGGCGAGACCGAACTCGGTGTCGTTGGCGAGCGCGACCGCCTCGTCCTCGGTGCGGAAGGTCTCGACGGTGAGGACCGGTCCGAAGACCTCCTCGCGTACGACGGTCATCTCGCGGTGGCACTGGTCGAGGACGGTCGGCTCGTAGAAGTAGCCGGTGGCGGGGCGGGTCGCGGAGGGCTCGGGGCGCCTGCCGCCGGAGCGGAGCACCGCGCCCTCGGCGAGGGCACCGGCGACGTACGACTCGGTCTTCGCGCGCTGCTGCTCGGAGACGAGCGGGCCGCACTCGGCGCCGTCCTCGGTGCCCCGGCCGATACGGATCTTCGCGGCGCGGCGGGCGAGTTCGGCGACGAAGCGTTCCCGGACGGTCTCCTCGACGATGAGCCGCGCGCCCGCCGAACAGACCTGGCCGCTGTGGATGAAGGCCGCGTTGAGGGCCTGGTCGACGGCGGTGTCGAAGCCCTCCTCGGTGGCGCAGGCGTCGGCGAAGACGATGTTGGGGTTCTTGCCGCCGAGTTCGAGGGCGACCTTCTTGACGGTCACGGCAGCGGCCTGTGCCACCTTGGTGCCGCTGGCCAGGCCGCCGGTGAAGGAGACGAGGTCGACGTCGGGGTGCTCGGCGAGGCGGGCGCCGACCGAGCGGCCGGGTCCGGTGACGATGTTGGCGACACCGGCCGGGAGCCCGGCCTCGACGAGCAGGTCGATGAGGGCGATCGTCGTGAGCGGGGTGATCTCGCTGGGCTTGACGACGAAGGTGTTGCCGGCCGCGAGGGCGGGCGCGATCTTCCAACTCGCCTGGAGGAGCGGGTAGTTCCAGGGGGTGATCAGCGCGCAGACACCGACCGGCTCGTGCACGACGACGCTGTGGACGTCGGTGGTGCCCGCGTCGACGACCCGGCCGGGGGCCTCGGCGGCGACGAGGTCGGCGAAGTAGCGGAAGGCGTCGGCGACACAGTCGATGTCGATCCGGCCCTCCTCGACGGTCTTGCCCGCGTCCCGGCTCTCCAGCAGGCCGAGCCGTTCACGGTCGCGCACCAGCAGGTCGGCGACGCGGCGGAGCAGGGCGGCGCGCTCGGCGACGGGTGTGCGCGGCCAGGCGCCCTCACCGCCGTCGAAGGCGGCGCGGGCGGCGGCGACGGCTGTGTCGGTGTCCTTCTCGTCGCCCTCCGCGACCACGGCGAAGGGCAGCGCGTCCGCGGGGTCGATGATCTCGCGGGTGGCTCCGGAGAGGGCGTCCAGCCACTCCCCGCCCACGTGAATGGTCCTGCCCGCCTGCTGTTCCGTCGTGTCGGCCATGATCGGCAGTGCCTTCCGTTCCTGTTCAGCGCCCCGGCGTCACCCCACTGTCGCGCTCGGGGACCGCGAGCGCCTGCCCGGAACGTCCGAATGCATGCGCGATCCATGGCCGGAAGTGGGCCGGGTCACTGAACAAGGGCACAAAAGCCGCACCACCATGGACTCCGACAACTCCTTTGACTAAAGTCAAAGAAATATGGAGCCCATCATGGACAGCGCAACGGAATCGGCGTCGCCCGACGACATCGCCGCCTTCCGTCGCTTCAACCGCTACTTCACCCGCCGTATCGGCGCCCTCGACGACCACTACCTCGGCCAGGACCGCCCGCTCGGCGAGGCACGGCTGCTCTTCGAGATCGGTGACGGCGTCTCCCTGCGGGAGCTGCGCGGCCGACTCGCCCTGGACGCGGGCTACTTGAGCCGGATGGCGAAGTCCCTGGAGGCGCAGGGCCTGGTCCGGCTGACCGTGCCCGCGCACGACACCCGGCTGCGCCTGATCGAGCTGACCCCGGCCGGCCGTGTCGAGGTCAAGGAGCAGCACCGCCGCGCCGACGCGCTCGCCGCCGGTCTCCTCGGCACCCTCTCCGCACCCCAACGCGCGGAGCTGACCTGGGCGTTGGCCACCACCCGACGCCTCCTCCGGCTGGCCGGCATCACGATCACGCTGGTCGACGGCGCCGCCGAGGACGCCCGCGGCTGCCTCGACGCCTACGCCGCCGACATCGACGCCCGCTTCCCCGAGGGCTTCGACAAGACCGATCTCGTACGGCCGGAGGAGGTCACCGGGGAGGCGGGCGCGTTCTTCGTCGCGTACGAGGAAGGGCGGCCGATCGGCTGTGGGGCGCTGCGCACGCTGGAGCCCGGGGTCGGCGAGATCCGGCACGTCTGGGTGCACCCCGACGCCCGCCGCCTGGGCCTCGCCCGCCGCATCCTGGCCGCACTCGAACTCGCCGCCGTGGCACACGACTTCGCCGTCGTACGACTCGACACGCACGCGACGCTCACGGAGGCGCAGGCGATGTACCGGGCGTGCGGGTACGCGAAGATCCCGGCCTATGTGGACCATGTCTACGCGTCCCACTGGTTCGAGAAGCGGCTGTCCGGCGCCCGCTGACCCACCTCCCCCAGCAACTCCCGCACGCAGGCCCGCAACCACGCGTGCGCCGGGTCGGCGTCATGCCGTGGATGCCAGGCCAGCCCCAGCTTCAGGGCGGGGAGTCGCAGCGGTACGTCGAAGGTGACGAGGCCCAGCGTGGCGGCCAGCGGCACGGTCCAGTGGCTGATCAGACCGATCAGGTCGGTGTCGCGCAGCACGAACAGTGAGGCGGGGAAGGTGCCGACGGTGCCCACCACCCGGCGTTCCAGGCCGAGTTCGGCGAGCGCGGCGTCGACGGGACCGTGCAGCTTGCCGCGCCGCGAGACGATCAGGTGGTCGGCCTCGCCCGCGAACCGCTCGGGCGTCAACTCCCCCTCCAGCAGCGGGTGTCCGGCCCGGACGACGCCGACCATCCGGTCCTCGTGGAGGAGTTCGTGGTGCACCTCGGGTGCCGTCGCGTCCACGACACCGACCTCCAGGTCGGCGGTCCCCTGCCGCAGGACGGGCGCGTCGACATGGCTCTCGGCGAGGAAGCGGATCCGGATGCCCGGCGCCTCCGCGGCGGCCCGCGCGAACAGCCGGGCACCGTAGAGGGCGGCGAGCGCGTCGTGTCCGATGATCGTGAACGTCCGGCTGACGGCCCTGAGGTCGGTGTCCCACCCCGGTGCGAACAGTGCCCGTGCCCGCTCCACCACCGCGCTCACCTCCGCCCGTACCGCCAGCGCGTGCGGGGTGGGCACCATCCGCCGTCCGGCCCTGACCAGCACGGGATCGCCGAGCGCCTTGCGGATCCGGCCCAGGGTGCGGCTCATGGCGGGTTCGGAGAGATGCAGCCGCCGGGCGGCGCCCTGCACGCTCTGTTCCTCAAGCAGCACGTCCAACGCGACCAGCAGATTGAGGTCCAGGCTCCCCGGACCGCCGGAAGCCACGGATTGCGTCACACGCACTCACCCCTTGCAAAGGTTGCACTGGAAAGCAGTCCACGGCCGACCCTACGGTGACAGGGCACCCCACACCACACCCGGACTCCCTGGAGGAGCCGTGCCTTCCCACGCCCTGAAACGGTCCACCCTGCTGACCCTCTGCGCCTGCGTCCTGGTCGCGCAGAGCATGGTCGCCGCCATCAACCTCCTGATCCCGCAGCTGAGTTCGTCATCCCTGCACCCCTCGCACACCGAACTCCTGTGGACGGTCGACGCGTACGTCATCGTGTTCGCGGGACTCCTCATCCCGGCCGGCGCGCTCGGCGACCGGCACGGCCGCAAGGGCGCCCTGCTCGCCGGCCTCGCCCTGTTCGCGGCGGGCGCCGCCACCAGCGCGCTCGCCCAGAACCCGGCGACACTGATCGCGGGCCGCGGGCTGTCCGGCGCGGGCGCGGCGCTGATCACCCCGGCGACGATGTCGATCCTCGTCCACCTCTCCGCCCCGGAGAACCGGGCCCGCGCCATGGGCAGTTGGACGCTCGCACTCGGCCTCGGCGGTCTCGCCGGGAACCTCGGCGGCGGCCTGGTCGGTCAATTCCTGTCCTGGCGTGCCCTGTTCGGGGCGATGGTGCCGCTGGCCGCGCTGCTGGCCCTCGCGGTCTCCCTCACCACCCCCCGCACGGAACGCGCGGCGCACAGCAACCTCGACCCCACCGGCACGCTCCTCCTCACCACCGGCCTGGTCGCCGTCCTCTTCGGCATCATCGAGGGCCCGACCTACGGCTGGACCTCCCCGCGCATCATCACGGCCTTCACGGCAGGCGCCGTACTCGTCTCGGCCTTCACCCGCCACGCCCTGCGCTCCCGCACCCCACTCCTCGACCCGCGCGTCTTCACCTCCCCCACCCTCCGCGCGGCCACCCTCGGCACAGCCACCGGCTTCTTCGGCCTGTTCTCCCTCTTCTACGTCAACTCCCAGTACCTGCAAGGAATCAAGGGCTACGGCGCCGCCGTCACCGGTGTCGCGATCGTGCCGCTGACGATCGGCATGGCCCTCGTCCCGAAACTCGCCGTCCGCTGGTCGCACCGCCCGCGTCCCGTCATCGGCAGCGGTCTCGCCCTCATCGGCCTGGGCCTGCTCGGCGCGTCCACCGCCGACGCGGGCACGCCCTACTGGACGTACGCCTGCTGGCTGCTGGTGATCTCGGCGGGCACCGGGCTGTCGATGCCCGCGCTCACGGTCGGTGTCGTCACCTCGCTGCCGCCGCACCGGACAGGCCTCGGCTCCGGCCTGGGCACCTCGGCCCGCGAACTCGGCGCGGCCCTCGGCGTCGCGGTCACCGGCACGATCCTGGCCGCCCACCCGGACCTCGCCGACGGCATGGGCCCGGCGCTGCGCACGGTGGCCCTGATCGTCCTCGTGGCGACGGCAGTCGTGGTCCTCGGACACCGCGAGCGGCCCACCACACGTACTATCGCGTCCGGCGGGAAACGCGTACTATCGCGTCGCGCCTGAACGTCAACTCGCCTCACACACCGCCCAGTTGAGGAGCCCCCGTGCCCACCGCCCTCCTGAACCCCGTCCTCGATCTGCTCACCCTCCGCGCCACCGTCACCGCGGCCGAACCGATCACCGCCCGGATGCGCCGACTGCGCGTCGAGGGCGACGCCCTCGCCGGGCTCGACGTCCACCCCGGCCAGCAGGTGCGTGTCCTGGTCGGCGGCCTGACCCTGCGCACCTACTCGGTGTGGCGCCAGGACCCGTCCGGCGCCGTCGAGTTGTGCGTGCTGGACCACTCCGAGGGAGGGCCCGGGGCCCGCTGGGGGAGGAGCGTCGGCGTCGGCGAGCAGGTGCGGCTGCGCAGGCCCGAGGGCACCTTCACCCTCCGGCCCGACGCCGCCCACCATGTCTTCGTCGGCGAGGAGACGGCCTCCGTCGCCTTCGGCGCGATGCTCGCCGCACTGCCCGAGGGAGCGCGGATCTCCGGTGCCGTGGAGACGGAATCGGCCGCGGACCGGCTGCCACTCGCCCACTCCGACCGCCTCGACTGGCTGACCAGGGGCGGGACTTCACTCCCGGACGCGGTGCAGCGCCTCGCCCCCGAGCCGGGTGGGATCGCCTACGTCGCCGGCGAGGCCCGGACCGTGCAGGCCGTACGGCAGGTGCTCGTACGGGAGTTGGGCTGGGACCGGCGGTCCGTCCTCACCAAGCCGTTCTGGGCGCCGGGGAAGCGGGGGCTGGAGTAGCTCTGCCACCGGTCAGCAGTTCGCTCCCGCCGGACAGAAGGAGGCCACCGCCTCGTTGAGCGGGTCCCTGATCAGGGCGGGCGCCACGGACTCCGGGCCGCTGACGTGGATCGCGTAGAGCGAGCCGTCCGCCGCCGCGAAGCGGTGGTCGATCACCCGGCGGGCGCCGTGGTCCAAGTCGTCGTAGCGGTAGGTGAGTTCGGCCCAGGTGGGGCCCGAGGCGCGGCCGAGGACCCGGTAGCCGGGCTGTCGGGCGAAGCCGTAGCCGGGGGCGCGCTCGGCGAGGTCCAGGGACGCGGCCGGGGAGTGCTCGGAGACGCGGAAGATCTGCAGGCGGCGGGTGCCGTCCGGGGAGCCGTAGGAGATCACCGGGGCCTTGGCGCCCTGCCGTTGGGCGCGGGTCCAGTCCCGGGGGATCTCGACGGTGTAGCCGGTGGGGTCCTGGGTGGTGCGGTAGGCGGACCGGGCCGCGGTCGCCTGGTCGTGAGCGGCGGTGCGGTCCTGAGTGACGTACCAGAAGCCGCCGCCGGCGCCCGCGCCCAGCACGACCGCGGCGACGACCGCGAGGACCACCCACCGGACCCGACGGTGGGGAGCGGGAACCCGAGCCGGGACGGGAACCGGCGGCGACACCCACGGCGGCGGGGTCAGTGAGGTCTGCGTCTCCGCCGTCGACCACGCCGACCAGACCGCCTGGCCGCTCTCCTCGCTCGGCCCGCGTCGCGCCCCGAAGTCGTCCCAACCGCTCATCACGAACCCCCCGAATCACCGCACCACGTACTGCTTCAGAAGTTAGCGGCGGAAAAGGGAACGGGCCCCGCTCCGGTGGAGAACCGGAACAGGGCCCGTGCAAGCCCGTGACAGAGCCGTGGCGAACGGCCCCTCGGGGTGGCTCAGATGAGGCCGAGGGCGCGGACCGCGTCGCGCTCCTCCTCCAGCTCCTTCACCGACGCGTCGATGCGGGCGCGGGAGAACTCGTTGATGTCCAGGCCCTGGACGATCTCGTAGACGCCGTCCTTGGTGGTGACCGGGAAGGAGGAGATGAGGCCCTCCGGGACGCCGTAGGAGCCGTCCGAGGGGATGCCCATGGAGGTCCAGTCGCCGTCCGCCGTGCCGTTGACCCACGTGTGGACGTGGTCGATGGCGGCGTTCGCGGCGGAGGCCGCCGAGGACGCGCCGCGGGCCTCGATGATCGCGGCGCCGCGCTTGGCGACGGTCGGGATGAACTCCTCGGCCAGCCACTTCTCGTCGTTCACGGTCTCGGCGGCGTTCTTGCCGGCGACCGTGGCGTGGAAGATGTCGGGGTACTGGGTGGCGGAGTGGTTGCCCCAGATGGTCAGGCGCTTGATGTCGGCGACCGTGGTGCCCGTCTTCTTCGCGAGCTGGGTCAGCGCGCGGTTGTGGTCGAGGCGGGTCATCGCGGTGAAGCGGTCGGCCGGTACGTCCGGGGCGGCGGCCTGCGCGATGAGCGCGTTGGTGTTGGCCGGGTTGCCGACGACGAGGACCTTGATGTCGTCCGCGGCGTTGTCGTTGATGGCCTTGCCCTGCGGCTTGAAGATGCCGCCGTTGGCGGAGAGCAGGTCGCCGCGCTCCATGCCCTTGGTGCGGGGGCGGGCGCCGACGAGGAGGGCGACGTTGGTGCCGTCGAAGGCGACGTTCGGGTCGTCCGTGATGTCGATGCCCTGGAGCAGCGGGAACGCGGAGTCGTCGAGCTCCATCGCGGTGCCCTCGGCGGCCTTGAGCGCCGGGGTGATCTCCAGGAGACGCAGCCGGACCGGCACGTCCGCGCCGAGCAGCTGGCCGGAGGCGATGCGGAAGAGCAGGGCGTAACCGATCTGGCCGGCCGCGCCGGTGACGGTGACGTTCACGGGAGTGCGGGTCATGGCGTTCTCCGTATGACAGCTGGCGGTGGGGCGGCACTGCCCCGGGGTGCGGGACGTACAAATGATCGATCTCTTGGCGTCAAGAGATCCACCGGTCAGGCTATCGCGCATCCGGGATCGCGTACTGCCGGGTCCGTGTGGCCCGCCCCACAGCGTCGGGCCCGGGGTACGACAAGGCGGCCGTCAGCACCCGCCCCAGGACACGGAAAAGGCGGCCGTCCGGCTCGGGAGAGGAATACCGGACGACCGCCGTGGGGGGTACCGGGGGTCCGGACTCCCGTGGGGGTGATGACCGCCTGCCCCGATCCTGGGCGACCATTCCCCACGTTCACCGAATCCCCACATACGCGCCCTGTGTGCCCTAGGTCGTGCACCCCTTCTGCCCGGACGCGAGCGTCACGCAGGCCTTCGCCTCGCCCGCGTCCGTCACCGCGACCATCGGGGTGTAGGCGATGTTGTCACCGGCCGCCGTGATGCTGTCGCTCTCCTTGACGGTCCCCGCGCTCACCCGCACGGAGTCCCCCGGGACACCCGCGGTGATCCGGCCCCAGGCGGCGCCGCAGGTCTTGCTGTAGCGAACCTCGACGACGGTCGTGCCGACGGTCGCGGTCTTGGCGGTCGTCGCCGCGCCCGCGTCCGTGGTGCAGCCCATCGCCTCGGCGTCCTTGCCGGTGCAGCCCGCGCCCGCGCACTTCACTCCGGCCGGCAGGTCGGGGTTCGTGCTGACGGACGGCGAGGCCGAGGTGTGCGTGGCGGTCGCCTTCCCGTCCCCGCCGCCGTGGCGGGTGAACAGGAACACGGCCGCGATCACGACCAGCACCCCCACGACCCCGGCGCCGAACATCAGCAACCGCCGCCTGGCACCGGCCAGTCCGTCCGGCGGCCCCGGCCGGGGCGCCCGCGGCAGTTCGCCGTGCGGCACCGGAGTCTCCGGCACCCGCCCGGCCCCCGGCCGCACAGCCGCGCCACCGGACTGCCCGGGCCCGGACGTGGGCCCCGCGTACCCGGCCACCCCCCACGAGTTGCCGACCTGCGAGGCACCTTCCCGTACGTCGGGCTCGGGTGCCGCCGGCTGCGGCGGCACCGTCGGGGACACTCCCGCCGGGTCCGCGACCCCCGGGGTCGCGGTGACACTGCCGCCCTTGCGGGCCGTCTTGCCGCCGTCGGCTTTCCCGCCCTCGGCCTTGCCGCTCGGGGCCTTGCCGCTCTGCGCGTTGGCCGGAGGCGCCCCGAACTCGCCGAGCGCGGCGCGCGCCTGGGAGATCCGCATCGCCTCCATGGTCATGTCGTGCCGCATCTCCGAACGGCTCCAGGCCCGCTCGGCCAGCTCCCACATCGTGGTCAGATGGACGGGATGGGTGCCGGTGACCTCCGCGAGGGCGACGATCGCACCCTTCGGCGCGAGGAGCCGGCCGTTGAGATAGCGGTCCCAGGACGTCTTGCTGTAGCCCGTGCGGTCGGCCACCGCCGCCACGCTCAGGCCGCTGCGGTCCACGAGCCGCCGCAACTGGCTCGCGAACTCCTTGACCTGCGGATCGAGTTCATCCGGCAAGGCCCTCCAACGAGGCATTGCTTTCCCCCCTCTGCCCTGAATTGCCCACGCTAACGCGGTTGTTGGTCGAGTTCGTTGCAAATCCGCAAACTTGTCAATACATCGACACACCGGACACATACCGACGTTCACCCGAGCACGACGGCTCCCGCGACGGCCATGAGAAGCATCAGAAACAACAGCACCAGCGCGTACCGGAGCAGCCGCCCACCGGGCCCGCGATCCCCCTTCTCGGGCGGTGTGTCCCACCAGGGCAGGGTCGGATCGTCCCGGTACTCGTCCCCGCCCGCCGCCCGCTCCGGGACGGCGACCGGTCGGGGCCAGGCCTGGACCGCCAACTCCCAGCGCACACCGATGCGTTCGGGATCGGCACCCGCGATCCGGCACAGGGCGAGCACGGCCTGCCGGGGCGGGGGCTGGCCTGCGTTGAGATAGCGGTGCCAGGAGGACTTGCTGTACGCGGTGCGCGCGCCGAGCGCCACCAGGCTCAGTCCGGTGCGGTCCTTGAGGAGGCGCAGCTGCTCCACGAAGTGCCGTACCTCCGCCGGCAGATCGTCCGGCAGCGGCTGCCAGCCGCTCATCGCTCCCCCACCGCCCGCCCGCTCGCCAGCCCGCCCCACTTGCCCGTTCCGAGCGAAATGACGACACCGGAAGGGGAACGGTTCCCTCGTCGCGGCGGAGTGCGGAGCGCGTAGCGAAACGGTCACCTCCGTGCCACAGCGCGCTGACAGCCGTTGAACAGCCCGCTCATGGCGCGGCACGCTGAAACACAGACGGCGGCGCGTCCCTGCTCGGGGGAGGGGACGGGCCGCCGTCGTGTGTCGTGAACCGACCGGCTGTCAGCTGGTGTTGACCGTGTAGTGCAGCGTGTCCTTGAGGAACGGGATCACCAGCCACGGCTTGGGCTGCGCCATCATCGCCAGCAGGACGATCGCGAGGCCGAGCACGCAGTAGGTGAGGACGTCGGTGAAGCGGGAGCGGACGGCGAGCATGCCGACGTCCGGCAGCACCCAGCGCAGGACGGCGCCGGCCAGCAGGGCGGCGCCGATGAGCAGGGTGCCGTAGCGGAAGACGTCGAAGGCGGTCAGCAGGAGGCCGAGGCCGACCGTGCCGAGCACCGCGAGGATCGGCCACTGGCGGGCCGGGGCCGGGGCGGCGCCGGACGCGGCCCGGCCGCCGCCCTCGGGGCGGGCGGTGTCCCGGGTGAAGAGGGGGAAGCGGCGGGTGGTGCGGCGCGGGACGCCGTCGGCGTCGGGGGCGCTGACGGGGTCCGTCACCTCGATGTCGTCCACGGCGTCCGCCCCTTTGCTCGCCGGTTCCCTGCTGTCAGGCGACACTGCGCTCCGCCGCCTCGACCACGTTGACGAGCAGCTGGGCGCGGGTCATCGGGCCGACTCCGCCGGGGTTCGGGGAGATGAAGCCGGCGACCTCGGCGACGCCCGGGTGGACGTCGCCCACGATCTTGCCGTCGGCGTTCCGGGAGACCCCGACGTCGAGGACGGCGGCGCCCGGCTTCACGTCCTCGGGCCGGATCAGGTGGGCGGAACCGGCGGCGGCGACGATGATGTCGGCGCGCTTGAGGTGGGAGGAGAGGTCACGGGTGCCGGTGTGGCACTGGGTCACCGTCGCGTTCTCGCTGCGCCGGGTGAGCAGGAGGGGCATCGGGCGGCCGATGGTGACACCCCGTCCGACGACCACGACCTCGGCGCCCTTGATCTCCACGCCGTAGCGGCGCAGCAGGGTCAGCACACCGTTCGGCGTGCAGGGCAGCGGGGCGGGCTCGTTGAGGACGAGGCGGCCGAGGTTCATCGGGTGCAGGCCGTCGGCGTCCTTGTCCGGGTCCATGAGTTCCAGGATGCGGTTCTCGTCGATGCCCTTGGGGAGCGGGAGTTGGACGATGTAGCCGGTGCAGGCCGGGTCCTCGTTGAGTTCCCGGACGACCGCCTCGATCTCCTCCTGCGTTGCGGTGGCGGGCAGTTCGCGCTGGATGGAGGCGATGCCCACCTGCGCGCAGTCCCGGTGCTTTCCGGCGACGTACTTCTGGCTGCCGGGGTCGTCCCCGACCAGGATCGTGCCGAGGCCGGGCGTGACGCCCTTCTCCTTCAGCGCCGCCACGCGGGCGGTCAGATCGGACTTGATCGCGGCTGCGGTGGCCTTGCCATCGAGAATCTGGGCGGTCATGACCCCATCCTCGCGGATGACCGGGCCCCGATTCCAATCAGCCGCCTCCAGAACCATGGGGACACAGTGCCGCGTGCAGTACCGGGGGAACGCAGCGCGTCCGTACCATCCGCACCATCCGCTTGATGAACAGGGCTTTCCTCCCGTCGGTGCCGCACGCCGTCCCCGCACTCGTACGAGGCAGACGGAGGAGAGACGCCATGAGTTTCGGCGACCCGAACAACCCGTATCCGTATGGACAGCCGCCCCCGCCACCCCAGTAGCCCCCGACCGCTCCCGGCTACACCTACGGATATCCCCAGCAACAGCCGTACGCCGGCTACGGCTACCCGGGCGGCGCGATGACGCCCGCGCCGTCGATGCCCGGGCTGCTCATGACGGCCCGCGTCTTCCTGTTTCATCATCTCCGCGCCACAGATACTGGCCGGTCTGGCCTGGATCTACGTCGGGGCCTTCGTCAGCGATATGACGGACGACGCCACCTCCGTGGTCCCGCTGAAGTCGGTCGACGACGCCCGTCACGCGGTGGCCGCGGTACTGGTGTTCATCGGACTCGTCAGCCTCGGCTTCGCCGCCCTGTCCATCACACTGGGCGGCCAGGGCATCCGCGTGACCACGGTGGTCTACGGCGCGCTCGGCACGCTCGTCGGCTTCGTCTTCCTGATCTTCGCTCTCGACAGCGGACCGGCCGCGGCGGTCCTCTACGCGCTGCTGTGGGTCGGTTTCGGCGTGGTCATCACGGCTGCCCCGATGGCCCCCGGCGGAACGGCCTGGTTCGCGCGCCCGCGCCACTGAGAAGAGCCGGCGCTTCCGAGAAGAGCCCGAGAAAAGCAAGCGAACACATTCGGTCGCCATCGCTTGCCAAACGAAATTGATGTTTCGCTTACACAACACATGAGGATTCCAACTGGACAAAAAGTGATCACCCCCACGAACATGAACGGCGCAGTACCGCGGTTCATGTTCGGGGGGAAAACCGCTCAAGCAACGACGTTCCTCCGCGCAACCCGCATCGTCCCCAGCTGAGACAGTGCACACGGAGGAATCTCGCCATGAGCTTCGGCGATCCGAACAACCCCTACGGGCAGCCCCAGAACGCCCAGCAGGGCCAGCCCGGTTACGGCTATCCCCAGCAGCCCCCGCAGCAGGGCTACGGCTATCCGCAGGGCGGCCAGCCCGGCTACGGCTTCCCCCAGCAGCCCGGCTACCCGGGCGGCCCCGGCATGCCCGGCGCCCCGCGCATAGCCTCGATGGGCCGGCGCCTGGGCGCCCGCCTGATCGACGTGCTGATCGTCAGCGTCGTCTACTTCGTGCTCTCCCTGGCGGGTGTCGCCGGCTCGATCAGCGCCATCAGCGACTGCGACCCGAACGCCGCCGACTACCAGTCCTGCGTGAACGACGCGGCCAGTCACGTGGTGGCCGCGGCCGGCGCGGTCATCGGCGCCCTGACGATCTGCAGCCTGCTCTACGAGTGGCTGATGATCGGTCTGATCGGCGCGACCCTGGGCAAGATGGCCGTCGGCGTCCGCGTGGTGAAGGCCGACACGGGCCAGAAGCCGGGCCTGGGCTCGTCGATCATCCGCTGGGTCATCCCGGTGGTCGGCAGCTTCGCCTGCGGCATCGGCGAGCTGGTCGTCTTCCTGTCCCCGTTCTGGGACAAGTCCGGCCGCCAGCAGGGCTGGCACGACAAGGCCGCGGGCACGATGGTCATCCAGAACTGACGGTCCCCATACGGCTCAGGGCCGTGCCACCCGACGAAACGGGGGCACGGCCCTGAGCCGTATCAGCGGGCGACCTCAGTGGAAGAAGTGCCGCGTCCCCGTGAAGTACATCGTGACGCCCGCCTTCTTCGCGGCCTCGATGCTCAGCTCGTCGCGGATCGAACCGCCGGGCTGAACGATGGCCTTGACGCCGGCGGCGCTCAGGACGTCGATGTTGTCCGGGAACGGGAAGTACGCGTCCGAGGCCGCGTAGGAGCCTCGCGCCCGCTCCTCGCCCGCCCGCTCGATCGCGAGCTTGCAGGAGTCGACCCGGTTGACCTGCCCCATGCCGACGCCGACCGAGGCACCGTCCTTGGCCAGCAGGATCGCGTTGGACTTCACCGCGCGGCAGGCCTTCCAGGCGAACGCGAGGTCGGCCAGCTCGGACTCGGAGAGCGCCTCGCCCGTCGCCAGCGTCCAGTTGGCCGGGTCGTCGCCGTCGGCCTGGAGCCGGTCGGTGACCTGGAGCAGCGCCCCGCCGTCGATCGCCTTGAACTCGACCGCGTTCGACGGACCGCCCGGGGCCTTCAGCACGCGGATGTTCTTCTTCTTGGCGAGGGCTTCGAGCGCGCCCTCCTCGTAGTCCGGCGCGACGATGACCTCGGTGAAGATCTCGGCGACCTGTTCGGCCAGTTCCTTGCTGACCGGCCGGTTGACGGCGATCACCCCGCCGAACGCCGACAGCGGGTCACACGCGTGCGCCTTGCGGTGCGCCTCGGCGACGTCCGAACCGATCGCGATCCCGCAGGGGTTGGCGTGCTTGATGATCGCGACACAGGGCTCGGCGTGGTCGTAGGCGGCACGGCGCGCGGCGTCCGTGTCCGTGTAGTTGTTGTACGACATCTCCTTGCCGTGCAGCTGCTCGGCCTTGGCGAGGCCGCCGCCCGAGGCGTCGACGTAGAGCGCGGCCGGCTGGTGCGGGTTCTCGCCGTAGCGCAGGGTGTTCTCGCGCTCCCAGGTGCCGCCGAGGAAGTCGGGGAACTGTGAGTCGTCGACCGGCGCGTACGCGCTCGCGAACCAGCTGGCCACCGCCACGTCGTACGACGCCGTGTGCTGGAAGGCCTCCGCGGCGAGCCGCTTGCGGGTGGTGAGGTCGAAGCCGCCGTTCTGTACGGCGTTCAGGACGTCGGCGTAGCGGGCCGGGCTGGTGACCACGGCGACCGACGGGTGGTTCTTGGCGGCGGCGCGGACCATCGACGGGCCGCCGATGTCGATCTGCTCGACGCACTCGTCGGGAGAGGCGCCCGAGGCGACGGTCTCCCGGAACGGGTACAGGTTGACGACCACCAGGTCGAAGGGGGCCACGCCCAGCTCGTCGAGCTGCTGACGGTGGCTCTCAAGACGCAGGTCGGCGAGGATGCCGGCGTGCACCTTGGGGTGCAGGGTCTTGACCCGGCCGTCCAGGCACTCGGGGAAACCGGTCAGCTCCTCGACCTTGGTGACCGGGACACCGGCGGCGGCGATACGGCCGGCCGTGGAGCCCGTGGAGACGAGTTCGACGCCCGCCTCGTGCAGGCCGCGCGCCAGCTCTTCGAGGCCTGTCTTGTCGTAGACGCTGACGAGCGCCCGTCGGATGGCTCGCTTGTTGCTCTCGGCGGTCACTGGATAACTACCTTTCGTCCCTCGATGCGATAGCCGTTGCGGGCCAGCCGCCCCACGACATCGACGAGCAGCCTTCGCTCGACTTCCTTGATGCGCTCGTGCAGAGCGCTCTCGTCGTCCTCGTCCCGGATCTCGACCACGCCCTGAGCGATGATCGGCCCGGTGTCGACGCCGTCGTCGACGAAGTGGACGGTGCAGCCGGTGACCCGGGCGCCGTACGCGAGCGCGTCCCGTACGCCGTGGGCCCCCGGAAAACTGGGCAGCAGGGCGGGGTGCGTGTTCACGACCCGGCCGCCGAAGAGGGCGAGGAACTCCTTGCCCACGATCTTCATGAACCCGGCCGACACGATCAGGTCGGGCTCGTACGCCGCGGTCGCCGCCGCGAGCGCCGCGTCCCACTCCTCGCGGGTCGCGAAGTCCTTGACCCGGCACACGAAGGTGGGCAGCCCGGCGCGCTCGGCGCGGGCCAGGCCCTCGATGCCCTCGCGGTCCGCGCCCACGGCCACGATCTCGGCTCCGTACGCCTGATCGCCCTCGGTCGCGATGGCGTCGAGCAGCGCCTGCAGATTCGTACCGGAACCGGAGACCAGCACGACAAGGCGCTTGGCCACGGGCTTGGCGGCCACGGCGGGGCCCTTTCTCGGGGGAGCGGGGTGCGTGCGGTCGGCCCGGTTCGTGCATTCATACGAATGCTTCGCGCCCCGGGATACGGGGAAGTCTACGAAGCGGCCGACCGTCAGCAACGATACCGGCACACCGGACAGCCCCCACGGGACGGGGGCGTGGCCGGAAGGTAGCGTCTGGGGAGAGCGGGTTCGGGAACGCGGTTGTCGTGCGACGCGTTCACGAAGTGACAGCTCATGTCGGAGAGACGTATCCAACAAGGGGAAAGACGCTCACTTGATGCCGGACCGCAGTCCCCGACTCCTCACGTTCCCCCCGCAGTCGTTGCAGGGCGGGGAGCGCGGCACCGTGCTGCTCCGGGAGCGGCCCTCGTCGCCGCCCGACGCGCCCTCGGAGGGACGGAGCGGTGCGGGTCAGGACGACAATCCGTTCGCCCCGCCGCCCGAGGGCACCCCGGACCGGCCGTGGCAGCCCCGGCGCCCGGAGGGTCGTGACGGCGACGACTCCTCGCAGGGTGACGGCGGCGGTCGTTCGCCGTGGGGCAGTCAGTGGAGCGACCGGCAGCCCGGGCGCTCCCAGGGCGGCTTCGGCGACCGGCCCGGCGGACAGAGCGGACCGGGCGGCGGTTCCGAGGGCCCGAACAGCGGCCCCGGCCCCGGCCAGGGCATGCGCTGGGACCCCACGGACCCGGCCCAGCGCCGCGCCCGCTACGCCCTGCTGAGCGGCATGTGGGCCTTCTTCTTCGCCCTCTTCAGCTGGCCGTACGTGGCCCTGCTGCTCGGTGCGCTGGCCCTCTACTGGGGCGGCAGCGCCCTGCGCGCCAAGCCCCGCACCTCCGACCCGGACACCCCGGCCGCACCCGAGGCACCGGGCCGCCCCCAGACGACGGCGGCGGTGAGCGGCCTGGTCACCGCGTCCCTCGCCATCGCCCTGGTCGCCGCGATGTTCGTCGCGCAGCTGGCCTACAAGGACTTCTACACCTGCACGAACGACGCCCTCACGAACGAGGCGAAGCAGTCCTGCAACCAGCTGCTGCCGAAGGATCTGCGGGGCTTGCTGGGCACCGCCAACTGACCTGCCTCACCGGGTCATTGGGTTTCCGACGGCTCCTCCGGCTCGGGCGGAGTCGACGCCTCCCTCAGGACCGCCCAGCGGGCCTCGCGGGAGGCGTTGTCGTACCAGGGGGTCGGCGAGGGCTCCCGCGGGACATCGGCGGGCAGGAAGTCGTACGGGTCGAACGTCGGGTCGTGGTCGTAGGCGATGTACGGCTGGTCGACGGGGAGCGGGAGCGTCGGCGCCGCCTTCTTCCGTCCACGCGTGAGCCAACCCCGGGCGGCGGTGAACGACTTCAGGAACCGGCGTCCCGTCGTAAGGTCCGACGCCTTCTCCGCCTCCGCCTCTGCCTCTCCCGCACCGTCCCGCGGCTTCCCGATCGCCGGCTTCAGGGCCTTGGGTTCCCGCAGTCGCCAGGCCCGCAGCCCCATCGCCGTGGGCACCGCGACCACCGCGAGCCACCCCAGCGCCGCGGCTCCGGTCTGCCACCACACCGGCCCGAACCGGGCGAGCGCGACACCCCCGAGCGGGCCGCCCGACAACTCCGCGAACAGCGCCAGCGCTACGGCGCACAGGGCGGCGGCGAGCAGCGCGGTGGCGGCGGTACGGCCCTGCGGCCAGGGTGTCGACGCCGGACCTCCTGTGCCCCCTGATTTCGCCAACCGGCCCTCGCCGTCGGCCCGTTGCCCCACCGCGACCCGCGCCACGAACCACCCGACCATCACCCCGGCGGCCAACGGCACCAGTCCCGCCAGCCAGTTCAGCGGGGTTCCGGTGCCCGCGTCCGGGACCGCCGCGAGAAGCGGGAACGGCGGGAGCAGGGGCGCCGGGGCCGAGTTGAGAGGGTCCACCGTGTGGTGGGTGCCGAGCGCGAAACCGGGGCCGAGGGCGTAGGCCGCCGACCAGACCGCCGCGTTCGGGATCAGCGCGAGGCAGAGCAACAGGACCGCGAACCGGCCCGACAGAGCCTCCGTCAGCCGCAGGAACGACGTCTGCGCCGCGCCGCCGTGCCACACCAGGGACGCCGTGAGCAGCAGCGCGCCGCCCCCGACGAACACCGCCGTGCCGACACCGGCGGCGCGCGCCGCGGTGCCGATCCGGTCCCGGGACTCGCGGGCCTCCGGACCGAGAACGAGCCGCCGCAGCCCGGCGGGCAGCAGGACCAGCACGCTCAACACGGGTTCGCGCGGGCGCCCGTACGCCGTCCACACGCCGGAACCGGCCGCGCCCGCCACGAGCAGCGGCAGGCAGACCGCCGTCCAGCTCCAGGAGGGGGAGAGTTCGCCGCCGGACGCGTAGAGCGCGGCTGCGGTGCCGACGGCGAGGTAGCCGAGGGCGACGCCGGTCCAGGCGGTGCGGGCCGGGACCGGCGGGATGTCGGTGGCGGTCTCGTCGTCTCCCCCGCCCAGCACCGCGTCCCGGGCCGCCCGGTGCAGCAGCCGGACCGGCAGGACGAGAAGGAGCAGCGGGGTCACGCCTACGGGGGCGGGGATTCCGGAGAGGGTGTCGGTGCGGACCAGTTCGACGCCGTGCGCGAGGAGCCAGAGCGCGGCGGCCATGTGCAGGGCGCCGCCGGGTCCGCTGTCGGGGTACGGCGAGCTGATCCACAGCACCATCACGAGCACGGCGAACGAACCGAGACCGAGCCCCGCCGCGACCGCGCCACCCAAGAGGCTGGCGGCCAGTCCGGGGGATCGGTCGCGCATCCGGGTGAGGAGGGGCGACAACGACGGTCGGCGGTGGGTCATCGGCATCACGACCGCCATGCTCCCAACGACACGCGCTTTCTCGTCGTAACAGGCGAACCCCCGAAGTGTCGCCCAATATACATTTATGTACTTTTTCGTACGAAGGGGCCCCCGGTGACGCAGACCCCTGCAACCCCGCTCCCGCCGCCCAAGGAACGCCGACGGCTGCGCGAGGCCGCCTCCCTGACGCAGGCTCAGCTCGCCACGCGGGTCGGCGTCAGCCGCGAGACGGTGCGCGCGTGGGAGACCGGCCGCACCTCACCACGCGGCCGGAAACGGGAGGCGTACGCGAAATTGCTCGACGAGCTGGCCCAGGACAACCTCGCAGTGGAAGAGGCAGAGGTGGATGTAGCCGAGGTGGAGGAGATTCAACCGGAGTCTCCTCACGCCGACATCGTCGTGGTCGAGATCCCCGTACCGCATACGGATGCGGCGCCGGATCCGGCGCCCGCCCCCCTGACCCCCGCTCAGGCCTTCGACGCGCTCTACGCGTTCTGCGCGCCCTCCCTCGTACGGCAGACCTATCTGCTGACCGGGCGGCGCGAGTTGGCGCGGGAGTCCGTCGAGCGCGCCTTCCAGACGGCGTGGCAGCGCTGGCCCGAGGTCGCGGTCGACCGCGACCCGGCCGGCTGGGTGCGGTCGGTGGCGTACGAGTACGCCCTCTCCCCCTGGCACCGCTTCCGCCCCAGATACCGCCACCCGGAACCCCCACCCCCGGCCCCCGCCGACCGCGCCCTGCTCACCGCGCTCCTGAAACTCCCCCCGTCGTACCGCCGGACCCTCCTGCTCTACGACGGTGTCGGGCTCGGTCTCGCGGAGATGGCGGCGGAGACGGAGGCGAGCACGCCGGCCGCGGCGAACCGGCTGCTGCACGCGCGCGAGGCGATCGCGGCGCAGCTCCCCGACTTGTCCGACCCGGCCGAACTGCACCGTCGGCTGACCGAACTGGCCTCCACGGGGCGGCTGCACGCGGCCAAGCCGCCGGTGGTTCGTTTCGTCGGTGAACGCCGAACCGTGTTCTGGACCCGAGCGGCGATCGCGTTCACCGTCACCATCATCGGCGCGACGACGCTCACGGTGCGGACGGCGCCCACGCACTATGAGCCGCCGGTGCCGTTGGGGCAGCGGGTGGAGGGGGTGCCGGAGCGGGTGGTGCAGGGTTCTTTGTCCGAGGAGGAAGTGCGGCTCCGGGATCGTTTGCGGACCGGGATGACCGCTGGGCCCGAACGGCTGCTTCCGTTGAGTCGATAGGTGCGGCCCGGTGGGGGCTGGTCGCGCAGTTCCCCGCGCCCCTGAAGAACTCCGGCCCGCTGTCTCTTTTAGGGGCGCGGAGAACTGCGCGACCAGCCACAACGCACCGATGGGCCCGCTCCAACCCACGGAGCGGGCCCATCGACGTGCGGCTGAGAAACTCAGCCCGCCAGAATCTCGCGCGCGAGCTTCGCCGTCTCCGTCGGCGTCTTGCCGACCTTGACGCCGGCGGCCTCAAGGGCCTCCTTCTTCGCGGCAGCCGTACCGGAGGAACCGGAGACGATGGCACCGGCGTGGCCCATCGTCTTGCCCTCGGGCGCGGTGAAGCCGGCGACGTAACCGACGACCGGCTTGGTCACGTTCTTCGCGATGAAGTCCGCGGCCCGCTCCTCCGCGTCGCCACCGATCTCACCGATCATCACGATCAGGTCGGTGTCGGGGTCGGCCTCGAACGCGGCGAGCGCGTCGATGTGCGTGGTGCCGATGACCGGGTCGCCACCGATGCCGACGGCGGACGAGAAGCCGATGTCACGCAGCTCGTACATCATCTGGTACGTCAGCGTGCCGGACTTCGAGACCAGACCGATACGGCCCGGCTTGGTGATGTCGCCCGGGATGATGCCGGCGTTGGACTGGCCCGGGGTGATGAGACCGGGGCAGTTCGGGCCGATGATCCGGGTCTTGTTGCCCTTCGCGACCGCGTACGCGTAGAACGCGGCCGAGTCGTGGACGGCGATGCCCTCGGTGATGACCACCGCGAGCGGGATCTCCGCGTCGATCGCCTCGACGACGGCGGCCTTGGAGAAGGCCGGCGGTACGAAGAGGACGGATACGTTCGCGCCCGTCTTCTCGATCGCCTCGGCGACCGTGCCGAAGACCGGGATCTCGGTGCCGTCGACGTCGACGGACGTGCCGGCCTTACGGGGGTTGACGCCACCGACGATGTTGGTGCCGTCCGCCAGCATGAGCTTGGTGTGCTTCATGCCCGTGGAGCCGGTCATGCCCTGGACGATGACCTTGCTGTCCTTGGTGAGGAAGATAGCCATGGCTGTTTTGTCCCTCGTCCCTTACTTCGCAGCCGCGAGCTCGGCGGCCTTGTCGGCCGCGCCGTCCATGGTGTCCACGCGCTGGACCAGCGGGTGGTTGGCGTCGGAGAGGATCTTGCGACCCAGCTCGGCGTTGTTGCCGTCGAGGCGGACGACGAGGGGCTTGGTGACTTCCTCGCCCCTGTCCGCGAGCAGCTGCAGCGCCTGCACGATGCCGTTGGCGACCTCGTCGCACGCGGTGATGCCACCGAAGACGTTGACGAAGACCGACTTGACGTCGGGGTCGCCCAGGATGATCTCCAGGCCGTTCGCCATCACGGCCGCGGACGCGCCGCCGCCGATGTCGAGGAAGTTGGCCGGCTTCACGCCGCCGTGGTTCTCACCGGCGTACGCGACGACGTCCAGGGTGCTCATGACGAGACCCGCGCCGTTGCCGATGATGCCGACCTCGCCGTCGAGCTTGACGTAGTTGAGGTTCTTCGCCTTGGCGGCGGCCTCAAGCGGGTTGGCGGCGGCGTGGTCGATCAGCGCCTCGTGCTCCGGCTGGCGGAACTCGGCGTTCTCGTCCAGCGAGACCTTGCCGTCGAGGGCGATGACACGGCCGTCGGCGACCTTCGCGAGGGGGTTGACCTCGACGAGGAGGGCGTCCTCCTTGACGAAGGTGTCCCACAGCGTCACCAGGATCTCGGCGACCTGCTCGGCGACGTCGGCCGGGAACTTCGCCTGCGCGACGATCTCACGGGCCTTCTCGATGCTCACGCCCTCGTTGGCGTTGACCGGGACCTTCGCGAGCGCCTCGGGGTTCTCCTCCGCGACGACCTCGATCTCCACGCCGCCCTGGACGGACGCCATGGCGAGGAAGGTGCGGTTGGTGCGGTCGAGGAGGTACGAGACGTAGTACTCCTCGACGATCTCGGGCGCGGTCTCGGCGATCATCACCTTGTGGACCGTGTGGCCCTTGATGTCCATGCCGAGGATGTCCGTCGCACGCGCGACGGCCTCGTCCGGGGTGGCGGCGAGCTTCACGCCACCCGCCTTGCCACGGCCGCCGACCTTCACCTGGGCCTTGACGACGGACTTGCCACCGAGACGCTCTGTGGCTGCGCGGGCCGCCTCAGGCGTGTCGATGACTTCACCGGCCAGCACCGGTACATCGTGCTTGGCGAAGAGGTCCCTCGCCTGATACTCGAACAGGTCCACGCGCTTCCGTCCTCAGTGATCTCGCGGTTCGTTGGATGCGTGGGCGTGCCGCGAAGGGCAACGTGACGTCCGCTGTCACAAGGGAGGCGCACACGGTGACCGAGCGCGCGGCATGTCCGTCTCGCAGGTTATCGCTGCTTGCAGGGGGCCCCTAAATCGAGGGTCACACCTGAGCGGTGATACCTGTCACATGATGCCGGGATCCGTGACACGGAGTGCCGCGGACGGGGCTTACGGGCGGTCGCTCAGGCGGGTCGTCCCGGGCTGGGTCCCGCCGGGTTGGGGCTGGCCCGGCGGGACCCCATACCGCGAGGCGCGCCCCCGGACAGACCGACGGCATTCGGCCGTCCGGGGTCACTGCCTCACGGAGTCTGTTACTCCCAGTGCCGGACGGCCCGGGTGCGCACGATGTGTCCTGGGCGTGCCGCGCGTGCGGCACATGCGGCACGTGCGGCACGTGCGCCTTGGATGGCCGCGGCGGCCCTGACCCGGGACCCTCGCGGGACGGAGACCACGGCATCGACGAGACGTCGCCGGACTTCGGCCGGGGTGATGTCGGTGTTCTGGTTCATACGGGTGCTCATGCGTACGTCGTTCCTCAGGCATCGCGAAAAGGGGGCATGGCGACGTTCCGGGCAGCTCAACTGCCGGAAAAGGCCTGCCTAGCCTGGGAAGACGGGAACGTCCCGGTACCTGTCCCGGGTCTCCGCCGCGTCCACACCCTCGGCGACACCGCGCACGAACCGCACGACCACCCTGTGGCCCGACGTCACGGCCTGCGCGTCACAGTGCCGCGCCCCACCGCCGTCCACCGCCTGCTGATCGCGCGGGGCGCCGTCCGGGTCACCGCCGGGTGCCTGGTGCGCCGGGGCGCGCCTGACGGACGGCGCATGACGTACGCCCGCATGCCCTGCGGCGCCGACCTCATCGGCGCCGGCGGCGACGCGCGGCCCGTACGTCACGCCTGTGCCTACGACCGCCTCGGCGGGCCTCGCATCCGAACGATGCCGATCACCCGAAGGCTGCGGGGCCGACCGGACGGGCGCAGGCACCGCCACCGGCGCGGTGTGCGCCGGAGGCTCCTGGACCGGGGGCACGGGCTGACTCGGCACTACGGGGACCGAGGGCAAAGGGGGCAGCGAGGGCAAGGTGGGCAGCGAGGGCAACGAAGGCGCCTCGGCCAACACCGCGGTCACCGTCTTCGTCACCACGTCGCTCACGGGCCGCACGACCCGCTCCACGGTGTCCGAGACCGGAGCCAGTACCGGAGCGACGACAGGCGCCTGAACCTGAAGCGGAACCGCCTTCACCGCCGAAGCCACCGGAGCCACCGGAGCCACCACCGGAATCCCCGGCCTGCCGAGACTCACCGGCGTGCCCAGAACCCCGTCCGCCGCCTGTGCCTGTCCCCCGCACAGCAACCCGAGCGCGCACAACCCGCCCACCAGCAGAGCCAGTTGCAGCACACGCCGCCCAACCGCCGTACGCAGCACGCGCAGGGCGGCACCGGACAGTGCGGCGGGCCAGATCATGAGGCGACGATCCTTGCACGGGCGGTTCGGAGACGCACAACCCCCCTGTCCCACAAGCCCGTTCGTCACCACCGATGCCGGTTCGTCAGGCGGTGTCCGGTATCGGCAGCGGCCGCTTCTCGATCGCCGCCGCCATCACCTCCGGGAACAGGTCGGGCGTACAGGCGAAGGCCGGCGCCCCCAACGCGGCCAGCGCGGCGGCGTGTTCGCGGTCGTACGCCGGTGCCCCCTCGTCGGACAGCGCGAGCAGCGTCACGAACTGCACCCCCGACGCCTTCATCGCCGCGACCCGCTTGAGCATCTCGTTCCGTATCCCCCCTTCGTAGAGGTCGCTGATCAGCACGACCACCGTCTCCGCGGGCCGGGTGATCTGCGACTGGCAGTACGCGAGCGCCCTGTTGATGTCCGTACCGCCGCCGAGCTGGGTCCCGAAGAGCACGTCCACCGGGTCGTCGAGCTGGTCGGTGAGGTCGACGACCGCCGTGTCGAAGACGACGAGCCGGGTGTCGATCGACCGCATGGACGCCAGCACCGCCCCGAACACGGAGGCGTAGACGACGGACGCGGCCATCGACCCGGACTGGTCGATACAGAGGACGACCTCCTTCTTCACGGACTGGGAGGCCCGCCCGTATCCGATCAGCCGCTCCGGCACGATCGTCCGGTACTCGGGCAGGTAGTGCTTGAGGTTGGCCGCGATCGTGCGGTTCCAGTCGATGTCGTGGTGGCGCGGCCGGTTGATACGGGCGCTGCGGTCGAGGGCGCCGGTGAGGGTGGCCCGGGTGCGGGTGGCGAGCCGCTTCTCCAGGTCCTCGACGACCTTGCGCACCACCATCCGTGCCGTCTCCTTCGTGGTCTCCGGCATCGCCTTGTTGAGGGAGAGCAGCGTGCCGACCAGGTGCACGTCGGCCTCGACCGCTTCCAGCATCTCCGGTTCGAGCAGCAGCGCGGACAGCCCGAGCCGGTCGATGGCGTCGCGCTGCATCACCTGGACGACGGAGGAGGGGAAGTACGTCCGGATGTCCCCGAGCCAGCGCGCGACGGACGGCGCCGACACCCCGAGCCCCGCCGAACGGTCCTTCCCCGCCCGCTCCTTGTCCCCCCTGCCGTACAGCGCGGCCAACGCCCCGTCCATCGCGGCGTCCCGCCCGGACAACGCACACCCGGTGCCATCGGCCGCGTCACCCCCGAGCACCATCCGCCACCGCCGCAACCGCTCCTCCCCGGGGTCCACGCCCCCACCGACGGCGCCCGCCCCGGCCACGCCGTTCACGGTCGCCGCCACCGCGCCGGCCACGCCGTTCGCCGTCGTCGCCACAGCGGCGGCCGCCCCGACCACCCCGTTCACCGCCACCGCGCCGGCCTCCCCGGCCGACCCGCTCGCGGTCACCGCACCGGCCTTCCCGGCCGACCCGTTCGCCGTCACCGCCCTCGTGTCGGCCGCGCCGGTTACCGCGTTCGCGGTCAGCGCCCTTGCGTCGGCCACCCCGGCCACCCCATTCGCGGTCACCGCCCTCGCACCGGCCACCCCGGCCACCCCCTGCACCCCGTGCACCGCCACCGCGCCGGCCTTCCCCGCCGACCCGCTCGCCGCCCTCGCCCCGTCCACCCCAGCCACCCCATTCGCAGCCACCACCGCGCCAGCCTTCCCCGCCGACCCGCTCGCCACCACCACCGCCACCGCGTCAGCCGCCCCAGCCACCCCATTCGCGGTCACCGCCCTCGCGCCGGCCACCCCGTGCACCACCACCGCGCCAGCCTTCCCAGCCGACCCGTTTGCCGCCACCGCCCCCGCGTCGGCCACCCCGGCGACCCCGCTCGCGGTCACCGCCCTCGCCCCGGCCGTCCCAGCCACCCCGCTCGCAGCCGCCACCGCGCCGGCCGCCCCCGCCGGCTCGCCCACCGTCGTCCCCGTCGCACCGGTCGCCGTCATCCGCGCACCCCGTCCCGCAGTCCTTCCCACAACGGGACGACCCGCACGACAGTCGCGGGACGATCCTCCGTCCGACGCCCGACACCCGCCGCGGTCCGCCGTCCGGCACCCGCCGGCTGAGCCCGCTCCCCCGGCCTCCTCGTGCCCTGCCTACCGCTGCTCGCCGTCATCATCCCGCCACCCCCACAAGCTCGTTGTCGCTGTTCCCCACCAAGTCGTCCAGCCCCAGCAGCAGCCGCAGCACCGGCACCACCGCGTCCGCCCGCCCGGCGTCCGACTCCGCGCCGAACCCGGATATCCCGACCGCCGCCGCCACCGCCCCCGTCTGTTTTCCGGGCCCCCGCCGGACCAGCTCGCCGAGCGTTCTGCGCACCCCCGGCTCGTACGCCGAGAACGTGCGCCGCAGCAACGGCAGTACGTCCGTGAACGCCTCCGCCGTCACTCCGGTCAGCCATGCGTCCACCAGCCCGAGCAGCCGCTCGTCGTGCACGAGGAGCAGCCCGCCCCCGGCGCCGACGAAGCCCTCGATCCACGCCGCCGCGTCCGACGGCGGTGTCCCGGGCGAGAGCACCAGCCCCATCAGCCGGGCCGCCTCGTCCGGCCCCAACTCCCCACCGTCCAGCAGAAGTCGTACGGCCCGCCCCCGGATGACGCCCGGCACGGTGTCCCGCGCGGAGAGCGTCCGAAGCACCGCACGCCAGCGACGACGCAGGTCGCCGTGGCCGAGGGCCGAGGTGGGGGTGGGGGCTTCCTCGTGCCCCGGCGCGGAGGCATCGCCGCTCCCGGCCTCCGCGGGCTTACCCCTCCCTGCCCCACCGCCGGCATCCCCCAGCAGTCCCACCGCCCCGTGCACCGCGTCCACATGGCGTCGCATCTCCTCGGCCGCGTCCGCGTCGAGGGCCGTGCAGGCCGGGGGCAGGCCGACGAAGATCCGCTCGGCGAGGCCCGCGGCGACCTCCGTCAGCGCGCCGGTGTCGGTGCCGCGTACGTCGCCGTAGCGCAGCGAACGGACCAGGGCGGGCAGCGCCTGGGCGAGGTGGCCGACGTCCGTGTCGAGGGCGGCGCGGTCGGCGAGGATCCGCATCACCACGGGGAGCGCGTCCGGCAGCTCGGCCAGCAGGCAGTGCTCGGCGAGTGCGGTGACGTCGGCGAGGCTCTGCGCCCCGATCGCGTCGGCCTCCGCCTTTGCGGTCGCCGCGGCGAGCACGGTCGTGCCCCAGACCCCCGCCTCGGCGACCCGCACCGTCAGCTCCGGTTCCCAGCGCAGCCGCCACGTCTCCCGGAACGTACCCGTGCTGCCCCGAGAGGCGACCGGCTCGCCCCACTCGACCGACAGCAGCCGCAGCCTGTGCAGCAGTCTGCTGCGCGCCGCGTCGGTCTCCTTGCGCAGGTCGAGCTCCAACTCCCGCTCCAGCGCCTCCGGTTTGAGCCGCAGGCTGCGCTGCTGCCGGTCGAGGTCGCGCTGCAGCGGCACGGCCGGGGCGCCCGCCGGCACCTCGCCCAGCACATCCCCGACGACGAGCCGGTCGCGCACCAGGGACAACGGGACGTCCGAGCCCTCGCACATCACCGCGCGGACCGCGTCGGTGGTCTCGCCGAGCCCCGCCAGGGGACGGCCCCGCATCACCGCGAGGGTCTCCGCCAGCCGTACCGCCTCGATGACATGGGCCGGGGAGACGATGCGGTCCTCCTCCCGCAGCAGCCCCGCGACCTTGGTCATCCACCGCTCGACGGGCCGGTCCGGCACGGCGAAGAGATGGCCGTACCAGCCCGGCGAGTCGATGCCCGCGCCGTACCCGCCGGCCCGCGACAGCCGGCGGTGTGTCCACGGCACCCAGGTCAGCTCCGCCTTGACCTTGGGCAGTCCCTTCAGCAGGGCGCGGTCCGCGGCGACAGCCGTCCGCTGCCGGAGCGCGGGCACATGCCAGGCCCCGCACACCACGGCCACCCCGTCCTCGAACTCCCGCTGTGCCGCGCGCAGTTGGAGCCGCATGTACGCCTCGCGCACCAGGTCCCGGTCGTGCCCGCCGGCCCCGTACGTCTCGCGCAGCGCCCCCATGGCCTCCTCCAGCGCGGTGAACGGCGCGAACGGGTCCCGGTCCCCCGCACCCCGGTGCTCTACGACGTCCTCCCACCAGCGCTCGGGGTCGTCGTACCCCGCGGTCTCGGCGAGCACGGCGAGGGGATCGACCCGGATGTCCGGGCCGGAGGGTGTGCCGGGGGCGGGCGGGTCCGGCTGCCGCTTCTCGCTCGTGGGCTCGTTCTCGGCGTCCGGTGTTTCCGAGGTGTCCTTCTCTTCCCTCCCCCACGCCAGCGTGTGCGTGGCCGGAAGGTCGATGAAACGGGCCGGTACCCCGTGCTCCAGGGCCCAGCGGATCGCGACCCATTCCGGGGAGAACTCGGCCAGTGGCCAGAAGGCCGAACGGCCGGGCTCGTCGACGGCGTGGGCGAGGAGCGCGACCGGCGGTCGCATGTCCTCGTCGGCGGCCAGCGGAATCAGCGCGTCGGCCTCGGGCGGCCCCTCGATCAGTACGACCCGCGGCCGGGCCGCCGCCAGCGCCGCCCGCACGGCCCGCGCCGAACCGGGCCCGTGATGCCGCACCCCGAGCAACAGCGGCTCAGTTCCGGTCACTTCGTCCCCCTCCCTTCCGCGTCCAGCACCAAGTGGAGTCCTCGTCGACGGTTCCCCTGGCCGCGCTCACGCGCTCACCTCACGGCAGGCCCGGTAGAAGTCCTTCCAGCCGTCGCGCTCCCGGACGACCGCTTCCAGGTACTCCTGCCAGATGACCCGGTCGGCCGCCGGATCGCGGACGACGGCGCCGAGGATGCCCGCGGCGACGTCGCTCGGCCGCAGCAGTCCGTCGCCGAAGTGGGCTGCCAGGGCTAGTCCGTTGGTGACTACGGAGATCGCCTCGGCCGTGGACAGCGTGCCGCTGGGCGACTTCAGCTTCGTGCGCCCGTCCGCCGTGATCCCGTCGCGCAGTTCACGGAAGACGGTCACCACCCGGCGGATCTCGTCGACGCCCTCGGGCACCGCCGGCAGGTCGAGCGAGCGGCCGATCTGGTCGACGCGGCGGGCGACGATGTCGACCTCGGCGTCCGCGCTCTCCGGCAACGGCAGCACCACCGTGTTGAAACGGCGGCGCAGAGCGCTGGAGAGGTCGTTGACGCCGCGGTCGCGGTCGTTCGCCGTGGCGATCAGGTTGAAGCCGCGGACGGCCTGCACCTCCCCTCCCAACTCCGGTATGGGCAGCGTCTTCTCCGACAGGATCGTGATCAGCGAGTCCTGTACGTCGGCGGGGATACGGGTCAGTTCCTCGACCCGTGCCGTCATCCCCTCCGCCATGGCCCGCATGACGGGGCTGGGCACGAGGGCGTCGCGGCTCGGGCCGTTGGCGAGCAGCTGCGCGTAGTTCCATCCGTAGCGGATCGCCTCCTCCGGTGTGCCCGCCGTGCCCTGCACGAGCAGCGTCGAGTCACCGCTGACGGCGGCGGCCAGGTGCTCGGAGACCCAGGTCTTGGCGGTGCCGGGCACGCCGAGCAGGAGCAGGGCGCGGTCGGTGGCGAGTGTGGTGACGGCGACCTCGACGATGCGGCGCGGGCCGACGTACTTCGGTGTGATCACCGTGCCGTCCGGCAGAATGCCGCCGAGGAGGTAGGTGGCGACCGCCCACGGCGACATCTTCCAGCGGACCGGGCGCGGCCGGTCGTCCTGTGCGGCGAGCGCGGCGAGTTCGTCGGCGAAGGCGTCCTCGGCGTGCGGACGCAGTGCCTCCGGCCGCTCGGCCGTCTGCTTCTCACTCGCCTGCGCGTTCATGGGTTCTGCGGACACAGTCATGGCTGAGGCCCCCTCCAGCTCGGCCGGTTCGGATCTGGTGTCCACCGTGCACCACGCCACTGACAATGCGATCTGACCTGCGGAAACGCTCGCGCCAGGCCGATTGTCAGTGCCGGGATCTACCTTCGATGTCATGACTCAGCAGGGGGTGCGCTGGACGGCTGATCAGGTGCTGGCACTGGCGCCTGACGCAGCGTCACGCAAAGCGGGAAGCAAGCTCGGGGCGGCGGGGCCGTGGTCCGAGGCGGGGAGTTCCGACGAGGGGACGGTGTGGGGGCTGTGCAAGGGCAGCGGCAGCAAGCCGTATCAGACGGTCGTCGACATCGCGGACGCCGCGGGGCCGGCGTACAAGTGCAGTTGTCCGAGCCGCAAGTTCCCGTGCAAACACGCGCTGGGACTGCTGCTGTTGTGGGCGGGCGAGGCCGGCGCGGTGCCGGCGGGGCAGGCGCCGGACTGGGCCGAGCAGTGGCTGGCGGGGCGGCGCAAGCGGACGGAGGAGAAACGGGCGGCGGACGCGTCCGGTTCCCCGGCCGCCGCTGATCCGGAGGCGGCGCGGCGCAGGGCGGAGCGCCGGGCCGAGCGGATCACCGCGGGCGCGGGCGAGTTGGAGCAGCGGCTGACGGACCTGCTGCGCACCGGGCTGGCCTCGGCGGAGCAGGCGGGGTACGGGCTGTGGGAGGAGACCGCGGCCCGCATGGTCGACGCGCAGGCGCCCGGACTGGCCGCGCGGGCACGGGAGTTGGGCGCGATCCCGTCCTCGGGACCGGGCTGGCCGGTGCGGCTGCTGGAGGAGTGCGCGCTGCTCCATCTTCTCGACCGGGCCTGGCTGCGCCGCGAGTTGCTGCCAGCTGGTCTGGCGGCGACGGTCCGTTCCCGTATCGGCCTGCCCGGTTCGGCGGACGGCCCGCCGGTGCGCGACAGTTGGCTGGTCCTGGCCCAGTACGACACGGCGGACGCGAAACTGACGACGCGCCGGATATGGCTGCACGGCACGGCGTCGGACCGCACGAGCCTGCTCCTCTCCTACGGCGCGGCGGGCCGTGCCCCCGAACTCGCGCTGCCGGTCGGGCTGGCACTGGAGGCGGAGGTGTCCGCGTTCCCCGGTGCCGGGCAGCTCCGGGCGGCCCTGGGCGAGCAGTTCGCGCCGCCGGGGCCGACGACGGCACGTCCGCGAGGTGTGACGACGGAACAGGCCGCTGCCCGCTACGGGGAGGCGCTGCGGGACGACCCGTGGCTGGACGCGGTCCCGGTGACCCTGGACCGCGTCGTACCGACCCCGGACGGCGACTCCTGGCAACTGGCGGACGCCGACTCGGAGTCGGCGCTCCCCCTCACTCCCGCCGCCCGTTCCCGGCCCGGCCTGTGGCGGCTCGTCGCGCTCTCCGGCGGCGCCCCGGTCAAGGTCTTCGGCGAGCTGGGCCACCGGGGCTTCACCCCGCTGACGGCTTGGCCGGAGGCGGCCGGAGAGCCGGTCTCCCTGTGCTGAGCGCACCCACCGATTCGCCGGTGTCGCTGTGCTGAGCGCACCCACCAACTCGACGGAAAGGCACCGCATGAACAGCACCTCCGCCGCGGGCGACTGGGAGGAACTCGTCACCACGGCGCTGCTCGGCACGGACCGCCGTACGCCTTCGTGGTGTGCGCCGGGCCAGGACGCGCCCGTGGCGCTGTTGGACGCGGCGGCCGTGGCGACCGTACGACGGCGGGCGGGGCTCCGTCCGGCGCGGGCGGCCGAGCGGCCGGAGCCTGCCGTGCCCGACACCCGTCCGCCGCTGCCCGTGGCGGCGGCCCGCAGACTGGTGATGCTGCTCACCGACCGTCCGGGCACGGGCGGCGGGGGACGGCGGGGCAGCTCGCCCGATCTGATGGAGTTGCTGCCCCAGTGGCTCGCGGCGGTCAACGCGCGCGGTTTCGGCGCGCCCGTCCAGGTGCTGCCCGCGCTGTTGGACGCGGCCCGGGGGCGTACGGATCTGCGGCCGGCGGCGCTGGAGTTCGCGGGCCCGCGCGCGTTGTGGCTGGCCCGGCTGAACCCGGACTGGCGGTTCGCCCTCCGTGCCACCCCGGGCGGCGGCACGGCCCTGCCGGACCTCGACGACCCGGGGCAGGTCCAACAGCTGTGGCAGGAGGGGCTGTTCGCCGAGCGGGTCGCGCTGCTCGCGGCGATACGCGCACAACGGCCCGCGGTCGCACGGGAGTTGCTCGTCACCACCTGGGCGACGGAGCGGGCGGAGGACCGGCTGATGTTCCTCGACTCGCTGCGGACGGGGCTGACGGCCGAGGACGAACCCTTCCTGGAACAGGCGTTGGCCGACCGGAGCCGCAACGTACGGGCCACGGCGGCGGAGTTGCTGTCGGCGCTCCCGGACTCGGCGCTCGCCGCGCGGATGGCGGTCCGAGCCACGGCCTGCGTGGCCGTCGACCGGACGAGCGGGGAACCCGGCCTGGTCGTGGAGGCACCGCACGAGTGCGACCCGGGCATGGAACGGGACGGCGTGATCGCCAAGGCTCCGGCCGGGCGCGGTGAACGGTCGTGGTGGCTGGGCCAGTTGGTGGAGGCGACACCGCTCGGGACCTGGGAACGGCGACTGGGCGGCCGTACGCCCCGGGAGATCGTGGCGCTCGCGGTGGCGGACGACTGGCGGAGCGAGCTGCACGCCGCGTGGTGCCGGGCGGCCGTACGACAGCGGAACGCCGAGTGGTCCCGGGCGTTGCTCAGGTCGCCGTCGGCGCCCGAGGCGGGCGGGCCGGGGGCGGTGTCGCTGGCCGAGCGCGCCAAGCTGCTGAGCACGCTGGGCGGGGGTGAACGGGCCGAGTGGGTGGCCGGGTTCATCGCGGCGCAGGGGCTTTCCGAGGCGTTTCAGCTGCTCGGGGTGTGCGCGGTGCCGTGGGCCGCGCCGCTGGGGCGGGCGGTGGTGGACGCGCTCAACATCGCGCGGGACGCGGGGAGTTACCCATGGAGTTTCAGTGGGGTGATGGGACTGGCCGAGCGGTGTCTCGATCCGGCCGAGGCGAGCCGACTCGACGGGTTGCTGGCGGTGCCGGACGAGTCGGAGGACGCGGCACCGGGAGCGGGGGGCTATTGGGCGGAGGCGTTTCAGCGGTTGGTGACGACGTTGCGGTTGCGGGGCACGATGGCGGCGGAGCTGGAGGCGCCGTAGGCGGGATGATCACCGGCGTCGCAAAGCGAAGCCCCCTGGCCTTACGCCCCGGCCGGTTGCCGCACGTTCTCCCGCACCCAGTCGACGATGGACTGTGTGGTCGCCCCGGGGGTGAAGATCTCCGCGACGCCCTTCTCCTTGAGGGGGGCGATGTCCGCCTCGGGGATGATCCCGCCGCCGAACACGAGGATGTCCTCCGCCTCGCGCTGCTTCAGCAGGTCGATCACCGCGGCGAAGAGCGTGTTGTGGGCGCCGGAGAGGATGGACAGGCCGATCGCGTCGGCGTCCTCCTGGATCGCGGTGTCGACGATCTGCTCGGGCGTCTGGTGGAGGCCGGTGTAGATGACCTCCATACCGGCGTCACGCAGCGCCCGCGCGATCACCTTGGCCCCGCGGTCGTGGCCGTCGAGCCCCGGCTTGGCCACCACCACGCGGATCGGACCGGCTGCCACACCCATCACTGCCTCCATGAAGCGACTGCGTTCATCCCTACCGACGGGTACCGCGGCACCCGCGCCGGTGCGGGGAGTGAACGAACGTTATCTCCAGCATCCCGCAACCGGCAGTTTCGCGGTGGATACCGAGGGGGAAATCACACGATGGGACACGTTCACCGCGCAGCGTTCCAGCGGGAACAAGCGCAACGGGAGCCGCAACGAGGTCGCCGCACCACCGCGCCGCAGGCCGCGCGCCGTGGTGGCGCGGCGCATCGGCGCAGGCACGAAGGGCACGCAGGGCAGGTGCGCCACGCCCGCCCCGCGCGTACCCCTCGCGCTTTGCCGGTGGTCCTCGCGGTGGCCTCCCACGAGGGCACACGGGGGACGGAGCTGTCGATCCGTGTGCCGACAGGAGGTCGGCCATGAAGGTCACCAGGGCGGTGCAGCCCCTTCTCCCCCTCTGCCAGCGCCTCCTGCCCAGCAGGCTGGCGGGGCTCTCCATGACCCTCCTGAAAGCGACGGCCCTGGAGATCGCGATCCTCGCGGGCCACCTTCTCCTCTATCCGTCCGGCATCACCCAGGAACGCAGGCTGCCGCTTCCTCCGGCCCCCTCCCCGGAGGACGCGGCACCACTGCCGACCGAGGCGAAACCCCCGGTGGTGCTGTTGCACGGGTTCATCGACAACCGCTCGGTGTTCGTGCTGCTGCGCCGGGCCCTGGCCCAGCACGGGCGCCGGCCGGTCGAATCGCTCAACTACTCGCCGCTGACCTGCGACATCCGGACCGCCGCCGAGCTGCTCGGCCGGCATATCGAGGAGATCTGCGAGCGCACGGGCAGTGAGCAGGTGGACATCGTCGGGCACAGCCTGGGCGGGCTGATCGCGCGCTACTACGTGCAGCGGCTCGGCGGTGACCTGCGGGTCCGCACGCTGGTGACGCTCGGGACCCCGCACTCCGGCACCGCCGTGGTCCCGCTGGCCAACGCCCATCCGATCGTCCGCCAGATGCGGCCCGGCTCGGCGGTGATCGAGGAACTGGGCCTGCCCGCCCCCGGCTGCCGTACGCATTTCGTCAGCTTCTGGAGCGACCTCGACCACCTGATGGAGCCGCTGGAGACCGCCCGCATCGACCACCCCGACCTGATCACCCAGAACGTGCAGGTCAGCGGTATCGGCCATCTCGCGCTGCCGGTACACCCGGCCGTCGCGACGGGTATCTGCCAGGCCCTCGACACGCCACGATCGGAAGCGCCTGCCGCCACTCGCCGGGGCGGCCTGACGGTGGCCTGACCGGCGCCGCGCTTCAGGGGCGCGCGGCTCCTATTGGTAGCAAGGGTCCCCGCACCGAACACTGACGGTGCCCGCCTCCGCCGCCGGGAACACCGCCGCGCCCTGCGTCGGCGCGAGCCGGTGCGCGCGGCTTGTCTCCCACTGCGCGGGGGCGGCCGATGCCGCCGGACCCACGAGGCCGACCGTCGCCGCTGCCAGCACCACAGCGATCCCCGCACGTTTCCACACCCTCATGACGCTCTCCCCACGTCGAATGCCGTCGACCGCAGTCAACGCGCCCGGCCTCCGGCACGGGAAGCATTTCCATGCTCTTCGAAGCGTCCACACAGGGCGCCGACAGCGGCTGAACAGCCTCCAGCCTCGAACGTCATTCGAACGCAAGGCCAAACCCATGCCCGCCGTCCCCCGAAACACGGCCGAATGCCCGTTTCCGGCTGACGCGAAACCTGAGGAAGATTGTCGGGCCCGCGTACTGCCGGGTACAGTCGCCGCACTGCTCTGCCAGCCCCTGTTGTCGAGGCGAAAGAGAAGGAAGTTGGTGAACGACCGTCACCCGTCGGGGATCATGACCACCCCGGCTCCGGCTTCCGATGCCACCTCGGCGCAGTACGCGTCGTACGGCGGACAGGACGCTCAGTACGGTGACTTCACCACGTACGGCGACCACTCCGCCACGGGTTTTCACCCCGGCGCGGACATCGGCCAGGCCACCGCGAGCTTCGCCACCGACCCCCTCTTCGGCGACATGCAGAGCCACGACACCGGCTCGCACGCCACCGGCGCCTACGACTCCTCGGCCTGGTCCACGGGTGGTCAACACACCCTGAACTACGACCCGTACGCGGCCCAGCACCACGCCGCCTACAACGACACGGGCGCGTACGGGACCACCGCCTGGTCGGCCGACTACCAGCAGCTGTCCGCCATCCCGCCGCAGGCCACCGGCCACGACCACAGCGGCCAGTGGAACGCCGACGCCTGGCTCCAGCCCGACCAGTCGGCCCATTCCGCCGCGCCCGCCGACCAGACCCAGCAGTGGGAATGGGGCACGCAGGCCTTCGACACCGGCGCCTACGACGCCACGCAGTGGAACGCCGACGGCAGCCCCGCCGACGCGACCACCACCTTCGAGCAGGCGTCGTACGACATGACGCACGAGGGCACGTACGACGGGACACACGGGGACTCGTACGACGAACCCGCCCCGGAAGACGGCGAGTTGACCGCGACCGGCGAGATGCCCGCCCTCGACACGGCCGAGCCGGACCGGGACGGATCCGAGGCGCTGCCCGAACTCCTCGAAGACCAGGAGGAGTTCACTCCGGCCCCGGCGACCGCCTCGCGGGCCGCGGGCCGCAACGGGAGCCGTTCCCGGCGCCGTACGCCTCCGAAGCGGTCCGCGCTGATGACGATCGCCGTGCCGTCCGCGTGTGTGATGGGGGTGGCGGGGATCGCCGCCGCGTCCGTCGGCACGCTGACCGGCGGCAGCGACACGACGGCGTCCGCCTCCGACGCGACCACGGTGAAGCCCTCCGTCGCGAACAACAAGCTCGACGCGCAGATCAAGAGCCTGTCCGCCGGCGCCGACGACTTCGCCGACCGGGCCAGCCGTACGCAGGAACGTATCGACCTCAAGGCCCAGCAGGAGGCCGAGAAGAAGAAGGCGGCGGCGGAGGCGGCCCGCAAGGAGCGGCTGCGCCCCAAGTACGTGCTGCCGGTGACGCAGAAGGGCCTCAGCGCCTACTTCGGCCAGGCCGGCGTCAACTGGATGTCCGTGCACACGGGCATCGACTTCCCCGTCTCGTACGGCACGACGGTGATGGCCGCGACCGACGGCGTCGTCACCACCAAGTGGAACAGCGCCTACGGCAACATGCTGATCCTCACGGAGAAGGACGGCACGCAGACCTGGTACTGCCACCTCTCCAGCTACCGCGTCGCCCCCGGTACGACGGTGAAGGCCGGCGACCCGATCGCGTACTCCGGGAACTCCGGCAACTCGACCGGCCCGCACCTGCACTTCGAGGTGCGCCCCGCGGGCGGCGCGGCGATCGACCCGCTCCCGTGGCTTCGCAGCCACGGGCTCGACCCGACGTAACTCCCGCTCCCCCTACAGCTTTTCCACCGGCGCGTACCGCAGCAGCAGGCGCTTCGGCTTGGCCTCTCCGAAGTCGACCGTCGCCTCCGCGTTCGCCCCCGTGCCGTTCACGCCGACGACCGTGCCGAGGCCGAACTGGTCGTGGGTGACCCGGTCACCGACCGCCAGGGACACGACCGGCTTCTCCGAGGCCCTGCGCGTGGCGAAGCCCGACGCGCCCGACGCCGACGAGCGCGAGCGGGTCGAGGACAGCGAGGCCGCGATGCCCGAGGCCGGACCCGTGGACGGCGGGGCCGCCATGGCACCGGTCCGCTTCCACTCCACGTGCGCCGCCGGGATCTCCTCCAGGAAGCGGGAGGGCGGGTTGTACGACGGCTGTCCCCATGCGCTGCGCAGCGAGGACCGGGTCAGGTACAGGCGTTCCCGCGCGCGCGTGATGCCGACGTAGGCGAGGCGACGCTCCTCCTCCAGCTCCTTGGTCTGGCCGAGGGCACGCATGTGCGGGAAGACGCCGTCCTCCATGCCGGTGAGGAAGACCACCGGGAACTCAAGTCCCTTAGCGGTGTGGAGAGTCATCAGGGTGATGACTCCGGAGCCGTCCTCGTCCTCGTCGGGGATCTGGTCCGAGTCGGCGACCAACGCCACCCGCTCCAGGAAGGCGGCGAGCCCGACGGGCGTCTCGCTCTCGCCGTCGCCCGCACTGTTCTCCTGCTCGAACTCCAGGGCCACGGCGGCGAGTTCCTGGAGGTTCTCGATGCGGGTCTCGTCCTGCGGGTCGGTCGAGGCCTGCAACTCGGCGAGATAGCCGGTGCGTTCGAGGATCGCCTCCAGGACCGTCGCCGGGCCGGCGCCGGACTCGACGATCGTACGGAGGTCCTCCATCAGCGTGTTGAACTTCTTGACCGCGTTCGTCGACCGCGCGGCCATGCCGTAGGCCTCGTCGACGCGCTTCAGCGCCTGCGGGAAGCTGATCTTCTCGCGCTGCGAGAGGGCGTCGATCATCGCCTCGGCGCGCTCGCCGATGCCGCGCTTGGGGACGTTGAGGATGCGGCGCAGCGGGACCGTGTCCTCCGGGTTGGCCAGGACGCGGAGGTAGGCCAGGACGTCCCGGACCTCCTTGCGCTCGTAGAAGCGGACACCGCCGACGACCTTGTAGGGCAGGCCGACGCGGATGAAGATCTCCTCGAAGACACGGGACTGGGCGTTCGTCCGGTAGAAGACGGCGACGTCCGAGGCCTTGGCCTCGCCCGCGTCGGTGAGACGGTCTATCTCCTCGGCGACGAACTGCGCCTCGTCGTGCTCGGTGTCGGCCACATAGCCGGTGATCTGCGCGCCCGCGCCCGCGTTGGTCCACAGGTTCTTGGGGCGGCGCGACTCGTTGCGCTCGATGACCGCGTTGGCGGCGGAGAGGATCGTCTGTGTGGAGCGGTAGTTCTGCTCCAGGAGGATCGTCGTCGCGTTCGGGTAGTCCTCCTCGAACTGGAGGATGTTGCGGATCGTCGCGCCCCGGAAGGCGTAGATCGACTGGTCGGCGTCGCCCACGACGCACAACTCGGCGGGCGGCAGGTCGTGTTCGCTCGGGGGTACGTCCTCGTCGTGCGCGCCGGTGCCGACGAGTTCCCGTACGAGCGCGTACTGCGCGTGGTTGGTGTCCTGGTACTCGTCGACCATGACGTGGCGGAAGCGGCGGCGGTAGTGCTCGGCGACGTCCGGGAAGGCGCGGAGCAGGTTGACCGTCGTCATGATCAGGTCGTCGAAGTCGAGGGCGTTGGCCTCGCGCAACCGCGACTGGTACATGGCGTAGGCCTGGGCGAGGGTCTTCTCGAAGCCGTCGGCCGCGCGGGCGGCGAAGTCCTCCTCGTCGACCAGTTCGTTCTTCAGGTTGGAGATCTGGGCGCTGAACGACTTGGGCGGGTAACGCTTCGGGTCGAGGTCCAGGTCACGGCAGACCAGGGCCATCAGGCGCTTGGAGTCGGCGGCGTCGTAGATCGAGAACGAGGAGGTGAAGCCGAGCTTCTTCGACTCGCGGCGCAGGATGCGCACGCACGCGCTGTGGAAGGTCATCACCCACATCGCGTTGGCGCGCGGGCCGACGAGCTGCTCGACGCGCTCCTTCATCTCGCCCGCGGCCTTGTTGGTGAAGGTGATCGCGAGGATCTGGCCCGGGTGCACATGGCGCTCGCCGAGGAGGTGGGCGATGCGGTGGGTGAGCACACGGGTCTTGCCGGAGCCCGCGCCGGCCACGATGAGCAGCGGGGTGCCGGAGTGGACGACTGCCGCGCGCTGGTTCTCGTTCAGCCCGTCCAGGAGGGCTGCCGGGTCCACCGCCGGGCGCGGGGCGCCGTCCCGGTAGTAGGCGTCTCTGCTCGCGGGCACGTCGAACTTCCCGCCGAACAGGTCGTCCGGAACCGGCTCCGGTCCGTGCTCGTCCTCGGGCGGTGGCGGGGGCTCTTCCTCGTGGGCCCGAGGGGCCTTGAGATCCGCCAGGAAGCTGTCGTCAAAGAGGCTGCTCATCGCCCTCCGAGTTTAGGGCGCCCCACTGACAACCGGCCGCCACCCCGAGAACTCGGGAAAATTCACGGTCCAGAACCGGTCGACAACGGTCAGCGACGGCCAGACGCACACATGACCGAGGTCACTCAAACGTATCGGGCATATCGGCCATCGACCTTCACACAAGCCACACAAATTGGTTAGCGTGCGATCAAGCTCCACGGCCCCACCGACCCCGGAAGGAGTCGCCTCCTTGGCGTCGTCGCACCGCAAGCCGCGTTCTGCGGGCTCGCGCATCGCAGGCATATGGACCCCCGCCGACGACGGCGGCGACCGGAGCCCCGGAGAGGTCGAGCAGAAGATCGACGACCTCTACCGCCGGGCGGACTCGGCGACCGAGAGGCGCAGCGCGCCCAAGCGCACGCAGAAGATCAACTCCCTGCGGGGAAAGCCGAGTTCGTTCACCGCCACCCCGCACGACCACTACGACCATGCCCAGGTGATGAGCCGGCTGGCCGCCCGCCGCAAGGACGCGGTCGCCGCACACCTCACGGAGCGGTCCACGACGACGGGGAAGCGCCTCCAGGCCCCTGACAGGACGCGGAGCGACCCGCGGACGGCCAAGGCCACCGTCCAGGAGAAGCTCTCCACCGCCCGCACACTGTTGTCGCAGTCGGCCGCGCGGCAGCAGCGCCAAGAGGCAGCGGCGGCACTCGCGCAGCAGGCCGTCGCCTTCGCCCGCGCCCAGGTCGGCAAACCGTACGTCTGGGGTGCCGCGGGCCCCGGCTCGTACGACTGCTCGGGCCTTACCCAGGCCGCCTGGAAGGCCGCCGGAGTCGCCCTCCCGCGCGCGACCGCCGCCCAGTCGAACGCCGGCACGACAGTCCACCTGGCCGACGCGCAACCCGGTGACCTGGTCTTCTTCCACGACGACGCCAGTCACGTCGGTGTCTACGTGGGCGACGGCACGATGATCCACGCCCCGAAGCCCGGCGCCTACGTCCGCGAGGAGTCGATCCACTACGGGGACGCCTCGCTCATCCACAGCGTGGTGCGGCCGGCCTGAGCCGAGTCCGGGAGTGTTTTTGACGGCCACGCACGCGTGCAGGTGTTTTCGGCGGCCACGCGCGCGTGGCCCCCTGCCCGCACCGGGGCCGCTCCCTAGCATCGGACCCATGTCCGGTACCGGTACCTCCCGCTTCCGTGCCTGGTGGGCGCAGCGTCCGCCGGCGGCCGGAGCCGTCGTCATGGCGACCGGCATCATCTCGGTCGGCCTGCATCTCACCGGGTACGAGGTGCTGTCCCGTATCACCTTCGCGCTGGCCTGCGCCTTCTGGCTGGGACTGGCCGCGGACTTCGCCGTACGGCTGCTGCGGGACCGGCGGAGATGGCTCACGGAGGCGGGAACGCCCGGTGCTGTGACCGCCGTCGCCGCGACCGCCGTACTCGGAACCCGGTTCTCGATGGCCGACTGGCAGACCGTGGCGGAGGCACTGCTCGCGCTGGCGGCGGTGCTGTGGCCGGGGTTGCTGGTGCGGGTCCTGGGGAACTGGCATGGCCGTATGCCCGGGACGGTGTTCCTCGGCTGTGTGGCCACGCAGTCGCTGGCCGTGCTGGGGGCCACGATCGCCGGGGCCGAGTCGGTGGCCTGGCTCGCGCACACCGCGCTGGTGCTGTTCTGGTTCGGGCTGGTCCTCTACGGGTTCGCGCTGGCCCGTTTCGAGTGGCGGCAGGTGATCATCGGGGCCGGTGACCACTGGATCGTCGGCGGCGCCCTGGCCGTGTCGGCGCTGGCCGGGTCGAAGCTGATCGCCGCCGACAGCGTCCGCCTGTATCTGTGGAACTCCGACGACCGGGGTGTCCTGCGGGCCGTGACCGTGGCGCTGCTCGTGCTCGATGTGGCCTGGTGCGTGGTTCTGCTCGCCGCCGAGATCGTCTGGCCGCGGCTGCGTTTCGACCTGCGCCGCTGGTCGACGGTGTTCCCGCTGGGGATGACGGCGGCGACCATGCCGTCGGTGGGCACCGCCGTGGACGTCTCGTGGCTCAGGACGCCGGGGCAGGTGGTGCTGTGGATCGCGGTGGCGGCCTGGCTGGTGGTGGCCGCGGGGACGGTCCGGTTCTATCGCGCCGGCACGTCCGGGGTCACGTCCACAGGACCGCGATGAAGATGTTGACCATGGTGAGACCGCCGACCAGGGCGAACTGGTTCTTGTCGACGCTTTCCTCGTCCCGGTTCACATAGACGAGGCCGAGGATCACGATCAGCACCGCGAGCTTGACGCCGATCTTGATGGTGTCGACGTGGTGACCGGCGACCTGATTGAGGCCGAACAGGATCGCGCCGGTGAACAGCATGGTCAGCGCGCCGTGCAGCATGCCGGGCACGAAGCGGGCCGTGCCCTGGCTCATCGACTTCATCTGGGTGAGGAAACCACCGAGCAGCGCGGCGATGCCGATGATGTGCAGGCCGACGAAGAGATGGATGAGTACGTCCATGGTTCCGGAGCCTATGCAGGGGCCCGGGGCCGGCCGACACCGGGCTGCCCTGTCACTCACATGACCTCGCATATATGCGGCCCATAGCACCGCGTCACCACCCGCCGCACCGGAACCGCCGCATCGGTCAGCGCGCCGCGTGAAGGCGGTGGCCCCGGACCGGAATCACAGTCACTTGGCGTCAAAAGACGATCACCTCACATCATTTCCGGACATGCGTTACCGGGCCGTCATCTCCAGGTTTAGCGTCCTCCACCAGGTGACCGGCTCCCCACCGCCGCCCGGACCAGGGGCGGCCGTCGGACACCACCGCCGAGAAGGTCCGGCGGCGGCCGGCTCCCCCTGTGCGGGCCGTCGCCGGACGCGCAAACCGCCCGCTCCCCCGGCGGTCGTACGAAAGGACGTGCAGTCCAGGTGGCAGCGCACCGCAAGCCCCGACAGCGCTCGCTCAGCGGCCATACGGCCCGCACCGCCGCCACGATCGCCCTCGCGGGCGCGGCGACGGCGACCGGCTTCGACGGGACCTCGCACGCCGAGCCACAGCTGACACCGACACAGGTCAAGGCCAAGGTGGACAAGCTGTACCAGGAGGCCGAGGTGGCCACCGAGAAGTACGACGGCGCGAAGGAGAAGGCGGACGCGGCCGAGAAGCAGCTGAACACCCTGCGGGACGAGGCGGCGCGCAAGACGGAGAAGCTCAATTCGGCACGGGACGCGCTGGGTTACGTGGCCGCCGCCCAGTACCGCAGCGGCGGCATCGACCCCTCGGTGCAGCTCATGCTCTCGGACGACCCCGAACAGTATCTGGACGGCGCCGAGTTCGCCGACCGGGCGGGCCACCGGCAGACGGCGGCCGTCGCTCTCGTGCGTCAACAGCTGCGGGAGATCGAGCAGTTGCGCGGCGCCGCGCACGTCGAGCTGACCTCGCTCAAGTCGCGGCAGGCGGAGCTGGGCAGGCAGAAGAAGACGATCAACGGGAAGCTGGACCAGGCACGACGGCTGCTGTCCGCACTGCCTCCGCAGCAGCGGACCCGGGTCGAGCAGACCGCGGGCACCTCGGGGCGCGCGTCACGGTCGGCGACCACGGCACGCGACGGGCTGCACGCGCCCGGCTCCGCCGCCGCCACGGCCGACGCCCCCAACTCCCGTGCGGCGGCGGCAGTTTCCTACGCCTACCAGAAGCTCGGCAGCCCTTACGTGTGGGGCGCGACCGGCCCCAACGCCTTCGACTGCTCGGGCCTCGTCCAGGCGGCCTACAACTCCGCCGGCGTCTCGCTGCCGCGCACCACCTACGCCCAGATCAACGCCGGCCAGCGGGTCTCCCGGGACGAACTGCGCCCCGGCGACCTGGTGTTCTTCTACTCGGGCATCAGTCACGTCGGCATCTACGTCGGCGACGGCCAGATGATCCACGCCCCGAACCCGTCGGCTCCGGTGCGGCTGGCGCCGATCGACCAGATGCCGTTCGCCGGCGCGACGCGGGTGGTGTGAACTCCCTTACGGGTCACACCAGTCGGCGTGCCGTCGCCCAGCGGGTCAGCTCGTGCCGGTTCGACAGCTGGAGCTTGCGCAGCACCGCCGAGACATGGGACTCGACCGTCTTCACCGAGATGAACAGCTGCTTGGCGATCTCCTTGTAGGCGTAGCCGCGGGCGATGAGACGCAGGACCTCGCGCTCGCGCTGGGTGAGGCGGTCGAGGTCCTCGTCGACCGGCGGGGCGTCGGTCGACGCGAAGGCGTCGAGGACGAAGCCGGCCAGCCGCGGGGAGAAGACCGCGTCGCCCTCCTGGACCCGGAAGACGGAGTTGACGAGGTCCGTGCCGGTGATCGTCTTGGTGACGTAGCCACGCGCACCGCCGCGGATCACCCCGATCACGTCCTCCGCCGCGTCCGACACGGACAGCGCGAGGAAGCGGACGGGCTGCTCCGCGTCGCTCATCAACGGGGCGCAGCGGCGCAGGACTTCGACCCCGCCGCCGCCCGGCAGGTGGACGTCGAGGAGGACCACCTCGGGGCGGGTCGCGGTGATGACCGTGACCGCCTGGTCGACGTCCGCTGCCTCGCCGACCACCTCGACACCGGTCTCCTCGGTGCGGCCGATCTCCGCCTGGACCCCCGTACGGAACATGCGGTGGTCGTCGACGAGGACCACGCGCACGTGACGCCCGCCCGCGCTCCCGCCGGTCGGCTCCACAGGCTCGTTCGTCTCGGTCGCGTCGCTCATGACGTCTTCTCCGCCCTCTCCATCTCCAACTCGACCTCGGTACCGCCGTCCGGCACCGCGCGCAGCCGTGCCGTGCCGCCGTGTCGCTCCATACGGCCGATGATCGATTCTCTGACGCCCATGCGGTCGGCGGGTATCGAGTCCAGGTCGAAGCCCGGTCCGCGGTCGCGGACGGACACGAAGACCTTCTTCCCCTCCACCTCGGCGTAGACCTGCACGGCGCCGCCCTCGCCACCGTACTTGGCCGCGTTCACCATCGCCTCGCGCGCGGCCTGCATCTGGGCACCGATTCTCTCGTCGAGCGGGCAGTCCCCGACGATGACGACCTCGATGGGGACTCCGTGCTTGTCCTCGACCTCGGCCGCGCTGCGCCGCACCGCCTCGGCGAGGGTGTCGGGTTCGTCGGCCTCGTCCTTGCCGGTGCCCTCCGGTTTGTAGAGCCAGGCGCGCAGATCGCGCTCCTGGGCGCGGGCCAGGCGGCGCACCTCGGCCGGGCTCTCCGCGTTGCGCTGGATCAGGGTCAGGGTGTGCAGCACGGAGTCGTGGACATGCGCGGCGACCTCGGCGCGCTCCTGGGCGCGGATGCGCATCAGGCGCTCCTCGGAGAGGTCCTGGGTCATCCGCACGAGGTACGGGCCGGCGAGCAGGGTGATGCCGACGAGGACCGCGAGGGCGGCCTGGAGCACCGAACCGAGGTGGGCGGCGGAGCCCTGCAGGACGAAGATCGCGGTGGCGCCGGCGGTGACCAGCAGGACGCCGCCGCCCGCACGCAGCAGGCTGAGCGTACGGCGCCGGCCGCCGACCTCGGCCCAGCGGGCACGGCGGGCGTTGTCCGCCTGGCGCCAGACGAGGGCCACGCCCGCGCCGACGAGGACGACCGGGAAGAGATAGGCCTTGGCGCCGTCGCCCAGATTCACATTGCCGACGAAGACCAGTGCCACGACGACCATGAGGAGCAGGGCGACGATCTGGCCCTTGTCCGGCTTGCGGGCGACGAGTCTGCGGCGGCCGTCCGGCGAGGTCTCGGTGGAGACGAGCGACGGGGGCCGCTGGCCGGCGACGCCGCCGACGCCGAGCGGCACGAAGAACCAGAACGAGGCGTACAACAGCGCGCCGAGTCCGTCGGCGAGGAACAGCCCCACGAACACCAGCCGCACCCAGATCACCGGCAGGCCGAGATGCCCGGCGAGCCCCCGCGCCACTCCGCCGAGCCAGCGTCCGTCGCTGCTGCGGTAGAGCTTGCGCGGCGGCCGCGGGTCCTCGACTGGCACTGCTGCGGCTTCCGGCATGCCACCGATGTTCACACGGCCCGCCGCCCGGAGCATCAGGGTCGGCCCCGGAGACTCCCCTGATCTTCGGAATCGGCGTGGCTCAGGGGCCTTTCGCGGTGTCGGGCGCGGTGTCGGGGTCGGTGTCGAACACTCCCCCGGTCCGTGTCAGGGCGGATTTCAGGGTTCGGCCAGGGTCGTCCCGACTGCCATCGGCGGCTCGCGGCGGGCAGCATGGACGCATGACAGATCACGAGCACGCCGCGACGGGTCCGGGACCCGGCTCCGGCCCCGGCCCGGCAGCGGGCGGCGGGCCGCAGGACGCCGTGCCCGCAGCGGGTGCCGCGTCGTCGCCGGGCGCCGCGTCGCCGGGCGCCGCGCCCGGCGACACCCTCACGGCCGCGCCACCGCACCGGTTCCGGCGGGACCGGCGGTTCAAGGTGCTCGCGGGCGTGTGCGCGGGGCTCGGGCGGCAGTGCGACATGGACCCGGTGATCTTCCGGATCACGCTCGCGGTGCTCTCGGCGACGGGCGGCATCGGCCTCATCTTCTACGGCTTCGCCTGGCTCTTGGTCCCGTACGACGACGAGGAGGAGAACGAGGTCCGCAAGCTCTTCACCGGCCGCGTCGACGGCCAGGCTCTGGCCGCCGTGCTGTTCGCGCTGGTCGGCTGTGGTGTGTTCCTGTCGATGCTGAGCAACGGCAGCGTGCTCACCTTCGCCGTCGTCCTCTCCCTCCTGCTGGCGGGCGCGGGGTACTGGTCGCAGCAGCGCGGCGCCCCCGACCCCGACCCGCTGGCCGCGCAGGCCGTCGCGGACGCCCCGCCGGAGGCCCAGGCACCGCCGGTGCCCGCCTCATATCCCTCCTGGTGGCGCGATCCGATCGTCAAGGACGGCACCCACGTCGGTGGCACCGGGTATCTCTGGGGCCCCGGCGACTCCCGCACCCGCGACATCGCGGACGCGGTCCACATCAGCCTCGGCCCTTCCTACCCGCACTGGCCCCAGGATCTGCGGCCCCCGCGCCCGCCCGCCCCGAAGCCGCGCGGTCCTCGCTGGATCGGCGGCTGGGTCTTCCTGCTCGCCCTGTTCGCCGGTGCCCTCGGCACCGGCGCGCGATGGGACGACCAGGCGCTCGGCACCAGCTTGCAGACGGGCCTGGCCTGCGCGCTCGTCGTCTTCGGACTGGGGATCGCGGTCAGCGCGTTCGCGGGGCGTACGGGGGCGGGCTCGGTGTTCCTCGCGATCGTCACGGCCGGCCTGCTCGCCGCCTCGGCGGCCCTGCCCAAGGACCTCACCACCCACTGGGAGCGCCTCACATGGCAGCCCACGGCGGTGACCCAGGTGCAGCCGAAGTACGACCTGGGGAACGGCGTGGGCACCCTGGACCTGACCCGGCTGAGGCTGACAAAGGGGCAGACGGTGACGACGTACGCCACCGTGGGCATCGGGCAGTTGAAGGTGATCGTGCCGTCGGACGTGACGGTGAAACTGAGTGTGGACGTGGGCGTCGGGGACATCCAGTTGCCCGGTGACGACAAGAAGGACGTGGACGTGGAACCGGGCAAGCACAAGCAGGTCACTCTGACCCCGGCGACGGGCGTGAAGAGCACCGGCACGCTGGACCTGGACCTCCGGGTCGACGTCGGACAGGCGGAGGTCAGCCGTGCTGCGTCATGAGTTCCAGCCCGGGAAGCTGGTCATCGGCCTCTTCCTCGTCGCCGCCGGCGTGGCCTACGCCGGGGACGCGGGCGGGCTGTGGGTGACCGAGTGGTTCGCCGTGATCCCACTGGTCGTGGCCGGTCTGGTGCTGGCCGGTGTGGTGGCGGGCATCAACGGGGCGGTCCGCAGACGACGCAGGGCCGGCCGTACGAGCACGGCCGACCCCGGTCCTGAGATATCCGGCTGAGGGCTGACTACCGGTAGCCGCCCGCCCGCTGCCTTCGCCTCGCTCGTAGTGCCGCGTCCAGGGAGAACACGGAGGCACCGGCGAGGACGAGGGGCAGCCAGGCCATCAGATAGGCGAGGTCGTTGCCGTAGTAGTACGGGTCGGACTGCCAGCTGATGGTCAGCCACAGGCTGAGGGAGATCAGCGCGCCGCCGAGTGCGGCGATGCGGGCCAGCAGGCCGATCAACGTGCCGATACCGACGGCGAGTTCACCGAAGGCCATGGCGTAGCCGAAGCCGACGGGGCTCTTCAGGGCGAGGTCCACCAGGGCGGGGATGGCCGAGGAGTCACGCACCCCGCGCATCGTCTCGCCGATCGACCCGGCACCGGAGGCCTTCATGAATTCGCTGCTGGTGAGTTTGTCCAGGCCCGCGTAGATGAAGGTGACGCCCAGGAAGACGCGCAGTGGAAGCAGGGCGTATCGGGTGGCGGTGTCCCGCCAGCTCCGGTCGCCGTCGAGGTACGGGGTTTGCGTATCCATTCGAGTGCCGTGAGTCATCGCCCTTAGCCGCCTCTCGCCCGCCGTTGACCCCTCAACAGACCATACGTACGAAAAGGGGGACCCGCTCAACCATGCTTCGGACAGTTTTTCGGAATTCGGCCCCGTTCGGGCGGCGACCGACGACGTTCTATGGATATTCAGATGTGGGCGCGGATCCGCCGGGCACCCGCAGGACGTCCTCGCTCATCCATCGGCCGGGTCAGTCCGCCACGTCGACGACGCAGGCGTTCGTCTCCACGCCGGCCGCGGTCACGACCTGTACTTCCACCCGTCCGGGCTCGACGTCCACGGGGACCGGGACGGTCAGGAGGGTGTCCGTCGGGTTGGAGAAGCCGCCGGTGACCGGGACCAGGGGGACGTGGACGTTGACCGGCCCGATGCGGACGACCATGCGGGAGAGGCGGTCGGCGGTCTGGGCGCCCGGGGGGACGAAGCCGGCGCCGCGGATCTCGATGTCGTCTCCGGTGCGGATCGGGGCGTCGAGGTCGCCCGCCTCGCGGGAACGCACCACCGAGAGGATGACCGGACGGCCGCCCTCCGCGTACTTGCCGGCCAGGTATGTCGCGGCGGAGATCAACACCACCACCGCCAAGCCCCAGGGCAGATCGGGCAGTTGGTCGGGGCGGCGGGCGAGTCTCACGGCCGCGAAGACGAGGGCGACGGCGCTGATCGCGACGTACTGGATGTCGGCGAAGGTGCCGCGTCCGGCGTCGTCGGTGAGGAGGTCGGCCGCGCGCGGGCGGTCGGCGGGGATCTTCTGGAGGCGCTGGCCGAGGACCCGCAGGCCGACGACCCGGCGGACGAGTACGGCGATCGCGCAGACCACGGCGAGGACGGTCACCACACCGGCGCCGCGGGCGAGTTCGAGGCCGGAGATGAGGGCGTCGCGTTCGGCGTGGTCGGAGGCGGCGGCGAGGCGGCCGGCCAGGACCAGCACCGCGTACGCCACGAACAGCACCCAGGACACGGCCACCGCGCGGGAGGTCGACAGCCGGTTGTCCTCACCGATGACCGGGGCCAGTGCCCCGCCGCGCGCCCGGTGGAACCAGGAGGCGGCAGTCAGCGCGCCGGCGACCACGAGCGCGGCCAGCAGTCCGGCCGTGCGGGCCGCCGTCCAGCCCGCGCCGATCGCGGTGAACGCCTGTACCAGAAGCAGTACGACGAAGCCGCCCCACACGGCGAGGGCCGTGCGGTGCCACAGGCGCGCCAGCCAGGCGCCGCCCTCGGCACGGCCGCGTTCGGCGACGTCGTCGGCGGACTGGGTCAGTTCGTCCGAGACCCACTGCCGGGAGGCGGACGCCGAGTGCGCCACCGCCGCGGGCAGGCCCTCGCCGGCCGCGAAGCCGTCCCGCTTGACCAGGAACGCGGCGACCGCGCGCCGATGCCCCTCGCGTGCTCCGTGCGGGCAGTCCCCGCAGGTGCAGCCCCCTCCGTGGGCACCGATGTGCTCGCCGCCCTGTCTCGCCTCCTGCACCGCCACGCCCGACGCCTGCCTTCCCCACGACCCTCATGGACCTCGGCCCTCGACCCCGGGCCCTCACGTTCGGCGACCGGCTCCGAAGCCTTTGGCCACCGCCTTGCAACTCCCGCACGACAACAGCGGATTGTGCCCTACGGGACACGGCTCGCGTCCGGCAGGTCTGGTCAGCGCGGGTGAAGTGAGCACCGCCGTGTTGACCCGGCTGCGAGAATTTCCCTATGGCCGAGATCATCCAGCGCGACGGGACCTGGGCCTTCGACGGCACAACGGTCAGGATCACCCCGGGACTTCACCGCTCCGTGCCCCTGTTCCGGCAGACGTACGGCGAGATCGCGGTGCCTCTCGAAGCCGTCGCGGGCGTCGTCTACGAACCCGAACGCAGGCGTGGCCGGCTGCGGCTGAGGCTGCGCGAGGGTGCCGACCCGCTGTTGCAGGCGACCGGTGGGCGGCTGCCGGACGCGGCGGATCCGTACCGGCTGATCGTGGACATCGACCGGTCCGGGGTCGCCGAATACGTGGCGGAGGAGATCCGGCACGCGCTGCTCCTGGACCAGATCCCCAAGGAGCCGACGAAGGCCTATCTGCTGCCGGGCCCGCCGGTCCCGGTCTCGGTCCGGTCCTCCGACGGCACGGTGTCCTTCGACGGCGCGCAGGTGCGGATCGACTGGGCGGACACCTCGGAGCGCGTCAAGCGGGCCACCGGGCCGCGGATAGTCGCCGTGGGCGATCTGGTGCAGGTGGAGTGGCTGCCCAACTCCGGCTACGAGGACGGGTTCATGCGGTTCGTGACCCGGGAGACGGTGTTCTCCAAACTGCCGCCGGAGAAAGACCCGTACGCCCTCGACCTGTGGGGCAGCACCCGCCGTGATCTGCTCACCGCGCTGGTGGCGACGGCGGTGACCGCGCGGCTGCCGCATCCCTCGGTCCGTGAGCTGGAGAACGGCGAGTTCACTGACCGGCCACCGCGAGCGGCCACCGTTCCGCCTCCGGCCGACCATCACGACGTACTCCTGCGCAGGCTGCGGGAGTTGGGCGAACTGCACCGGGAAGGGGTGCTCACGGACGAGGAGTTCAGGATGACCAAGGCGGCGGTGCTGCGCGGTTTCCGATAGATCGGACAGAGGGGCCTCAGCTGAGGAGGTCGGGTTCGCTGCGGCTGATGTCCTGCCACAGGGGCTGGTAGTTGATCCACGCCACGAGGTCGCCGCCGGTCTGTTCGCGGGTGGCGACGGCGAGTTTGTGGTCGATGAGGAGGGGGCGGCCGGCCGCCTTGGCGAGGAGCTGCACTTGGCAGGAGCGTTCCATGGACAGGAACCACCAGGCCGCCGCGTCCACCGAGTCGCCGACGGTCAGCAGGCCGTGGTTGCGCAGCACGAGCGCCTTGCGGGAGCCCAGCGCGGCGGCGATCCGCTTGCCCTCCTCGGCGTCGACGGAGACCCCGCTGTAGGCGTCGTAGAGCGCGTGGTCCTCGTAGAAGGCGCAGCTCTCCTGGCTGATCGGGTCGAGGAAGTCACCGAGGGCGGAGAGGGCGCGGCCGTGCACGGAGTGGCAGTGGGCGACCGCGACGACGTCCGGGCGGGCGGCGTGGACCTGGGAGTGCACGGTGAAGGCGGCCTGGTTCACATGGTGGCCGCCCTGGAGGACCTGGCCCTCCGAGTTGGAGAGCACGAGGTCGCTGACGGTGACGTGCCGGAAGGGCATCCCGAAGGGGTTGACCCAGAAGCAGTCGCTGAACTCGGGGTCGCGGGCGGTGATGTGGCCCGAGACCCCGTCCTCGAAGCCGAGCCGGCCGAACAGGCGCAGGGCACCCGCGAGGCGTTCCTTGCGGTGCCGGCGTTCGTCCTCGACCGACTCGTGCATCGGCGGCATGGCGAACCGCAGCCGGTCGGTGGGCAGGGGGGAGGGCGGCGTCGGCCCGTGCATCGGTCCTCCAGCACTGGGTTTGTCGTAAGGGCGAGAAGTTACCGCCGGTCGGTCGAAAAGGGCAGTGCAGGTCTGTAAAGAGGACAGAGGTTGTCGGATATCGGCGGAACACTCGCCGTATGACAGCGAACTGGGCCACCTTCACCGCCGCCGAACCGGACCTCGCCGCGACCGTCGAGGAACGGTTCGGCGCCTTCACGCACCACGTGCTCGCGACTCTGCGCAAGGACGGGTCGCCGCGTACGACCGGGCTCGAAGTGCGGTTCCTGGACGGCGAGTTGTGGCTCGGGATGATGCCCGACTCGCTCAAGGCCTTGGATCTGCGGCGTGATGCGCGCTTCGCGCTGCAGGCGAACCCGGGGCCGGGGACGGACACCCACGGCGGGGACGTACGGGTGAGCGGGCGGGCGGTGGAGGTGACGGATGCCGGGGTGAAGGGGGCGTACATGAAAGAGGTGGAACCGCCGGAGCCGTTCCACCTCTTCCGCACCGAGTTGTCGGAGGTCGTGCGGACCTACGTCGAGGACGAGAAGTTTCTCGTCGTGCAGGTCTGGAAGCCCGGAGAGCCGGTGCGGACCCTCAAGCGGACCTGAGTATCAGGAAGAGCGGGACTACTCCCACTCGATGGTGCCCGGGGGCTTCGAGGTGATGTCGAGGACGACTCGGTTGACGTCGGCGACCTCGTTGGTGATGCGGGTGGAGATCTTCGCGAGGACGTCGTACGGCAGACGCGACCAGTCGGCCGTCATGGCGTCCTCGGAGGAGACCGGGCGCAGGACGACGGGGTGGCCGTAGGTACGGCCGTCGCCCTGGACGCCGACGCTGCGGACGTCGGCGAGGAGGACCACCGGGCACTGCCAGATGTCGCGGTCGAGGCCGGCTGCGGTCAGTTCCTCGCGGGCGATGGCGTCGGCGTCGCGGAGCAGGTCGAGGCGGTCCTTGGTGACCTCGCCGACGATACGGATGCCGAGGCCGGGGCCGGGGAAGGGCTGGCGCTGGACGATCTCGTCCGGGAGGCCCAGCTCCTGGCCGACCATCCGGACCTCGTCCTTGAACAGCTTGCGCAGCGGTTCGACCAGTTGGAATTCGAGGTCTTCGGGGAGGCCGCCGACGTTGTGGTGGGACTTGATGTTCGCGGTGCCGGTGCCGCCGCCGGACTCGACGACGTCCGGGTACAGGGTGCCCTGGACCAGGAAGGCGACCTCGGGGCCCTCGTCCGCGATGATGTCGGCCTGCGCCTGCTCGAAGACGCGGATGAACTCGCGGCCGATGATCTTCCGCTTCTGCTCCGGGTCGGAGACCCCGGCGAGCGCGGTGAGGAAGCGCTCCTCCGCGTCGACGACGACGAGCTTGACGCCGGTCGCGGCCACGAAGTCCTTCTCGACCTGCTCGGTCTCGCCCTTGCGCATCAGACCGTGGTCGACGTAGACACAGGTCAGCTGGTCGCCGATGGCGCGCGCGACGAGGGCGGCCGCCACGGCGGAGTCGACGCCGCCGGACAGACCGCAGATGGCGCGCTTGTCACCGACCTGCTCGCGGATGAGGGCGACCTGCTCGTCGATGACGTTGCCGGTGGTCCAGGACGGGGTGAGGCCCGCGCCCCGGTACAGGAAGTGCTCCAGGACCTGCTGGCCGTGCGTCGAGTGCATGACCTCGGGGTGGTACTGGACGCCGTAGAGCTTCTTCTCGTCGTTCTCGAAGGCGGCGACCGGGACGACGTCCGTGGACGCGGTGACCGTGAAGCCCTCGGGGGCGGCGGAGCAGGCGTCGCCGTGGGACATCCAGACGGACTGCTCGTCCGGGGTGCCCTCGAAGAGGGTGGAGGACGAGCGGGAGACGTGCAGGGGTGTACGGCCGTACTCGCGGGCGCCGGTGTTGTCGACGGTGCCGCCGAGAGTCGTGGCCATCAGCTGGAAGCCGTAGCACATGCCGAAGACCGGGACGCCGGCCTCGAAGAGTTCGCGGTCCAGGCGGGGGGCGCCCTCCGCGTACACGGACGAGGGGCCGCCGGAGAGGATGATCGCCGCCGGGTTCTTGGCGAGCATCTCCGCGACCGGCATGGTGCTCGGCACGATCTCGCTGTAGACCCGGGCCTCGCGGACGCGGCGGGCGATGAGCTGGGCGTACTGCGCGCCGAAGTCGACGACCAGGACGGTGTCGGGGGCGGGGGTCGCTGACACAGGAGCCTTCCGGCGGTGGGGCGGGGGTCTTGGGTACCGATTCTAACGGGGGTCGCGTGGGACACCTCGCCGTGTGCTGGGGGCTCCGCCCCCAGACCCCCGGGCCTATGCCCACCCACCGCCCGACTCGGTGGGCCGGATCGGCGCCGCACAGACCACCGCATAGCTCGGTGGGCCGGATGGGCACCGTACAAACCACCGCCCGGCTCGGCCCGCCGCAGAAGTGCTGTGGCATACTCGCCCCATGCTCACGCACCCGACCTTCCTCTTTACCTATGGCAACCGGCCCGCCGGCTGCCATGGTCGAGCTGCTTGAGTTACTGACAAGCGACTTTCCAGGCGCCCCGGGCCGACAAGGCCCGGGGCGCCTGTCGTTTCCCGGTCCGTCGGTCCAGGCGTTCCAAGCCACCAGGAGCCCCTCATGACCACCTCCACCCCCGAGCAGACCATCGCCGACGCCCGTGAGCGCATCGACGTTCTCGACGACCGGATCATCGGGCTGATCCAGGAACGGGTCGCCGTGTCCGCCGTCGTGCAGGAGACGCGGATCGCCTCCGGCGGCCGGCGGGTGCACCTGTCGCGGGAGAACGAGATCCTCGGCCGCTACAGGGACGCGCTCGGCAGGCCCGGCACCTCGCTCGCGATGACGCTGCTCGAACTGTCGCGGGGGCGGATCTGAGTTCGAGCCCGGTCTCACCCGTACGGCGCGTGACCGCTTCGTGAACCGCTTCGTTGGTGGGGGTGTCCGTGCCAGCCAGGGGCGGGCCCGAAAGAACCACGCGTGGCTCGCTGGGGCGATGAGACGTACGGATCGTGCCGTACGTCGTGGGACCTCGCTCCAGGGTCGTGACCGGACGGCAGGGGACAGCAGCCCGGTCACCCAAGAGAACGGTCGGCTCCGGGGACGCCCGGGGCCGCCCGGCGGAAACTGCAAAAATGCACAAAGCCGGACCGAACGGTTGCGATCGTCGTCTCCATCCAGCACGATGCGTAGAAGCCCCCCGAGCGCCTCTCCGGGCCCCAAGTCCCAAAGCAGTCAACCGCATTGCGGTGCACCGTCCCACTGCCAAAGGTCGAGACCAAGCGCGCGCCCCTGGTGCGCGGGAGCGCCGACCCGGGGCGCTTCGGACAACTTCAGACCAGCGGCGCAACCCCCCGGCGCCGCTCCCAGGCACCGGCGCTGCCCTGACGTCGGTGCTGACGGAGAAGGGCCCCGCGGCTCCGTCCCGCGGGGCCCTTCGCTTGCGTTCTCGCGCTTCTAGGTCCGGCTCACCGTCCCGCAGGTGCCCTGGCCCTTGCCGATGTCCTTGCTGCGGTCGTACGGGTCCGTCGTCGGGCCCGAGGGCGTCGCGCCCGTGGGGGACGACGTGGCGTCGGAGTCGAACTGCGGGTGGAGATAGCCGTCGTAGACGTCGCAGGCCGAGTTGCCGAAGTCCGCGTTGTTGAGGGTGAGGGTCAGCAGGCCGGGGGTGACCCGGTAGCGGGCGGGGTCGAGGATCTCGGTGTCGATCACCCTGCGGACGATGGTGCGGGCGACCCCGGTGGAGCCGTCGGTCCGGACCAGCGGGTAGACGAAGGTGTAGTCGGCGTGGACCGTGACGCCCCCGCTGGAGTCCTTCGCGAAAGTGATGCGGCCACGGGTCTTCACCACCTTGCCGACCAGTCGTACGTCCTTGGGGTCGAAGCGGCTGAACAGCATCGTGGGGTCGTTGCCCTTGGTCGGGAGGGCCAGGGAGGCCTTCAGCTCGGTGAGCACCTTGGGCTGCTTCGGGTCGAGGACCGCGAGCGCGGCGGACGGGCGGGCGCCGCCGATCGTCTTCGGGTCGAGGTTGGACGCGACGAGCAGGATCTTCGTCTGCTGGAGGGCCAGTTCGACCCGGTCCTTCGAGAAGGCGCCCACGGGGGTCGCCTTCGGCAGGATGATGCCGGCCTCGCCGTCGGCCCAGTTCAGGGCGGGTGAACCGGCGAACGGCCGGTCCAGGGTGGGTATTTGGGGGTCCACGATGGAGGGCGCGGCGGTCGGGGCGGCGGTCTCCGGCGCGAGCGGGGAGGCCGAGTCGGTGTGGTTCTCACCGAAGGGGTCGCCGGGCAGCAGCGACGGCCGCATCGCGACCACGGCGACGGCCACGGCGAGCGGGACACCGAGGACGGCCCACAGGCGACGCCTGCGCCGGGACCGCCCGTTCATCTCCTGCCAGGCAGGACCGGTCCGCCAGCCCTCGGGCTGTTCGGCCCTCTTCAGTCGTTCGGTCACCTCGCGGGCGCGCGCGGATGGTTCCTTCTGTGCGGAAGCCCGGATGTCACGCTCCGTGTCACGGGCGAACTTTTCCCAGACGTCGTCGGGGATCTCCGGGGTCGAGGACGGTTCCTCGGACGGTTTGTCAGACACCAGGTAGTTGTAGGCGCCCGAAAGCGTGTTCACAAGCAGAACCCGGGTGTGACACAGCCCACATAAGAATCACGTGAGGATTCGCACAACCATTCACAGGTTTCCCGTGTCACACCTGCAGAACAAGGGCCACACCCGCGCCCCACACGCGGAGCCCTCCGACCCAGCGTGCTGCGCTGTCGCAGCACTCCGGACTTCTTGAGGACTTCATGAAGCTTCGCCGTGTCATGGCCACGGTCGCCGCGACGGCCGCCATCGCCCCCCTCGCCCTGCTCTCGGCGCCGGCCGCGTTCGCCGACGGCGACTCGCCGGACACGTCGTCCAGCAGCCCGGCGGCCGACGCCAGCACCCCGGCCGCGGACGCGAGCACCCCCGCGGCCGACGACAGCACGCCCGCGTCGGACACGAGCAGCCCGGCCGCGGACACCAGCACCCCCGCCTCGGACACCAGCTCCCCGGCCGCGGACACCAGCAGCCCCGCCGCGTCGGGCACCCCGAGCGGGAGCACGTCGCCGAGCCCGTCCGCGTCGCCGAGCAAGCCGGGCGACGACTTCGACCCGTACGCGGACTGCAAGACGTTCGACCTGGACGAGAAGCTCACCGCGTCGATCACCGGCCTGCCGAACAAGATCGTCGCCGGTTCCGGCTGGCACAACTTCAAGTTCGTGGTGAACAACGCCTCGGACAAGGACCTGCAGAACGTCTGGATCAACGCGCTCACCGAGTACAGCGACGATGTGAACGAGAGCGACTCGCTCATGCTGGACCTGGCCGAGATCCAGCTGAAGCAGGACGGCAAGTGGACCGACTCCTACCAGGAGACCGTCGGCTCCGGCAGCAACGCCACCACGCTGCCCGGGAGCATCGTCGCGATTCTTCCCACCCTGGAGAAGAACTCCTCGACCACGCTCGACCTGCGCGTGGCGATCAAGCACTCGGCCCCCGCGGGCTCGTCGTTCGCGCTGAGCCAGGCGATCTACGCGGGCAACGACGACTCCTGCTACGGCAACGGCGACTTCTACGAGTTCTCCGTGCTCGCCGCCGGCAGCAGCCCGGGCGACACGGGCGAGGCCAAGCCGACCGGCCAGAAGCCCACCGGGACCAGCGACGACCTCAAGCCCCAGGGCGGGGTCAACGAGGCCACCGGCAACCTCGCCGAGACCGGCTCCAGCTCCGCCCTGCCGGTGATCGGCCTCGTGGGCGGCGCGGCGGTCGTCGCGGGTGCCGCCGCGGTCGTCATGGTGCGCCGCCGCAAGACCGGAGAGAGCGCGTAAGCACGTAGCTCGCTCGACAAAGGACCTGCGCTCGGAGGGGGGCGCAGGTCCTTCTGTTTGCGCGGATGCCTTTCTCGACTTCTACGGCTTCCACAACTTCTACGGCTTGGCTTCTACGACTTCGGCGGCACCGTCGGCATCCCCAGGAACGGCAGCTTCAGCGCGCCGAACGCGCCCTCGGGGACGGCCGGTTGACGCGGCTCCACCGGCTTCAGCCGTTCGTACGACGCCCCTTGGCGCGGACGCGGGTCAGGCTCGCCCTTGTTGGGCCAGTACGACATCGCGCGCTCGGCCTGCGCCGTGATGGTGAGCGACGGGTTGACGCCGAGGTTCGCCGAGACGGCCGCGCCGTCGACGACCGAGATGCCGGGGTGGCCGTAGAGGCGGTGGTACGGGTCGATCACGCCGGTCTCGCGGGAGGCGCCGATGGGGCAGCCGCCGAGGAAGTGGGCGGTGAGCGGGGTGCCCATCAGTTCGCCGACGTTGGAGCCCGCGAAGCCGTTGATCTCGGCGGCGATGGCCGCCGCGGCCTCCGAAGCCGCCCTGATCTGCTTGGGGTTGGGAGCGCCGTGCCCCTGACGGGCCGTCAACAGCCCTTTCCCCACGCCGTCCTGCTTCAGATACGTGGTCAGGGAGTTGTCCAGCGACTGCATCACCAGGCCGATGATGGTCCGTTCCGACCAGTGGCGGTTGGAGAGGGAGCGAAGGACCAGGAGCGGGTGGCGGGCCGCGTTCGCCAGCCAGGCCAGCGCCCTCGACGAGCCCTCCGCGTACGGGACTTGGAGGATGGAGAGGCCGCCCATCGAGTTGGAGCCCTTGCCGTAGCGGACCGGTTCGATGTGGGTGTTCTCGTCGGGGTGGATCGAGGACGTGATGGCGACTCCGCGCGTGAAGTCGGCCTTCGCGGTGCCGGTCGCCCTGCGGTAACGGCGGTCGCTCGTCTGCGCGCCGACCAGCGCCTCCGAGTTGGTGCGGGTCAGTTCGCCCAACTTCTCGGAGAGGTACGGCAGTTGCCCGCCCGCCTTCATGCGGTGCAGGAGGGTCTGGGTGCCGTAGGTGCCCGCGGCGAGGACGACCCGGCGGGCTTTGAAGGTGCGGCCCTCGGACTTCCGACGCGCGTCGGTCGGCAGCGTCGCCACCGCGTAGCCGCCCTGCGAGTCGTCCGTGACCGACACGGCCGTGGTCATCGGGTGGACCTCGGCGCCCGCCTTCTCGGCGAGGTGGAGGTAGTTCTCGTTGAGGGTGTTCTTGGCGCCGTGCCGGCAGCCGGTCATGCACTCGCCGCACTCGGTGCAGGCCTTGCGGGCCGGGCCCGCGCCGCCGAAGTAGGGGTCCGCCACCTGCTCGCCGGGCCTGGCCTTCGCGGTGCCGTCGGCGTCCTCGCCGTCACCGAAGAAGACGCCGACCGGGGCCATGTGGAAGGTGTCGCCGACGCCCATCCGCTGGGCCGCGGCCTTCAGATGGACGTCGGACGGGGTCATCGTCGGGTTGAGGCGTACGCCGAGCATGCGGCGGGCCTGGTCGTAGTACGGGCCCAACTCCTCCTGCCAGTCCGTGATGTCACGCCACTGAGGGTCTTCGAAGAACGGCCTGGGCGGGACGTAGAGGGTGTTGGCGTAGTTCAGGGAACCGCCGCCCACGCCCGCGCCGGCGAGGACCATGACGTTGCCGAGCAGGTGGATGCGCTGGAGGCCGTAGAGGTTGAGCTTGGGGGCCCAGAGGTAGTTCTTGAGGTCCCAGGAGTTCTTGGGGAGGGTGGCGGGGGTGAAGCGGCGGCCGGCCTCCAGGACACCTACGCGGTAGCCCTTCTCCGTCAGGCGCAGGGCGGTCACGGAACCACCGAAGCCGGAGCCGACGACGATGACGTCGTAGTCGTAGGTGTCCTGTGGCACATGCTCTCCTCGTTGAGAACCGTTGAGAACCAGGGATTTCTACTTGAGACGCAGTGCCTTCATCACCCGGAGACTGGTGCTCATGAAGGCCGCGTACTTCTCGTCGGTCATCCCCAGCGAAGGAGCCATCGGCAACAGCCGCTGCTGCGCGACCGTTTGGGCCTCCGTGTACTTGAGGATGCCCTCGGAGCCGTGGCGGCGGCCGAGGCCGGAGTCCTTCATGCCGCCCATGGGGGACTGGACGCTGCCGTAGGCGGAGGCGTAGCCCTCGTTGACGTTGACCGTGCCGGTGCGCAGGCGGGCGGCGACGGCGCGGCCGCGGCGGCCGTCCTTCGTCCAGACCGAGGAATTGAGGCCGTAGGACGTGGAGTTGGCCGCTTCGACCGCCTCGTCCTCGGTCTTGAAGCGGTAGACGGAGACGACCGGGCCGAAGGTCTCCTCGCCGCACACCGCCATGGGGGCCTCGACGCCGTCGAGGATGGTCGGTTCGAAGAAGTAGGGGCCGATGTCCGGGCGGGCGACTCCGCCCGCGATCACCTTGGCGCCCTTGGCGACGGCCTCCTCCACGTGGCGCGTCACCGTCTCCAACTGGCGCTCCCCAACGAGCGATCCCATGTCCGCGCCGTAGGCGAGGGAGGTGCCCAGGCGCATGGCCTTGGTGCGGGCGGCGAAGCGTTCCAGGAAAGCGTCGGCGATCGACTCGTGGACGTACAACCGCTCGATGGAGATGCAGAGTTGGCCGGCGGAGGAGAAGCAGGCGCGGACCGCGCCCGCCGCCGCCTTGTCGAGGTCGGCGTCCTCCAGGACCAACATGGCGTTCTTTCCGCCGAGTTCGAGGGAGACGCCGACCAGCCGGGCCGCCGCGCCCTGCGCGACCTCGCGGCCCGTGCGGGTGGAGCCGGTGAAGGAGACGTAGTCGGCGTGCTTGACGACCTCGGGGCCGACGACCGGGCCCTCGCCCAGGACGACCTGGAAGACGTCGGCGGGCAGGCCGGCCTCGATGAGGAGGTCGCGCGCCCAGAGCGCCGTGAGGCAGGTCTCGGTGTCCGGCTTCATGACGACCGCGTTGCCCGCGACGAAGGCCGGGAGGGCGTCGCCGACGGAGAGTTCGAGCGGGTAGTTCCAGGGGGCGATCTGACCAACTACCCCGCGCGGGTGGCGGAGTTCGGTGACCTTGGTGAGGGTCGGGACGGCGCCGGTGTGCCGCTTCGGGCGGAGGTAGGCGGGGGCCTTGCGGCCGTAGTGGCGGGCCGCGACGGCGACGGCCTGCACCTCCTCGTGCGCGTGCAGCCGTGCCTTGCCGGTCTCCAGCTGGATCAGGTCGAGGACCTCGGCCTGGCGGGCGAGGACGAGGTCGTGGAAGCGCAGCAGGACGGCCGCGCGCTCGCGTACCGGCGTCTGCGCCCACAGGGCCTGTGCGGCGCGGGCCGCCTCGAAGGCCTTCGCCACGTCCTCCGGGGTGGACTCGGGCAGGTCGGCGAGCTTCTCACCGGTGAACGGCGTGTGGTTGGCGGTCCGCCCGGAACCGGCCACACCCTTCGTGAGCTGGGCGACCAGCTCCGGGGTGACCACGTCGGCGGCGGTACGGGCGCCTGTGGGGGCCGGCGCGAGGGGGTTCGTGCCGGTCGTCGTTTCCGTACCGGTCTTTTCCGGGGCCTGCGAGTCCGTCATGTGCGGCAGGGTATGCCGCCACGAAGGGTTTGGGTACCCGTCGGTAATCGGCATTCACCAGGCGCTCACACCACGCCAGCGATCACTGGCAACGAATGCGCTGATCAGGGCGTTGTGCGGGGACGATCACCGGCCGGTGGCCGCGGGATCAGTTGCCCGGGAGGGTGAGCCGGGCGCGGGCGCCCTTGAAGAGCGCGGTGCCCTTCTTCTCCGCCGGTGTGCCCTTGGGCATGTCCACGCGCAGTTCGTACATGCGCTGATCGGCGGTGCGGACGATCAGGGCCATCGCGCGGGTGGGGACGCCCGACTGTGCGTAGGTGGTGTCGGCGAGGACCGCGTCCTTGTTTCCGCGGAAGCCGGTGCGGGTGTACTGCGGGTCGGACGTGCCCCGGCCCAGGGTGTGCGCTTCGGCGAGGGGCGAGTCGGCGGCCTTGTCCCATTCGGTGAGGCGGACGCGGAGGGCGCCGGCACCGTAGGTGACCGTGCGGCTGCCGGCTGCCGCCTGTGTCTCCAGAAGCTGGTACTGGGGCGGGAGGAAGAGGACCGCCCTCATGCCGTCCCGCTGGTGGGCGGTCCAGGAGTCCGAGTCCTTGCCGAGGACTCGCTCCAGGAGAGTGCCGAGGACGAGGCCCGCGAGGAGGAGTGCTCCGAGGGTGATGAGAAGGGTGCGCCGGGGGCGGGACTTGGACTTGGGTTCCGGCCTGGCTTCGGGTTCGGGTTCCGGTACGACGTCGGGGACGGTGGGCGCTTCATCGGGCGCTTCGGGCTCCGTGTCCGGAACCGTGACCGCCGGCTCCGGTACGTCCTTCCCCGCGGACACCGCCTCCAGTACCGCGGCGACCTCCTCCGCCCCCGGCCGTTCCTCCGGGTCCCGGGCCAACATCCGTACGAGCAGCGGCCCGAGAGGCCCCGCCCTGGTCGGCTCGGGCGGTTCGCCGGCCAGGATCGCGCCGAGCGTGGACTCCACGGTCGTACGGCGGAAGGGGGACGCGCCCTCGACGGCCGCGTACAGGAGTACGCCGAGGGACCACAGGTCGGAGGCCGGTCCGGCGCCGGTGCCCGACATGCGCTCGGGGGCGATGAATTCGAGCGAGCCGACGAACTCCCCGCTGGCGGTGAGGGATTCCTCGCCCTGGATGTGCGCGATGCCGAAGTCGGTGAGGACGACCCGGTCGTGGGGACCGAGCAGGACGTTGGCGGGCTTCACGTCACGGTGCACGATCCCCACGGCGTGCGCGGCGCTCAGGGCACCGAGGACGGCGCGGCCGATGCGCGCGGACTCGGCGGGGGTGAGGCGTCCGCGCCTGAGCAGTTCGTGCAGGGACTCGCCGCGCACCAACTCCATGACGATCCAGGGGAGTTGGTCGTCCTCGATGACGACGTCGTGGATGGCGACGGCGGAGGGGTGGTCGACCCGGGCGGCGGCGCGGGCCTCGCGGTAGAGCCGGTGGGCGGCGCGCTGGAACTCCTCGTCCTCCGGGTCGCCGGGCAACCGCGGCTGCTTGACGGCGACTTCACGGTCCACGAGTTCGTCGAAAGCCCGCCATACGGTGCCCATGCCGCCGGAACCGATCCGTTCGAGCAGCCGGTAGCGACCGCCGACCAGCCGTCCGTCGCGCACCTGTTCGCCGACTTCGCTCATGCCCCATCAGTACCGTGCCGGATACGGCCTTGTCGACGCGCGTCCTACTTCCCGAGCACCAGCGTGTCGCCCGCCCGCCGCACCTCCGCGACCCCGGTCCCGCCGAAGTGCGCCGGAATCACCAACTCCCCTTCGTCGGCGGCCCGTTCGAGCACGCGCCGACGGCTCGCGGCGGCCTGCCGGGCATCGAGGCAGAAACAGCTGCTGCACTCGGGATGCGCGATCTGCACCGGGCTGTGCAGCAAGTCCCCGACGAACACGGCCCGTTCACCGCCGGAGGCGACCCGCAGGACGGCGGAACCGGGGGTGTGTCCGGGCGCGGACTCCAGCGTGAGGTGCTCGTCGATGCGGTGGGTGCCGTCCCACAGGGTGGCCAGCCCGGCGCGGTGCACGGGCGCGACGCTGTCCTCGTAGGTCAGGCGGTCGTCGGGCCGCACCCCGCCGCCGTAGTGGTTCCCGGGGCCGAAGTGGAAGTCGTCGGCGGCGGGGAGGAGATAGCGTGCGTTGGGGAACATCGGTTCCCAACTCCCGTCCACATCATGGGTGTTCCAGCCGACGTGGTCGCCGTGGATGTGGGTGTTGACGACGACGTCGACCTCCTCCGGTCGTACGCCGGCCCGCGCCAGCCGTCCCGGCAGGTCGCCCTGGCTCATGTGGAACAGCGGATTGCCGGGCCGCTCCCGGCCGTTGCCGACACCGGTGTCCACGAGCACGGTCCGCCCGGCGCTGCGCAGCACCCAGGTCTGGAGCGCCACGACCGCGAGTGTGTCGTGGTGGTCCTGCCCCGCCTCGGGCGGCAGGTCCGGGACGAGGGTGCGGGTAGGGATGTAGGGCTGCTCCCACTCGACGACTCGGACGACTTCGACGTCACCGATCATGAGTGTCTGTGCGTTGTCCTCGGTCATGGAGATGAGCGTAGGAAGTCTGCGGTGAGTGTCTCAATGCGGGAGTGACTCATCTGAATACGCATACGGCTCACCGGTGCTCCCTGTCGTAGTCTGACCGCATGGATGTGGTGAGCGACGCGATCTCCGCCGTGCGGACCGGGCGGGCCTCCTCCAACCGGCTGCGGGTGGGCGGGAGTTGGTGCACCCGGCTGACGCCGTACGAGGGTGCGGGGTTCCATGTCGTGCTCGCGGGGAGTTGTCGGCTGGTGCCCGACGGGGGCGGTGAGCCGGTGGCACTGGGTGCCGGGGACGTCGTACTGCTGCCGCACGGCGCCGGGCATGTGCTGGCGGACCCGTCCGGGGACACGGCGCGGGCGGTGCCGTTCGAGGAGATGCGCAGGCCGGTCGGGGACGGGCCCGAGGTGGAGTTGCTGTGCGGGAAGTACCGGCTGGACCGGAGCCGTACGCATCCGCTGATGGCGGAGCTGCCGGAAGTGGTCCATCTGCCGAACCGGGTCGGCCGCCATCCCGAACTCCGGGCCGCGGTGGACCTGTTGGCGCGGGAGTTGGACGAACGGCGGCCGGGGGCCTGCCTGGCGCTGCCGAGCCTGCTCGACCTGCTGCTGATCTACATGGTGCGGGCGTGGATGTCCCAGGCGGAGAGCGGCAGTTGGCCGTCCGTGCTGAGCGATCCGGTGACCACGGCCGCGCTCCGGGCGCTGCACTCCGACCCGGCCGCGCCCTGGACCAACGACCGGCTGGCCGCGACGGCGGGCGTGTCCCGGGCGACACTGGTCCGCCGGTTCACCGCGCTGGTGGGGCGGGCGCCGATGGCGTATCTGACGTGGTGGCGGCTGACGTTGGCGGCGACCCGCCTGCGGGACACGGACGCCTCACTGGCAACCGTGGCCCGCGAGGCGGGATATGGGAGCCCGTACGCCCTGTCGCACGCGTTCAGCCGGGAGTTCGGGGTGACGCCGGGGAAGTACCGGGAATCGGGAACGGCCCGGCTCTAGTCGCCGTCGGGATCGTCGTACTCCTCAGCCAGCCGCAGCCCGAGGTCGGACTCCCACTCCAGGGCCCACCGCCGTAGCTCGGCGGTCTCCCGCGCGTCGAGTCCGTGCGCCGCGAACTCCTCGTCGCTCGTCCAGACCACGCCCTCCAGCCGGTCCCGCAGGCCCAGGAGGTCGAACTCCGGGCCTGTGTCCCGCAGTCCGAGCTGTTCGAGTTCGATGACGGAGAAGTGGCGGCAGGCCGCGTGCACGGCGAGCACGTCCTGCGGCAGACCGCGGTCGGCGAGCGCGCGCACGCTCGCGACCGCCAGGTCCTCGTGATTCACCGTCTCCGGCGTCCCCACCGCCGACTCCCCTTCCACCGGCGCCCGGTCAGACGTCCGCGCCGCCCACGCGCAGCATCGCCAGGCGGGTCTGGTCCAGGACTCCGGCGTAGGTGTGGACCTCGTCCAGCTCACCGGTCAGATAGTCCGTCCCGGTGCCCGCCGTGACGCTCCGGCCGATCTGGAGGTCGCCGGTGGGGGTCCAGGTGTCCTTGCCCGTCACGCTCGCGGAGTCGGAGACGTAGGTGTCGTCGACGTACAGGCGGAGTTGGTCCGTCTTCTCGTCGCAGACCACCGCGAGGAACTCGTCCTCCTGCGCCCCGAACGGCGAGGCGGGCGCGGTGACCGTGGTGGTCGGTGCGTCGGCGCTGTCCTCGTGGGCGACCACGGCCTGCCAGGACTTCGAGGCCGCGACATAGCGCAGGGTGAACAGGCTGGTGTGGAGCCCGGGTTGGGACAGCAGCGTCATGTCGTGCGTGGCCGTGTCCCCGTCGATGCGGACGTGGGTCGCCACGGAGAAGCCCGCGTCGGACGGGCGGACCGCGTCCGGTGTGGTGGCGTAGTCGCCGTCGCCGTCCAGGAGGAGGTCGCCGGAGCCCACCAGGGGGTACTGCGCCGGGGTGCAGTCGGGGTTCACGTCGCAGTCGTCCGTGGCCGTGTGGATCGACGCGTCGCCCGCCAGGGTGAGCGGCGCGCCGCCCGCGTACTCGGGGCTGCTGCCGCCGGGGGCCGTCTCCAGGTCCCAGTAGCCCTGGCGTTGCGGGGCGCGGGTGGCGGCGGCCGTGATCTCCTTCGGGACGTACACACGGTCCCAGACGTTCACGTCGGTGAGCAGACCGTGCCAGTGGCCGGTGTCCTCAGTGCCCTCGGTGTCCCCTTCGGAGCCGAGCCGCAGGGGTCCCGTGCCGCCGGCCGCGACGGTGTTCTCGGCCGTCGTGACGAGGTCTCCGTCGACGTAGAGGCGGGCCGCGTGCTCCTCGGTGTCGTACACGCCGACGAGATGGGCCCACTCGCCCGGCTCGGGGGAGCCGCCGGTGAGGTGGACCGCACCGCCGCTCGCCGTGGGGAGCGCGAAGGACCAAGTGGGCGTGCCGCCCGGTGAGTTGGTCGTCGTGCCGAGGGAGAAGCCGGTCCGGCTGACAGCGGTCATGTCGGCGTCGAGCGTGTCCGGGCGGACCCAGGCGTCGACCGAGAAGATCTTCGCCGTGTCCACCGGGGAGTCGAGCGTGGCGTACGCCTCGTCCGTGCCGTCGAACCGGGCGGCGGAGGTGATGCTCGTCCCGGTGGGGCCCTGCGCGTCGGGGGTGACGCCGGTGCCGGTGGCCGCGCCGGAGTCGTGCTGCGGGTCCCAGTGGGTGACCGCGGCCCGGCCCGTCCCGACCCGGACGAAGTAGGTCGTCCTGGCGCTGACGTTCCCCGCGGCGTCGATCGCCTGGGCGTAGAGGTACGTCACCCCTCTCGTCTGCGGCAGCCAGCGCAGGGAGACCGGGGCGCCGGGCTCGGCCGCCGTGAGGGTCTGCGATACGCCGCCCATCCACTCGTAGCGGTACGACACGACGTCGTCGGAGGCCGAGTCGATGACGAAGGTGCCGTAACTGCCCACGCCGTCATGCTCGTTCGCGTCGTCGGGGTACTCCGCCGACGACACGACCGGTGCCAGTGGCGCCTCGGTGTCGTCGGCCGCCGTCGCGACTCCGGTCATGGCGGCGGTGGTCAGTGCCACGGCCGCGCAGGTCACCCCGGCGCGTCTCCAGTCGGATGTCCTCAAGGCCAATCCCCTCCCAAGATCCGGTAAAGAGAGAATGACCTTAACTGCCGCCACTGACAACGGAATTGATCGCCGCCACGGCACCGCTCACAGCCTGTCGACGTCCAGGTTGGCGATCGCCGCCCTCGCCACCTCGCGGCCACGGGCCGTGAAGTCGCCCTTGCCCGGGTAGCTGATCGTGAGCCGGTACATGTCCCCGGCGGAGGTCTTGTAGTAGAGGATCCGCAGCTCGCGAGGGAGCGGGTTCTGGGTGTCGTCGGAGTTGTAGACGACCGTGTTCTGGGCGGACGGTTCGCCCTGGTACGTCCCGGTCGGCTTCGGAACGGTCTCCGCGGCCTTCCCCATGTCGAGGTCGACACTGCCGTTGGTCTTGAAGTCGCCGTTGTCCGAGTACATTTCGGCCGCCGCCGAGTCCTTGATGTAGCCGTTGGTGTCCTCGGACTTCTTGTCGAGGCTCAGGAAGACCCAGATGCTGCCGCTCGGGTCGGTGTACGTGACCCAGTGGCTCTTGTCCGAAGTGCGGTCGGGCGTGGTCCGCTTGTACGCGGCCGGGACCGCGAGCGTCGCGGCCACATCGGACTCGTGGTGCTTCTTCCAGCCGTCCGGCAACGACCCCGCGAACGGATCGGCGATCAGCACATACGCGGCGGCCACCGCGGCCGCGACGACCACGGCACCGAGCCCGAACCACATCTTGCGGCCCAACCGGCGCTTTCCCGCGGGCCGTTGGACGTACCGCACCTCCTGGTGCCGCACCTCCTGCGTCGACGCCGGAGCCGGCGGGTTCGCCACCGATTCGAGTACGGCACGCACCTGGACCGTGTTCGGACGGCTCGACGGGTCCTTGGCGAGCAGGGCCGTGATGAGGTCGGCGAGCGGGCCCGGTGCCGAAACCGGCGGCGCGGGCACGGAGTTGAGGACCGACTGCAGGGTGGCGGGGGTGTTGCTGCGGCGGAACGGGGAGACGCCCTCCGTCGCCGCGTACAGGACCACGCCGAGCGACCACAGGTCGGAGGCGGGTCCTGGGCGCTGCCCCAACACCCGTTCCGGCGCGATGTATTCGGGCGAGCCGACGAAGCCGCCGGTGTCGGTCAGATTGGTCTCGCCCTCGATCTGGGCTATCCCGAAGTCGGTCAGGACGACCCGGTCGTGGCGGCCGAGCAGGACGTTGTCCGGCTTGACGTCACGGTGCAGGACACCCGCCGCGTGCGCGGCTTCGAGGGCGCCCAGCACCTGGAGGCCGATCCGGGCCGCGTCGCGCGCGCCGAGGGTGCCCTCCTGCAGCACCTCGCCCAGCGAGCGGCCGGTCACCAGTTCCATCACGATCCAGGGCCGGCCGTCGACGACGGCCACATCGTGCACGGTCACGACGGCCGGGTGGTCGAGCCGAGCCGCCGCGCGTGCCTCGCGGCGCATCCGTTCGAACGCGTTGTCACGTTCGCGTTCGGGAAGATTGTCCGGGACGCGGGGTTCCTTGACGGCGACCTCGCGGTCCATCGCCTCATCCCGGGCGCGCCACACCGTGCCCATACCCCCGTGCCCGAGCTTGGCGAGCAGCCGGTAGCGCCCGGCGATCAGACCTTCGGTGCCGCCACCCCCCGAGGGTTGCGGCACCCTCGGTCTCGGCGGTTGCAGAACAAAACTCGTCGTCTCGTCGGCCCCGCCGCCCTGTCCCCCGTCGCTGCTCATGGGTCCATCCATATCGCGGCGACCGCTCCCGTATCCACAGGGAACCCGTTCCGGTCACACACCCGTGACTCGAACGGTCACCTATCTCCCTTTTGCTCCGGTACGAACATGCCGAGTCACGCCGGTACGAACGTGTCCAGCGCGACGTCGAAGTACTCCTTCGCCTCCCGCACCTTCCCGACCGGCGCCGACACCCACACGTCGTACAGCCGGCCGCCCTCCTCCCAGCACAGGTCGTAGGTGTGCCGGGGCCCCTCCGCCGTACTGAAGCCGTTCCAGGTGAACTCCCAGAGCGCGGCGGGGTGTCCGTAGTGGGTGGTGTCGGTGACCTTGCCGTCGTGGTAACCGGGGTTCGTGTCCGCCCCCTTGGCCGCCGCGCTCTTCATCACCGCGAGCGGGCCGCCCGTCGCGGGGTCGGACATCCTGATGCCGAGCCGGAAGGTCTCCCCCGGCGACATGTAGAAGATCCGCTCGCCCTGCGGGACGCGCACGAAGTCCTCCGGTACGGCGAGCGCGAAGCCGTCGGGGTCGTGGGCGACGCGGTAACCGGAGGGCGCGGTGGGGGCGTTGGGGGTGTTGGGGCTCTTCGAAGGGGTCGAGGACGATGATGGGGTGCCTGCACTCGTGGAGGTCAACGGCGCCGAACTCACCGGCGTGGCACTCCCCTTGTCGTCGTCCCCGCGCATCAGCAGCGCCGCCGCCGACACCCCGGCCCCGGCCATCGCCGCGACCAGCAACGCGGCCACGAGAACTCCGCGGGTGGAGCGCCGAGGGGGCGGCACCTCCGTGACGGCGGGTGTGGGTGACGGTATCGACGGCTCAGGGGGCGCCAACTCCCGTAGCGGGACGTCCTGTTGGGTCGGCGTGTAGCCGGGTGCCGGGTGCGCCGTACGCCCGGCGGCCGCTTTCGGTGTGCGCCCCGTCTTCAGGAAGGCACGCAGCATCCGCTCCGCCTCCGCCGCCACCAGCCGCCGTTCCGGATCGCGTTCGAGCAGTCCCCGTACGACGGGCAGCAGCGGCCGGGCCTCCTCGGGTGTCCGAATCTCGTCGAACACGACCGCGTGCAGGATGCCGCCCAACGAGTCGCGCCGGAACGGCGATTCACCGCTCAGCACGGTGCACAACAGGGCGCCCAGGGACCACAGGTCGGACGCGGGACCGGTCCGCACCCCGGACATCCGCTCCGGCGCGGTGTACTCGGGCGAGCCGACGAACGCGCCGTTCTCGGTGAGCGTCGTGGCGCCCGCGACCTGCGCGATACCGAAGTCGGTCAGGACGACCCGGGCGGCCTCGGCCTCGTCGGAGGCGGTCCGGTCGGGGTCCGGCCCGTCCGCCGTGGTGTCCAGCAGTACGTTCGCCGGTTTGATGTCCCGGTGCAGGACGCCCGCCGCGTGCGCCGTGCGCAGCGCGCCGAGCAGGGCGATGCCGATCCGGGCGGCCTCGGCGGCGTCGACCGGACCGTGCGTGGAGATCCGGTCGGCGAGCGAGCCGCCGTCGATCAACTCCATGACGATGTACGGCCGTTCGTCCTGCTCGACGACGTCGTGCACGACGATGACGTGCGGATGCCGCAACTGCGCGACCGCCCGCGCCTCGCGCAGCGTCCGGTCGCGGTGCTGCCGCGCCTCCTCCTCGGAGAGCGAGTCGTCCTGCGCGATCTCCTTGACGGCGACCTGCCGGCCCAGCAGTTGGTCGGTCGCCCGCCACACGACGCCCATGCCGCCGCGCCCGAGCCGCTTCTCCAGTCGGTAACGCCCGGCGATCACCCGGACGCTGTCCCCCTCGGTCCCCATGCGCACCATCATGACGCAACCGGAAGCGGTCAGCCCGAGTCGGGGCTCCAGCTCTGCAGGACCGACTTGAACTGTTTGCTGGTCGTCGCCCAGTCCGCGGCCGGCGAGGACATGTAGATCGCGTACTCGGTCCCGTCACGGGACGTGTACGTCTCCTCGATGGCCCGCCGCGGCCCCGGGAAGGGCGTGTCCTTCGCCTGCGCGGTCCAGGTGTAGTCCCACAGCGAGCCCGGACGGTCGCGGAAGATGTTCGCCTGCAGGGTCACCCTGTTGTAGTCGACCAGCCGATGGAGCTGTACTTCCAGGTCCAGTTGGTGGGCGTTCGCGGTGGGGAAGTCCGGGGTGGGGTCGATGGCGATACGGACGAAGTGCTCGCCGTTGTCGGGCGTGTAGTCGACCTGCTGGATGTCGGTGGTCTCGTTGCTCTTATTGTCGGGGACATAGAGCTTCCGCGCCCAGCCCTTGGGGAGCGATATGGAGAAGCCCAAGGGGTCGGTGTAGGTCTTCCAGTTGGCGGGATTCGAGTTCTGCGGCGAGGTCGACGAGGTCGGCGAGGGGCTCTGCGAGACCGACGCGGACGGGGTGCCGCCCTGGTCCCGGTCCTGGTGCCACTTCTGCAGTCCCAGCGCCGTACCGCCGCCGACGAGCGCGGCGAGGACGACCACCAGGACGATCGAACGGAACCGGCGCCGCTTCGGCGGAGCGGGCGCGGCACCGCCGGAACCCACGAGGGAGACGGGCGGCGTCTGCTGCTGGTACGTGCCCCCCGTCGCCGACGCGTACGACGGCACACCCGTACCCGTACCCGTACCCGCGTACGACGGCGCGCCGGTGCCGGGATACGGCGTCGCACCGGTGCCGGGATACGGCGTAGCGCCCGTGCCGGGCGTGTCCGTGAAGCTCTCCGCCCGTGAGCCCACCCGCTGCGTCGGCAGCCACTCCTCCGCCGACCGCGGCCGTCGCCCCTCGGCGGCCTCCGCGAGCATCTGCTCGGTCTGGTCCGCGTCCGGCCGCAGCTCGGGGTCCTTGTTCAGCAGCGCGACGATCACGGGCGCGAGCGGACCGGCGTAGCGCAGTTCGCCGGCCTCCTCCTCGACGACAGCCTGCATGGTGGACAGCGGCGAGGTGCGGCGGAACGGTGATCTGCCCTCGACCGCCGTGTAGAGCGTGGCGCCCAGCGCCCACAGGTCGGAGGACGGCCCCGGGTCGGCGCCGCGGACGCGCTCGGGGGCGAGGTAGTCGACGGACCCGACGACCTCACCGGTCCGCGTGATGGTGCTGTCGCCCTCGATCTGCGCGATGCCGAAGTCGGTGAGCAGCACCCGCCCGTCCTGCCCGAGCAGTACGTTGCCCGGCTTGACGTCACGGTGCAGGACACCGGCGGCGTGCGCGGCGCGCAGGGCGCGCAGCACCCACATGCCGATGCGCGCGGCCTCGGCCGGTTCGATGCGGCCCTGCTCCTTGACCTCGTCGGCCAGCGAGTTGCCCTCGACCAGCTCCATGACGATCCACGGGCGGCCGTCGTGTTCGAGGACGTCGTGCACGGTGACGACGGCGGAGTGGTTGATGCGCGCGGCGGCGCGCGCCTCGGCCCGGGTGCGCGCCAGCAGTCTCGGCTGGTCGCTCTCCGACACGTAGAGCGCGGCCGTCAACTCCTTGATGGCGACGGCCCGGTGCAGCACCTCGTCGTGCGCACGCCACACCCGGCCCATGCCGCCGCTGCCGATCGATTCGGCGAGCCGATAGCGCCCCGCGAGGAGCAGGCCCTGCATCTGATTCACGTTGCCCCGCAATGCTCTTGACAGGCTCAGCGTAAGGACCGGCCCTCCGACAGGGAACCAGCGGGGTACCAAGGAGACCGCACTGTGACGGTTGTCGCTTCTGTGCCCGAACGGGAACCATTTGGCTCCGGCGCGCCGCCTCCGCAGGTCAGCCGGTGTACTGGTAGGTCGACGACGCCTGCTCGTACAGCCGTGTCACCTCGTCCCGTTGGGCCTCCGGGCCGCGCACCTGCACGATGTGGTAGCGGCCGTCGATGAGGAAGGCCATGTTGCGTACGAAGAGGTCACCGCCCTGGCTGTCCGTCCAGGTGAACTGCCCCTCGGCCATGGTCTTTCCGCCGACCGTGATGGTCCGCAGGCCGGTCGCGGTGGCCCAGCTGGAGTTTCGGTAGGGCTGCAACTCCCGCTCGTTGTCCCGCTGGTAGACCATCGGGTCGCTGCCGTACTTCGCCGCGCTGTCCCGTCCCGCCACCACGATCAGCTCGAAGTCGCCGTGCGAGTAGACCACTTGGCCGCTGCCGTTCTTCGGCGTACGGGTCCAGCCCTTGGCGACGGCGACCTGGAACCCCACGGAGTCCTTGCGCAGCTCGAAGCCGGCGGCGACGGTCGAACCGGCGGGCTGCGACGGGGTGTTGGAGGCGGAGGAGGAAGCAGAGGAGGAGGCGGAGGCTTCGGGTGAGGTCTGGTCGGGCTGCGGCTGACTGCTCGCCTGGGCCGAGGACTGACCGGGCGCCGGACTGACGTCCCCCGCCGCTCCCGTCCTGTCCCCCTGTCCCGCGCCGGTGTCCTCCCCGGACTTGGGCAGGAAGAGCATGGCGTAGGCGACCGCGCCGGCCAGCAGCAGGAAGATGAGCACCAGCAGGGTCCGCCCCAGTCTGCGCGGCGACCCGCCGACCTCCTCCTTGGCCCGCTTGTGCCGCCCGTGCGGACTGGTCGCGGGCAGCCCGGCCCGCCGCCTGCGCACCAACTCGCCGCGCCGACGCACGATCGGCAGCCGCCGCGGGTCGGTCGGCGGAGTGGCGACGACATGCGCACCGGCCTCGGGCTCGGGCGCCGAACGCACCAACGACCGCAGCCAGCCCCGCAGTTCCTCGAAGTCCAGCCGCTCGGTCGGGTCCTGGCGCAGCAGCGACTCCACGACCGGGCGCAGCGGCCCGCACTCCTCCGCGAAGGCGGGCGGCTCCGCGCACACGAGCTGCACCAGCTCGGCGGTCGACTCCTCCGGATAGGGCGCGTGCCCCTGTACGGCCCGGAAGAGCAGCGCGCCGAGCGCCCACAGGTCGGTGGCCGGCCCGATCGGCGCGGCCAACTGCCAGTTCTCATGCACCGGCACGGCCTGCTCCGGCGCCCACCGCTCGGTGACGGGCCCCACCACGGTCATCCGCACCTGCCGAGCCCGCTCGGCCGCCAACGCGGTCGCGGGCCCCCGCCGGACAAGAGCACCGGCGGCGGCCAACTCGTCCCAGCGGGCGGGGGTTTGAGGCCCCGAGTAGGGGTGGGGCTGGGGGGAGTCGACGGGAACGGGGACGGGCTTGCCGAGACCGGGGCCAGGGCCGGGGGCGTGCGGGTTGCCGGTGCCGACAGGGGGCTGGCCCGGGAGGTAAGGGGCGCCCGTGGGAGCCGTGTTGGGCCGGCCGGTGGTCGTACGGTCGCCGGGGGCCGGGGTACCCGCTCCAGTGAACGTGTCCACCGGTGCCGGCGCGCCGGGGCGCGGCGCGGCGCCGTGCCAGGAGGAGGTGTTGCGGACACCGTAGGGATCGGCGATCTGCCCCGGCGGCGTACTGCCGCCCGTGTGCTCCACCCCATGGCCACCGGCGTACGGCGGCTGCGGCGCCGGCAGCGCGGACGAACCGCCCGACTGCGCCCCGCCGTTCTCGCCCTCGGCGGCGGGCCGGGCGCCGGGCAACGCGGGCCGTCCCGGCTGCTGGGCCTCCTGCACCCGGGCCGCGGCACGCGCTCCCGCCCGGTACGCGGCGATGGCCCCGGCCCGCGCGGCCCGTACGTCTCCGCCGGTGTCGACTTCCCGGCGGGCCAGCGCGGCGGACGCCCCGCTCCCGCCACCGCTCTCCGCCCCGACTCCGGGCAGCCCTCCGGCAGCCCTGGCCTCGATGGCGGCCCGCCGAGCGGCCTCGGGGTCCACCCCACCGGGACCGGGACCTGCGCCGTGACCCGCGACACCGCTGGCGGCTTCAGCTCCGGCTCCACGGAAGCCAGCGGGTATCGCAGGGGCCGTAGAGGAGGCGGGTGCCGTGGAACCCGTAGGAACTCGGGGAGTTGGAGGAGCCGTGGCACCACCGCGCTGTCCCGGGTGTCCGCTGCCGCCCTCGGTCTCGCCGTCCTGCGGTGGCACCGGGTCGTAGCCGCACAGTGCCTCCTCCGCCGCGCCGACCGCGAGGCCGGTCAGCATCACGCGGCCGTCGTCGCAGACCAGCACCGTGCGCGCGGTGATGTTCCGGTGCACCCAGCCGTGGGCGTGCAGCACCCGCAGCGCCATCAGCACGTCGGCGGCGACCTCGGCCGCCCGGTACGGCGACAGCGGCTTCTCGACGAGCAGCGCGGACAACGGCTGGGCGGACACCAGTTCGCTCACTATCCACAGCGAACCGCCCTCGGCGAACACGTCGAAGACCTGGTCCAGCCGGGGGTGATCAGGGATCCGCGCGGCGGCCTGCGCGGCCTCGACCGCACGCCGTACCGCCGGATCGGTCGGCCGCCGCGTGGCGGTCCGCGCCGCGCTCGGCCGCCGCGCCCCGCGATCACGCGCCGTGAACCCGTCGGGCAGCCCGTCCTCGCCGAGCACCTCCGCCTCGACGACCTCCGGCAACGGCACCTGGCGTACCAGGACTTCCTGTCCGCTGTAGGTGTCGAAGGCCCGGGTCTCGGTGAGTTCGTACTCGTCGGAGGGCGGCAGCGGCAGGCGGTAGCGGTCGGCGAGCACCCGACCCGCATAGTCGTCCACGTTGCCTCCCCCGGCCGCCCGGTTGGTCAATTCCGTTCGCCTTGCGCCCCGTTCCGCCCTCATACCTGGATGCGTACGGTCCGCAACCACTCACGATACGTGCCGGAGGCAACCCACAAAGAGGGGTTGACGGATCTGGCGCGCCAAACCCGGACCCACCCGCCTCACGACTTCGGTTCGAACGTCTTCGTCAGTGTCGCCCAGGTGTCCTTACGCAGCTCACTGTCCCAATTGGCGGCTTTCGCGGTGTACATGAGCGCATAACCGAGATGACTGTTGACGACGAATCCGCGGTCGATGGTCCGGTACTTCGTCCCGCCGTCCGTGTAGGTGAACTCCCAGTCGGCCGTGTTCCAGCCCCGGTAGTTCACCCCCGCTATTCGGATCCGCGTGTACCCGGAGCGCGTCATGTACTGCTCCTGGTTCTGCCAGTCCGCCACCGGATTGTTCTTGGGCGTACTGGTCCAGGCGATCAGCAGTTTCTGCCCGTCGGGGCCGACCAGCCGGACTCCGGCGGAGTCCGTCGACTGGTACGACCATCCGGCGGGCAGGCCTATGGAGAACCCCTGGCTCCCCTTGTACGTCTTCACGACCGCGGCACCACCGGAGGAGTCGTCGGTCTCGTCACCGCTGCCGCCGGACGCGTTCGTACCGGTGGACGTCGACGTGTCGCCCGAAGCCGACGCCGTCGACGAGGAGTCGGCCTGCGCACCGCCCGTGCTCGCGGTGTCGCTGTCGTCCTTCTTGGTGTCGTTCCCGGCGCTCGCACTCGCGCTCGCGCTGGCGACCGTCTTGCCGCCGTCGTTCTTCTTCGACCCCTTCGAGCCGCTGTCGTCACCGCCGCCGAGCGTGAGCGCCAGCACGACACCGATCACCGCGAGCACGACGACCACCGCGATGATCACCAAGGTCCGCTTCGGCACCACATCGGTGAGCGGCGCCCTCGGCACGGACCGCGGCGGCAGATCCGGCGGCGTCATCACGGGCCACCCTGAACTCCGCCCACCCGAACCCGAGTTGACCCCCCGCGCACCCACCTCATGCGTCGCACCGGGGTCCTTGGCACCGGAGTCCCGCAGCCCGGTCTCCCGCAGCCCGGACGCCTGCACACCCAGGTCGCGCGTACCCGACTCACGTGTACCCGACTCACGCGTACCCAGGTCACGTGTACCCGCGTCCCTCGCACCGGCCTTCGCCGCCGCACCGGCCGCGGCACCCGCGCCGCCGGCCGCAGCACCCGAATCGGCCGCCGTCCCGGAACGGGTCACCGAACCGGAAGCACCTCCCGACCGAGCCGAGGGCACCGCGGGCGTCCGAGGCCCGGCAGCAACAGGCCCGGCACCAGCCGCCGTTGCGCTCTTCGCACCGCCGGCGCCACCAGCCTCCGAAGCACCCGAGCCACTCTTGCCCAACTTGCCCGACTTGTCCGAAGCGCTGCCCGAGCCGACCGCACCGGTCCCGGCAGCAGCCGCACCGGCACCCGCGCCCGAGCCACCCGGCTTGCCGGCAACGGAAGTTGAAGCCGCACCCTCAGCGGAATCCACACTCGCGGCCGCACCCGCAGCCGTACCCGCGGCCGCCGAAGTCGCCGCCCCGGCCCCCGCCGAACCCCCGGCGGCCTTCCGCATGGACCGCAACGCCCCACGCAACCGCTCGGCCCCCGCCGAAGCCCCGCCACCGCTCTTCTTGCCGCCGGACTCGGCGGACCCCGGCTGCGCGGGCAACGGCACGACCCTCGTCGCGTCCACCGGCACCGGCTCCGGCTCGGCCTTGGGCTCGGGCGCGTGGATCACCGCGTTGAGCATCTCCCGGGCACCGGCGTCGTCGAGACGCTGGGCGGGGTCCTTGTTCAACAGGCCGTAGATGACGTCCTTCAACGGCCCGGCGTTCTTCGGCTCCTCCAGCGGCTCGGTCATCACCGCGGTGAGCGTGGCGATGGCGGAACCCTTGTCGTACGGCGGTGCGCCCTCGACCGCCGCGTACAGCAGGCCGCCGAGCGACCACATGTCGGCCGCCGGGCCCGGCTTGTGCCCGCGGGCCCGCTCCGGGGAGATGTACGAGGGCGCGCCGACGAGCATGCCGGTGGAGGTGATCGACGGGTCGCCCTCGACCTGTGCGATGCCGAAGTCGGTGAGCACTACCCGGCCGTCCTCGGCGATCAGCACGTTCGACGGCTTCACATCGCGGTGCAGGATGCCCTCGCGGTGCGCGGACCGCAGGACGTCGAGTATCGCGAGCCCGACCTCCGCCGCGCGCCGTGGTTCGAGCAGGCCGTCCTCCCGGATGGCCTCGGCCAGCGACTTGCCCTCGACCAACTCCATGACGATCCAGGGCCGGTCGTCCTCGTCGACCACGTCGAAGACCGTCACCGCGCTGGTGTTGCGGATCCGCGCGATGGCCTTGGCCTCGCGCAACGTCCGTGTGATCAGCCGCCGTTTCTCGTCCTCGTCGATGCTGGACGGGAACCGCAGCTCCTTGACGGCGACCGTCCGGCCCAGGGTTTCGTCCTCGGCACGCCACACCGTGCCCATGCCTCCGCGGCCGAGCACTTCTCCCAACCGGTACCGCCCGGCGAGAAGACGCTCGTTCTTGTCCCGACGAGTGTCCTGACGGGATGTCCCCGCCCGCTCCGCCTCCGACATGCGTCCCCTCATGCAACCCGCCCTGACAGAGCCTCCATTGTCCCCCACCGAACAAGTGCCCAACGCCCAGGGGCCCCTCGTCGCGCGCCCCCCCGCACATCCCGTCGGATATCCGGCGCAGGTCACACAGCCAAGCCGGGCAGGATGACCGCCGAGAACGGAGGTTCGCGATGCCCATCCCTCGGACACTGCTGGTCATTCCGGTGTCTTTGGCGCTCCTCTGCCTGTCCCCGGCCGCCTCCCGGGCGGGTGCGACAACAACCCCGAACGCCCTGGTCCCCCTACTGGTCACACGGGGCGGAGTCCCCGGCGCGGCGCTACTGGCCCGCTACCGGACCGGCCCCCTGTCGGCGCGGGCCGGCACCGACTACGCGCAGGCCGGAACGGGGATCGGCCGTGCCGACCACTTCCGCGCCGGCAGCATCACGAAGACCTTCATCGCGACGGTGATCCTCCAACTGGCCGACGAACACCGGCTGTCCCTGTCCGACACGGTGGAGCAACACCTGCCGGGCCTGGTGCGCGGAGCGGGCAACGACGGGCGCGCGCTGACCCTGCGTTCCCTGCTCACCCACACCAGCGGCCTGTACGACTTCACCGCGACCACCGGGGGCACGGTCCCCGTGTCACCTCTTGAGGCCGTCCGTATCGCGCTCACCCACCCTCCGGCCGATCGAGGCCGCTTCTCCTACTCGAACACCAACTACGTGCTGCTCGGCCTGGTGATCCGACAGGTCACCGGCCGCTCGTACGCCACCGAGGCCGAGCGCCGCATCATCGCTCCGCTGGGTCTGACGGGCACCTCCTTCCCGGGCTCCCGCACCACTCTTCCCGCGCCGCACGGCCGTGCCTACGCGGCCGACGGCTCCGACGTCACCGATCTCGACCCGCGGGTGGCCGGCGCCGCGGGCGAGCTGGTGACCACGCTCGCCGATCTGAACCGCTTCTACTCGGCCCTGCTCGGCGGCGAACTACTGCCCTCGCGCCGGCTGCGCGAGATGCTCAACACCCGTACCGCACACGGCTCGTACGGCATGGGGCTGTTTCCGGTGAAGCTGCCGTGCGGCACCACGGTGTGGGGACACAACGGCCGGATCTCGGGCAGCTACGTGCGCACCGCAGCCACCGTCGACGGCCGGCATGTCCTCACCTTCCGTGTGAACACGAGCGAGATCGCAGACCCCGGTCTCGAACCGGCCCTGCTCGCCGCCGAGTTCTGCCCCCGCACCTCGTAGAACGGCCGGGTTCCGGACAAAGATCCCAGCTCGCGACACTCGTTCGAGTGAAGCCGGCTGTTCTGCGCCTGGGCTACAGCGGCGCGATGTCCGGCGCCCCCAGCCGCGCCGCGTCCGCGGTCAGGTCGTCGGGCTGGAGCTGGGACTCCCGCTCGGCCTCCACCCGCTTCTCGTAGTGCTCGACCTCGCGCTCGATCTGGTCCTTGTCCCAGCCGAGCACCGGCGCCATCAGCTCGGCGGCCTCACGGGCGCTGCGGGTGCCCCGGTCGAAGGTCTCGATGGAGATGCGGGTGCGGCGGGTCAGCACGTCGTCCAGGTGCCGTGCGCCCTCGTGCGAGGCGGCGTAGACGACCTCGGCGCGCAGATAGTCGTCGGCGGCCTGGAGGGGTTCGCCGAGGGTGGGGTCCTTGGCGATGAGGTCGAGGACTTCCTCGGCCATCGAACCGAAACGGTTCAGCAGATGCTCCACGCGCACCACATGGATGCCGGTGCGTGCGGCGATCCGCGCCCGCGCGTTCCACAGCGCCCGGTAGCCCTCCGCGCCGATCAGCGGCACGTCCTCGGTGACGCATTCGGCGACCCGCATGTCCAGCCCGTGCACCGCCTCGTCCACCGCGTCCTTGGCCATCACCCGGTACGTCGTGTACTTGCCGCCCGCCACGACGACGAGCCCCGGCACCGGATGCGCCACGGTGTGCTCGCGCGACAGCTTGCTGGTGGCGTCCGACTCGCCGGCCAGCAGGGGCCGCAGCCCCGCGTACACGCCCTGGACGTCGTCTCTGGTCAGCGGTACCGCGAGGACCGAGTTCACATGCTCAAGGAGGTAGTCGATGTCGGCGCTGGAGGCGGCCGGGTGGGCCTTGTCGAGGTCCCAGTCGGTGTCGGTGGTGCCGACGATCCAGTGCCGGCCCCAGGGGATGACGAACAGCACGGACTTCTCGGTGCGCAGGATCAGTCCGCTGCTGGAGTTGATGCGGTCCTTGGGGACGACCAGGTGGATGCCCTTGGAGGCGCGGACGTGGAACTGTCCGCGCTCGCCGACCATGGCCTGGGTGTCGTCGGTCCACACGCCCGTGGCGTTCACGATCTGCTTGGCGCGGATCTCGTACTCGCCGCCCGCCTCGACGTCCCGCACCCGGGCGCCGACCACCCGCTCGCCCTCGCGCAGAAACCCGGTCACACGCGCGCCGTTGGCGACCTTCGCGCCGTACGACGAAGCCGTGCGCACCAGGGTGGCCACATAGCGGGCGTCGTCCATCTGGGCGTCGTAGTACTGAAGGGCCCCCACCAGGGCGTCCTTCTTCAGCGCCGGTGCCACGCGCAGGGCGTGACGGCGGCTCAGGTGGCGGTGGGTGGGCAGGCCCCGCCCATGCGCGCGGGCCATGGACATCGCGTCGTAGAGCGCGACGCCCGAACCGGCGTACAGGCGCTCCCAGCCCTTGTGCTGGAGCGGGTACAGGAACGCCACCGGCTTCACCAGGTGCGGGGCGAGCCGCTCCAGGAGCAGTCCGCGTTCCTTCAGGGCCTCGCGGACGAGGGCGAAGTCGAGCATCTCCAGGTAGCGCAGGCCGCCGTGGATGAGCTTGCTCGACCTGCTCGATGTGCCGGACGCCCAGTCGCGCGCCTCGACCAGTCCCGTGGACAGGCCGCGTGTCACGGCGTCCAGGGCGGTGCCCGCACCGACCACGCCCCCACCCACGACGAGCACGTCCAGTTCGCGCTCGGCCATTCCCGCCAGTGCCTCGGCTCGCTGCGCCGGACCCAGTGTCGCTGTCCTCACCGCTGCCTCCCGCTATCGATAGCGCCGGCCGCACCCGTTCGGCGAAGCCCGGTTCGTATCCCTCCTGCCCAAATTCTGACCGGGTTGCCCGACTTCAGCCACCACTCACCCCCAGCCTGTGGACAACAATCACAGGACTGCCGAAAAACACAGCCGTCCAATACCGCATAACGGTCATATTTACTCCTAGTCTGACATTGCGCTCGCTCGTTCTGTCCACAGGGCTTGCGCACCTGTCCCGCTTCGGTTACTGGGAAGGACGGCCCACGCCATGCCCGCAGATCTCGCCGTCATCGGACTCGGTCCTCTCGGCCTGCCCCTGGCCCAGGCCGCTGTCGCCGCCGGTATCGCCACGGTCGGCTTCAAGACCGGCCCCGAGGCCGGCTCCCTCAGCCCCGCCGAACTGCGCCGGATGCTCTCGGGGGGCTTCCGGCCGGCCAGCAACCCCGCCGAGCTCGGCCGCGTACGCACCGCCGTGATCTGCGCGCCGACGCCCCCGGACGCGGACGGCGGCCTCGACCTCAGCCAGGTGGAGACGGCCGCCCGCGCCCTCGCCGCGCACCTGCGCCCGCACACCACGGTGATTCTGGAGTCACCGGTGCACCCCGGCACCACCGAGGACTTCCTGCGCCCTCTCCTCGAAGAGGGATCAGGCCTCCGCGCGGGCCGCGACTTCCACCTCGCCTACTCCCCCAGCCGCGTCGACCCCGGCAACCGCGACTTCACCCCGGCCAACACCCCCAAGGTGATCGGCGGCCTGACCCCGGCCTGCACCGAGTCCGCCGCCGCCTTCTACGGCCGGCTCACCGACAAGGTGGTACGCGCGCGTGGCCTGCGCGAAGCGGAAACCGTGCAGCTCCTGGAGACCAATTTCCGGCACGTCAACATCGCCCTCGTCAACGAAATGGCCGTCCTGTGCCACGACTTGGGCGTCGACCTCTGGGACGTCATCCGCTGCGCGGAGACCAAGCCGTTCGGCTTCCAGGCCTTCCGCCCCGGCCCCGGTGTCGGCGGCCACGCCGTTCCCCAGGACCTGACGGCACACGGGGGCCGCCCGCTCCGCATGGTCGAACTCGCCCAGCAGGTCAACAACCAGATGCCCCGTTACGTCATCCAGCGCGCGGCCACGCTCCTCAACGAGCACGGCAAGTCCGCGCGCGGGGCCCGTGTCCTCCTCCTCGGCGTCACCTACAAGGCCGACCTCGCCGACCAACAGGCCACCCCCGCCCAGGAGATCGCGATCCGCCTCATGGAACTCGGCGCCTCCGTCAGCTACCACGACCCCCACATCCCCTCCTGGAGCGTCCTGGACCGCCCGGTCCCCCGCGCGGACTCCCTCTACGAGGCGGCGGCCGACGCCGACCTGACGATCCTGCTCCAGCAGCACCGGACGTACGACCTCCAAGGCCTGTCCGTGAAGGCGCAGTTGCTGCTGGACACGCGGGGGGCCACACCGACCGGGGCCGCGCACCGGCTCTGAGCACGAAAACGACTGGTCACGGGGTCGCGTCAACCTGCTAATCTCCCCTCACTCGCCGCACAGCTGTCGCATATCCGTGCGCGCGCATCTCCGCTTCATCTTTCCTGTCGTCGTATCCCGTGGGGGGATTTCTGTCATGAGCCAGTCAGCCACGCCACCGCAGCCGCAGCCCGAGGCGCAGGACCAGCCGCAGCAGCCCGCGTCGCCGCAGCCGGTCGACGGCAACCCGTACGCCCAACAGCCCGGCGCGGTACCGCCGCCCCCGGCACCGAGCGCGCCGTACGCCCCGCCGACCCCGTCCGCTCCCGTGCTGAACAGCATCGCGCTCGGCCTGGTGACCGCCGTCGTCGTCGCGCTGGTCGCCGCCGGCATCTACGGCTTCGTCATCGGCACCACCAAGCACGAGATCGGCTGGGCGGCGGTTGGTGTCGGCTTCGTGATCGGCCTGGCTGCGGGCAGGCTCGGCGGACGCAATCCCGCGCTTCCCGTGGTCAGCGCCGTCCTGGCCCTGGGCGCGGTCTACCTCGGCCAGCTGGTCGGCGAGGCGATGATCGGCGCGGACGAGCTGGGCGTGAACTTCAGCAAGGTGTTCTTCGACCACTTCGACGTCGTCCAGGACGCCTGGAAGGCCGACGCCGACCCGCTCACCTTCATCTTCTTCGCCATCGCCGCGTTCGCCGCGTTCTCGGGCGCGAAGAAGGCTGCGCTCTGACCCCGGCGCGCGGGTTGTGCAGGGGGGCGCTTAGGGCGGGGCGTGCGTCGGGGGCTGGTGGCGTGCGACTCGCGGCGCCGGTACCGTACGGAATCAGGTGGAGCCCACCGCAGTGGCTGCTGCGGTGAGCTCCTGAAAAGTGAACGGAGTGTCCACCCCTAGTTGTGATGGGGGTGGCCGCTCACTTTCCGCCGTGAATCCACAAGATCCACCTCCTCCGTTGCTTCACCATCCGAAGACGGATCCGGTCCCAGCGGGTGGGCTTGCGGTGGCGTCCCATGGGCGCCCCCTTCCACGAGGCCGCCCATTAGCCCGGTAGGCGGTTCGTCTGGAGTTCGGGCCGGGCCCCGAGAGCCCGGGTCCGGAACGATTTCCGTAGAAGGGGGCACCCCACACAACTGGGGCGCCGATCACGGACGTTACCGCCCCGACACGCCCCACCAGCGAACTTTCGCCCCGAACGCAACCGTGCGCCCCTTAAGTCCCAACACGCGCCCCACCAGCCCCACTTGGGCACACGAAAGGGCCCGGACCACCCAGGTCCGGGCCCTTCGAGGCGTCGTAGAAGCGGCTACGCCTACCGCTTGTGCTGTGAGTCCGCCACCGTCACCTCGACGCGCTGGAACTCCTTCAGCTCGCTGTAACCCGTCGTCGCCATCGCGCGCCGCAGCGCCCCGAAGATGTTCATCGAGCCGTCGGGGACGTGGGACGGGCCGGTGAGGATCTCCTCGATCGTGCCGACCGTGCCGAGGTCGACCTTCTTGCCGCGCGGGAGTTCCTCGTTGACCGCCTCCATGCCCCAGTGGTGGCCCTTGCCCGGGCCGTCCGTGGCGCGGGCCAGCGGGGAGCCCATCATGACCGCGTCGGCGCCGCAGGCGATCGCCTTGGGGAGGTCTCCGGACCAGCCGACACCGCCGTCGGCGATGACGTGGACGTACCGGCCGCCGGACTCGTCCATGTAGTCGCGACGAGCCGCCGCCACGTCCGCGACCGCGGTCGCCATCGGGACCTGGATGCCCAGGACGTTGCGCGTGGTGTGCGCGGCGCCGCCGCCGAAGCCGACCAGGACACCGGCCGCGCCCGTGCGCATCAGGTGCAGGGCCGCCGTGTACGTGGCGCAGCCGCCGACGATCACCGGGACGTCCAACTCGTAGATGAACTGCTTCAGGTTCAGCGGCTCGTGCGAGCCCGACACGTGCTCCGCCGAGACCGTCGTACCGCGGATGACGAAGATGTCCACGCCCGCGTCGACGACGGCCTTGGAGAACTGGGCCGTGCGCTGCGGGGAGAGCGCGGCGGCGGTGACCACGCCCGAGTCGCGCACCTCCTTGATGCGCTGGCCGATCAGCTCCTCCTTGATGGGAGCGGCGTAGATCTCCTGGAGGCGGCGGGTCGCGGCGTCCACGTCGAGGCCGGTGATCTCGTCGAGGAGCGGCTGCGGGTCCTCGTAGCGGGTCCAGAGGCCTTCGAGGTTCAGTACGCCGAGGCCGCCGAGCTCGCCGATGCGGATCGCGGTGGCCGGGGAGACGACCGAGTCCATGGGGGCGGCCAGGAACGGCAGTTCGAAGCGGTAGGCGTCGATCTGCCAGGCGATCGAGACCTCCTTCGGGTCCCGCGTACGGCGGCTGGGGACGACGGCGATGTCGTCGAAGGCGTACGCCCGGCGGCCGCGCTTGCCGCGCCCGATCTCGATCTCAGTCACGTGTGTGGCCTTTCCTTCTGCGTCTCAGCGTCTTCCAGTATCGCCGACGGGCACGACAAGGGCGGCCCCGGATGCTCCGGAGCCGCCCTCGGGAAGCCTGGCGACTACTGGCCGGCTACTTGCTGCGGCTGTAGTTCGGTGCCTCGACCGTCATCTGGATGTCGTGCGGGTGGCTCTCCTTGAGACCCGCCGAGGTGATCCGGACGAAGCGGCCCTTGGTCTCCATCTCCGCGATGCTGGCCGCGCCCACATAGCCCATGGTCTGGCGCAGACCGCCGACGAGCTGGTGCAGCACGTTGGCCAGCGGGCCGCGGTAGGGCACCTGGCCCTCGATGCCCTCGGGCACGAGCTTGTCGTCGGAGGCGACCTCGGCCTGGAAGTAGCGGTCCTTGGAGTACGACCGGCCCTGGCCGCGGGACTGCATCGCGCCGAGCGAGCCCATGCCGCGGTAGGACTTGAACTGCTTGCCGTTGATGAACTGCAGCTCGCCCGGGGACTCCTCGCAGCCCGCGAGGAGGCTGCCGAGCATCACCGTGTCGGCGCCGGCGGCGAGCGCCTTGCCGATGTCGCCGGAGTACTGCAGGCCGCCGTCGCCGATGAGCGGGACGCCGGCCGCGCGGGCGGCGAGGGAGGCCTCGTAGATCGCGGTGACCTGCGGGACACCGATGCCGGCGACCACGCGGGTGGTGCAGATGGAGCCGGGGCCGACGCCGACCTTGATGCCGTCGACACCGGCGTCGACCAGGGCCTGGGCGCCGTCACGGGTCGCTACGTTGCCGCCGATCACGTCGACTCCGACGCTCGACTTGATCTTCGACATCCAGCTGAGGGCGTTGCTGTTGTGGCCGTGCGAGGTGTCGACGACCAGGAAGTCGACGCCGGCCTCGGCGAGGGCCTGGGCGCGGTCCAGCGCCTCGGGGCTGGCGCCCACGGCGGCGCCGACGATCAGGCGGCCCTCGGCGTCCTTGGCGGCGTGCGGGTACTGCTCGGCCTTGACGAAGTCCTTGACCGTGATGAGGCCCTTGAGGATGCCCGCCTCGTCTACGAGGGGAAGCTTCTCGATCTTGTGGCGGCGCAGCAGCTGCATGGCGTCGGCGCCGGTGATGCCGACCTGGCCGGTGACCAGGGGCATCGGGGTCATGACCTCGCGCACCTGACGGGAGCGGTCGGTCTCGAAGGCCATGTCGCGGTTGGTGACGATGCCGAGCAGCTTCTTGTTGCCGTCGGTCACCGGGACGCCGCTGATGCGGAACTTGGCGCAGAGCGCGTCAGCCTCGGCCAGCGTGGCGTCGGGGTGCACGGTGATCGGGTCGGTGACCATGCCGGACTCGGAGCGCTTCACGAGGTCGACCTGGTTGACCTGGTCCTCGACGGACAGGTTGCGGTGCAGGACGCCGACGCCGCCCTGGCGGGCCATCGCGATGGCCATGCGGGACTCGGTCACCTTGTCCATCGCCGCGGAGAGCAGCGGGATGTTGACCCGGACGTTGCGCGAGATGCGGGACGAGGTGTCGACCGCGTTCGGGAGCACCTCGGATGCGCCCGGCAGCAGCAGCACGTCGTCGTAGGTCAGCCCCAGTGTCGCGAATTTGGCGGGCACTCCGTCGACGTTGGCAGTCATGACACCTTCCCCAATGGCCTTGATCGGTGCGGATGTCCATGCTAACGGGAAGCACGGTCCCCGAATTCCACGATTCGACGGCTGCACCCGACAGCGGGCTTCGTATGTTCGTACGGCACCGGGCGCCCGGCTGTTCAAGAAAGGCGTTGCCCGTACCGGTGTTTACTGCTCGGCCAGTGCCCGCAACCGGCTCAGCGCGCGGTGCTGTGCGACCCGGACGGCGCCGGGTGACATTCCCAACATCTGGCCGGTCTCCTCGGCCGTGAGGCCTACGGCGATGCGCAGCAGGAGCAGTTCGCGCTGGTTCTCCGGGAGGTTGGCCATGAGTTTCTTGGCCCATTCGGCGTCGCTGCTGAGCAGGGCGCGTTCCTCGGGGCCGAGGGAGTCGTCCGGTCGCTCGGGCATCTCGTCGGAGGGGACCGCCGTAGAGCCCGGGTGGCGCATCGCGGCCCGCTGGAGGTCGGCGACCTTGTGGGCGGCGATGGCGAAGACGAAGGCCTCGAAGGGGCGGCCGGTGTCCTTGTAGCGGGGCAGTGCGAGGAGGACGGCCACGCAGACCTCCTGGGCGAGGTCCTCCACGAAGTGCCGTGCGTCGCCCGGGAGTCGGGACAGCCGCGTGCGGCAGTAGCGCAGGGCCAGTGGGTGTACGTGGGCGAGCAGATCGTGCGTCGCCTGCTCGTCTCCGTCGACCGCGCGAAGGACGAGCCCACCAATCGCCCCTTGGGCACTGGCCCCCTCGTCGTCACGCATCGGTCCATGGTGCCTTGCGGCCGTGTGGTCCGTGGCACCGCGTCCGTTGTTGTGCACCGAAGCGTTATGAGCAGGTGCGCCGGAACTCATCTCCTGCGCCCTCCCCTCCCGCTCGACCGACTCGTCCCCGAGGAACTCCACACCTCAAGGATGCGGCATCCGCGGCGAAACGAGCAGCGGGCATCCGGCGAGCCCCTTTGCCGCCCCCGCCCGCCATGAGGCAGGCGGGGATTCCCGTACCCCCGCTACGACCCACTGACCTGGCCCTAACGGACCAGACCCCAGCGGAAACCGAGCGCCACGGCGTGCGCCCGGTCCGAGGCGCCGAGTTTCTTGAAGAGCCGTCGGGCGTGGGTCTTGACGGTGTCCTCGGAGAGGAAGAGTTCACGGCCGATCTCCGCGTTCGAGCGGCCGTGGCTCATGCCTTCGAGGACCTGGATCTCGCGTGCGGTGAGCGTCGGCGCGGCGCCCATCTCGGCGGACCGCAGCCGGCGCGGGGCCAGTCGCCAGGTCGGGTCGGCGAGGGCCTGGGTGACCGTGGCCCGCAGTTCGGCGCGCGAGGCGTCCTTGTGCAGATAGCCGCGGGCGCCGGCCGCGACCGCGAGGGCCACGCCGTCCAGGTCTTCGGCGACGGTGAGCATGATGATGCGTGCGCCCGGGTCGGCGGAGAGCAGCCGCCGCACGGTCTCGACACCGCCGAGTCCGGGCATGCGGACGTCCATCAGGATGAGGTCCGAGCGGTCGGCGCCCCAGCGGCGGAGGACTTCCTCCCCGTTGGCCGCGGTCGTCACGCGCTCGACGCCGGGTACGGTCGCGACCGCCCGGCGGAGCGCCTCTCGGGCAAGCGGGGAGTCGTCACAGACGAGGACGGATGTCATGGCCGCCCTCCGCAGCTGATGCGCGTCACCTTGAGCCTCCAGGCTGGTACGAAATCGTCACCTGTGCGGTCGACCGTCTCGGACGCCTGCCCGAGCACTTGTGTTTGCAACCGCCTCGCACTCTCAACGACGGTCACTCGAAAGAGTTACGGGGCCGTGTGTCGTCTTCGGCACTCTACGTGAGGGTGCGGACACGGTGGAGACGTGCGCGGCCGACCCTCAAGCTTTCATCACAACCGGTGCCCCATTCAGCCCTATTTCTTCCCTTTTACTGGTGTCTGAGGCTAGATTCGCAATGAGTCATATTTTCATCTCCTTAGATCGTAGTTGTACGGTCGTGGACACCGTATCCGCCCATAACGGCTACAAGGGGTCACGCAATGGCAGATTTCTCCCGCCTTCCCGGACCGAACGCGGACCTGTGGGACTGGCAGCTCCTGGCTGCCTGCCGAGGGGTCGACAGCTCGCTCTTCTTTCATCCCGAGGGTGAGCGCGGTGCGGCACGAAGCGCTCGTGAGAACTCGGCCAAAGAGGTCTGCATGAGGTGCCCGGTCCGCGCACAGTGCGCGGCGCACGCGCTGGCGGTGCGCGAGCCGTACGGCGTCTGGGGCGGCCTCACCGAGGACGAGCGCGAAGAACTGATGGGGCGTGCCCGTAACCGCCTGGTGTCGGCCTCGACTGCCGGGGACATGGCTTCGAACAACTGAAGGAACGTTTCTCCAACACTCCCTCCGACAGCACTCCCCAGGGGCACGCGCACGCGTGCCCCTACTTTTCGCGGGCCGCCCGCTCCAGCTGGTCCAGCGTCGCCGCCACCGCCGGCACCTGCGCCAGGTCGGGCAGGGTCAGCGCGACGATCTCCCGCCGCACCGCCGGTTCCAGGGTCACCGTCCGCGCGCCCCGGGGCCGTACGGACTCGATCGCAAGCTGGGGCAGTACGGCGACGCCCAGGCCCGCGCTGACCAGGCCGACGACCGCCGGATAGTCGTCGGTCGCGAAGTCGATGCGGGGCGTGAAGCCCGCGGTCTCGCAGACCTCGACCAGCTGGCCGCGGCAGCGCGGGCAGCCGGCGATCCAGGGGTCGTCGGCGAGGTCTCCGATGGCGACCGACCGCACGCGCGCGTGGCGGTGTTTTTCCGGGACCAGCGCGACCAGGCGGTCGCGGAGCAGGGGTCGTACCACCAGGTCGGACCAGTCCTCGGCGCCCGTCGCGGTCTCGTAGCGGAAGGCGAGGGCGATGTCGCAGTCGCCCTCGCGGAGCAGTTCGACGGAGTTCGGCGGTTCGGCCTCCTCCAGGAAGACGCGGGTGCCGGGGTGGGCGGCGCGCAGGGCGGCGAGGGCCGTGGGGACGAGGGTCGAGCTGCCGCTCGGGAAGGAGACCAGGCGGACCCGGCCGGCCCGCAGGCCCGCGATGGCGGCGACCTCCTCCTCGGCGGCGGTCAGGCCGGCGAGGATGCCGGCCGCGTGTCTGACCAGGGCCTCGCCCGCCTGGGTCAGACGCATCTCGCGGCCGGTACGGATGAGGAGTGGGGTGCCGACGGAGGTCTCCAGGGCCTTCATCTGCTGGCTGACGGCGGGCTGGGTGCAGCCGAGCGCGCGCCCGGCCGCCGAGAAGGAACCGGTGGCGGCGACGGCGCGCAGCACACGGAGATGTCGGGCCTCGATCATGCGCCGAGCATAAGCCAACCTTGGGGGCACAGGTGAATAATGCGCAACACCTTTGAGTCGCTCTCGCCTACCGTGGCCTCATGAAGCTTCTCTCGCTGAATCTGGGCCGGGCCACGGCCGTGCCGTACACGGACCAGCCGGACGGCGTGACGGGAATCGACAAGCGGCCGACCGACGGGCCCGTCCGGGTGAGCGCGCCCGGCCCCAAGGGGGTCGCCGGGAGCGGTCTCGCCGGGGACACGGTGTGTCATCTGCGCCACCACGGCGGCGACGACCAGGCGGTGTACGCGGTCGCACGCGAGGATCTCGACGACTGGGAGCGGGAGTTGGGGCGCCCGCTGGCCAACGGTTCCTTCGGGGAGAACCTGACGACCCTGGGGATCGACGTGTCCGGCGCGCGGATCGGGGAGCGCTGGCGGATCGGTTCCGAGGTGGTCCTGGAGGTCAGCTCCGGGCGGGTCCCGTGTCTTGTCTTCCAGGCCCATCTGGGCGAGGAGCGGTGGGTGAAGCGGTTCACCCAGAAGGGTGCGCCGGGGGCCTATCTGCGGGTGATCGAACCCGGTGAGATCCGGGCCGGGGACGCGATCGAGGTCGTGCACCGGCCCGACCACGAGGTGACGGTGGCCCTGCAGTTCCGGGCCGTGACGACCGAGCGCTCGCTGCTGCCGCGGCTGCTTCCGGCGGGCGAGACGCTGCATCCGGAGTCCCTCGCGCAGGCCCGGAAATATGTCGCGGAGCACGCGGGCTGACCTGCTGCCACGGCCTGTTCGACGCCTTGTTCGACACGTGTTCGTCACGGATCGGGAGGGCCTGTGCAGAGATCTGGCCCGGTCGCCCCGGGTCACTAATCTTGCGCCATGACAACGGCATTGATTACGGGATCGACCGCGGGGATCGGTGCCGCCTTCGCGCGGCGGCTCGCGGCGGACGGACACAACCTCGTGCTGGTCGCGCGGAACACCGCACGGCTCGGCGAGCAGGCCACCGAACTGCACGATCGGCACGGCATCGAGGCGGAGGTGCTGACCGCCGACCTCGCCACGGACGAGGGCATCGAGACGGTGGCCGCCCGGCTCGCGGACCGCAAGAACCCGGTCGACCTGCTGGTCAACAACGCGGGCTTCGGCAACAAGGGCCGCTACCTCGACGTACCGATGGCGGACGAGCTGAAGATGCTCAAGGTGCACTGCGAGGCGGTGCTTCGGCTGACCAGCGCGGCGACCGAGGGGATGCGGGAGCGCGGGCGCGGCGGGGTCGTCAACGTGGCGTCGGTGGCGGCCTTCGTGCCGCGCGGGACGTACGGCGCGTCGAAGGCGTGGGTGGTGCAGTTCACGCAGGGGGCCGCGAAGGACCTGGCCGGGACCGGCGTACGGCTGATGGCGCTGGCGCCCGGGTTCGTGCGGACCGAGTTCCACGAGCGGGCCGGGATGGGCACGGACAACATCCCGAACTGGATGTGGCTGGACGCGGACAAGCTGGTCGCGGCGGCGCTCGCGGATCTGGCGCGCGGCAAGTCGCTGTCGATCCCCGACCCGCGCTACAAGGCGCTGATGGGCCTGGTGAAGATCACTCCGCAGGCGGTGCTCGGCGGGATCACGTCGAAGACCGGGCGGAAGTACGGGCCGCAGTGACGGCAGCCGCCGCGCTGACGGTGACGGCGACACGAAGGCCCGGCTCCCCCAGAGGGGCGCCGGGCCTTCGGTGTACTACGGGTTCACCGACTCGCGTCAGTGGGAGTGGCCGTGGCCGTGACCACCGGCGGCCGGCTCCTCCTCTTCCTTCTTCTCGACGACCAGGGTCTCGGTCGTGAGAAGCAGGGAGGCGATGGAGGCGGCGTTCTCCAGGGCGGAGCGGGTGACCTTGACCGGGTCGATGACACCGGCCTTGACCAGGTCGCCGTACTCGCCGGTCGCGGCGTTGAAGCCCTGGCCGGGCTCCAGGTCGGCGACCTTGGAGGTGATGACGTAGCCCTCAAGGCCGGCGTTCTCGGCGATCCAGCGCAGCGGCTCGACGACCGCGCGGCGCACGACCGCGACACCGGTGGCCTCGTCGCCGGTCTTGCCGAGGTTGCCCTCAAGGACCTTGGCGGCGTGGACCAGAGCGGAGCCACCACCGGAGACGATGCCCTCCTCGACCGCGGCGCGGGTCGCGGAGATGGCGTCCTCCAGACGGTGCTTCTTCTCCTTCAGCTCCACCTCGGTGGCGGCGCCGACCTTGATCACGCACACGCCGCCGGCCAGCTTCGCGAGGCGCTCCTGGAGCTTCTCGCGGTCCCAGTCGGAGTCGGTGTTCTCGATCTCGGCCTTGATCTGGTTGACGCGGCCCGCGACCTCGGAGGCGTCACCGGCACCGTCGACGACGGTGGTGTCGTCCTTGGTGACCGTCACGCGACGGGCGGAGCCCAGCACGTCCAGGCCGACCTGGTCGAGCTTGAGGCCGACCTCCTCGGCGATGACCTGACCGCCGGTGAGGGTGGCGAGGTCGCCGAGCATCGCCTTGCGGCGGTCGCCGAAGCCGGGGGCCTTGACCGCGACGGCGTTGAACGTGCCGCGGATCTTGTTCACGACCAGGGTCGACAGGGCCTCGCCCTCGACGTCCTCGGCGATGATCAGCAGCGGCTTGGAGGCGTTGGCCTGGATGACCTTCTCCAGCAGCGGCAGCAGGTCCTGGATGGAGCTGATCTTGCCCTGGTGGATGAGGATGTACGGGTCCTCCAGGACCGCTTCCATCCGCTCCTGGTCCGTCACGAAGTACGGCGACAGGTAGCCCTTGTCGAAGGCCATGCCCTCGGTGAAGTCCAGCTCCAGACCGAAGGTGTTGGACTCCTCGACGGTGATGACACCGTCCTTGCCGACCTTGTCCATCGCCTCGGCGATGAGCTCGCCGACCTGGCTGTCCTGCGCGGACAGACCGGCGACGGCCGCGATGTCGGCCTTGTCGTCGATGGGCCGCGCGGTGGCGAGCAGCTCGTCGGAGATGGCCTTGACGGCGGCGTCGATGCCCTTCTTCAGGGAGGCCGGGGAGGCGCCGGCGGCGACGTTGCGCAGGCCCTCGCGTACGAGCGCCTGGGCGAGCACGGTGGCGGTGGTGGTGCCGTCACCCGCGATGTCGTTGGTCTTGGTCGCCACCTCCTTCACCAGCTGGGCACCGAGGTTCTCGTACGGGTCGTCCAGCTCGACCTCGCGGGCGATGGTGACACCGTCGTTGGTGATGGTGGGGGCGCCGAACTTCTTGTCGATGACGACGTTGCGGCCCTTGGGGCCGATCGTCACCTTCACCGTGTCGGCAAGCTTGTTGACGCCGCGCTCAAGGGCGCGACGGGCGTCCTCGTCGAACTTCAGGATCTTCGCCATGGGAGCGGTTCAGCCCTCTCGGAAAACGTGGGTGAAACGAACCACGCCCCTGACGCCCGGCTTCATAAGGTCGCGGGGGCCAGGGGCGCAGCTCACATACTGAATGTGCTTGCGGTGAAGCGAATTACTTCTCGATGATCGCGAGTACGTCGCGGGCCGAGAGGACGAGGTATTCCTCGCCGCTGTACTTCACTTCGGTGCCGCCGTACTTGCTGTACAGCACGATGTCGCCGGTCTTGACGTCGAGCGGCAGGCGCTCGCCGTTCTCGAAGCGGCCCGGGCCAACGGCCAGGACGACGCCCTCCTGGGGCTTCTCCTTGGCCGTGTCCGGGATGACCAGGCCAGAGGCCGTGGTCTGCTCGGCGTCGAGCGGCTGGACCACAATGCGGTCCTCAAGCGGCTTGATGGCAACCTTGGAGCTGGTGGTCGTCACGATCCGACCTCCCCCTTCGGAGATCTCACGGGGTTAACTGTCTGAGGTGGCGACCAGGTGGATCCGTCGTCGCGGGTGCCGGACCTGCCCGTCGCTATTGGCACTCTCCAGGGGGGAGTGCCAGGTCTGAGACTATGACTGCGATTAGCACTCGGTCAAGCGGAGTGCCAATGCCTGCGGCGCTTGACCGGATTTTTTGGCGACCGTCGGCTGTGGTTGCCGTCCTCCGGGGGCTGCGCCCCCAGACCCCCGCTTCGGCCTGGACGGCCTCGTCCTCAAACGCCGGCCGGGCTGTTCGGCACCCGCTGCTAGCGTCCTGGTATGCCTCGCCCCTCCCTCGGCACCGACGGTTGCGCGGCGGCCGTCCTGGTGCCCGCCGAGTTCGTCTTCGGCTTCGGGTCGGCTCTGATGGTGCTGCTGATGGCGCCCGGCTGGGTGGCGACGGCATGGCTGGGGGTGCTGGTGGCCGCGGCCCTCGTGACGGCCGTCGTCCTCTTCCGGCGCGGGTATCGGATCAGCGCAGCGGCGCAGGTGCTGGCGGTCGGTGTGCTGCTGGGGAGCCTTGGCCAGTTCCTGTCCCTCATGGGCGGTCCTCAGAGGTAGTCCTCCAGGCGGCCCACCGTCAGGCCCCGCTCCTGGATCCCCCGGAGCAGTCTGACCGTTGTGTCGGTCGGGGTGATGCGGACGATGTCACCGGGGGTGAGGCGGTGGGCGCCGCGGGCGTAGGTGAGGGTTCCGGTTGTCGTGGAAGCGCGCCAGAGGACCAGTGCGGAGATGCCGCAGTCGGCGGCGGCCCGGCGGGTGGTGGTGTCGTACGTGCCGTCGGGGGGCCGGAGCAGCCGGGGCCGGGGACGGGCCAAGTGGCCGCAGATCTCGGTGCGTTGGGCGTCGTAGGGCAGGCCCGCGACGGGGCGGCGGCCCTGGGCGGTGCCGAACTCGGTGACGGGCAGGCGCAGTTCGCGGACCATGTCGGTGAAGTTCGGGTCCCGGCGGGCGCTCGCCTCGTGGTCGTAGGTCAGGAAGACGACCCTGTCGCGGGTGCGGATGTGGTCCACGACGGGCGGGAGGCCGGGGCCCGCCGAGCGGGCTGGGGGTCCGGGGGACGGTTTCGGGGCGGGGGCCAGAGGGGCCGTCAAACCCCAGTGGCGGTACGGCTGTTCGGGGGCCGGGCCGTGCGGGCGCACGCGCTGGGCGGCCTTCTTGCCGAGCCGTTCGATGGGGTCGACGGACTGGGCGCAGCCGGTGAGGAGAGTGGCCGCCAGGGCGACGGCCACCGGTGCCCGGAACCTCACAGGTAGTCCTCAAGGCGGGCCACCGCGTAGCCCTCGGCCGTGACCTTGCCGAGGAAGCGGCGCATGTCGTCGACCATCGTGCCCTTCCAGTCCGCACGGCCCCGGAAGTGGGTCAGGACGATGTCGCCGGGGTGCAGCTGCTGGTCGTCCTCGCGGTACTCCCAGTGGTCGACGAAGACCTCCTCGTCCCAGATCGGGGCGTACTTGATGCCGCAGGACTTGGCGGCGACGAGGGTGTCGTGGTTGTAGTTCCCGTACGGCGGCCGGAACACGGTCGGGGCCTTGCCGAACTGCTTCTTCACGATGTCCTGCATGCCGCAGATCTCGCGCTTCTGCTCGGCGTAGGACAGGCCCGGCAGGTAGGGGTGCGTGAGGGTGTGGTTGTTGATCGTGTGCCCCTGGGCCTGCATCTTCCTGAAGTAGCCGTAGTCGTCCTTGACCAGGTAGTTGCTGAGGAAGGCCGTGTACGGGATCTTCAGGTCGTCCATCATCCGCAGGAACGCGGGGTCCTTGTTCTCGCCGTCGTCGATCGTGAGGAAGACGATCTTCTGCTTGGTGGGGATCGTCGTGAAGACCGGCGGGAGGTTCAGCTCCTCCTGGTCGTCCACCTCGAAGCCCTTGCGCGCGGTGATCTCCGGCTTGTGTGCGGGGGCCGGCAGGGCCTGGAGCGGCACCTTCGCCAGTCCCCAGCGCTTCGCGGCGGCGACCCGGGCGGCGTAGGCGGCGCGCAGCCTGGTGGCGTAGGAGTCGAGCGCGCGGGCCGGGGGCGCGTGCAGGGGCTGCGCGCCGTGCGCGGGAGGTGCCGGGTGCGCCGGGTGCGCGGTCGGGCCGGAGCCGGACCGGCCGCAGCCGGAGGCGAGGGCGGCGAGTGCGAGGGCGGCCAGCGCGCCACGGACGCCCGGCTTCCACCCCCGGCTCCCCCGGCGACTCCCCCGGCCCTCCGTGCGCTCACACGTCCGATTGATGTCATTTTGTACGACTACTCGCATGGGGTCGGATCTTTTCAGGTCCCGGCCCCGATCCCGCGCCGACACCGCCAACACACCGCCACCGGAGGCACACCGTCCACCGACTGGCCCACAATGTCCCGGTGAACGACCCCCATGCCCCGGTGCACGACCCCGTGCTCGCCTTCGCCGCCCTGCTCACCCCCGAGGGCCGTGCCCTCCTCGACGAGGTCCGCGGCACCGACCCGGCCAAGGAACTCGCCGTCGCGACCCGGCTGCGCCGCGAGCACCCCGCCGACCTCGTCTCGGCGGCCCTCGGCCAGGCCCGGCTGCGGCAACGGGCGGCGGCGGCGAAGTTCACGCCCGAGGACGCCGACCGGATGTTCTTCACCCCGAACGGCTTCGAACAGTCCACCCGTTCCACGGTCGCCACCTACCGCGCCGGGCGGCTGCGCGAACTGGGCGTGACCTCCGTCGCCGACCTGTGCTGCGGAATCGGCGGCGACGCGATCGCGCTGGCGCGGGCGGGAGTGCGGGTACTGGCCGTGGACCGCGACCCGCTGACGGCCGCCGTGGCGCGCGCGAACGCGGAGGCACTGGGCCTGGCCGACCTGATCGAGGTACGGGAGGCGGACGTCACGGACGTGGACACGTCCGCGTACGACGCCGTGTTCGTCGACCCCGCGCGACGCGGCGGCCGGGGCCGCATCTTCGACCCCGAGGCGTACTCGCCCCCGCTCTCCTGGGCCGTCGCCGCCGCTACGACGGCCCCGCTCGCCGCGCTGAAGATCGCACCCGGGGTGCCGCACGAGGCGATCCCGGAGACGGCCGAGGCGGAGTGGATCTCGGACGGCGGGGATGTGAAGGAGGCGGTGCTGTGGTTCGGGGCGGGGGTGCGTCCGGGTGCCGTACGGGCAACTCTCCTCCCCGGCCCACGAGTTCTGCACGGCCGCGGACTCCCCGACCCCGAAGTCCGCCCTGTCGGACGGTACTTGTACGAACCCGACGGCGCCGTCATCCGCGCCCACCTCGTCGCCGAGGTCGCGGAGGAGGTCGGGGGCGGGCTCGTCGACGAGACCATCGCCTACATCACCGCCGACGAACTACGGCCGACCCGGTACGCCTCCGCCTACGAGATCACCGACCAACTCCCCTTCGGCGTCAAGAAGTTGAAGGCACTGCTGCGGGAGCGGGAGGTGGGCGTACTCACCGTGAAGAAGCGGGGATCGGCCGTCGAACCGGAGGAACTGCGCCGGAAGGTGAAGCCTCAGGGGCCCAACTCGGCGACGGTGTTCCTGACTCGGGTGGCGGGGGCGCCGGCGATGTTGATCGGGCGGCCGGTCGTGGAGAAATAAATCGGTGGGGCGACGCGGGGGAATCTGCCACGCTCATCGGATGGGTGCTTTGGACGCAGTGGCAGGCAGAGTCGCCGGCGGGGCCACCGTGACGTTCCGGCCCAGCGGCTCCTCGATGATCCCGCTGATACGCAGTCGCCAGCAGGTGGTCGTCGCTCCGGTCGACCCGTCGAAATTGACGGTGGGAGACATCGTCCTCGCCCGTGTCGCCGGGACGGTCCACCTGCACCTGGTGTCGTCCGTGGACCTCGCCGGGAAGCGGGTGCAGATCAGCAACAACCGTGGCCGCGTCAACGGCTGGACCGGTCACGACCGCGTCTTCGGCATCTGTGTGGCGGTCGACGACGTCGCCCGGCCGGGAGCCGCGGGCAAGACCGTCGCGGCTTGACGGGGCACTAGTCCGCCTCTTCCTCCTCGGCCCTGCGCAGCAGCAGTTGGCGTTCCCGTTCGTTGCGGGCCAGCGAAGCCGCTCTGACGAACTCCTCCTTCGCCTCCGTCGTGCGGCCCAGGCGCGACAGCAGGTCGCCGCGGACGCTGGGCAGCAAATGGTAGTCGCGCAGGGCGGGTTCGGCGGCGAGGGTGTCGACGATCTCCAGGGCCGGGGCCGGGCCGTCCGCCATCGAGACGGCGACCGCGCGGTTCAACTCGACCACGGGGGAAGGGGATCGGGCGGCGAGGAAGCCGTACAGAGTCGCGATCGTCGGCCAGTCGGTCTCGTCGTAGGTGTACGCGTGGGCGTGGCAGGCGGCGATGGCGGCCTGGAGGGCGTAGGGGCCGGGGGCGCCGGTGGACACGGCGTCGGCGCGGCCGAGGGCGGTGATGCCGCGGGTGATGAGCAGGCGGTTCCAGCGGCGGCGGTTCTGGTCCCTGAGGAGGACGGGGTCGCCGTTCGGGGCGGTGCGGGCGGCCGAGCGGGAGGCCTGGAACTCCAACAGGGCGGCCAGCGCGTGCACTTCGGGTTCCTTCGGCATCAGGCCGGCGAGGAGGCGGGCGAGTCGGAGCGCGTCCTCGCAGAGGCCGGGGCGCAGCCAGTCGTCGCCCGCGGTCGCCGCGTAGCCCTCGTTGAAGATGAGGTAGATGACGTCGAGGACGGAGCCGAGGCGGGCCTCGCGGTCGGGGCCGTAGGGGACTTCGAAGGCCACGTTCTTCGTCGCCAGGGTGCGTTTGGCGCGGACGATGCGCTGGGCGATCGTCGGCTCGGGGGCGAGGAAGGCGCGGGCGATCTCGGGGGTGGTCAGGCCGCCGAGGAGGCGCAGGGTGAGGGCGGTGCGGGCCTCGGGGGACAGGACCGGGTGGCAGGTGGTGAAGACCAGGCGGAGGAGGTCGTCGTCGATGTCGTCGGGGGCGGCGGGTTCCTCGGGCGGGGCCGTGGTCTCCAGGGTGCGGCCGATCTCCTGGAGCTTGCGGGCGTAGTTCTCCCGGCGCCGGACCAGGTCGACGGCACGGTGCCTGGCGGTGGCCATCAGCCAGGCGCCCGGGTTGTCGGGCACACCGTCCCGCGGCCACTGCTCAAGGGCGGCGACGAGGGCGTCCTGGGCCAGTTCCTCGGCGATGCCGATGTCGCGGACGGTGCGGGCGACGGCGGCGATGATGCGCGGGGACTCGATGCGGAAGACGGTCTCGATGGCGGTGTGCGGGTCGGTGGCGTTGCCGTGCGGGGCTGCGGTGGGCTGTGATTCCGGAGTCACAACCCACCATGCAACACCCCCGGCGGTCTCAGGCCAAGGAATGCTCAGCCCTCCGCGATCTCCCGCACCTCGCAGGTCACGGTCCAGAACTCCTCGTGCACCTTCAGGAACCGCTTGGTCCACTCGATCGCCTCGGCCATGTCCTTGCACTGCATGAGCGCGTAGCCGCCGACGACCTCCTTGGACTCGGTGAAGGGCCCGTCGGTGACGGAGATCTTGCCGCCCTCCCAGTGGACCCGCGCGCCCTGCGCGGTCGGGGTGAGGCCGGCGGTGTCGAGCATCACCCCGGCCTTGGTGATCTCCTCGATCAACTCGCCCATGCGCTGCATCAGTTCAGGGCTCGGACCCTCGGCGGGGGCGGTCTTCTCGTCGATCTGCACGAGGGAGAGGTAGCGGGGCATGGTGACTCCTAGGTCGAACGGTGGCCGGTCCTTACCGGCCTTTCAACCATGCGTCGAACGAGGTGCCGCCGGATCGACACACTCGCCGGAATTCGCCGAAGATTTTTTCGGCGCCCTGTCCGGCATCCTGTTTCCGCAGGTCAGGCGCCATTCATTTCAGTGACTCCCACAGATCGCTCGCCGCCGGCTCCTTGGCGATCACCCGATTGGGGTCGGACGGGGCCGTCACGACGGGCATCGTGATCGTCTTGACCGCGTCCGCCGACAGGCCCTTCAGGCTCTCGCCGAGGCTGATCAGTTCGCTCAGGGAGTCGAGGCCGGTGTCGGTGGTGAGGCTGTCGGTGATCGCGTCGGTGACCTCGTAGAGCTTGGTGGGGTCGGTGAGCAGGTCGTGGGAGGAGATCTGGGTCAACAGGGCCTTCACCAGCATCTGTTGGAGGCCTATTCGGCCCAGGTCGCTGCCGTCGCCTATGCCGTGCCGGGTGCGGGCGAGGGCGAGCGCCTGCTTGCCGTTGAGGTGGTGGGTGCCCTTCTTCAGGTGCAGGTGGCTGTCGTCGTCGTCGATGTCCTCGGTGGTCGTCACGGTGACGCCGCCCAGCGCGTTGACCAGCTTCGCGAAGCCCGCGAAGTCGATCTCTATGTAGTGGTCCATGCGGACGTCCGTGATCGACTCGACCGTCTTGACCGCGCAGACCGGACCGCCCACCGAGTACGCGCTGTTGAACATCGCGCTGTACGCCACGGAGGTCGAGCCCCCCGACTTCAGCGGGCAGGACGGGCGGGTGACGAGGGTGTCGCGCGGGATGCTGACGATCGTGGCCTTCTTACGGCCCGCGTCGATGTGCACGACCATCGCCGTGTCGGAGCGGGCGCCGGAGCTGTCGCCGCCGCCGAGCGCCTGGTTCTCCTTGCCGCTGCGCGAGTCCGAGCCGAGGACCAGGATGTTCACCGAGCCGGTCGGCACGGGGGCGGCGGACGCGGAGGCGGACGCCGTGGGTGTGGTCACCGCCTTCGCGGGGCGGTTGGCGCCGAGCGCGCTGTCGATGTCGACGCTCTTGATGTTGTTGTTGAGGTGCCAGTAGGCCCAGCCCGCCGTGGCGACACCCAGGACGAGGGCGCCCGCCAGAGTGAGGCCGGCGATCTTCAGCACCCTCGACCGCCGGCCCACTCGTCTGTCCGCGTCGGCGTTCTCGTTGTCCGTCACGGGGAGGAACGTAAGTCCGAATTATTAGGAGAAAGTTAGGGGAAGGGTCGCGAGACGGTTTTCTGCGGAAAATCTCACGGTTCTCAGTCCCGCTTCACGCCCCACTTCACTCCCCCCGCCTCCCTCATCCCAGGGTCACCACCGGTACCGGGTTGCTTCCGCTCCAGGACGCGTTGAACCCGAACGTCACCGAACCGCCGTCCGGCACCGTCCCGTTGTAGCTCGCGTTCGTACAGGTCACGGCCGCCCCCGACTGGGTGCACACAGCGTTCCAGGCCTGCGTGATCTGCTGGCCGGCCCCGTACGTCCAGCTCGCCCGCCAGGACGACAGCGCGCTCCCGGTGCAGGCGATGGTCACCTGCCCGGTGAATCCGGTGTTCCACTGACTCGTCACTCCGTACGTCGCCGAGCACGCGCCGGTCGGCGGGGTCGTGGTCGTACCGCCGAGTGCCTCCGCGATCCCGTAGTACGCCGGTTTCGGCACGTAGTTCTCGTCGTACGGTGTCGCCGCCCCGTAGCCCGGGAAGGTGCCCGGCACCCAGGAGTCGGAGTCGGTGAAGCCCCAGACGGTGATGTTCACGCAGCGGGTCACCGCCGCGCAGGCGGCCACCACGCTCTTGAAGTCGGCCTTCTGCTGGGCGAGTTTGGCGGCATCGGCCGGGAGTGCCATCCGTACGTCCAGCTCGGTGATCGCCACATCCACGCCCAGGTCGGCGAACCGCTGGATGTTCTGCTGGAGGGTGGCCGGGACCTGACCGAGGATCAGATGGGCCTGCAACCCCACCCCGTCGATCGGAACGCCCGCCGCCTTCAGGGACTTGACCAGGTTGTACAGGGCGGTGGACTTCGCATTGACGCCCTCGACGTTGTAGTCGTTGATGTACAGCTTCGCCGCCGGGTCCGCCGCGTGGGCCCAAGTCAGCGCCTGGGCTATGTAGTTGGCGCCGAGGCCGTTGTACCAGAGCGTCGAGCGGTAGGTGCCGTCCTCGTTGAAGGGCTCGTTGACCACGTCCCAGGCGGTGATCTCGCCCTTGTAGCGGCCGACTTCGGTGCTGATGTGGTTCTGCAGCAGACTGCTCAACTGGGCCGACGTCCATGTCCCGTTGGTCAGCCAGCTCGGGTTCTGGCTGTGCCAGACCAGGGTGTGGCCGCGCACCTGCTGGTTGTGGGCCCGCGCGAAGGCGACGATCTGGTCCGCCTCCGACCAGTTGTAACTGCCCTGCGTCGGCTCTACGGTCTCCCACTTCATGGCGTTGCCGGGGGTGAGCGAGCTGAACTGCGCGCCCGCGATGTCGCCGTAGCTGCCGGTGAGTTTGGAGCCGGTGACCGCGGTGCCGACGACTTTGCCCTTCGCGGCGGCGAGGTCGCGCAGCGGGGTGTCGGCGGCGTGTGCGGCGGGTGCGGTGAAGAGCAGGACGGCGCCGGTGACCAGGGCCGCCAGGGAGAAGCCGGTTCTCAGAGATCTCATGCGGGTGCCTCCGAAAGTTTCGGTTGTGCAACCGATTGGCTTCGGAGGAGTGTGGGGCGGCTCACCCCACTCGTCAATACGTCACCTTCCGGCCACCGGCGTCATCCGGCGGCCGGCGGAGCCGTACTGCTGCGCACCACCAGGCTCGTCGCCAGCTCCACCCGCCGCGCCGCCGAGGACTCCGGCTCGCGCGCGAGGTCGAGCACCAGCTTCGCCGCCGCCTCGGCCATCTCGGTGAGGGGCTGTCGTACGGTCGTCAGCGGCGGGCCGACCCAGCGGGCGACCGGCAGATCGTCGAAGCCGACGATGCTCAGATCCTCCGGGATGCGCAGCCCCAGTTCGCGCGCGGCCTCGTACAGGCCGAGGGCCTGGAGGTCGTTGCCGGCGAAGACGGCGGTGGGCCGGTCCGGGCGGCGCAGCAGATCGAGCCCGAGGCGGTAGCCGGCCTCGTGGTGGAAGTCGCCGGTGACGATCAGCGAGGTGTCGACCGGCACCCCGGCCGTCTCCAGCGCGGCCCGGTAGCCGTCCACGCGGGCGCGGCTGCACATCATGCGGGAGGGTCCGCTGATCGCGCCGATCCGCGTGTGGCCCAGTTCGACCAGGTGCCGGGTGGCGGCGAGCCCGCCCTGCCAGTTGGTCGCGCCGATCGACGGCACGTCGGCGCCCGGGTCACCGGCCGGGTCCATCACCACGAACGGGATGGAACGGCTGGTCAGCAGCGCCCGCTGGGACTCGTCGAGCCCGGACAGGACGAGGACCACGCCGTGCGGGCGGCGGGCGGCGACCTGGTCGGCCCAGGTCCGGCCGGGCGTCAGCCGCCCCGCGCTCTCGCTCAGCACCACGCTCAGCCCGGCGTCCCGCGCCACGTTCTCCACACCCCGGATCACCTCCAGCGCCCAGGCGCTCTCCAGCTCGTGGAAGACCAGGTCGATCAGCGGGGAGCGGGTCGCCTCGGCGCGGCGGCGCCGGTAGCCGTAGACGCGGAGCAGGTCCTCGACGCGGGTGCGGGTCGCGGGGGCGACATCGGCGCGGCCGTTGAGGACCTTCGAAACAGTCGGAGCGGAGACTCCGGCCTCGCGGGCGATCTCGGCAAGCGTCGCGGTCTGCGTTTCCACGGCTTTCGAAGGTTTCATGCCCGCGATCGTATCCCTGCGCGACCCCTTGACGAAGCTTCTGTCCCGCCATACGTTCCCGGAACATTCGTAACGTTGATCGAAACATTCGCGAAAGAGGCCGTCATATGGAGTCCTACAGCAGGCGCTGGGTGCTCGGCGCCGGTGCCACCACCCTGCTCACCGCCGGACTCACGGCCTGCGGCTCCAGCGACAGCACCGGCGGCAGCAGCACGGTCACCGCCTTCACCTACGGCGACGACGCGGCGAAGGTGCAGGTCAAGGCCGTCACCCGGTTCAACGCGTCGGCGGCGGCCAAGAAGGCCAAGGGGAAGATCAAGCTGGAGCAGGTGCCCGGCACCGACTACCCGGCCAAGCTGCGCACCGCGATGGGCTCGCCGAACGCGCCCGACGTCTTCTTCAACTGGGGCGGCGGCTCCATCAAGGCGTACCAGGAGGCCAACCAGCTGGTCGACCTCACCGACACCATCAAGGCCGACCCGGTCCTCAGCGGCGGCTTCCTGCCCTCGGTGCTCGCGGCGGGCGCGCTCAAGGGCAAGAACTACGGCATACCGATGCGCGGCATGCAGCCCGTGATCCTCTTCTACAACAAGTCCGTCTTCGCCGCGCAGAAGCTCCAACCGCCCACCACCTGGGCCGAGTTGCTCGACATCAACAAGAAGCTGAAGGCCGCGAACATCACGCCGTTCGCGCTCGGCGGCGCCGACATCTGGCCCGAGCTGATGTGGCTGGAGTATCTCGTCGACCGGATCGGCGGACCCGAAGTCTTCGACCGCATCAAGAACGGCGACGCGTCCGGCTGGGGCGACCCCGCCGTCCTCAAGGCCGCCGAGACGGTGAAGGAACTCATCGACGACGGCGCCTTCGGCAAGGGCTTCAGCTCCGTGTCGTACGTCAACGGCGGCGCGCCCGCGGTCTTCGCCAAGGGCAAGGCGGCGATGCATCTGATGGGCTCGTGGGAGTACTCGACGCAGCTCGGCAAGTTCCCCGACTTCGCCAAGACGAACCTGGGGTGGTCCGCGTTCCCGAAGTACGAGGGCGGTGCGGGCGACATCCGCAACGTCGTCGGCAACCCCACCAACTACTGGTCCGTGAACGCCCGTACGGGCAACAAGGACGCGGCGATCGCGTTTCTGCGGGACTGTGCGTCGGAGGCGTACGCGAAGGCACTCGTCGCCAACGGCGACATCCCGACCACCTCCAACGCGGAGAAGCTCCTCGACTCCTCCCCCAACCCCGAGTTCGCGAAGTTCCAGTACCAACTGGTGCAGCAGGCGCCCGCGTTCACCTTGAGCTGGGACCAAGCGGTGGATCCGGCTGTGTCCACGCCGATGCTGACGGAGATCAACAAGCTGTTCGTGGGGAAGAGTTCGCCGGCGGAGTTCGTGTCGGCGCTCAAGGGGCTCAAGTGACGGAGCGCTCCGCGGCAGGGGTGGTTCGTCGGGTGCGGGTTCGTCGTGGCTGGTCGCGCCCCGCGGCGGAGCCGCAAAATGACACAGCCCCGCGCCCCTATCGGGGCGCTGCACCCCACGGCGTTTGGGCTGTGCCCGGAGTTTTGTTCTTCGTGTTCTTCGCTGTCGGGCCCATGGTGCTGGCCGTGTACCTGTCCTTCACACAGTGGAACGGGCTCGGGGACCCCAAGCCCGTCGGGCTCGCCAACTGGCAGAAGTTGCTGCACGACGACCGGCTCACCCAATCCCTCACCGTCACCGTCCTGTTGACGGTGACGAGCTGGGTGTTCCAGACCGTCGTGTCGCTGCTGCTGGGCGTCTGGGCGGCGGGGCGGCAGCGCAACCGGGCCGTCCTCTCCGCGATCTTCTTCGTGCCGTTCCTGCTGTCGTCCACGGCCATCGCGCTGCTTTTCTACGCGCTGCTCGACCCGAACTTCGGCGTCATCCACCAGGACACGCTCGGCTCGACCAGTGGCGCGTTCCTCGCGATCGTGTTCGTCGGGGGCTGGCAGTTCATCCCCTTCCACACGCTGATCTACCAGGGCGGGGCCCGCCAGATACCCGAAGTCCTCTACCAAGCGGCGGCAATTGACGGCGCCGGGCGCTACCGCCAGTTCTTCTCGATCACGCTGCCCCAGCTCCGCAACACGGCCACGACCTCCAGCGTGCTGATGATCGTCGGCTCGCTCACCTACTTCGAGACCGTCCTGATCCTCACCCAGGGCGGCCCCGGCACGGACACGGCGATCCTGCCGTACCTGATGTACGAGGCCGGCTTCAAGAGCTACGACTTCGGCTACGCGAGCGCGATCGCGACCTTCCTGGTCGTGACCGCCACCGCGCTGTCCCTCGTCCTGGTCCGGCTCACCGGTTTCGGCGCCATGCGCAGTACCCGCGAAGGGATGTGACGGAGTGTCACACGACACGTTGCCGCGTCCGGTGAAGACGGCGGAGGAGCCTGTGGAACCCCCGCACACCCGAAGGCGCCGCCACTGGACCCGCCGCGCCAACCCTCTCGCCGGCCTCGGCTCCCTCATCTGGCTCGCGGTCGTCATCGTCCCGATCTACGCGATGATCTCGGCCTCGCTCACCCGCCAGGACCAGGCCCTCGGCAACAACGCCCTGAAGCCGCCCACCGATCCGACCCTCGCCAACTACAACACCGTTCTCCACAACGGCTTCGGCCACTTCCTCGCCAACACCGCACTGGTGGCGGCAGCGGTCGTAGGAATCGTGCTCGTGCTGTGCGTGCCGCTCGCCTACGTCGCCGTACGCACCCGCACGGTCTGGTCGAGCGCGGCCTTCCGCCTGTTCCTGCTGGGAGTCGCCATCCCGGCCCAGGCAGTGGTGGTCCCCCTGTACCTGATGATCGCCAAACTCGACCTCTACGACAGCCTGTTGGCGGTCATCCTCCCCACCGCGGCCTTCGCGATGCCGGTCTCCGTGCTGATCCTGACCGGCACCCTGCGGGACATCTCGGAGGACCTCTACGAGGCGATGGCGCTCGACGGCGCCTCGGCGACCCGGATGCTGTTCCAGCTGGTCGTCCCGCTGGCCAAGGGCGGGATCAGCACCGTCGTCATCTACACCGCGCTCCAGGCCTGGAACGGCTTCCTCTTCCCGCTGATCTTCACCCAGTCCGACGGCCCCCGGGTCCTCACCCTCGGACTCTTCAACTACGTCAGCCAGTTCGGCGTGAACATCCCCGCGCTGCTCGCCTCGGTCGTCCTCTCCGGCATCCCGATCTTCGCCGTCTACCTGGTGGCCCGGCGCGCCCTGGTCGGCGGCCTGATGGGCGTGGGCGGCAAGTGAGCCGCCCCAACTCACCCTTTCCGACAGGAGTTTCATGACCACCGCCCCCTGGCGCGACCCCGCCCTGCCCGCCGCCGCCCGCGTCGACGACCTGCTCGCCCGGATGACCCTGGAGGAGAAGACCGCCCAGTTGTACGGGGTTTGGGTGGGCGCCGACACGGACGGCGACGGAGTCGCCCCGCTGCAAAGGGAGATGACGTCCGACTACGACTGGGACGAGCTGATCACCCACGGGTTGGGGCAGCTCACCCGTTCCTTCGGTACGGCCCCGGTGGACCCGGAGTTGGGTGCGCAGGCGCTGGCCCGCGCGCAGCGCCGGATCGCCGCGGCCGGCCGGTTCGGCATCCCGGCCGTGGCCCACGAGGAGTGCCTGGCCGGGTTCACCGCGTGGGGTGCGACGGCGTACCCGGTGCCGCTGGCCTGGGGCGCGAGCTTCGACCCGGCGCTGGTCGAGGAGATGGCCCGGCACATCGGCGCCGACCTGCGCGCGGCCGGCGTCCACCAGGGACTCGCCCCGGTCCTGGACGTCGTACGGGATCCGCGGTGGGGGCGGGTGGAGGAGACGATCGGGGAGGACCCGTATCTGGTGGGGACCATCGGGGCCGCTTATGTGCGGGGGCTCGAATCGGCCGGGGTGGTCGCGACGCTGAAGCACTTCGCGGGGTACGCGTCCTCGGTGGGGGCGCGGAATCTGGCGCCGGTGCGGGCCGGGGTGCGGGAGTTCGCGGACGTGGTGCTGCCGCCGTTCGAGATGGCGCTGCGGGAGGGCGGCGCGCGGTCGGTGATGGCGGCGTACAACGAGACGGACGGCGTACCGGCGTCGGCGGACCCGGCGCTGCTGACCCAACTCCTGCGGGAGGAGTGGCAGTTCACGGGGACGGTGGTCGCCGACTACTTCGGCATCGGTTTCCTGGAGACGCTGCACCGGGTGGCGGGCAGCCCGGCGCAGGCGGCGCGGGTGGCGCTGGAGGCCGGGATCGACATCGAGTTGCCGACTCTGAAGTGCTACGGGAAGCCGTTGGTGGAGGCGGTGCGGGCGGGGGACGTGCCGGAGTCGCTGGTCGAGCGGGCGGCGCGCCGAGTGCTGCTGCAGAAGGCCGAGTTGGGACTCCTGGACGCGGACTGGGCGCCGGAGCCGACCGAGCGGATCGACCTCGACTCGGCGGCGAACCGTGCGCTGGCCCGCCAACTGGCCGAGAAATCAGTGGTGTTGCTGGACAACCCGGACGGCGTACTGCCCCTCCCGCCGGACGCCCGGATCGCGGTGGTGGGCCCCAGGGCGGCGGACGCGCTGGCGATGCTCGGCTGCTACTCCTTCCCGTCCCACGTGGGTGTCCACCACCCCGAGGTACCGATGGGCATCGAGATCCCCACCGTGCTGGAGTCGCTGCGGGCCGAACTCCCGGACGCCAAGGTGACGTTCGCGGAGGGCTGCGATGTGTCCGGCCCGGACACGACCGGTTTCGAGGAGGCGGTCGCGCGGGCGTCCGAGGCGGATATGTGCGTGGCGGTGCTCGGGGACCGGGCCGGTCTGTTCGGGCGCGGCACGTCGGGCGAGGGCTGCGATGTAGCGGACCTCCAACTACCGGGCGTCCAGGCCGACTTGCTGGACGCACTCGTGTCGACGGGCGTCCCGGTCGTACTGGTCCTGCTCACCGGCCGCCCCTACGCGCTGGGCCGTTGGCACGGGCGCCTTGGCGCGGTGGTCCAGGCGTTCTTCCCGGGGGAGGAGGGCGGCCCGGCGGTGGCGGGAGTGCTGTCGGGCCGCGTCAACCCGTCCGGCCGCCTCCCGGTGAGCGTCCCGCACATGCCGGGCGGCCAGCCGTGGACATACCTGCAACCCCCCTTGGGCCTGGCCGACGAGGTCAGCAGCCTCGACCCGACCCCGCTGTACCCCTTCGGCCACGGCCGCTCGTACACGACGTTCGCGTGGGAGCCCGCGGAATCAGGGGAGTTGGAGATCGACACGGCCGGCTCCCACGACCTGACGCTCACCGTCCGCAACACCGGCGACCGGCCGGGCGCGGAGATCGTCCAGCTGTACCTCCACGACCCGGTCGCCTCGGTGACCCGCCCGGACGTCCGCCTGATCGCCTACCAGCGGCTGGAGTTGGGGCCTGGCGAGGCGTCCCGGGCGACCTTCCGCTTCCATGCGGATCTGTCGGCGTTCACGGACCGGTCGGGGCGCCGGGTGGTTGAACCGGGGGTGCTGGAGCTGAGGTTGGCCGCCTCCAGCGCGGAAGTACGGCATACGGCACGAGTGACGCTGACGGGGCCGCGACGCGTACTGGGCACGGACCGGCGGCTGTTGTGCGAGACGGAGGTTCAGACCTTGATCACGTGAACTCCGGCACCGCACAGGTCCCGGAGGCCCTCGGGGTCGGAGGTCAGCACGGTGACGGGTGCGGGCGACGCCAGAGCGGTCACGGCGACGATCGCGTCGAGCGCGTACTTGTGACCGTGCAGACCCGCCGCAGCGAGGAGCTTGCTCGCCCGGCGGGCGATCGCCTCGCTGGGCGGGACGACGTTGACACGCGAGACGGCGTGGTCGAACCGGGCCTGGTGAATCCTGGGGTCGCGTGCCTCGACGAGGGTCACGGAGCTGACGACCACGCGGATGTCCTCGGCCTCGGCCGCGACGAGCCACTCGGTGAGTTCGGGAGTGCGGCGGACGAGCTTGGACAGGCCCTCGCAGTCGAGGACGAGCGTGCCGCTCACGCGGCGTCGGCCGAACCCGCCGAGCCACCGCGCAGGAGGGCTCGCTTGGCCTCGACCCCGGCCTGGTCCACCGGACCGTGCGCGGCTTCCGCGTCCTCGATCAGTTCACGCAGCCGGTCCCGCTCCAGTTGGCGCTGGATGAGTGCTTCCACGTAGGCGGACATGCCCCGCTTGCCGGTGCGCGCCTTGAGGGCGGCGATGGTGCCCTCGTGGAGCGACACCGACACCGGACGGACGGGGCCTTCGCCGGGCAGGGGAGAATCAGCCATGACCCCACTTTAACAAAACTCTTGTTATTCGCCCACCGACTCGAACCGCCACCGATGCACCGCCCGCATGACCAACTCCCCCTCAGGCTCGGGGAGTTCGGGCAGCTCGGTGTCGTAGTCCGCGTCCCACCACGTGATGACGAGGACGCGGTCCTGGGGGGCGCGGAGGAACTCCCGGCGGAGGGGTTCGGCCGACAGGCGTTGTGCCTGGGCCCAGGCGAGCAGGTCGGCGCCGCGGCCCTCGGCCGCCCTCGCCTCCCACATCAGCGCGACCGTCACGTGTACAGGTTCTCCTTGCCGACCTCGTGCACGTGGTCGTGGGAGTGGCCGGGGACGTATGTTTCCGTGACCGGGAGCGAGGAGTCCGCCGAGAGGTCCCAGTCGGAGGGGGCCCGGTTGCGGGCCACCATTTCCGCGCCCAGTGCGGCGACCATCGCGCCGTTGTCCGTGCACAGCTTCGGGCGCGGGACGCGCAGGCGGATGCCCGCCGCCTCGCAACGCTCCGCCGCCAACGCCCGCAGGCGGGAGTTCGCGGCCACCCCGCCGCCGATCATCAGGTGGTCGACGCCCTCGTCCTTGCAGGCCCGTACGGCCTTGCGGGTCAGGACGTCGACGACCGCCTCCTGGAAGGACGCCGACACGTCGCGCACCGGCACGTCCTCCCCGGCCGCCCGCTTCGCCTCGATCCAGCGGGCCACGGACGTCTTCAGCCCGGAGAAGGAGAAGTCGTACGCCGGGTCGCGCGGCCCGGTCAGTCCGCGCGGGAACGTGATCGCCGTGGGGTCGCCCTCCTTCGCGTACCGGTCGATGACCGGGCCGCCCGGGAAGCCGAGGTTCAGGACGCGGGCGATCTTGTCGAAGGCCTCGCCCGCCGCGTCGTCGATCGTCGCGCCGAGCGGTCGTACGTCCGAGGTGATGTCGGAGGAGAGGAGGAGGGAGGAGTGGCCGCCGGAGACCAGGAGCGCCATGGTCGGTTCCGGGAGTGCGCCGTGTTCGAGCTGGTCGACGCAGATGTGGGAGGCGAGGTGGTTCACGCCGTAGAGCGGCTTGCCCAGTGCGTAGGCGTACGCCTTCGCCGCCGAGACGCCGACCAGGAGCGCGCCCGCGAGTCCGGGGCCCGCCGTGACCGCGATGCCGTCGAGGTCGCTCGCGCTCACGCCCGCGTCCTTCAGGGCGCGTTGGATCGTCGGGACCATCGCCTCCAGGTGGGCGCGGGACGCCACCTCCGGTACGACCCCGCCGAAGCGGGCGTGTTCGTCGACGCTGGACGCGACCGCGTCGGCGAGCAGGGTGTGGCCGCGGACGATGCCGACGCCGGTCTCGTCGCAGGAGGTCTCGATGCCGAGGACGAGGGGTTCGTCAGTCATTGAACTCGGTTCCTTGTACGGAAGGCGACCCCGCGGCGGAGCCGCTGTCGGGGTCTGTGGTCAGGCGCATCACCAGGGCGTCGACGTTGCCCGGCTGGTAGTAGCCGCGCCGGAAGCCGATGGGAGCGAAGCCGAAGCGCTCGTAGAGTTTCTGCGCGCGGACGTTGTCGACACGGCATTCGAGCATGACCTCGGCGCACTCGAACTCGCTTGCCGCGCTGAGGAGTTCGGTGAGGAGGGTGGCGCCGAGGCCGGTGCCCCAGTGGTCGCGGGCGACGGCGATGGTCTGGATGTCGGCCTGGTCGCCGGTGGTGGCGAGGCCCGCGTAGCCGATGACCCGGACACCGCCCTCGCACTGGTCGCCGGTCACCTCGGCCACCAGGTACCGGCGGGTCGCCTCGGCGCCCCGCGCGTGGGCCAGTTCGGACCAGAACATGCCCCGGGACCAGGCGTCCTCGGGGAAGAGGTCCTTCTCCAGTTCCAGCACGGGGTCGATGTCCCACCAGCGCATCTCGCGCAGCCGGGGGCTCGTGGATTCGGTCACTTGGGGGTGACCACCTTGTAGTTCTTGGGGACCTGCGCGTCGGGACGGCGCAGGTAGAGCGGCCGGGGCGCGGGGAGTTCGACGCCCGCCGCCAGTCGCTCGGCGGCCAGGGAGGCGAGTGCGGCGGCGGACACGTGCTCGGGCTCGTGGGCGGACGGGAAGGTGTCCGGGTAGAGCAGGGCACCGGCGCCGACGGCGGGCAGTCCCGCCACCTCGTCGGCGATGTCCGCGGGCCGGTCCACGGCCGGGTCGGTGACCCGGGTGCGGGAGTCGGCGTAGCGGGCCCAGTAGACCTCCTTGCGGCGCGCGTCGGTGGCCACGACGAAGGGGACGTCGAGGTCGGTGGCGTAGGCGAGGCCGTCCAGCGTGCACACACCGTGCACGGGCACGCCGAGCGCGAGCCCGAACGTGTCGGCGGTCATCAGACCGACGCGCAGCCCGGTGTAGGGGCCGGGGCCGATGCCCACGACGATTCCCGTGACGGCGTCGAGCGTGAGCCCCGCGTCGGCGAGCACACGGTCGACGGCCGGGAGCAGCAGCTCACCGTGGCGGCGCGCGTCCACCTGACTCGACGAGGCGATGACGGCCTCGCCGTCGTGCAGGGCGACGGTGACTGCGGGGGTGGCGGTATCCAGAGCGAGCAAGAGCACGCAAACAGCCTACGGCTCCGGCGCCCCGGCCACGGCCGCCCCGGTCCGCCCGGCCCGACTGCTACCGTCACCTACAGTCACCGCACTTACTGGACATACAAGACATGGAGGTGGGCGCCGATGGCCGGCAGCAGCTCGGGAATCGTGGCCGGGCTCACCGTGGCGGCGCTCGCCACGGTCGGTTTCCTCGCCTATCAGGCGTCGGCGAGCGTCCCGGCCGGGATGGGCGGTACGGCCCGTGCGAGCGCCCCGCCGGCGGTGGCCACCTCGAAGGCGCCCCGCGACAGGAAGAACCCCGCCGCGCTGCCCGCGGGCTCCGGCAGGGGCGAGCGGGTCGTGTACTCGCTGGACGACGACCGGGTGTGGCTGGTCGCCAAGAACAACAAGGTCAACCGCACGTTCAAGGTCACCCCCGGGACGGTGGATCCGACCCTGGGCTCCTACTGGGTGACGTCCCGCTCGAACGCGGTCACCGGCACCGACGGCACCCCCATCCAGCACGTCGTCCGCTTCGCCAGCACGGACGGGCTCGCGATCGGCTTCAGCGCGGCGGTCAACGGCGCGACCCGGCAACCCGACCCCACGGCGAAGTCCGGCGGCATCCGCGAGTCGGTCGAGGACGGCACGGCGATGTGGGAGTTCGCGACGATCGGGCAGAGCGTCGTCGTCATCCGCTGAGCGGGATCGCCCTGATAGGGACAGCGCCCCGCAGGGGCGCATCCCAGGGGCGCGGGGAACTGCGCGACCAGCCCCCACCGACCCGCAGCCAAACAACTACGCAGCTTTGCGCTGCTCAACCGGCGGAGCCTCACGTGGGGGCGTCGAGACCGCCTTCGCCGCCTCACCCGCCGCCAGCAACTCCCGCATGGACACCCCGGCGAACACGTACGGCTGCGGGCGGTCCTGGTTCTCTGAAGCCGACGAAGCCGACATGGACGCCTCCTGGGACCTGGGGGCGGACGTAGTTAGGTAGACCTAACTACGAACTGGATACCATGTGACCACGCGCGAGACCCGAAACGCAACATCTTGCCGACACCTTGTCGGAACCCACACGCCCCTCCCCGGAGGGTCACGCGCCGAGCACTCCCAGTTCGACCGAGGCCCAGCGCTCACCGAGCCCGGTGACGGTCACGTGCCGTACCTCGTCCGTGGTGTCTCCGACGGCCCGGTGGATGACGACCGACAGCCGGTCGTCCGTCAGCTCCTCGACCTTGCCCTCGCCCCACTCGACGACGATCACCGACTCCGGCAGCGAGACGTCGAGGTCGAGGTCCTCCATGTCGTCGAGCCCGCCGCTCAGGCGATACGCGTCGACGTGGACGAGCGGCGGCCCCTCCCCCAACGAGGGATGCACGCGGGCGATGACGAACGTCGGCGAGGTGACCGCGCCGCGCACGCCGAGCCCCTCCCCCAGGCCCCGGGTCAGCGTCGTCTTGCCGGCGCCCAGCTCACCCGTGAGCATCACGAGGTCGCCCGCGCGCAGCAGTTTGGCCAGGCGGCGCCCCAACTCCCCCATCTGCTCGGGGGAGTTGACGGTGATCGAGACGGACAGGGGCTCAGCCGCGTCGTGCGGTGCTGCTGGTGCTTCCATAGCCACTTACGGTAGCCCCTGCCGGCACGGCACCCGCGCGGGTGAGCAGGTCGGCGAGGCGGTCGGTGACCACCTCCGGGTGCTCCAGCATGACCAGGTGCCCGGCGTCCGGCACGAGCACCAGCTCGGCGTCCGGCAGCTGGTCGGCGATGGCCTCGCTGTGCTCACTGGGCGTGACGAGATCGCCGATCCCGGCCAGCACGAGCACCGGCATGTCCTTGAAGTGGGTGAGGGCCGCGGTCTTGTCGTGGTCGGTGAACGCCGGGTAGAACTCGGCGACGACGTCGATGGGCGTGCCCTCGATCATCCGTTCCGCGAACCGCGCGACCGCCGGGTCGACGTCCCGCGAGGCGAACGAGTACCGCTTGATGATCCCGGCGAACAGATCGGCGGTCGCCCGTCGCCCCCGCTCCACCAGCGCGGCCTGCTGACCGAGCGCCTTCAGGACCCCGGGCAGTACCCGCCGTACCGCGTTGACGCCGGCGACGGGCAGCCCGAAGTTGACCTCGCCGAGCCGCCCGGAGGACGTACCGACGAAGGCCGTGGCGACGACCCGGTCGCGGATCAGGTCCGGGTACTGGTCGGCGAGCGCCATCACCGTCATGCCGCCCATGGAGTGCCCGACGAGCACGATCGGCCCCTCGGGCACGGCCGCGTCGAGCACGGCCTTCAGGTCGCGGCCCAACTGGTCGATGGTGAGCGGCATGTCGTCTTCCAGCTGCGCGACCCCGCGCGCGGAACGGCCGTGGCTGCGCTGGTCCCAGTGCACCGTCCGTACGATCCCGCGCAGGGCCGCCCGCTGGAAGTGCCAGGAGTCCTGGTTGAGGCAGTAGCCGTGACTGAAGACGACGGTGACCGGGGCCGGTGCCTTGCGTCCGAAGAGGCGGCGGCGCTTGGGCGTGACGGCGACCTCGGGTTCGATGTCGTCGACCTCGTAGTACAGCTCGGTGCCGTCGTCCGCGTGGGCCGTGCCGGGGATGCCGCGCAGTGAGCCGTACGGTCCCGTGGAGTCGAGCGCGAGCCGCGCCCGCTCGCGCATGCTGCGCCCGACCGTCATCCGCTCTATGGCGACACCGGCCGCGGCTCCGGCGGCGATCACACCTATCGCGGCGCCCGCGATGCCGGTCACCTTGCGCCAGTTGCCGGCCACCCCCGTGGCGGCGGAGGCGAGTTCGGCGACCGCCTCCGCGCTGCTCTCGCTCACGTCCCGCTCCTCTTCCCGTCCCGGTTCTGCGCCGCGTCGTCCACCTCATACCCGGGGACGACCTGATCGACGACGAGGGCGGCCTCGTCCTCCTCGGGGACGCCCTCATTGACGTAGACGCGGGGAACGCGTGTTCCGATGCGGGTCACGATCTCGTAGGCGATGGTGCCCGCGGCCTGTGCCCAGTCCTCGGCGGTGGGCTCGCCGCGGTCGCCGGGGCCGAAGAGGATGGCCTCCGCCCCGGGCTCCGGCTCGTCCCCTCCGAGGTCTACGACGAACTGGTCCATGGCGACCCGGCCCGCGACCGTGCGCCACTTGCCGCCGACCAGCACCGGGCCGGTGCCGGAGGCGTGCCGGGGGATGCCGTCCGCGTAGCCGACGGGGATGAGGCCGAGGGTCGTCGTGCCCGGGGTGACGTAGTGATGGCCGTAGCTGACGCCGTGCCCGCCCGGCACCTGCTTCACCAGGGCGACGGACGCCTTCAGGGTCATCACCGGCCGCAGTCCGAAGTCGGCGGACGAGCCCACCTCCGGGCTGGGCGAGATGCCGTAGACGGCGATGCCGGTGCGGACGAGGTCGAAGTGGGAGTCGGGGCGGGTGAGGGTGGCGGGCGAGTTGGCGATGTGGCGGACCTCGGGCCGTACGCCCTGGTGCTCCGCGTAGGCGAGCATCTCGCGGAAGAGGGCGAGTTGGGCGTCGACGGACGGGTGCCCGGGTTCGTCGGCACAGGCGAAGTGCGACCAGAGGCCGGTGATGCGGAGCAGCCCCTCGGCCTCCGCGCGGAGGGCCTCTCCGACGAGTTCGGCCCAGTCGTCGCCCGGCTGGCAGCCGTTGCGCCCGAGTCCGGTGTCGGCCTTGAGCTGCACGCGCGCGGGGAGACCCGCTTCGCGGGCGGCCGCCACGACCTCCCGCAGCGCCCACATGTCGCTGAGCGACATGTCGAGGTCGGCCTCGATGGCTTCGCGCCACGGCCCGCCGGGGGTCCAGAGCCAGCACATGATCCGCACCCCGTCGGGCAGTCCGGCGCGGGCCCGCAGGTCGAGGGCCTCCTCGGGGGTGGCCGTACCGAGCCAGGTCGCGCCCGCCTCGACGGCCGCGCGGGCGCACGGCAGGGCGCCGTGGCCGTACGCCTCGGACTTGACGACGGCCATGACGGCGGCACCCGGCGCGAGGGCGCGCAGGGTCCGCACATTGGCCCGCAGGGCACCGAGGTCGATCTCGGCGCGGGCGCGCAGGGGCGCGGTCGGCGCAGTTGCTGTCTCGTTCATGACGCCCCCAGTGTCTCAGAGGGGACTGACAAGCCCGCAGGCCCGCCTAGTTTCCGGGCCGGTGGCCCCACACATAGACGCGGTCGCCCTTCTTGAGCACACCCCACAGCTTGCGGGCGTCGGCCAGGCGCAGGTTGACGCAGCCCCAGGAGCCGGTGGTGGTGTAGATGCTGCCGTAGACGGCGTGGAAGGCGATGCCGCCGTCGAAGAACTGGGCATACGGCATAGGGCTGTTGTAGAGGGTCGACCAGTGGTTCTTGTGCTTCCAGTAGATCTTGTGCCAGCCGCCCCGGGTGACGTGCCCGGTGCGTCCGCTGCGCATCGGGACCGGTCCGAAGACGACCTTCTTGCCCTTCTGCACCCAGGTGAGCTGCCGGTCGAGATCGACACAGGCGACGCGGTACGAGCGGACGGGGCACTTCCGGGCCGCGTTCGGGTTCTTCTTGGCGGCGAGCAGCTGCATGCGCGCCCAGGTCACCGGTCCGGCGAAGCCGATCGCGGGCTTGATGCCCTGCTTCTTCTGGAAGGCCCTGATCGCCTTGCAGTCGGCGGCCGACTGCCGGCCGTCCACCTTGAGCTTCAACCACCGCTCCACGCCCCGCTGGTAGGGCCCGGTCTGCTTGCTGCAGGAGACCTTCGCCACGGCGTCCCCGATCGGCACGTACTCGACGAGCGCGTACGTCCCCGCCGCCGCGTCCCTCGGCTCGACCCGGTCCTCCTCTGCGGTCGGCGTGTACACCTTGGGTACGAGGGCCTGGTCGGGCGTGTCGATCTGCCAGGGCTGATACGGCCCCGGCGGCACCCCCGGCACGAGTTCGGTCTCGCCGGGCCCGGGTACCGGCGCCGGCCCGTCGGCCCAGGCGGTCCCGATGCCGACGGGGAGGGCGATCACCGCGGTGAGCAGCACCGCGAGGCTTCTGTGCGCGATTCGTGTACTGATCATGCGATCAGAGAAACGCGGTACCCCGGCGGGGAGCGGGTGCCGCGCGGAGGGGTCACCCTTATTGGCGAGCGTTCGGTGGACCGGATCGGCGAGCGTTCGGTGGACCGGATCGGCGAGCGTTCGGTGGACCGGCCCGGCCGACGCTCTCAGTCACGCACGTCCCGCCACGCCGTCCGCACCGCCTCCGCCACGTCGTGCGCCCCGACCGGCGCCCCGTCCGCCGCCAGCCGCCCCGCGAGACCGTGCAGATACGCCCCCACGCTGCCCGCGTCGAACGCCGGCAGCCCCGCCGCAAGCAACGAGCCCGCGAGCCCCGACAGCACGTCCCCGCTGCCCGCCGTGGCCAGCCAGCCGGTGCCCGTCGGATTGACCCGCACCGCGCCGCCCCCGGAGTCGGCGACCAATGTCGTCGAGCCCTTGAGGAGCACGGTCGCCCCGTACCGCCGGGCCAACTCCCGCACCGACGTGAGCCGGGCCGCCTCGACCTCCGCGCGCGGGACCCCCAGGAGCGCGGCGGCCTCGCCCGCGTGGGGGGTCATCAGCGTCGGTGCCGTACGCGCCCGTACGGCCTCGGGGTCGGCGAGCCGCAGCCCGTCCGCGTCGATGAGCACCGGCACGTCGGCCGCCACCACCTCCGCCACGGTCGCCGCGTCGTCGCCCGCCCCCGGACCGACGACCCACGCCTGCACCCGTCCCGCCTTGGCCGGCCCCCGGTCCGACACCAGGGCCTCCGGGAACCGCGCGATCACCGCGTCCGCGGCCGGACCGACGTACCGTACGGCCCCCGCCCCGCCCCGCAGCGCCCCGGCGACGGCGAGCACGGCCGCGCCCGGGTAGCGCCCGGAACCGGCGGCGATGCCCACCACCCCGCGCCGGTACTTGTCACTCTCGGCGTCCGGCACGGGCAGCAGGGCGGCCACGTCCGCGTGCTGCAGGGCCTCCAACTCGGGTTCGGGGGGCAGTTCGGCGCCGAGTCCGATGTCGACGAACCGTACGGAACCGGCGTACTCGCGCGCGGGGTCGATCAGCAGCCCCGGCTTGTGGGTGCCGAAGGTGACGGTGAGGTCGGCCCGGACCGCGGCGCCCAGCACCTCACCCGTGTCCGCCTCGACGCCGCTCGGGAGGTCCACGGCGACGACGACACCCCGGGAGTCCCCGGCGAGGGTCGCGAGCCGCGCGGCGTCCGGCCGCAGTCCGCCCCGGCCGCCGATCCCGACGATTCCGTCGAGGACGAGATCGGCGCGCAGGACCGGTTCCTCGGCGGCGTCCGGCGACACGGTACGACCGCCCGCGCGGAGCAGCGTCGTAAGCCCGCGCGCGTGGGTGCGGTCGGGCGCGAGCAGCACCGCCGTGACGGCCGCCCCTCGCCGGGCCAGCCGTGCCCCGGCGTAGAGGGCGTCGCCGCCGTTGTCCCCGCTGCCGACCAGCAGCGCGACCCGGCTGCCGTAGACCCGGCCCGTCAACTGGGCGCAGGCGACGGCCAGTCCGGCCGCCGCGCGCTGCATCAGCGCGCCCTCGGGAAGCCGTGCCATCAGCCGTCGTTCGGCCGCTCTTACCGTCTCCACGCTGTACGCAGTACGCATGCGGTCGAGTCTGCCCCGGGAGGGGCACGGAACGCACCCGGGCGGGCCGGGCTCCCCGTGCTCCGCCCTCGTCACCCCTCCGCGATCACCACCGCCGAGGCCACCCCGGCGTCGTGGCTCAACGACACGTGCCAGGAGCGGACGCCCAGTTCGGCCGCCCGCGCGGCGACCGTGCCCGTCACCCGCAGCCTCGGCTGCCCGCTGTCCTCGACGTAGACCTCGGCGTCCGTCCAGTGCAGCCCGGCCGGTGCGCCCAGCGCCTTCGCCAGGGCCTCCTTGGCGGCGAAGCGGGCGGCGAGGGAGGCGGCGCCCCGGCGCTCGCCGCTCGGCAGCAGCAACTCGCTGTCCAGGAAGAGGCGTCGGGCCATCCCGGGCGTACGCGCCAGCGACGCCGCGAACCGGTCGATCTCGGCCACGTCGATACCAACCCCGATGATGCTCATGCCGAGCACCCTACGGCGGCGCCGGTCCTGCCCTTGTGGGCAGGTGGAGCGGTTCTCGGGCGCGGATTCGTTGCCCCGTAGTACCTCGTCGGGACGTCCGGCCGACGTGTAGACAACGAAGATCGCGACTCCAGGCCAGAGGTGAGGACGTGCACGCCCGAGACGAAGCCCGCGCGCGGGACGACGCCGTAGCCCGGCGTGCCCCGCTCAGCGGACCCGCAGCCGACACCGCCACCCGGCCCGCGCACGAGTTGCTGTCGCTCCAGTCGAGGGCGGGCAACGCCAACGTCGTACGGATGCTCGGCGGGCAGTCGGCACCGGTGGTCCAGCGGAACAAGCTGCTGAACGGGAACATCTCGTTCACCAACGTGTCCCTCAAGTTCCCGGAATCGCAGGACAAGGCCACCCGGGTGCTGCAACTCCTGTCCACCAACACGGCGATCAAGTCCTTCCTCGACGGCCGGACCTGCCGGATCACGCTGGAGAAGCGGACGACTCAGGCACCTGCGGACGTGGTCGACAAGGGGGCCGACGGCGTCTTCGTGACGATGGCGGCCTACTACCTGGAGAACTACGACATCGGCTACGTCGTGGGCATGCTCTGCCATGAGTTCGGCATCCATCCGATGGCGGCCGCCGCCCCCACTACGCGCGACGAGGAGGAGGCCTTCCGGGGTGTGCCGTTCCCCGTGCCGGGCCTTGAGCACAAGCCGCATCCCGACGGGTTCGCGTCGATGAACACCGACGCCGCCAAGCAGGCCGACCATGTGCTCGGCGTCATCCCCGGGAGCCCGCGGTACACGATCTACCGCGACCTCACCCTGGAGATGGCGGACCTGCTGCTGCGGGACGCGCGCAACCGGGCGCCGGGCGCCCGGGAACAGGACGTCACCGACCTCATCGACTGCTTCCTCATGGACGTGGCCTCGATCGCCGCGACGAACGACAACCGCCTGCGCGGAATGCCCGTCCTGGGCAACAGCGAGGGACCGGCGATCCGCCAGGACATCGCGGCCGTGTACAACGCCTACAAGTCCCGCCTCGCCGACGACCTGTCGGAGGAACGGCAGCCCATCAGGCCCCTGTTCCCCGCGGAGAAGACCCCGGAGGCCGTCAAGGCCGACTTCAACACCCTTCTGGGGCGCATCACCAAGGGCGCGTTCCGCGCGTGGAGCATCGACAACAGCGACTAGACGAGCGACTGGGCCGGCGACCGGACCGGTCAGGCGGCGTCGAGGGCCACGGTGATCTTGCGGATCATCTCGTTCATGGCGGGCCCGGGTCCGCCCTTGAGGCTCCGAACGGCCTCTTCCACGGCGACGAGCACGGTGGCGCGGAAGTTGTCGGCCTCGGCCGGATCCTGCTCCTTGAGCAGCGCCATGGCCGCGGTCAGGGCGGGCAGCACCCGGTCGGCGAGTTCGGCCGCGGACCTGCCGTCCAGGCCCTCGATCTTCGACTTTGCGGCGAGGACGTGGCCGACCTGCCCGGTCGCGGAGAACAGCGCGATGCTGCCCCGGGTGGCGATCCGGTGCGGGGAGCCGGTGGCACCCGCGGCGACCAGCAGCGAGACGGCACCGTACGCGGCGGTCCGCAGGGTGGCCTTGTCCTGGTCGGTGAGGGTGAGTTCGACGGTCATGGTGGTGTGCTCCTCGGAGTCGCCGGAGTCGGTGGGCCTTCCTTGTGGAGCAGAGCCTGCGCCCGGCCGGTTTCACCGCGGCCTCAGCACGCTTTCAACCCCGGTGTCGGGTGTCTGTCGGGACTGTCGGACCGGTGTCGGGCGCTTGTCGGCACGGCCCTGGAACCTCTCACTCGTCGCACGTTCCATGACGATCGGAGAGAACATGCCCGCCACCCCAGCCCAGCCCTCTTTCGCCCTGCCCGTCCCCGTCGCCACCACCGTCGCGCCGCCCGACCTCACCGACAGCACACTCCTGGACGTCGACCCGGACGCGCAGATGTCCCTCGGTGCCGTCGCCCTGGACAGCCGTAGCGATGTCGTCTACGCGACCGTCGAACTGCCCGACGGGGCGCGGCGCGAGCTGAGGCTCGACGCCCTGCGGCCGACCGGCGACGAACGGCTTCCCCTGGTCGTCTTCCTTCCCGGTGGCGCGTTTCTCCGCTGCAACAAGGCCATGGCGTTGGAAGCGCGCCGCCATGTCGCCGAGTCCGGTTTCGTCGTCGCCAGTGTCGAGTACCGCGTCACCCCTGACGGCGCCACCTTCCACGACTCCGTCCGCGATGTCCGCGCGGCCCTGGCGTATCTGCGGTCGTACGCCGACGACTTCGGCATCGACGCCGGTGCGGTCGCCCTGTGGGGCGAGTCGGCCGGCGGTCATGTGGCCGCGCTGACGGGTGTCACGGACGGTCTGCCCGAGTTCTCCGACGCCGCCGTCCTTCAGGGGCAGGTGCGGGCCGTGATCGACGCCTACGGCAGCTCCGAACTCTCCGCCATCGCGGACGACTTCGACGAGGCGGCCCGGCTGCACTACCGACACCGGGCCACGCAATTCTCGGCGTACCTCGGCAGGCCGGGCGCACCGTTCCCGGAGATCCCCGACGCGGTGCGCGCCGCGGACCCGGCAGCCTACGCGACGGCTTCGGTGCCGCCGTTCCTGTTCCTGCACGGCAGCGAGGACATGCTCGTCTCCCCGTCCCAGACGCAGCATGTGCACCAGGCGCTGCGCGCCGCCGGGGCCGACAGCACGCGCTACGTCCTGAAGGGCGCCAACCACGGAGACGTCGGGTTCCTCGGACACCCGGGCACCGGACTGCCCTGGACCTCGGCCGCCGCCATGGGCGTCATCACCGGGTTCCTCCATCGCCGTCTCGACGCGACGGAGCGGTGAGTCCCGCCGCCGTCAGACGGTCCGCGTTCCCCGCCGCCACACCCCGCTGACCAGTGGCACGCCCGGCCGGTAGGCCAGGTGCACATGGCTGGGCGCGTCCAGCAGGATCAGGTCGGCGCGGGCGCCGGGTGCGATCCGGCCCACGTCGTCCCGGCGCAGGGCCGCCGCCCCGCCCGCCGTGGCCGACCACACCGCCTCGTCCGGGGTCATCCCCATGTCCCGCACCGCCAGCGCGACGCAGAACGGCACGGAGGAGGTGAAGGACGAGCCCGGGTTGCAGTCGGTGGACAGCGCGACGGTGACCCCGGCGTCCAGGAGACGGCGCGCGTCCGGCCACTGGGCGCGCGTCGAGAACTCGGCCCCGGGCAGCAGGGTCGCGACGGTACGGCCGCTCGCCAGCGCGTCCACGTCCGCGTCCGTGAGATGCGTGCAGTGGTCCGCGCTGGCCGCGTCCAGTTCCACGGCGAGCTGGACGCCGGGGCCGTAGGAGAGCTGGTTGGCGTGGATGCGCGGGTGCAGGCCCTTCGCCTTGCCCGCGCTCAAGATGGCGCGCGCCTGGTCGCCGTCGAAGGCGCCCTTCTCGCAGAAGACGTCGATCCAACGGGCGTACGGGGCACAGGCGTCGAGCATCTCGCCGGTGACGAGGGCCACGTAGGCGGCCGGGTCGTCGGCGTGGTCGGGCGAGACGATGTGCGCGCCGAGGTACGTCACCTCGTCGGTGTGCGCGGCGGCGATGCGCAGGGCGCGGGCCTCGTCGGCGACCGTCAGGCCGTAGCCGGACTTCGTCTCGAAGGTGGTGGTGCCCTGGCGGAGGGCCTCGTCCAGGTAGCGGGTGAGGTTCGCCTCCAGTTCCGCGTCGCTCGCGGCGCGCGTCGCCGCGACCGTCGTACGGATGCCGCCCGCGCTGTAGGCCCGCCCGGACATGCGGGCGTTGAACTCCTGCGTGCGGTCGCCCGCGAAGACGAGGTGCGAGTGGGAGTCCACGAAGCCGGGCAGGACCGCCCGCCCACCGGCGTCGACCCGATTGTCAGTGGCGGGTGCTTTGCTTGTTTCACCGGTCCACGCGACGCGGTCGCCGTCGATGACGACGGCCGCGTCCTGGATCAGACCGAGCGGAGAGCCATCGCCTAGGGAGGGGTCGTTGGTGACGAGTGTGGCGATGTTGGTGATGACGGTGCTGCTGCTCATCGTGTCCTCGTGGGTGGTGGTCAGTCGCGCAGGGCTTCGACGGCCTGCGCGAGCGCTTGCGGCACATCCGGTACGAGCGCGTGCGCCCCGTCGCGCACGACGTGCCGCCCGCCCACGACGGTGTGCCGTACGTCCGCTGCCGTCGCCGCGAATACGGCCGTCTCGGCGCCGAGCCTGGGCACCGGCCCCGCTGTCCTGACCGAGTCGAGCGCGATCGTCGTGAAGTCGGCGAGGGCGCCTGCCGTGAGGCTGCCCGCCTCGTCCCAGCCGAGGGCCGCGTGGCCGTCGGCGGAGGCCGCGCGGAGCAGGGCCGCCGCGGTCCAGTGCCCCCGGGTGCGGGTGCGCAGGCGCTCGTTCAGCTCCATCGCGCGGGCCTCTTCGAGCAGGTCGATGACGGCGTGACTGTCGGAGCCGAGGGAGAGCGGCGAGCCGGCTCGCTGGAGGGCCACGGCGGGGCCGATGCCGTCGGCGAGGTCGCGTTCGGTCGTCGGACACATGCAGGTGCCGGTGCCCGAGCGCCCCAGCAGCGCGATGTCCTCGTCCGTGAGGTGCGTGTTGTGGACGCCGGTGGTGCGCGGACCCAACACGCCGTGGTCGGCGAGGAGTTGGGTCGGCGTGCGGTCGTGGGCGGCGCGGCAGGCGTCGTTCTCGGCGATCTGCTCGGAGAGATGCACATGGAGCGGGGCCCGCCGCTCCTCGGCCCAGCGGGCCACGGTCGCCAACTCCCGTGCGGGCACGGCCCGTACGGAGTGGATGGCGGCACCGATCCGCGCGTGATCCCGTTCCTTGAGAAGTGAACAGCGTTCCGCCCAGGCGTCCGCGCTTCCGTCGGAGAAGCGGAGCTGGTGGCGGTTGGGGGGCTGTCCGAAGCCGGAGGAGAGGTAGGCGGTGTCGAGGAGGGTGATGCGGACACCGGCTTCGGAGGCGGCGGCGATGAGCGCCTCGCCCATGGCGTTGGGGTCGGCGTACGGGGTGCCGCCGTGGGCGTGGTGCACGTAGTGGAACTCGCCGACCGCCGTGATCCCGGCCAGCGCCATCTCGGCGTACACCGCGCGGGCCAGCGCGTGGTACGTGTCCGGGGTCAGCTGATCGGCGAAGGAGTACATGACCTCGCGCCAGGTCCAGAAGGTCCCGGAGCCGACCTGGACGGTGCCGCGCAGGGCGCGGTGGAAGGCGTGGCTGTGAGCGTCGGCGAGCCCGGGGAGGGTGAGTCCGCGCAGGATCTCGGCGCCGGGAGGCGGGCTGTCGACCCCGGTACGGACGGCGGTGATCCGTCCGTCGCTCACCTCCAGGGCGACGCCTGGCTCGACGTTGGTGTCGAGCCAGGCGTGTTCCAGCCAGTACGTCCGCGTAGCGGTGGGGTGCGTGGTGGGGTGCGTGGTGGGGTGCGTCACCTGCAGGCCAGCCCTTCCAGTACGTCGGCGAGTGCGGTCACCCCGGCCACGCAGTCGTCCTCGGCCGCGAACTCGGCCGGGGAGTGCGAGACGCCCGTGGGGTTGCGCACGAACAGCATGGCGGTCGGGATGCTCCCGGAGAGGATTCCGGCGTCGTGTCCGGCACCGGTGCCCAGGACCGGGACCCTGAGGTCGGTGTCCTTGCCGAGCACGCGGGCGAGTTCGTCACGCAGGGCGTGGTCGAACTCGACGACGGGAGTGAAGGACTCCCGGACGACGTCGAGGTCGACGCCGTGCGCCTCCGCGTACTCGCGGGCCGCCTTCTCGACGCCGGTGACCACCGTGTCCAGGGTGTCCTGGTCGGCGGCGCGGGAGTCGAGCCAGCCACGCACCAGGGAGGGGATGGCGTTGACGCCGTTCGGCTCGACGGCGATCTTCCCGAACGTCGCGACGGCACCGGCGAGTTGGGCCTCGCGACGGGCGGCGAGCACGGTCTCGGCATACGACAGCATGGGGTCCCGTCGGTCCACCAGCCTCGTCGTACCGGCGTGGTTGGCCTCGCCCCGGAAGTCGAACCGCCACCTGCCGTGCGGCCAGATGGCGCTGGCGATGCCGACCCGGTCGCCGGACAGGTCCAGCGCGCGGCCCTGTTCGACGTGGAGTTCGACGAACGCGCCGATACGGGCGAGCCGTTCGGGGTCGGGACCGATGGCGTCGGCGTCGTAACCGGCCGCCGCCATGGCCTGCGGCAGCGTGACCCCGTCGCCGTCGGTCAGCCGGTGCGCCTGCTCGACGGTCAGTGCGCCGGAGGTGAGGCGTGACCCGACGCAGGCGAGCCCGAAGCGGGCACCTTCCTCGTCCCCGAAGTTGACGATGGCCAGCGGCCTGGTGAACTCCGCGCCCCTGCCCCGCAGTTCATCGAGCGCGGCGAAGGACGACACGACACCGAGGGGCCCGTCGAAGGCCCCACCGTCCGGCACCGAGTCAAGATGCGACCCGGTGACGACGGCGTCCCCGGCAGCGGGGTCACCGAGCCAGGCCCACTGGTTGCCGTTGCGGTCGAGCTCGTAGGTCAGACCGCGCGCCTTGGCCTGCTCCTCGAACCAGGCCCGGCATTCGGCGTCGGCGGCGGTCCAGGCGTAGCGGCGGTAGCCGCCGGAGGCGGAGTTACGGCCGATCGGCAGCAACTCCGCCCACATGCTCTGGAAGGTCACGCCTCTCCACCCTCGCGCATCGGCACCCGCACGCCCCGCTCGTCCGCGACCCGTTCCGCGATGTCGTACCCGGCGTCGACGTGCCGGATGACGCCCATGCCGGGGTCGTTGGTGAGGACCCGGCGGATCTTCTCGCCGGCGAGCTTCGTGCCGTCGGCGACGGAGACCTGGCCCGCGTGGATGGAGCGGCCCATGCCGACGCCGCCGCCGTGGTGGATGGAGACCCAGGAGGCGCCGGACGCGACATTCACCATCGCGTTCAGCAGCGGCCAGTCGGCGATCGCGTCGGAGCCGTCGAGCATGGCCTCGGTCTCGCGGTAGGGGGAGGCGACGGAGCCGCAGTCGAGGTGGTCGCGGCCGATGGCCAGCGGGGCCGCCAGCTCACCGCTCGCCACCATGTCGTTGAAGCGCTCGCCGGCCTTGTCGCGCTCGCCGTAGCCGAGCCAGCAGATGCGGGCGGGCAGGCCCTGGAAGTGGACGCGCTCACCGGCCAGCTTGATCCAGCGGTGGAGGGACTCGTTCTCCGGGAAGAGGTCGAGGATCGCCTTGTCCGTCTTGTGGATGTCGGAGGCCTCGCCGGACAGGGCGGCCCAGCGGAAGGGGCCCTTGCCCTCGGAGAAGAGGGGGCGGATGTAGGCGGGGACGAAGCCGGGGAAGGCGAACGCCCGCTCGTACCCGGCGAGTTGGGCCTCGCCGCGGATCGAGTTGCCGTAGTCGAAGACCTCGGCGCCGGCGTCCATGAAGCCGACCATCGCCTCGACGTGCTTGGCCATGGACTCGCGGGCGCGGACGGTGAAGCCCGCCGGGTCCTTCGCGGCGGCGTCGGCCATGTCCTCGAAGGCGATGCCCAGGGGCAGGTAGGCGAGCGGGTCGTGGGCCGAGGTCTGGTCGGTCACGATGTCGATGGGGGCGCCCTCGGCGAGCATCTGCGGGAGCAGTTCGGCCGCGTTGCCGAGCAGGCCGATCGACAAAGGCCGGCGGGCGTCGCGGGCCTCCACCGCCAGCTGCAGGGCGTGCGCGAGGGAGTCGGCGCGGACGTCCAGATACCGGTGCTCGATGCGGCGCTCGATGGCGCGCGGGTCGACGTCGATGCAGATCGCGACGCCGTCGTTCATGGTGACGGCGAGGGGCTGGGCGCCGCCCATGCCACCGAGGCCGGCCGTCAACGTGATCGTCCCGGCGAGGGTGCCGTTGAACTTCTTCGCGGCGACGGCGGCGAAGGTCTCGTAGGTGCCCTGGAGGATGCCCTGGGTGCCGATGTAGATCCAGGAACCGGCGGTCATCTGGCCGTACATGGTGAGGCCGAGGGCCTCAAGGCGGCGGAACTCCTCCCAGTTGGCCCAGTCGCCGACGAGGTTGGAGTTGGCGATGAGGACGCGCGGCGCCCACTCGTGGGTCTGCATCACGCCGACGGGGCGGCCGGACTGGACGAGCATCGTCTCGTCCTGCTTGAGGGTGCGCAGGGTGCGGACCATGGCGTCGAAGGAGCGCCAGTCGCGGGCGGCCTTGCCGGTGCCGCCGTAGACGACGAGCTTGTCGGGGTGTTCGGCGACCTCGGGGTCCAGGTTGTTCTGCAGCATCCGCAGGGCGGCTTCCTGCTGCCATCCCAGGGCGCTCAGTTCCGTACCGCGCGGTGCTCGTACGGGGCGGGGTCCTGACATGGTCTGCCTCCTAGCGGACTGCGTTCAGCGGATTTTAACTGTAGCTATTCACATCCTGGCTTCGTGAATAGAACTAGTCAATACATGGGGGCGTCTCTGTGGGCAGGCTCTGAGTGTTTGGCTGGATGTGACGACCACGGGCAACGACACGACGGGGGACACGGTGAACGACGTACACCAGGGTCACACGGACGGCACCGAGCGGACCGCGCGCCGGGACCAGGCGGTGCGGGCCGCCGTCGAACAGGGGCTGCTGGGGCCGGACTCCCCCATCGTCGCGCTGCTGGACGTGACCGGCATCCAGGAGTCGGCGGCGGCGCTGCGGGCCGCGTTCGACGAGGTGACGGCGCCCGGGACACCGGTGCTGCACGCGTTCGCCGTCAAGGCGAGTCCCCTCGTGCCGGTGCTGCGACTGCTGCGAGAGGAGGGCGTCGGGGCGGAAGTGGCGAGCCCCGGCGAGCTGGCCCTCACGCGGGCGGCGGGCGTACGGCCGGAGCGGACCGTGCTCGACGCGCCCGCGAAGACGCCGGCGGAGCTGCGGGAGGCGCTGGCGCTGGGGATCGCGGTGAACGTCGACAATCCGCAGGAGCTGGAGCGCGTCGACGGGCTGATGCGGTCGGCGGCGAGTCGTTCGCCGCTCGGGATCCGGGTCAATCCGCAGATCGGCGGCGGGTCGATCGCCGCGCTGTCCACGGCGACGGCGACCTCGAAGTTCGGGGTGGCGCTGCGGGACGAGGGGGCGCGCGAGTGGGTGGTGCGGGCGTTCGCCGAGCGGCCGTGGCTGACCCGGCTGCACGCGCACACCGGGTCGCAGGGCATCCCGCTGGAACTGCTGGCGCGGGGCGTCGCGGAGACGTACGCGCTGGCGGAGGAGATCAACGCACGGCTCGGGCGCCGGCAGATCGACACGCTCGACATCGGCGGCGGGCTGGGCGTCAACTTCGGCTCGGACGCGACGAGTCCGACGTACGCGCAGTACGCGCGGCTGCTCAAGGAGGCGGTGCCGGGGCTGTTCGACGGGCGGTACGGGCTGGTGACCGAGTTCGGGCGGTCGCTGCTGGCCAAGCAGGGGACGGTGGTGGCCCGGGTCGAGTACGCCAAGAGTGCCGGCGGGCGGCCGATCGCGGTCACGCACGCGGGGGTGCAGGTGGCGACGCGGACGGTGTACGCGCCGCAGTCGTGGCCGCTGCGGATCGCCGCCTACGACGGGAAGGGGCGGCCCAAGTCGGGGCCCGTGGTGGTGCAGGACGTCGCCGGTCCGGCCTGTTTCGCGGGTGATCTGCTCGCCGAGGGGCAGGCGTTGCCGTTGCTGGAGCAGGGCGATCATGCGGCGGCGCTGGACACCGGGGCGTACTACTTCGCGGCCCACTACGCCTACAACTCCCTTGCCAGGCCGGGCATTTACGGCTTCGTCCCGGACGATTCGGGGGGTGTGGAGTTCGCGACCGTGCGGAAGCCGCAGACGGTGGCGGAGATCGTGGCCGAATCCGGAGGGGCGCACGCCGCAGCGCTCACCACCCTGCGCGCACCCGGGCGCCGTTGACTCACCCCCGTGAACATGCGGTTGAACTGGTGGGGAAACGGGGTCAGTTGACCCACCTTAGTCACTCCGGGCATGTTCCACCGGAAAATGCCAGATCCCTCACCCTCCGGCCACACGGTGCGTAGCTTCGTCGTCACTCAGCCGAACCGCAGGCGGGAGGGGAGCCACGGTGCCCGGAATCGACGAGTGCTTACTGGAGGCCATGCGACTGCCCGGTGCCCGGGGCGCCGCGCTGGTCGACTGGACCAGCGGGCTGGCCCTGGGCGTCGTGGGAGAGTCGCCCGGGGGTGACCAGGAGGCCAGCGCGGCCGAGGCCGCGGAGCTGGCACGGCTGGCGGCCGAGCACCGGGCGTTCGCGTCCGACGCACAGGAAGGGGAGGAGGCCGACGACCCTCCGCTGGAGGACCTGATCGTCAGCAACCGGGACAGCTACCACGTGCTGCGGTTCGTGCGGACGTCGTTCGACAGCAGTGTGTTCCTGCACCTGTGGCTGGCCCGCGCGGAGGGCAATCTCGCACTGGCCCGGATCCGGCTCGGCGAGATGGCGGGACGGCTGGTGCTGGGATGACCGCGCTCAGGACCACGCCGACCACCCCGCCGCCGCGGCTGCCGGTGCGGGACAAGACCGCCGCCATCGACCGGGCCTGGGGCGGGGTGTCGCCGATGCTGACCCGGCTCGCGGCCGAGGAGGCCACCGGTGTCCTCGTCCGCGAGCGCGGCAGTCTGCATCTCGTCGCGGGCCATGTGGTGCACGCCGAGAGTCCATCCGCGCCCGGTCTCGACCTGCTCCTCACCGCGCACGGCACCCTGCGCGCCGAGGCCTGGGAGGCCGCCGCGGGCGCGGCCGACGACCGGCACGCCACCACCCGGCTGCTGCTCGACGGCGGCCTGATCGGCCCGGGCGCGCTGGAGTTGTGCCAGCTCGGGGCGTTGTACGACGCGGCGTACTTCGTGCTCGCGCCGAGCAGCACCCCGGGGCGTTTCCGGTACGGGGTCACGCATCCGCTGGGGTCCGTGCGGCCGGTTCCGGTGGCCGCACTGGAGCGCGAGACCCAGCGCCGCCGCGAACTGCTGCACCGCGTCTGGCCGGACGCGGCGACGGACGGCGCCCCGCTGATGCGGGCCGAATCCGTCGCGGCCCCGCCGATCACACCCCGGCAGGCCGCCGTACTGGCGCGGGTGGACGGGGTACGGACGGCGCCGGAGATCGCGCGGCTGCTGGGCCGGCGGGCCTACCCCACGCTGCTGGACGTCCGGCGGCTGGTGTCGGCGGGGCTCGTCTCGCCCCGGCCGCCCGCACCGCCCGCCGTCCTGCCCCCGCCCGACGTCACCGACCCCGACATCACATTGCTGAAGAGGCTCAGGGATGCGCTGGAGGCCCTTTGAGTGGCAGCGAGCACGCGCCGAGAGGAGAGAGCCGATGGCCTCCGAGGCCGAAATCCTGGACGAGCTGCGCCGGTTGAGAGCCCGGGTGCCGCAGCTGACGGGGGCGCTCGCGGCGGGCGTCGACGGTCTCGTACTGGCGCAGGACACCCCGGGCGTCGAGCCGGAGCGGGTCGCGGCGCTCACCGTGACGGCGCTGGGCGTGGCCATGCGGATGGCGGACGCGACCGGGCAGGGCGACTTCCGCGAGCTGATCGTGCGCGGGGTCTACGGCTATGTCGCGACCTACGCGGCGGGCCGGGGCGCCGTGCTGACCGTGCTCGCCCAGGACCGCGTGAACGTCGGCCGGCTGCTGCTGGAGGGCCGCCGCGCGGGGGCCCGGATCGGGGAACTGGTCGACGCCGAGGCGGCGGCGACGGCCGAGGCCGAGGAGCGGGCCGGCGCGGCGCCCGTCAAGGCGCCCACCAAAGCCACCACCGCACGAACGAGAACGGCGCGCGCACCACGCACCACCGCAACGACCAACGCGCGCACCACCACGGAAAGTTGAACGGACCCAAGGGAGCACTGTCATGGCCAACACCGAAACCTCGCTCAAAGAGGCGCTGACCTCCATCGAGGGCGCGACCGGAGTCGCGCTCGTCGACTACACCAGCGGTATGGCGCTCGGCACGATGGGCGGCAGCAAGACCTTCGACCTCGGCGTCGCCGCCGCCGGCAACACCGACGTGGTGCGCGCCAAGATGCGCACCATGGAACACCTCGGCCTGAAGGGCGACATCGAGGACATCCTGATCACCCTGTCGAGCCAGTACCACCTGATCCGGCTGATCAAGGGCCGCGGCGGCAACGGGCTGTTCCTGTACCTGGTGCTGGACGCCAACCGCAGCAACCTGGCGATGGCCCGCCACCAGCTGAAGCGGATCGAGGCCGATCTGGAGGTGTAGGTCCCGGCTACGCGTACACGTCGCCGCGGCGACGCGCCCCGCCCGGGGTGGCGTCGCCCGCGGCGATGCCGGTGGAGCGGTAGCCCTTGACCGGCTTGCCGGCGGGGGCGCCGCCCCGCTTGTCCAGCCAGTCCACGCGGATCCACAGCAGGACGTCGTCGGCCCGTTCCCGGCGCCCCAGCCAGGCGGCCTTCAGCCGCAGCCCCGTGCCGGCCCCGGCGAGCAGCATGCCGCCCGCCGCCGGCACCGCGAACGCGGTGCCCAGCGCGAGCCCGAAGGCGAGCACGATCCACCAGCGGTGCGCGCGGCGCCAGTTGCGTACGGACACCGCGCGGTCCTGGAGCACATCGTGCTTGCCGGCCCGGGCGGCGCCGCGGGCGAGGGCGGTGTAGCGCTTGCGGCGCGCGTAAGTCACCACGGCCGCCGTGATGATGAACAGGGCGGCCCCGGCCAGCACCCCGATCCGGCGCCCGGTGATGCCCGACGGCAGCACTCCGACACCCGCCGCCAGCACCCCGAACCACCACAGCGGGGCGGCTCCGGCCCGTACGACGACGGCCACTCGGGCCAGCCCCTGGACTCTGCGATCTCCGCGTGCCACGTCCTGCCTCCTGGTCGTCCCGGCACAGTTCCGTCGGGCCGTGAGACTAGTGAGCGAACGTGAGACGAGTCTGAGAACGGACTTTTTCGCCCTCGCCCCGGGTCAGGGGCCCTCGCCTCGGCCAGGGCCCTCGCCCCGGGTCAGGAGGGCGTGTCCAGGCGCTCGGTGAGTTCTCCGGCGGCCCAGCGGGCCCACTGCTCGGCGGTCTCGGAACCCCGCAGCCCGTATTCGAGCATGAGCCAGCCGCAGACCTGGACGGGGTCGCCCACCCACTTGGCGTTGTCGTGGATGGCCTGCAACGCGGTGAGCCGCGCGTGGTTGTGGTCGGCGAACTTCTCCAAGTAGGCGGCGCCTTCACCGCTGTTGAGGGTCCACAGGAAGAAGACGCGGAGCAGGGCGGCGCTGCGGAAGGCGAGGTCGAGGTCGGGTTCGGTGAGCCAGCGGCGCAGTTCGGCGCGGCCGGCGTCGGTGATGCCGTACTCGCGGCGCTGGCGGGCGCCGGTGCCGGTGATCTCGATCAGACCGTTCTCGTCGAGCTTGGCCAGTTCGCTGTAGACCTGGCTCTTCTGCGCGGGCCACACCGCCGACAGCCCCTCGTCGAACCGCTTGAGCAAGTCGTAGCCGCTGGCGGGCTGTTCGGAGAGGAGCCCGAGGAGGGCGTGGGGCAGGCTCATGGCCTCACCCTACCTTTCCGATGTTTCACGGATCCTGACTGGACGGTCGAGAGTTGGACGGTCATAATCCTACCGTCCAACATTGGACTCCCCGGTTTGGCTCTTGGACACGTGGAGGAAGACACCGGTGAACTACGTCCGCGGTTTCGCACCCTGGCTGTGTTACGCGGCCCTGAGCCCGGTCGACTGGCGACTGGGCACGGGCGCCGCCGCACTGGCCGCGCTCTGGTTACTCGCCGGGCAGCTCCGCGCCCGCAGTGTCGACCTGCTGGGCGCCGCCACCTGCGCCTTCTTCGTGGTCATGGCCGTCGTCGCGCTGGCGGACCCGTCGTCGGGGCTGCGGAACTGGATCTGCGCGCTGGCGAACGCCACCCTGGCCGCCACGGCCCTGACCTCGCTCGCCGTGCGCCGCCCCTTCACCCTGACCTTCGCCCGGGCCGAGGTGCCGCAGGAGTTCTGGCACGCGCCCCGGTTCATCCGGGTCAACATGGTCCTGACGTCGATATGGGCAGCCGCCTTCACCCTCGGCGCGCTCGCCTGCGCCTTGGTGGTCGGCTACGACCACTCCGCGACCGCGCCGCTGGTCACCGTCCAAGTGCTGGCGTTCGTCGTCCCGTTCGTCCTCTCCGGCCGCTACGCCGCCCGAGCCAAGGCCAAGGCCGCCACCGCGGCCGGACAGGCGATCGCATGAGCACGCACGACACCACGACCGAACCGGCCGAACCGACCGAGCCCGCCGAGCGGATCGCACCGGCGAGTCCGGAGCGGCTGATCTACTTCTCGGACGCGGTGGTGGCCATCGCCATCACCCTGCTGGCCCTCGAACTGCCGGTCCCCGGCGCGGAAGCGCACGGCGACTCGGGCGTGCAGCACTTCCTGCGCGAGCACCTGGCGGAGTACTTCGCGTTCCTCGTCAGCTTCGCCGCCATCGCCATGCAGTGGATGCTGCACCAGCGCGTCTTCCGGTACGTGAGCGGTCTGTCCGGCGGGGCGATCCGCTGGAACCTGCTGTGGCTGCTGCTGATCGTCGTCACGCCGTTCACGACGAAACTGCTGACCAGCGAGGCGGACGCGTTCCGGATCCAGTTCATCGTGTACGCGGCCGGCCAGGCCCTGACCAGCCTGTCCTTCAGACTGACCGTCGCGGATCTGCGCAGGTCCGGGCTGCTGCGCCCGGACGCCCCGCACGAGGTGATCGCGGAGACCCTGGCCTGGGTGGACGCGACGATCGTGACCTTCGCCGTCTCGATCCCCGTCGCCCTGGTCACGCACTGGGCGTCCCTGTGCTGGGCGCTGCTGCCGCCGGCACAGAAGATCCTGCGCCGCGTCACCTGACGGGAAGGGGCTGCCCGGCGACCACACCCCGGGCGGCCTCGACACGTAACCACCCACGCATGCACGGCACTTGACGCACCGTCACTCCACGAACAGCCCCCGCGCCGCCGCCCGCGCGTCGAACTCCTCCAGCCGGGCCTGGGCGTCCGGCAGGTCGTCGCACATCGCCTCCAGGAGCACCCGGCCCAGCAGCATCGGCGCGCACGCCGTGTCGAAGGCGAGGCCGGTGCCGACGGCGGCCGGGATCAGCAGGTCGGACACCTTGGCGACCGGCGCGAACGCCGAGTCCGCGACGGTGACGACGGTCAGGCCCGCCTCCCGCGCGTACGCCAGCGTGTCCACGACCTCGCGCGGATGCCGGGGCAGCGCGAAGCACAGCAGGGCGGTGGCTCCGGCCCGGACGGCCGCGTCGATCCGGTCGTGGATCATCGTGCCGCCCTCGTTGAGCAGCCGTACGTCCGGATGGACCTTGGCGGCGAAGTACGCGAAGCCGTACGCCTGGGAGGCCGCCGCGCGCAGCCCGAGCACCGGCAGCGGGCGGGAGGCCGCGAGGAGGCGGCCCGCCTTGGCGACCGGGCGGGGGTCGGCCAGTATCTCGGCGAGATGCTTGAGGTTCTCGATCTCGGCCTCCACGGCCTGCTGGTACTCGTTGTACGACGCCGTGTCCGGGGCCGACTCGGCGGGCGCGACCTCGCGGAGGTGTTTGCGCAGCGCCGGGTAGCCGTCGAAGCCGAGGGCGACCGCGAAGCGGGTCACGGAGGGCTGGCTGACCCCGGCGAGTTCGGCGAGTTCCACGCTGGACAGGAACGGCACCTCGGCGGCGCGGCGCACCATGCTGTGCGCGATGCGCCGCTGGGTCGGCGTGAGCCGGTGCCCCTCGAAGAGCGTCTGCAGCCGTGCGGCCGGGCTGTCGGTCACACCCGTACTCCTGTCCAAGGTCCCCTCCAGGCTTGCGTCCACCGTCTCTTCCAGGCTCCCATCCACGGTCCTCACGTGTTCCCCCTCCAGATCTCGGTGAACCGGTCCAGCAGTCCGGCCGCCGCCGTCACATCATCCGTGAGCGGCCGGTCCGCCGGGTCGTCGTCGAGCACCGCCTCGGCGAGTTCCAGCGCGCGGCCGACCGGGAGTCCCGGGTCGGGCCGCAGGTCGCGCTGGCGCAACGCCCTTACGGCGGCGACGAGTTCGCAGCCGACGACGAGACGGTACGCGCGGCAGGCGCGCAGTGTCTGACGGGCGGCGAGCGAGGCGAAGCTGGCCTGTTCCTCGACGCCCCGGGAGAGTACAGCGTGCCCGAGCGAGGCGGGAGCCGAGAACGCGCGCAGGTCGCCGAGGGCGGCAGCGGCGGCGTACTCCAGGATCATCACGCCGGAGGAGGCGGGTTCGCTGTCGGCGAGGAAGGGCTTGAGGCGGGTGAACGCGGGCTCGTTGAGGGAGGAGAGCCGGGACGTCGACAGCCGGGCCACCTGGGTGAGCGCGAGCCTGAAGTGGTCCAGGGCGAGGACGAGTTGGGCCTGGTAGAAGCCGCCGTGGTGGTAGGCGGTCATGTCCTCGGCGGAGATGAAGGGGTTCTCGGCGGCGGCGTTGATCTCGATCGCGAGCACCTCTTCCAGCGCGTCCGCCGCGTCGTGCGCGGGCCCGTGGATCTGCGGCAGACACCGGAAGCCGTACGGGTCCTGGATCCGCCCGAGCGGAGGGGTGGGCCGGTCGGCGGCACCGATCAACTCCCGCATCCGGCGCGCGACTTCGACCGACCCCCGGTGCGGCCGGGCAGCGTGCACGGGCGCGGCGAACGGCTCGTGCGACCCGTCCACGGCGAGCAGTGACAGCGCCCCGACGACCTGCGTGGCCCCGATGAGTCCGCGCAGCTCGTGCAGCGCGAGCGCGGACTGCCCGAGGGTGAGGGCGTTGCTGCTGATGAGCGCCAACGCGTCGTTGTTGTCGAGGGGTTGGGGTTCGGGAACGCCGGAAAGACCGTTTTCTCCGCCTCTCCAGGGCCGCTCCCCCACCAGCGCGAGACCCACCTGGGCCAGCGCCGCGATGTCCCCCGTCCCCACCGAGCCGAACTCGTTGACGACCGGATGCACCCCGCTCTCCAGGGCCTCGCACAGCGCGGTGACGACCGTCGGGCGCAGGCCCGCGCCGCCCGCGAGCAGCTGGTTGGCGCGGACGGCGAGCATGGCGCGGACCTCGCGGGCCGGGAGTTCGTCGCCGATCGCGCCGGCGTGGCTGCGGAGCAGGCGCAACCCGTGCTCGGCCGCCGCCTCCGTGGGCACGTCCTCGTTCCGGTTGGCGCCGACGCCGGTCGAGCGGCCGTAGACGCGGCCGGTCGCGGCGATCTGGCGGGCCGCGTCCCAGGACTCGGTCGCGCGCTTCATCGCGTCGGTGCCGGGGACCGGCCGGGCGTCCCCGTCGGCGAGCCGGACGACATCGGCGACCCCGAAGCCGACCCCGTCGAGGACGACGAGATCGGAGCTCCCGGACACCATCACATCGGCGGTGTCCACGATCCGAGACGACATAAGGTCACAAACTCCCCTCAATCAGGACACTCGATCTTGCCTGCCGAGCATCCGTTACCTCGGATTAACGCGGAGACATTGACAAACTATTCAGACACCGAGAACTCTGCATGACGTTATACAGCCGGGCAAGGGACAACTCATGATCCAGTTCGACGCGGTCCACAAGCGCTTCCCCAACGGCACGACAGCAGTTCACGACCTCTCCCTGGAGATGCCGGAAGGCGGGGTCACCGTACTGGTCGGTTCCTCCGGTTGCGGCAAGACGACCACCCTTCGGATGATCAACCGGATGATCGACCCGACCTCGGGCGTCATCAAGGTCGGCGGCAAGGACGTCACCCAGCAGGACGCGGCCGAACTGCGCCGCTCCATCGGGTACGTCATCCAGCAGTCGGGGCTCTTCCCGCACCGCACGGTCCTCGACAACATCGCCACCGTGCCGCTCCTGCTGGGCCACGGCCGGAAGAAGGCGCGCGCCCGCGCCGCCGAACTCCTGGAGACCGTCGGCCTCGCCGCCGACGCCGGCAAGCGGTACCCGCACCAGCTCTCCGGCGGCCAGCAGCAGCGCGTCGGCGTGGCCCGCGCACTCGCCGCCGACCCGCCGGTACTCCTGATGGACGAGCCCTTCGGCGCCGTCGACCCGGTGGTCCGCACCCAGCTCCAGGACGAACTCCTGCGCCTGCAGAAGGAGTTGAACAAGACCATCGTCTTCGTCACGCACGACATCGACGAGGCCGTACGGCTCGGCGACCGCATCGCGGTCTTCCGCACCGGCGGCCACCTCGTCCAGTGCGCGGCCCCCGCCGAACTCCTCGCCCGCCCGGCCGACGACTTCGTGGCCGACTTCCTCGGCGCCGAGCGCGGCCTCAAGCTGCTCTCGCTGAAGACCCTCGCCGACGTCCCGCAGGGCCCGGCCCCCGAGGGCGGCACCTGGACGCTCGTCCTCGACGAGGCCCGCAAGCCGCTCCACTGGGCGGCCACATCCTCAGGGGGCGCCGAGATCCCCGTACGACCGCTCCGCGACGGCGACTCCCTGCTGGCCGCGCTCGACGAGTCGGTCGCCTCGCCCACCGGCCTGATCGCCCGCGTCGACGCCGACGGCGTCCTCACCGGCGTCTCCTCCCGCGACGACATCCACACCCACGCGGGCCAGGCGCACGCCGATGCGCGGGTGGCGGCATGAGCGTCGACTGGTCGTGGATAGGCGACCACACCGACGACCTCACCAGCCTCACGTTCTCGCACCTCCAGGCCGCGATGACCGCCGTCTTCCTCGGCCTGCTGATCTCGCTCCCGCTGGCCGTGGTCGCCCACCGGGTCCGCCCGCTCCGGGGCTTCCTCCTCGGCCTCTCGAACGTGCTGTTCACGATCCCGTCGATCGCGATCTTCGTGCTCCTGCTCCCGATCAGCGGCCTGACCCGCACCACCACGGTGATCGGTCTGACGGTCTACACGCTGGTCGTGCTGCTGCGGAACACGGTCGAGGGTCTGGACTCCGTCCCCGCGAAGACGAAGGAGGCCGCGAAGGCGATGGGCACGCGTCCCCTGCGCACGCTCCTCACCGTCGAACTCCCGCTCGCGCTCCCGGTGATCATGGCGGGCGTCCGCATCGCCACGGTCATGTCGATCTCCCTCGTCTCCGTGGCGACCTACATCGGCGACGGCGGCCTCGGCCAGCTCTTCACCGACGGCTTCCAGCGCGACTTCCCGACGCCGGTGATCGTGGGCGTGGTCCTCACCCTGCTGCTCGCGGTGGTCGCGGACGCGGCCCTGGTCGGCCTCCAGTACGTACTCACCCCGTGGACGAGGCGGCGAGCCTGATGTACGAACTCTTCAAGAACCTCGGCAAGTGGCTGACCAGCGGTTCCCAGTGGGCCGGCACGGACGGCATCGCGCACCGCCTCGCCGAGCACCTCCAGTACTCGCTGCTCGCGACCCTCATCGCGGCCGTGATCGGCCTCCCGCTGGGCCTGCTGATCGGGCACACCGGCAAGGGCGCGTTCCTCGCGATCAACCTGGCCTCCTTCGGCCGCGCGCTGCCGACCGTCGGCCTGGTCGTCCTGGTCTTCCTGGCCAGCGGCCTGTCGATGTGGCCGGTGTACATCGCGCTGGTCGCCCTCGCGGTCCCGTCGATCGTGACGAACACCTACGCCGGCATGACCGCCGTGGACCCGGACGTGAAGGACGCGGCACGCGGGCAGGGCATGCGCGGCCACCAGGTCCTGTTCCAGGTCGAGTTGCCGCTCGCGCTCCCCCTGATCATGACCGGCCTGCGGCTCGCGCTCATCCAGGTGGTGGCCACGGCCACCATCGCCGCCTACGTCTCCTTCGGGGGCCTCGGCCGCTACGTCTTCGACGGACTCGCCCAGCGCGACCTCGTGCAGGTGCTCGGCGGGGCGGTGCTGGTCGCCGTCGTCGCCATCGTCCTGGACCTGGGCCTGTCCGCCCTCCAGCGCTTCCTCTTCCGCCACCGCACCGCCTAGGGAAACCGGGAACTCCGAAATGAACCGTCGTGCCCTCCTCGGCGCCCTCGCCGGAACAGCCGTCGCCGTCCCCGTCCTGTCCGCCTGCTCCAGCGGTGTCACCTCGCTCGACGGCGGGGGCTCCGCCGGCGGCGGCAGCGCCTCCAGCAAGAACGGCGTCACCATCGGCACCGCCAACTTCACCGAGAACCAGGTCCTCGGCTACCTCTACGCCGCCGCCCTCGAAGCGGCCGGCGTGAAGGTCAAGGTCCGCCCCAACCTCGGCACCCGCGAGATCGTCTTCCCCGCCCTCAAGAGCGGCGACATCGACCTCCTCCCCGAGTACCAGGGCTCCCTCCTCACCTACCTCCAGCCCAAGTCCAAGGTCGCGGAGGCGGGCGAGATGCAGAACGCCCTCACCCTCGCCCTCCCCTCCGGCCTCCAGGTGCTGCCCTACGGCATCGCCGAGGACGCGGACTGCTTCGTCGTCACCCGCGAGACCGCGAAGAAGTACGGCCTCGCCACGCTGGCCGACCTCGCGAAGCACAACGGCAAGCTGACCCTGGGCGCCTCCGCCGAGGTGAAGACCCGTCAGGTGGGCGTCGTAGGACTGAAGGACGTGTACGGCGTGGAGTTCAAGGAGTTCAAGTCCCTTGATTCCGACGGGCCGTTGGTGAAGGGCGCGCTGAAGAAGGGCGATGTGGACGTGGCGAACCTGTTCACCACCGACACCGACATCAAGGCCAACGACTGGGTCGTCCTGACCGACCCCAAGACCCTGATCCCGAGCCAGCACATCGTGCCGCTCATCGCCGACCGGGTGGCCGACCCCACGGTCCGCAAGGCCCTCGCGAGCCTCGGCAATCTGCTCACCACGGCCCAGCTCACCGAGCTGAACCGCCAGGTGGACAAGGACAAGAAGGACCCGGAGGACGTGGCGAACGCGTACGCGAAGCAGCACGGCATCACGAAGTAATGGCCCATTGATGACCGATCGATGATCTGACGAGGGATCGGTCAAGTGTCGTTAAATCGGCACTCTCGGTAATCGATCGCATGCGTAGGGTGAGTTCACGCTCACCACCTGAGGAACCGCATGGCCTCGAACCGCAGGGCCTTTCTGACGGCCACCGCCGTCGGCGCGCTGGTCACCGCCCCCACGACCGCCACCGCCGCCGTCGGCACCCGTCCCCGCCCGACCACCGCACCCGCGGCCCTCGCCGAACTCCTCGACGGCAACCGCCGTTACGCGTCCGGCCACTCCCGCCACCCCGACGAGAGCCGCCCGCTGCGCCACCGACTGGCCACCGCGCAGCACCCGTTCGCGGTGATCGTCGGCTGTATCGACTCCCGGGTGCCGCCCGAGCTGGTCTTCGACCAGGGCCTCGGCGACCTGCTGTGCATAAGGACGGCGGGCGAGGTCCTGGACGAGGCGGTGCTCGCGTCCATCCAGTACGGCGTGGAAGAACTGCGCATCCCGCTGGTGCTGGTGCTCGGCCACGAGCGCTGCGGGGCGGTGGCGGCGACCCTCGCCCACCTGGAGACCGGCGCCCCCGTCCCCGGCCATCTCGCGCTCCTCGTCGACGAGATCGCCCCGGCCGCCCGCCGCACCCGGGCACTGCCCGGCGACTGGGCCGAGCACACGATGACCGCCCACACGGCCTGGGTCAGGGACGCGATCCGCGCCGACCCCGCGTTCGCTCCGGCGCATGTCGTGGCGGGGCGCTTCGACCTCGACACGGGCGTCGTGACCTTGCTGCCGTAGCCCCTCCCCCACACGCTCCTGACGCGAAGAAGCTCATGACCATGAACGGCGTGCTCTCCGTCCTGCCCTCCCCCGCCGACTTCCGTACGATGACCCGCGCCCCGCGCCGTGACCTGCTGTGCGGCCTCACGGTCGCCGTCGTGGCGCTCCCGCTCGCCCTCGGTTTCGGGGTGACGTCCGGGCTCGGCGCGGCCTCCGGCCTGATCACCGCGATCGTCGCGGGCTCGCTCGCCGCGCTCTTCGGCGGCTCCGCGCGCCAGGTCAGCGGCCCGACCGGCGCGATGACGGTCGTGCTCGTCCCGATCGTCCACGAGTACGGCGCGAACGGCGTCCTCACGGTCGGGCTGATCTCCGGCGTCATGCTCCTCGCGCTCGCCTTCGCCCGCGCGGGAACGGCGATGGCGTACGTCCCCGCGCCGGTGATCGCCGGTTTCACCATCGGCATCGCGTGCGTGATCGGCCTCCAGCAGGTGCCCTCCGCGCTGGGCGTGCCCACCCCGGCCGGTGACCAGGTGGCGGTGGTGGCAGCCCGCGCGGCCGAGGAGTTCGACGCGACCCCGCACTGGGCGGCCCTCCTCCTCGCCCTCGGCTCGGCCGCGCTGATGCTGGCCGGGGCGCGCTGGAAGCCCACAATTCCCTTCTCCCTGGCGGCAGTTGGCACGGCGACGGTCGTGGCCGAGGCCCTGCACCTGCACGTCACCCGCCTGGGGAGCCTCCCGTCCTCGCTCCCCGCGCCCTCCCTCGCGTTCCTGGACGTCTCCCGAGTCCCGACCCTGCTCCTCCCCGCAGCGGCGGTGGCGGCACTGGCCGCCCTGGAATCCCTCCTGTCCGCCTCCGTCGCGGACGCGATGCGCCCCGGCGAACGCCACGACCCCGGCAAGGAACTCTTCGGCCAGGGCATCGCCAACCTCGCGGCCCCGCTCTTCGGCGGCGTCCCGGCGACCGGCGCGATCGCGCGCACGGCGGTCAACGTCCGCACCGGCGCCACCTCCCGCCTCGCCGCGCTCGCGCACGCCGTGATCCTCGCCGGGATCGTCGCGGTCGCGGCCCCGCTGGTGGGCCGTATCCCCCTGTCCGCCCTGGCCGGAGTGCTCCTGGCGACGGCGGTCCGCATGGTGGAGACGGACGCGGTCCGCGCGATGGCCCGCTCCACGCACGGCGACGCCCTGGTCCTGGTCCTCACCGCGGCCGGCACCCTCGCCCTCGACCTCGTGCGCGCGGTCCTGATCGGCCTGGCCGTCTCGGTGCTGCTCGCCCTGCGCGCGACGATGCGCGGCACGCGCCTGACCCCGGCCGAACTCCCCGACACCGCCTCCGGCACGGTGACATACCGCTTCGACGGCCCCCTCCTCTTCGCCGCCGCCCACCGCTTCCGCCGCAGCCTGGCGGACGTGCGGGACGTGACGGCCGTGGACCTACGACTCTCAGGGCTGACGGCGGTCGACGCGACGGGCGCGCTGGCGCTGAAGGAGGCGGTGGCCGAGCTGCGCGACCGGGGTATCGAGGTCCGCATCACAGGCGTCGAGCACGCCCACCACCGGGTGCTGGAGTCGCTCGGGGTGCTCCCGGTGAACCTTGGGGCGGGCCCGGCGGATCCTGCCGGAGACGCGGGGTCTGGCACGCCCATCTGCGGCGTTGTCGTCGGTCGCCGACGCTCCGCGTCGACTCCCTCCTCCGCCTTGCAGCTGGACGCACCAGACCCCGCTCACCAGGGTTGAAAAGCTGACGCTGCTTTCCTCCGGCCTGATCCGCCGGGCCCGCCCCCATTCCAACAGGGGGGCTATCCCCAGTGCAGCGGGCGCGCCCGCTCCCTAACGTAAGTCCCATGACGGGAATGGACTCGCACGACGCCGAACTCAAGAAGGAACTCAACGCCACCCTGCAGGCGCGCAGGGAGCTGGGCGACGAGTACGAGTCGGCGCTGGTCGACTCGTTCCTGGAGAAGGTCGACCAGCGCATCGACGGCGCGGTGGAACGCCGGGTGCGCCGGCAGATGGCCGAGCAGCAGATGGTGGTCGCCCGCGGCTCACGCGGCGGGCCGAAGCCCACGGACTCCTGGGGCGAGCGCTTCGGCTTCGGCATCGTCTCGATGGTGCTGGCGATCCCGCTGTCCGCGATCGGCGGCGGCATCGCCCACCTCCCCGGCCTGCTGGTGGCCTGGGCCGGCATCGTCGGCGTCAACGCCGTCCAGGCCGCCCGTATCAACCCGGGGCTGTTCGGCGGGCGGCGCCACAGGTCCTCCCAGGACAGCGAGTGGGAGGACTGAACCGCCCGGTCACGCCTGGCGGGTGGGCAGCACCATGATCTGCCGCAGGTTGACGTGCCGGGCACGGCTCGCCGCGTAGGCCACGACATCGGCGACCTCCTCGGCGGACAGTCCGCCCAACGCGCCGAACATCTCGTCCAGTTGGCGGGTCATCTCCTCGCTGCCGAGGTGGGTCCCCAACTCGGTGTCGGTCAGGCCCGGTTCGATGTTGGTGACCCGTACGTCACGCGGCCCGAGTTCGGTGCGCAGCGACTGGGAGAGATAGGTGACGGCGGCCTTGGTCGCGCCGTACACCGCGTAGGCGGGGAACGTGATGTGCGCGCCGACGGACGAGATGTTGACCAGGTCCGCGCTACGACCCTCCCCCGCCGCTGCCACCAGGTCCCCGGTGAAGGCGCGGATGACACGCAGCACCCCGGTCACGTTGGTGTCGAGCATCCGCCGCCACTCGTCGATCCGCCCGTCGTCGACGGCGTGCGGCAGCATGACTCCGGCGGCGTTGACGACCAGGTCGACGGCCCCGAACGTCTCATGCACCCGCTCGGCGGCGGCCTCCACAGCCGCGTCGTCGGTGACATCGGCGACGACGGCGAGGGCCTGTCCCCCCTCGGCCCGGATCTTCCCGGCGAGCGCGTCCAGCCGCTCCCCGCGCCGGGCCAGCAGCGCCACCCGCGCCCCGTTCGCGGCCAGTTGAACGGCGATCGCCTGCCCGATGCCACTGGCGGCCCCGGTGACGACGGCGGTACGGCCGGCCAGATTCTCGTACGACATGAGGTGCTCCTCGATGGGTTGGCCGCCGGGGGCTTCCCCGGCGATGTCCACCACCGTGCGCCGCCCGGCGGACCCTACCCAGGGATGCGTTTTTCCTGGGTCTGCCAGTACCAGGTGGGAAAACCGCGACCGGCCTACCATCGAACCCATGGACGGGGACATCGGAGACTTCCTGCGCTCACGCCGCGCTCGCATCCAGCCCGAGGAGGTGGGGCTGGCCTCGTACGGACGCCGCCGCGTCCCAGGACTGCGCCGCGAGGAGGTCGCACAGCTGGCCGGAGTGAGCGTCGACTACTACATCCGGCTCGAACAGGGCCGCGGGACCAACGTCTCGGACGCGGTCCTCGACGCGATCGCCCGCGTCCTGCGCCTGGACGAGACGGAACACGGCTACCTGCGTACGGTGGCCCGCCCGCACCGGGGGAAGAAGGACCGGACGCCGACTCCCCGTGTCCGCCCCGGAGTTCAGGTACTGCTGGACGGCATGGACCGGATGCCCGCCTTCGTGCTGGGCCCCCGGATGGACGTACTGGCCTGGAACACCCTCGCCGACGCGCTCAGCGGTTTCAGCGCCATGCCCGTCGCCGTCCGCAACATCCCACGCCATGTCTTCCTCGACCCGGCCTCGCGCGACCTCTACCCCGACTGGGCGGCGGTCGCCGCACAGGCCGTGGCGAATCTGCGGGTGACCTCCGGCCGCGAGGGGGACGACCCGGAACTCAACGCCCTCGTCGGTGAACTCTCCCTCCGCAGCGAGGACTTCCGCCGACTGTGGGCCGACCACGAGGTCAAGGAGTGCGCCTACGGTGTGAAGCGCGTGCGGCACCCGGTCGCGGGCCTGCTGACCCTGCCGTACGAAACACTCGCGGTGCCGGGGGAGTCGGCGCAGACGCTCGTGGTCTACACGCCGGAGCCGGGTTCGGAGACGGCGGAGAGGCTTGCGCTGCTGGGAAGTTGGGCGACTTCAGCGTCGTAGACGAGGTACCCGCGTAAAAAAGCTATGCGCGGGGACCGCCGCACCCCCCGTTGCCGGGAGGGCGGGACGACGGCGGTCCCCGCGAGGGACGCGGGCCGGGTCAGGGCCAGGCTGGCGCGTCCTGGGCGTCGGTGGAGGTCCGGGAGCCGCTCCGGAGGTCCGTGACGCCGTTTTTGTGTCGGCGAGGCGGGGAGCCGCTCCCGCCCTGCCGACACCCACTAATCTGCCGTACCCGTGTTAAGCGGGTGCTGCGTGGACGTGACGCGCTCGTACCACTTCAACGAAGTCCACCGTTTGGGTAGGCAACCGCAAAGTCACCGCCGTCACGGCCCGTTCACCGGACGTTTCCTACTGCTTGCCGCCCTTGGCGAGGAAGGACAGCAGGTCCTGCCGGCTGATGACACCGGTCGGCTTGCCCTCGACCAGGACGATCGCCGCGTCGGCCGCGCCCAGCACGGTCATCAGGTCGCCCACCGGCTCACCGGAACCGACCTGCGGCAGCGGCGCCGACATGTGCTTCTCCAGCGGGTCGGAGAGGGAGGCCCGCTGGGTGAACAGGGCGTCCAGCAGCTCCCGTTCGACGACCGAGCCGACGACCTCCGCCGCCATGACGTCCGGGTGACCGGCGCCCGGCTTCACGATCGGCATCTGCGAGACGCCGTACTCGCGCAGCACCTCGATGGCCTCGCCGACGGTCTCGTCCGGGTGCATGTGCACGAGGGACGGGATGGCGCCGTGCACCTTGTCGTTGAGGACGTCGGCGACGCGGGCGCTGGGGCCCTCGTCCTCCAGGAAGCCGTAGTCGGCCATCCACTCGTCGTTGAAGATCTTGCTCAGGTACCCACGCCCGCTGTCGGGCAGCAGCACGACGACGACATCGTCCGGGCCGAGCCGCTCCGCGACGCGCAGCGCGGCCACGACGGCCATCCCGCAGGAACCGCCGACGAGCAGCCCCTCCTCCTTGGCCAGCCGCCGGGTCATCTGGAACGAATCCTTGTCGGACACGGCGACGATCTCGTCCGCGACGGTCCGGTCGTACGCGGTCGGCCAGAAGTCCTCACCGACGCCCTCGACGAGATACGGCCGCCCGGAGCCGCCGGAGTAGACCGAGCCCTCGGGGTCGGCGCCGATGACCTGGACCTTCCCGTCACTGGCGTCCTTGAGGTAGCGCCCGGTGCCGGAGATCGTCCCGCCCGTCCCCACACCCGCGACGAAGTGGGTGATCTTCCCCTCCGTCTGCTCCCAGAGTTCGGGGCCGGTCGAGTGGTAGTGGGAGAGCGGGTTGTTGGGGTTGGAGTACTGGTCGGGCTTCCAGGCGCCCGGCGTCTCGCGGACCAGCCGGTCGGAGACGTTGTAGTACGAGTCCGGGTGCTCGGGGTCCACGGCGGTGGGGCACACGACCACTTCGGCGCCGTACGCGCGCAGCACGTTGATCTTGTCCGTGGACACCTTGTCGGGGCACACGAAGATGCAGTGGTACCCCTTCTGCTGGGCCACGATGGCCAGGCCGACGCCGGTGTTGCCACTGGTCGGCTCGACGATGGTGCCGCCGGGCTGGAGTTCCCCGCTCTTCTCCGCCGCCTCGATCATGCGCAGCGCGATGCGGTCCTTCACGCTGCCGCCAGGGTTGAAGTACTCCACCTTGGCGAGAACGGTCGCCTGGATGCCCGCGGTCACGCTGTTGAGCCTCAGCAGCGGGGTGTTGCCGACGAGGCTGATCATCGAGTCGTGGAATTGCACCGTTGTCTCCGGTTGCTGCAAAAGAAGTGGTCGTAGTTGGTTCCGCCAGCCTAGGGCCTGCCCGGCGGGTCAGGTCGCGGCAGATGTGCGTGCCACACCCCGCGTCTGCGACAGGACCCGCCGGGCAGGCCCTGTGGCCCGGATTGGGCGTTCACCGCCTGTTGAGATTGGGCGACGGGCTGTTCGGGGCAAGGAGTGGATGACGGCTACGAGGAGGTGGCGGCGACGTATGACGAGGATGTCGAGGGCGCGGGTGGCCCGGCGGATCGCGGCCGGTGCGGCGTACGGCGGTGGCGGGGTCGGACTGGTGGGCGCGGCGGCCGTGGGCCTGGTGCTGGCCGAGGTGCGCTTCGTGAAACGCCATGTGGGCAACGGCCATGCGCCGGGCAGCAACCATGTGCCGAGCGCCGACGGCCGGTACGGCCATGTCTACGACACCCCGGGTGAACCTCCGCTCCGGCTGACCATGCTCGGCGACTCCACGGCCGCCGGGCAGGGCGTGCACCGGGCGGCCCAGACCCCGGGCGCGCTGCTGGCCTCGGGCCTCGCCGCGGTCGCGGAACGCCCGGTCGAACTGCGCAACGTGGCCCTCCCCGGCGCCCAGTCCGACGACCTGGACCGCCAGGTGGCCCTCGCCCTCGCGGACACCTCCCGCGTACCCGACGTCTGCGTGATCATGATCGGCGCGAACGACGTCACCCACCGCATGCACCCGACCAGATCGGTCCGCCATCTCTCGGCGACGGTACGGCGGCTGCGTACGGCCGGTGCCGAGGTGGTCGTCGGCACGTGTCCCGACCTGGGGACGGTGGAGCAGGTGCAGCAGCCGTTGCGCTGGCTGGCCCGCCGGGCCTCGCGGCAGCTGGCGGCGGCCCAGACGATCGGCACGGTCGAGCAGGGCGGGCGCACGGTGTCGCTGGGCGACCTGCTGGGCCCCGAGTTCGCGGCGAATCCGCGTGAGCTGTTCGGCCCGGACAACTTCCACCCCTCGGCGGAGGGGTACGCGACGGCCGCGATGGCGGTCCTGCCGACCGTCTGCGCCGCGCTGGGCCTCTGGCCGGCCGAGGAGGACCGCCCGGACGCGTCCCGCCGCGAGGGCTTCCTGCCGGTGGCACGGGCCGCCGCGGAGGCGGCTTCGGAGCCGGGCACGGAGGTCACGGCGGCTATGCCGACGGGGCCGAGGGGGCCGTGGGCGTTGCTGAAGCGGAGGAAGAGGCGCCGGGTCCCGGAACCGGAGGCGGCTCCTGCAGCTCGGTCCACCGTCCCCGGGGGCTACACCCCCGGACCCCCGTCGGCCTGAACGGCCTCGTCCTCAAACGCCGGACGGGCTGAGGGTTGGCGCACTTCTCGACCCACCGAGACGGGTGGTGGGCGGGCATAGGCCGGGGGTCCAGGGGGCGGAGCCCCCTGGGACGGTCAGCCCAGCCAAGCAAGCGCTTAGAAAACTGCGGTCAGTGTCACACCGCGCATCCCGTGACCGTCGCCATACGTACGGGTAACTTCCCAAGGAGCCGTGCCAGTCCCCCCGTAACGCCAATGGAGCCGTGATGCCCGAAGCCGTCATCGTCTCGACCGCCCGCTCCCCCATCGGCCGCGCCGTCAAGGGCTCCCTCAAGGACCTGCGCCCCGACGACCTCACCGCCACGATCATCCAGGCCGCCCTCGCGAAGATCCCCGAGCTGGATCCCACGCTCATCGAGGACCTGATGCTCGGCTGCGGCCTCCCCGGCGGCGAGCAGGGCTACAACCTCGGCCGGATCGTCGCCGTACAGATGGGCATGGACCACCTGCCGGGCTGCACGATCACCCGTTACTGTTCCTCGTCCCTGCAGACCAGCCGCATGGCCCTGCACGCCATCAAGGCCGGCGAGGGCGACGTCTTCATCTCGGCCGGTGTCGAGATGGTCTCCCGTTACGCCAAGGGCAGCTCGGACGGCCTCCCGGGCACCACGAACCCGATCTTCGAAGAGGCACAGGCCCGCACCGCCGCCACCGCCGCGTCCGAGGGCTCCACCTGGCACGACCCGCGCGAGGACGGTCTGCTCCCCGACCCGTACATCGCGATGGGCCAGACCGCGGAGAACCTGGCCCGGATCAAGGGCGTCACCCGCCAGGACATGGACGAGTTCGGTGTCCGCTCGCAGAACCTCGCCGAGGAAGCCATCAAGAACGGCTTCTGGGAGCGCGAGATCACCCCGGTCACGCTGCCCGACGGCACGGTCGTCAGCAAGGACGACGGCCCGCGCGCCGGCGTCACCCTGGAGGGCGTCCAGGGTCTGAAGCCGGTCTTCCGCCCGGACGGGCTCGTCACGGCCGGCAACTGCTGCCCGCTGAACGACGGCGCCGCCGCGGTCGTCATCATGAGCGACACGAAGGCCCGCGAGCTGGGCCTGACCCCGCTGGCCCGGATCGTGTCGACCGGTGTCTCCGGTCTCTCGCCCGAGATCATGGGGCTCGGTCCGGTGGAGGCCTCCAAGCAGGCACTCGGCCGTGCCGGTCTCACCGTCGACGACATCGACCTGTTCGAGATCAACGAGGCGTTCGCCGCCCAGGTGATCCCGTCCTACCGCGACCTGAACATCCCGCTGGAGAAGCTGAACGTGAACGGCGGCGCGATCGCCGTCGGCCACCCCTTCGGCATGACCGGCGCCCGCATCACCGGCACGCTGATCAACTCCCTCCAGTTCCACGACAAGCAGTTCGGTCTGGAGACGATGTGCGTCGGCGGCGGCCAGGGCATGGCGATGGTCATCGAGCGTCTCAGCTGACCAACTCCCCGTAGCCGTACGGGAACTTTGTGTCACCCTCAGGCCCGGAACCCAGTAACCACCTGGGTTCTGGGCCGATTTGTGATCCAATCTCCCCCAGGATGTGACCTATCTCCCTTCGGAGAGGGATTTTCCCAGGTCAGGACCGTTTCACCACCAAACATCGGGCCCAAAGTCCTGCCCGATTCGTGACGTTACGCACTGACAGCTGGATAGTCCGCCCTTCAAGCTGATGTAGGAAGTCGGGGGTCGACTTTGAACCGGGAGTACGTCAGTGAGCGCCATGCCGATCGCTTTGCTGCTCACCACGGCCGCCACAGGCGCCGTGGGCGTCGCCGTCCTGCGCACCCTCTTGGTGCTCCGTCGACAGGTGGCGGACCTGCACACCGAACTGGCCGAGGGCCGGGCCGCCGCCGTACGGGCGCTCGTGCCCGCCGCCCGCAGTCATGCCGACGCGGATGAGATACGCGCCGCCGTGGCCGAGGCACTGGCCGAGGAGCGGGAGCGGGAACTGGCCGAGGCGCGCGCCTTCTGGGCCGCCCAGGAAGCCCGCGACACCGAGGTGCCGACCCTGCTGGGTCTGCCCGACAGCGAGCTGTTCATGCCCCGCCAGAGCGACTTCGTGGGCCTCGAACCGCTGGAGCCGGTGACCGAGCCGTTCACGGAGCCCGACGAGTTCGCCGGAGACTCCCCCGAACTGGCCGCGGCCCGCCGCCGCCACCCGTCCCACCCGGACTTCGTACCGGCGCAGTCACCGGTCGCGAACGACCACGAACGCACGGTGGCGACGCTGGAGGAACTGGCCGAGTCCGCCGTAGAACTCGCGGACGTCCGCCCTGGCCCCCTGGGCACGCTCGACGTCTACGTCTTCGTCGACGGCACCACCCTCTGCATGACCCCCGGCCACCGCGAAACCGCCGAACGCCTCGCGGCGGCCCTCCGCGCCGGCGAAACCCCGTTCCTGCTGGGCGGCTCGGGAATCTCCGGCGCGTACACACTGACGTTCGCGTGCGGCGAGGAGAACGTGTACATCCTGGCGGACAGGGTCATAGCGTCACTCTGATTTTTCGGGGGTGCGGGTTCGTTTTCGAGCGCGGGCCGGTGGGGGCTGGTCGCGCAGTTCCCCGCGCCCCTGAAGAACAAGACTCACGGCACCCTGCGTCTTTCAGGGGCGCGGGGAACTGCGCGACCAGCCACAACGGACCGCCAGTCGCGAGGCAACCTCAGACCCCCGCCCTCTTCTGCGCCTCCGCAACCAACCCGAGCGCCTCGTCGACTTCGGCGTCATTCACCAGCACGACCGCCAAATCATGGACAGCAACGGTGATTTGATCCGCCGCCGCGAACATCCCCGCGTCCGGCATCTCCCGAGGCACCCCCGAGGGATCCTCAACCCGCTGCGCCCACAGGGCGAATTCCCTGGCCAGCCCCAACGCCTCCGCCGCAGCGCCCCGCTGCAACCGACTCTGCGGAGCTGCCCGCAGCCGGTCCGCGAAGTGATCCACCGCTTGAGTCAACCGCGTCGTATCCACCACGCCGCGAGACTACGCGCCGCACCCGGACTGTTGCCAACGGGCGAACCCTCAGGCACGGTGACTTGAAGGACCGGCTTACACCCCATGCGTCCGGAGGCGCCGATGTCCCAAGTGTTCTCCCAGGAGACCCACCGCAACATGCTCGCCCGCATCCCCCATTGCACCGGTCGTGAAGTGTCCGACTGGCTGCGCACCGTCGACGAAGGCCCCGCCCTCTTCCGCTTCGAGGAGAAGGTCAGCTGGCTCCGCGCCGAGCACGACCTCGCATACGGCCACGCCAAGGCGATCATTCACGAGTACGACCTGAGGAGGGCCGCGCGCAAACTGCTCTAGGCGCGCACCACGGACATGACGAAGGGCCCCGGGAACGAACCCGGGGCCCTTTCGCGCGATCAGCCTGCGCCGTCGGCCGGTGCTAGTCGTTGCTGTTGAGGATCGCGATGATCCGCAGGAACTCCATGTAGATCCACACCAGCGTCAGCGTGAGCCCGAACGCCGCGAGCCACGCCTCTTCCTTCGGGGCGCCGTACGCGATGCCGTCCTCGACCTGCTTGAAGTCCAGGGCGAGGAAGCAGGCACCGAGGATGATGCCGACGACGCCGAAGAAGATGCCGAGCGGGCCGCTGCGGAAGCCGAGGCCGTCGCCGCCGCCGAACACCGCGAACAGCAGGTTCACGGCCATCAGCAGGATGAAGCCGAGCGCGGCGGCCATCACGAAGCCGTAGAAGCGGCGGTTGACGCGGATCCAGCCCGCGCGGTACGCGATGAGCACGCCGGCGAAGACCGCCATCGTGCCGATCACGGCCTGCATGGCCGCTCCGCTCGCGATGCGGTTGTCGACGACGCTGGAGACGACGCCGAGGAAGACGCCTTCCAGGGCGGCGTACGACAGGATCAGCGCGGGGACGGGCTTGCGCTTGAAGGACTGGACGAACGCCAGCACCATCGCGATCAGCGCGGCGCCGATCCCGATGCCGTAGGAACGGCCGATGTTGGCGTCGTCGACCGGGAGCAGCACCCAGGCGAGCGCGGCCGTGACGATCAGCGTGCCGAGGGTGGTGCCGGTGCGCTGGACGACGTCGTCCATGGTCATCCGGCCGGTGGTGGCCGGGGCCTGGGGCGGTGCGCCCTGCTGCAGGTCCTGCTGGGCGTAAGGGTTCTGCGCGTACGGGTTGCCCCCGGCGTAGGGGTTGCCCTGCGTTCCTACGGCGGGGCCCCCGGCCTGCGGCGCGGTGTTGAAGCCCGCGTAGCCGTTGTCGCGGCTGAACCCCCGTCGCGAGAAGACCGGGTTTCTGCTCCTCATTTCACTCCTCCATGGCCGCCTCGCGCGGCCTTGGCCTCAAGAGTAATAGGTAGGCAAAAGTTTGACCCTACCTCTTGGGGAGGATCTTCCCCTCGTCCTGCCAAGGTACGCGGTGGACCGCACCCCCTGTGAACACTGGTACCAACCCGTGACGCCCGCCTTAGAAGGCCCTTATCCCTGTTCAACCGGTTCGGCCGGTTCGTCCAGGGGGAACCCGGTGTACGCCTCCGCGAGGTCCGTCTCGGCCGCCCGCGAGGACGCGATCCGCTCCAGCCGGGCCAGCTGGAGCCGCCCCTCGAAGGACGTCGCGCCGGGCGCGATGTGCAGGAGGCTCGTCATGTCGTAGGAGAACCGCTCGGCCTGCCACACCCGCCGCAGACAGGTCGCGGAGTACGCGTCGAGCCGCTCCTCGCTCCCCGTCTTCTTCCTGTACGTCAGTGCCCGCGCGAAGGTGACGACGTCGCCGACGGCGAGGTTGAGTCCCTTGGCCCCGGTGGGCGGCACGATGTGCGCGGCGTCGCCGGCGAGGAAGAGCCGGCCGTACCGCAGGGGCTCGTGGACGTAGGAGCGCATCGGGGTGACCGACTTCTGGGTGATGGGCCCGCGGTCGAGCCTCCAGCCGTCCTCGGTCTCGAACCGGCGCTCCAGTTCGTCCCAGATCGCGTCGTCGCTCCAGCTCTCGGCGTCCGCGTCCTCCTCCACCTGGAGGTAGAGACGGGAGACGGAGGGGGAGCGCATGGAGAGGAGGGCGAAGCCGCGGTCGTGGCGGGCGTAGACGAGTTCGTCGTGCGAGGGGGCGACGTCGGCGAGGATGCCGAGCCAGGCGTAGGGGTACGACCGCTCGAAGACGCGGGTCAGTTCGGCGGGGATGACGGTGCGGGCGACGCCCCAGAACCCGTCGCAGCCGACGACGTAGTCGCAGTCGAGGACGTCCTCGCGGCCGTGCTGCCGGAACCGGACGCGCGGGCTGTCAGTGTCCGCGCCCTCCACCGCGAGCGCCTCGGCCTCGAACAACAGGGGCCCGCCGCCCGCGAGTTGAAGGGCGATCAGGTCCTTGCACACCTCGGTCTGCGCGTAGACCATCACGCTACGGCCGCCGGTGAGGGCCGGGAAGTCCACCCGGTGCCGCCGCCGGTCGAACCGCAGCTCGATCCCGTCGTGCCGGAGTCCCTCGCGGTCCATCCGCTCCCCTGCCCCCGCCTCGCGCAGTACGTCGACGGTCCCCTGCTCCAGGATCCCGGCCCGCTGGCGGTGCTCGACGTACTCCCGGTCCCGGCTCTCCAGGACGACCGAGTCGATACCGGCGTTGTGCAGCAGCCGGGCGAGGAGGAGTCCGGCGGGGCCGGCTCCGATGATGCCGACGGTGGTACGCATCGGGGGTCCCTTCGAGCGCGGGCCGTTCACTGACGTTCGCGGAGTGAGATGTTCAGGAAGCGGGATGTTCGGATGTTCGTGAAGTGAAATTTCCTTCACCCATTTGGTCGCAATCAGTCTCCGACCGGTCGGGCCGGGCTGTCAACGGTTGGGGCTTCACATCCCGTGCGACGGTGTGCCGAAACAACACACCGTTCCCGCAGGTCACTGTCAGTGACCACGATAGTGCCCGGAACCGGACTTGAACCGGTACGCCCGCGAAGGGGCAGCGAGGTTTAAGCTCGCCGTGTCTGCATTCCACCATCCGGGCAGGCCGTGGGCTCCGCATCGAGGTCCCGAGCCTATCGGGGCGCGTCTCCCCAACAGCGGGCGGGCGTACCGATGTTGTCTTATTTTATTGATGTCTGAGGGTTCATCAGACCGTGGAAAGAGCCATCAGCACTTGCCAATAGCCTTGCGTGCGGTGTGGGGGCCTGTATGCGGAATGACGGAATTTCACCGCCCGAACGAGGGTGCTCCACCGGTTCTTGACCTGGGCCTGACTCAGGGGTCGGTCCTCATCCCCAGGTATGACAGCGCGAGGTGCAGTCCGACTGAAGGCTGCCCCCGGAACCGGAACAGCGGGTGACTCCACGGCGGGATACGGCCGGAAGGATGGGACACGTCCCCAGCAACACCGTCGTCCCGACAGGAGTGCCACCCGTGACCACCACCCCCATCGCCGACCGGACCACCTCAGTGGCCGCGCGCGCCACGGATCTTTCCAAGATCTACGGACAGGGCGAGACCCAGGTGGTCGCCCTCGACCGGGTCTCGATCTCCTTCCGGCGGGCCGAGTTCACGGCGATCATGGGCCCCTCGGGGTCCGGCAAGTCCACCCTCATGCACTGCGTGGCCGGCCTGGACTCGTTCTCGTCCGGTTCCGTCCGGATCGGTGACACCGAGCTGGGCTCCCTGAAGGACAAGCAGCTCACGAAGTTGCGCCGGGACAAGATCGGTTTCATCTTCCAGGCGTTCAACCTGCTGCCGACGCTGACGGCTCTGGAGAACATCACGCTCCCCATGGACATCGCGGGCCGCAAGCCCGACAAGGAGTGGCTGGACTCGGTGATCCGGATGATCGGTCTCTCCGACCGGCTCAAGCACCGGCCCTCCCAGCTCTCCGGCGGCCAGCAGCAACGCGTCGCCGTGGCAAGGGCGTTGGCCTCCCGCCCGGACATCATCTTCGGCGACGAGCCGACCGGGAACCTCGACTCGCGTTCCGGCGCGGAGGTGCTGGGCTTTCTGCGCAACTCCGTACGGGAGCTGGGGCAGACGGTGGTCATGGTGACCCACGACCCGGTGGCCGCGGCCTACGCGGACCGGGTGGTGTTCCTCGCGGACGGCCGCATCGTCGACGAGGTCTTCGAGCCGACGGCGGACTCGGTGCTCGACCGCATGAAGCGCTTCGACGCCAAGGGCCGTACCAGCTGAGCCTTCTGACGGCTCCTCAACTCACCGCCCCGGCATCAGACTTCGCCGCCCCGGCTCACCTCTCGTACACCTGGACTGAGTAGACCCATGTTCCGAACCGCCTTGCGCAACGTACTCGCGCACAAGGCCCGGCTCCTCATGACCGTGCTCGCCGTGATGCTCGGCGTCGCGTTCGTGTCGGGGACCCTGGTCTTCACCAACACCATCTCGAACGCCTTCCAGAACAGCTCGGCCAAGGGCTTCGACCAGGTCGACGTCGCCGTGCAGGCCAAGCACCAGGACAGCCAGGGCGACGCGGTCGGCAAGACACCCGAGCTGACCCAGGCCATGCTCGACACCAGCGCGAAGGTGCCGGGCGCCGCGTCCGCGACCGGGGTCGTCAACGGCTTCACCGCCATAGCCGACAAGAAGGGCAAGCTCATCGGCGGCGGCTTCCAGTCCGAGGGCGGCAACTACTGGGGGGACAAGGACGCCCGCTATCCCCTCAAGTCCGGTACGGCACCGCACGGTTCGGGCGAGGTCGCGATCGACTCCGAGACCGCGAAGCGCGCCGGGTACAAGGTCGGCGACACCGTCCGTCTGTCGGTCGACGGGCCGGTGCTGTCCCCGAAGATCACCGGCATCTTCACCACCGACGACGGCAATGTCGCCGCCGGCGGCAGCCTGGCCCTCTTCGACACGGCCACCGCGCAGAAGCTGTTCGGCAAGGCGGGGACGTACGACGAGATCGATGTGAAGGCGGCGGCCGGGACGAGTCAGGCGGCGCTGAAGTCCGCGCTGGACCAGGCCCTCCCGAAGGGGCAGACCGAGACCACCACCGCCAAGAAGCTCGCCGACGACCAGGCCGAGACGATCGCCTCCTCGATGAGCGGCCTGAAGTCGGGGCTGCTGGTCTTCGCGGGGATCGCGCTCTTCGTCGGCACGTTCATCATCGCCAACACCTTCACCATGCTGGTCGCCCAGCGCACCAAGGAACTGGCGCTGCTGCGCGCGGTCGGCGCCTCCCGCCGGCAGGTCACGCGGTCGGTGCTCCTTGAGGCGTTCGTGGTCGGCGCGGTCGCCGCGGTGGCCGGTCTGGTCACCGGTATCGGCATCGGCGCCGGACTGCGGGCCCTGATGGGCACGATCGGCGCGACGGTCCCGGACGGCCCGCTGATCATCACCTCGGGCACGGTCCTGAGCGCCCTCGCGGTCGGCATCCTCATCACCATGCTCGCCGCCTGGCTGCCCGGCCGCCGGGCCGCGAAGATCCCGCCGGTCGCCGCGATGAGCAGCCTGTACGCGCAGGCCACCACCAAGTCGCTGGTGCTGCGCAACACGCTCGGCGCGCTGTTCTCCGGCGCGGGCGTCGCGGTCGTCATCGCGGCCACGTCGATGAGCGGTTCGGACGGCCAGGCCCCCATGGGGATCGGCGCCGTACTCCTCATCATCGGCGTGTTCATCCTGACCCCGCTGCTGTCCCGCCCGCTGATCGCGGCCGCGGCCCCGGTCCTGCGGATCTTCGGGATCTCCGGCAAGCTGGCCCGCCAGAACTCGGTGCGCAACCCGCGCCGTACGGCCGCCACCGCCTCCGCGCTGATGATCGGCCTCACCCTCATCACCGGCATGACGGTGATGGCGGGCAGCCTCCAGCAGGCGATCGACCGGATGGCCTCGTCCGCGATCAGCGCGGACTACATCGTCTCGATGGCGAACGGCAACCAGCTTTCCCCCGACGTCGACAAGACGCTCACCACCACCTCCGGCATCACCGCCAGCAGCCCGCTGCGCAACGCCCCTTCGCGCATCGACGGCGAGACCGAGTTCCTGACCGGGGTCAACGGCTCCGCGATCGGCAAGCTCACCGACCTCAAGGTCGACAGCGGCACCTTCAAGGTCGCCGGCACGCAGGTCGTCGTGGACGATGACACGGCCAAGTCCCATGGCTGGAAGGCCGGTTCGACCTTCACCACGCACTACGAGGACGGCAAGGCGCAGCAGCTGACCGTCTCCGCGGTCTACGAGGGCAACGCGCTGATCCGCGGCATCATGCTCGACAACGCGACGCTCTCCCCGCACCAGACCGACCCGGCCGACATGCAGATCCTCGTCAAGACCGCGGACGGCGCGTCGAGTTCGACCAAGGACAAGCTGGAGAAGGCCCTCGGCTCCAACCCGGCCGTCAAGGTCCAGGACAAGAAGGACCTCTCCAACAGCATCGCGCAGATCTTCACCCTGATCCTCAACATGGTCTACGGCCTGCTCGCCATGGCGGTGATCGTCGCGGTCCTCGGAGTCATCAACACCCTTGCCATGTCGGTCTTCGAGCGCTCGCAGGAGATCGGGATGCTGCGCGCGATCGGCCTGGACCGCAAGGGCATCAAACGGATGGTCCGCCTGGAGTCCCTGGTCATCTCGCTCTTCGGCGGGGTGCTCGGCATCGGCCTGGGAGTCTTCTTCGGCTGGGCGGCCGGTGAGTTGATCGGCGCGAAGATGTCGACGTACGAACTGGTCATTCCCTGGGCCCGGATGGCGCTCTTCCTGCTCCTGGCGGGCACGGTCGGCGTCCTGGCGGCCCTGTGGCCGGCCCGGCGGGCGGCGAAGCTGAACATGCTGTCGGCCATCAAATCCGAGTAGCCGCACATGAGTCGGGGCCCTGTTCCGATGCGGAACAGGGCCCCTTGCCGTTGGCTCAGTTCCAGGTGCGGGCGCGCAACGGCATTCCGGAGCCGCCCGGTTCGGGGGTCCTGACGGCCAACACCTGGTTGACTCCTATGCGGTTGCGCTCGAAGCCGAGCGCGGAGGCCGCCATGTAGAGCCGCCAGACCCGGGCCCGCCCGGCGCCGACGAGCCCGACCGCGCGCCGCCACTCGGCCTCCAGGTTGGCGACCCAGCGGCGCAGGGTGAGCGCGTAGTGCTCGCGGATCGCCTCGACGTCCCGCACCTCGAACCCAGCGCTCTCCAGCTGGGTCACGGTGGCGCCGATCGGGGCGAGTTCGCCGTCGGGGAAGACATAGGCGTCGATGAACTCGTCGATGTCGTACGCCGATTCGTCCTGCCACGGGCGGCGGGCGATCTGGTGGTTGAGCAGCCGCCCGCCCGGTCTGAGCAGTGCGTGGAGGACCCTCGCGTACTCCAGGTACCGTGCGGAGCCCACGTGCTCGGCCATGCCGACGGAGGAGATGGCGTCGTAGGGCCCGTCGGCGACGTCGCGGTAGTCCTGGACGCGGATCTCGACCTTGTCGGTGAGTCCCTCCTCGGCGACGCGCTTACGGGCGTAGGCCGCCTGTTCCTGCGAGAGGGTCACGCCGACGACGCTCACGCCGTACTCGCGGGCCGCGTGGATCGCCATGGAACCCCAGCCGCAGCCGACGTCCAGCAGTCGCTGACCGGGCGTCAACTCCAGCTTGCGGCAGATGAGTTCGAGCTTGTCGCGCTGCGCGTCCTCCAAGGTGCCGTCCGGGGACTCCCAGTAGGCGCACGAGTAGACCATGGACGGCCCGAGGACGATCTCGTAGAAGTCGTTGCCGACGTCATAGTGATGGCTGATGGCCCGCTTGTCGGTGCGCTTGGTGTGGAGGTGGGCGCGGCTGCGGCGGACCTCCTCCGGGGGCGGGGCGGGCGGCAGCGGGAGTCCGGCGAGCTTCACCAGTCCGCGTACGGCGGACCGCACCTCGGGATCGCGCAGGGCCTGGGCGAGGCTGCGGGCGTCGGCACCGCGCTCCCACACCAGCGAGGACATCGCGTCGAGGGCCGCGTACAGGTCGCCCTCGATGTCCAGGTCTCCGGAGACCCAGGCACGCGCCATGCCCAGTTCTCCGGGCTTCCACAGGAGTCGGCGCAGGGCGCGGCGATTGCGTACGACCAGGGCCGGCGCATCGGGCGGCCCGGCCTCGGAACCGTCCCAGGCGCGGATGCGCACGGGGACAGGGGTTCCCAGCAGCTGTTCGAAGAGGGATTTGAGCCGCAGCGCGGCATCAGCCATGGCGCACACCTCCGTGACGCGGATCCCGGAATTGTCCATCACTACGTAAACACCGGCCAGGCCCGCTCGCAGTCCTGCTTGGGCATTACGAGTAGGCAAAACAGATGTAGAGGACATGTAGACATGGGGCGCCGGGAACGCCGAAGGGGCCGTCCGCACCACGGATGGCGGACGGCCCCTTCGGGCGTACTACGGGTACTACGGGTCAGGCATGACCGGAGGTCAGGAGGCCTTGGCCTTCTCCTCGGTCTTGGCGGCGGCCGGAGCCGGCGCCGGCTTGGCGGCCTCGTAGAACTCCTCGCGGGGGTTCTCCATGGCGCCGAGCGAGACGACCTCGCGCTTGAGGAACATCGCGAGCGTCCAGTCGGCGAAGACGCGGATCTTGCGGTTCCAGGTCGGCATCGCCAGACCGTGGTAGCCACGGTGCATGTACCAGGCGAGACGGCCCTTGACCTTGATCTTCACCTTGCCCATGACGATCATGGCGACGCCCTTGTGGAGGCCGAGGCCGGCCACGGCACCCTTGTTGGCGTGCGAGTACTCCTTCTGCGGGAAGCCCCGCATACCGGAGATCACGTTGTCGCCGAGGACCTTCGCCTGGCGCAGCGCGTGCTGGGCGTTCGGCGGGCACCAGGCGTTCTCGACGCCGGCCTTGCGGGCGGCGATGTCGGGCACCTGGGCGTTGTCGCCGGCGGCCCAGACGTAGTCGGTGCCGGTGACCTGGAGGGTCGGCTGGGCGTCGACGTGACCGCGCGGGCCGAGCGGGAGGCCGAAGCGGGAGAGAACGGGGTTCGGCTTGACGCCGGCCGTCCACACGATCGTGTTGGAGTCGACCTCAAGGCCGTTCTTCAGCACGACGTGGCCGCCGACGCAGGAGTCCATCGAGGTCGAGAGGTAGATCTCGATCCCGCGGCTCTCCAGGTGCTCCTTGCCGTAGAGGCCGAGCTTGGGGCCGACCTCCGGGAGGATCTTGTCGGCGGCGTCGACGAGGACGAAGCGCATGTCCTCGCGGGAGACGTTGGTGTAGTACTTGGCCGCGTCCCGGGCCATGTCCTCGACCTCGCCGATGGTCTCCGCGCCGGCGAAACCGCCGCCGACGAAGACGAAGGTGAGCGCCTTGCGGCGGATCTCCTCGTCGGTGGTGGAGTCGGCCTTGTCGAGCTGCTCAAGGACGTGGTTGCGCAGGCCGATGGACTCCTCGATGCCCTTCATGCCGATGCCCTGTTCGGCGAGGCCGGGGATCGGGAAGGTGCGGGAGACCGCGCCCATCGCGATGACGAGGTAGTCGAAAGGCAGCTCGTACGCCTCACCCACGAGGGGGGCGATCGTGGCGACCTTGCGGTCCTGGTCGATGGTGGTGACCCGGCCGGTGAGGACCTCCGCCTTGGGCAGTACGCGTCGCAGCGGGACGACGACGTGCCGAGGGGAGATGCTGCCGGCGGCGGCTTCGGGGAGGAAGGGCTGGTAGGTCATGTACGACCGGGGGTCGACGACCGTGACGGTCGCCTCGCCGTAGCGCATCTTCTTGAGAATGCGCCGAGCTGCGTACAGGCCTACGTACCCACCGCCTACTACGAGGATCCTGGGACGCTCCGTGGTGCTCATGCCATCGAGTATCCACCTGCCCCTGGGGGGTCGCTCGTGCGCCCCTTCACAAGCTTCCACAGGGGCTGTGTTATCCTCCGCGACTCGCATGATCCAGGTCACCTCGCACGGGGTGAACCGCGGTGCGGTTCGCCCCGTTGTCAAGGCCGCGTGAGCTGCTCCTCTGTCCCGCCGGACCCCCTGGACCACACCTCCGCGACACCCCTCCGAAACTCCCCCGAATCACTCCCGCACCGGCCCGCCGAGCACGCTCCCGAGCCCCCCGCGGCCCCGGACGGGCCAACCGGGGCGGTCCAGTCGTCCAACTGGACAGAATTCCTTGTGAAGAACTTCACGAACTTTCTTACGGACACGTTCCGGAGGGGGTGGCGAGCGCCCCCTGCAACCGCTCATACGTTATATGGGCTGCTCAGGAGTTTACTACCGACCAGTAATAATTCGGGGTCCGCTCAGGCCTCTGCGGGCTCCTCCGCCGCCTCGGCGGCGAGCCCGAACGCGAGGCCGTCCAGGATGTCGTGCTCGCTCACCACGACCTCCGTCGCGCCCGTCCGCTCCATGATCGAGAGGAGGACGAGGGCGCCCGCGCCGATGACGTCGACGCGGCCCGGGTGCATGGAGGGGATCGCGGCGCGTTCGGCGTGGGTGGAGGTCAGCAAGGAGTCCGTGATCTCGCGGACGCGGTCGTAGGAGACACGGGAGTGGTGGATGGCCTCCGTGTCGTACTCGGGGAGGTTCTGGGCGATCGACGAGACCGTGGTGACCGAGCCGGCCAGGCCGACCAGGGTGCGGGCCTCGCGCAGCGGGACCGTCTTCGCGGCGAGGTCGAGGGCCTCCTCGATGTCCGCGCGCATCGCCGCCACCTGCTCCCGGGTCGGCGGGTCCGCGACCTTGCCGTCGGTGACGAGGTGGCGCTCGGTCATGCGGACGCAGCCGATGTCCACGGAGCGGGCGGCCCGGACCTGGTCGTCGCCCACGACGAACTCCGTGGAGCCGCCGCCGATGTCGACGACGAGATACGGCTTGGCCAGGTCGTCCCGGCCCGTCAGTTCCTTGGTCGCCCCGGTGAAGGAGAGTGCCGCCTCCTCGTCGCCGGTGATGACCTCCGGCTCGACGCCCAGGATGTCCACGACGCCACGGACGAAGTCCTCGCGGTTCGAGGCGTCCCGCGAGGCCGAAGTGGCCACGAAACGGACCTTGTCGGCGCCCTTCTCCCGGATCACCTCCGCGTACTCACGGCAGGCCGCGAACGTCCGCTCCAGCGCCTCGGGGGCCAGCTCGCCGGTCTTGTCCACGCCCTGGCCGAGCCGCACGATCGTCATCCGCCGGTCCAGCTCCCGCAGTTCACCCGTGGCCGGGTTCACGTCCGCGACGAGCAGCCGGATGGAGTTCGTACCGCAGTCGACCGCCGCGACACGGCTGAAACCCTCCTCCAGCAGCGGGACGTAGGAGAAGTACGCGCTGCGGATCGCGGTGGGATCGGAGGACTCGACGGTCTCGGCGGTCTCGGCGGTCAGTTCGTCGGCCCGGTCCGGTGCCGCCAGCGGCTGTACGCACGCGCCCTTCGCCCACCACTCCGGCAGCATCGCGAGGGCCTCGTCGCCGAGCGGGTTGACGCCCGGGCCCGCGGCCAGGGAGTGGCCCACGAGGACGTGCAGGCACTTCACGCGGTCCGGCATGCCGCCCGCGCTCGGGAAGCCCTCCAGGACCTCGATGGCGTCGCGGCGCGCGATGTAGTCCTCGTGCGCGGCACGGTACGCGGCGGCCAGTTCGGGGTCCGTCCGCAACCGGGCCGTCATCTCCTTCATGACGCCGTTCGCCTCAAGGGTGCCGATCGCCGAGGCGGCCTTCGGGCACGTGAGGTAGTACGTCGTCGGGAAGGGAGTGCCGTCGGGGAGGCGGGGGGCCGTCTCCACCACGTCGGGCTGTCCGCACGGGCAGCGGTGCGCGATCGCGCGCAGGCCGCGCGGCGGACGCCCGAGCTGCTGCTTGAAGGCCTCGACATCCGCGTCGGTGGGCTCGGTGCGCGGAGTGGACGGCGGGGGCGTTTCCATGACTGTCTTCAGGACGTCTTTCTATGGGTCAGTTCTCACTGGTGGTTCTCACTGGTCGGAGGCGTCGGACTTGTCGACGCCGTCCCAGACGTTCGAGTACCAGGGGCGGTCGGCCGCCCCCAGCTCGGCGCGCGACTGCTTGGCCGCGTCCGGGTCGATCACGATGTAGCCCGTCTCCCCGGGCATCACGTAGTGCAGCCGCTGCCGGATCTGCTGCTCCGCGTACGAGTCGTCCTGCCAGCGCGCCTTGAGGTCGCGGAGCTGCTCGACGCGCTGCTTGGCCTGTGCCTGCTGCCGCTCCAGGTCGGAGATCTCGGCGCGCTGGGAGACGTACTGCCTTATCGGGTACGCCAGCGCCACGATCAGCGAGCACAGCACCAGGGCGAGGAGGGCCGCCCGGCCGGTGAGCCGGGAGCGGCGGGCCTGCCGTTTGGTCTGGGAGCGGTAGACACGGGCCGCCGTCTGCTCGCCGAGCAGCTTGAGCCTGGTCGCGGTGGAGAACCGGTCCCGGTCCTTCACGGCCATGTCCCGCCTCCCCTTCACACGTGCGTACGTCCCCGCACACGGTACGGGACCGGGTGCGGGGACGTACGTACGACTGGCTAAGGCTTAGCCCGGTATGGGTCAGCCCTTGAAGCGGGGGAACGCCGAACGGCCCGCGTACTCCGCCGCGTCGTCGAGGATCTCCTCGATGCGGAGCAGCTGGTTGTACTTGGCGACGCGGTCCGAGCGGGCCGGGGCGCCGGTCTTGATCTGGCCGCAGTTCACCGCGACGGCGAGGTCGGCGATGGTGACGTCCTCGGTCTCGCCGGAGCGGTGGGACATCATGCACTTGAAGCCGTTGCGCTGGGCCATCTCGACGGCGTCCAGGGTCTCGGTCAGCGAGCCGATCTGGTTCACCTTGACGAGCAGGGCGTTGGCGGCGCCCTCCTCGATGCCGCGGGCGAGGCGCTCGGGGTTGGTGACGAAGAGGTCGTCGCCGACGATCTGGACCTTCTCGCCGATGCGGTCGGTGATGACCTTCCAGCCGGCCCAGTCGTCCTCGTACAGCGGGTCCTCGATGGAGACGAGCGGGTACGCGGAGACGAGCTCCTCGTAGTACTCGGTCATCTCGGCGGCCGAGCGGGACTTGCCCTCGAACTCGTACTTGCCGTCCTTGTAGAACTCGGACGCGGCGACGTCGAGCGCGAGCGCGATCTGCTCGCCGGGGATGTAACCGGCCTGCTTGATGGCCTCGACGATGAGGTCGAGGGCGGCGCGGTTGGACTCCAGGTTCGGGGCGAAGCCGCCCTCGTCGCCGAGGCCGGTGGACAGGCCCTTGGTCTTCAGCACCTTCTTGAGGGTGTGGTAGACCTCGGCGCCCCAGCGCAGCGCCTCGGAGAAGGACTCCGCGCCGATCGGGGCGATCATGAACTCCTGGATGTCCACGTTCGAGTCGGCGTGCGAGCCGCCGTTCAGGATGTTCATCATCGGAACGGGCAGCAGGTGCGCGTTCGGTCCGCCCAGGTAGCGGAAGAGGGGGAGGTCGGACGCCTCGGAGGCGGCGTGCGCGACGGCGAGGGAGACGCCGAGGATGGCGTTGGCGCCGAGGGAACCCTTGTTGTCGGTGGCGTCCAGGTCGAACATCGCCTGGTCGATCAGGCGCTGCTCGGTGGCGTCGTAGCCGACCAGCTCCGGGCCGATCTGCTCGATGACGGCGAGTACGGCCTTCTCGACACCCTTGCCGCCGTAGCGGTTGGGGTCGCCGTCACGCAGCTCGATGGCTTCGAAGGCACCCGTGGAGGCGCCGGAGGGAACGGCGGCACGACCCGTGCTGCCGTCGTCGAGGCCGACCTCGACCTCGACCGTGGGGTTGCCTCGGGAGTCCAGGATTTCCCGGGCTACGACGACGTCGATGGACGGCACGAGCATCTCCTTCTTGGGGTCTGACGCGGCTACGGCAACACCGCAGCGGCTCTGCGAGACGAGCCTAACCGGCTCGGGGCGATTGGCCATCCGGTCGGCCGCCTGATGGACAGAACCGAGAGTAAATTGTTTCCGAACGGAACAAAAAGGTTCCCTGAAGCGGAAACAAAAAGCCCCGCCCCGGTGCGTACGGGGGAACACGCACCGGAGCGGGGAGCCCGTGGGGGACGGGGGTGACCCTCACGAGGTCTCCATGATGGAGTCCACGGATGTGAGGGCGCTGTGGTTCAGCTGAGTGCTACTTAAGGTGCAGCTGCTGACCCGGGAAGATGACGTCCGCGTCGTCGATGATGTCCTTGTTCAGCTTGAACAGCTGCTGCCAGCCGCCCTTGACCTTGTGCTTCTCGGCGATGCTGCTGAGGCTGTCGCCCTTGACGACCTTGTACTCGCCGTCGCCCTTCTTGACCTTCTTGCCGGTCGGGGTGGTGACGGTCTTCTTGGCGGCCGGACGCTCGGCGGAGCGGGAGGCGGTCGTGTTGGACGTGGAGCGCTCGGTGGTGCTCTTGGAGGAGCTGTTCGAGCTGCTCGACGAGCTGGAGCTGCCGCCGGAGTACGTGGCACTCGACAGGCCGGTGCCGCAGACGGGCCAGGCACCCTTGCCCTGGGAGGCGAGAACCTTCTCGGCCACGGCTATCTGCTGCGACTTGGAGGCCTGGTTGGCGGTGGAGGCGTAGGCGGTGCCGCCGTACGCGGCCCACGTCGAGGCGGAGAACTGCAGGCCGCCGTAGTAGCCGTTGCCGGTGTTGATCGACCAGTTGCCGCCGGACTCGCAGCTGGCGACCGTGTCCCACTCCGAGGCGGTGGCGGCGGAGGCGGTGCCGGTCGCCATGAGCGGGGCGGCGATGGCGACGCCGGTCACGCCGGCGAGCGTGGCGACGCGGGTGGCCTTGGACGGACGGCGGTGCTTGCCCTTGCTGGAAAACAGCATGGAAGATCCCAATCCCCTCACCGACGCCTACGAGGTGAGCTGTCGGGTTCGGGCCGTGTGAGTTGCCCGGCCACGCACCTCGCGGTGCGCGACTTAACCCCAAGCCGGTTCCGGTCGTCTCTCGACTCCCGGGCCCGGCACTTACCTTGGGTCCCCCGCTCCTGCCTACGGCGCTTGACGCGACGACTGTTCCCGGAGGCCGCTGGCAGGACTCGGCGTGTGCGGCAGCCGGGGCTCGTGGTGACGAGCGGCCTTGACCGTAGACAGGGAATCGGCGGAATTTCAAAGACGATCAGGGCTTCTGAGACTCATCCCACACTTTCACCAAAGCGGACATTCGACGCGAAGCGTGACGTGAACTCCCGCTGCTTTGCTGCTACTTTCCGCCCGTTTCAGCACTGACGTCCAAGGTCTGACCGGCGACGACAGCGGACGGATCGGCGCCTATCACCTTTTTGTTCTCGGCGTAGAGCGCGCGCCATCCGCCGTCGAAGTCAAGGGAGTCGGCGATGGACGCGAGGGAGTCGCCGGCACGGACGGTGTACGTCTCGGGCGTCACGCTCTCCTCGGCGCTCGCTCCGCGATGCTTGCCGGTGCTCTGCTGCTCGACACCTTCATCGGCGGAGTCGCCGAGCGCGCCGGTGTCGACGAGGCTCCACTTGCCCACCGCCTGCTCCGAGTTGTCCGATTCGTCGAGTTTCGGGGAGGCGCTGGCCGAGCTGTCGTCCACCGAAGGGGTGGTGGACTTGTCGGACTTGGTGGGGTTGTCCGTCGCGGAGGGTGTCGGACTCTGCGAGTCGGACGAGGTCGGCTCCGCGTTTCCGGAGTTGGACAAGCCGAACGATCCGGAGGCATCGGAAGAGTCCGAGGAGCCGGAGGAGTCGGAGGAACCCGAAGAACCCGGTGAGTCCGTCGCGCCGGTCGACGGCGAGTCGCTCGCGAGGCCGGTGTCGACGTTCGTCGAACCCGAGGTCGTGGTGAGGCCGGCGACCAGCGCGCAGGTGATCCACTCGGAGGTGCCCTTGGCGTCGAGGATCTTCTCGGCGACGGCTATCTGCTGGGAGCGGCTGGCGAGGTCGGCGGTGGGGGCGTAGTCCTGGCCGCCGTACTTGTTCCAGTCGTCCTGGGTCAGCTGCAGCCCGCCGTAGTGGCCGTTGCCGCTGTTCTCGCTCCAGGAGCCGCCCGTCTCGCACTGGGCCACCTTGTCCCAGGTGGTGCCGTCGGCGGCGTTCGCGGCGGCGGCGCCGAGGAGCGGGATGGCGATGGCGGAGCCGGTCACGCCGGCCGCGACGAGGATTGCCGGAGCCTGACGGGGGCGACGGTGACGACCGTTCCCGGAGAGCATGCGGAGGCCTTTCGCGTGACGACTGGAGGGAGCGCGCGACGGGTGCTGCGGGGCGCCGCGCTGATATTCGAACGTAGCCGCAGTCGATCACTTGTCACAAGTTAATGCCACGTAGATCACGTGAAGATCACAGACTTGAGGAACTGTCACCTTCGGGTTTACGGGGCGAGATGGCCTGTTCGGTCCGGGTTTACGGGTTTGGTGTGGTCGCTCCGGGAGTGAACTCCACTGGCAGCGTGCGCAGTCCGCGCATGATGAGCCCACCGCGCCAGCGCAAGTCCGCCGGATCCGCCGCGAGTTGGAGGTCGGGGAGGCGGGTGAGGAGGGTGGCGAGCGCGGTCTGTCCCTCCAGGCGGGCGAGCGGGGCGCCGAGGCAGTAGTGGATGCCGTGGCCGTAACCCAGGTGTTGATTGTCACGCCGTCCGAGATCGAGGACGTCGGGATCGGCGAACCGCTCCGGATCGCGGTCCGCCGCGGCCAGGACGACCAGTACGGGATCGCCGACCGCGATGTCCTGCCCGCCGAGGGTCACGGGGCGGGTGGCGAACCGCCAGGTCGCCAGCTCCACCGGGCCGTCGTAGCGCAGGAGTTCCTCGACGCCGGTTTCGAGGAGGTCGTGTTCGCCCGCGGCGAGGGACTTCTCCAGGCGGGCGCGCTGCTCGGGGTGGGTGAGGAGGGCGTACGTGCCGTTGCCGATGAGGTTGACGGTCGTCTCGAAGCCGGCGAACAGCAGGATGAAGGCCATCGCCGCGGCCTCGTTCTCGGTGAGGTGCTCGCCCTGGTCGGAGGCGCGGATGAGGGCGGAGATGAGGTCTTCGCCGGGCAGCGGGTCCGGGCTGTCGGGGAGGGCCGCGCGCTTGCGGTGGATGAGGTCGGCGAGATAGCCGCGCATCTTCTTCACGGACCGCGCGACTCCGCCTCGCGGCCCGCCCCCGTGCCGGATCATCATGCCCGCCCAGTCCCGGAAGTCGTCCTGGTCCTCGCGGGGGACGCCGAGCAGATCGCAGATGGCGTAGATGGGGAGCGGGAAGGCGAAGTCGTGGATGAGGTCGGCGGAGCCGCTCCCCGCGAACCGGTCGATGAGCTGGTCCGTCAACTCCTGCACCCGGGGCGCGAATTCGGCCACCCGGCGGGGTGTGAACGCCTTGCTGACCAGCCGTCGGAGCCGGGTGTGGTCCGGCGGGTCGATGTTGAGGAGATGCGTCATCAACTCGGCCTTGCGCTCACCCGGGATACCGGTTTTGCCCTTGGCGTGCGCCGGTTCGTCGTGATGCGCGGGGTTCTTGGACAGCCGCGGGTCGGCGAGCGCCTGCTTGGCATCGGCGTACCGGGTGACCAGCCAGGCCTCCACCCCGCTGGGCAGTCGTGTCCTGTGCACGGGGGCGTGCTCACGGAGCCAGGCGTAGGCGGGGTAGGGGTCGGTGGCGAACTCCCAGGTGAAGAGTTCGGGGGCGGAGGAGTCGGGGTGCGGCTGGTCTGTCACTCCTTGACGGTATCCGGGGCGGGGGCACGCTCCACGAGGGCAGTGCGGGCGGCGGGGTGTCCGCCGAGGACTCCCCGGACACCCTGTTGCGTCACACCTCGCCGCCGCCCCCTTCAACTCCCGTGATCGCATCCCGATAAGCCCGCCCCGCCGCCCGCAGGGCCGCCTCCGGATCCACGCCCTCGGCCTCGGCACGCACCGCCAGCGCGAGCAGCTCGTAGCCGATGCCGTCGTCCCCCTTCGGCAACGGCACCTCAAGTCCCGCCGTCCGCACGCGTGATGCCAGCTTCGCCGCGAGGGCGAGGCCGGGCTGGCCCATGGGGACGCCCTCGGTGATAGAGGTGCGGCGCTTCTCCTCCGCCTTCGTGCGCAGCCAATGTGCCTTCACCTCCTCGGGAGTTGACGCGGTCTCGTCGCCGAAGACGTGCGGGTGGCGGTGGATCAGCTTGGTGACGATGCCGGCGGCCACGTCGTCGATGGAGAAGGGGGTGTCGGGGTCCTCCTCCGCGATGCGGGCGTGGAAGACGACCTGGAGGAGGACGTCTCCCAACTCCTCGCGCAGTTCGTCGCGGTCGCCCTCCTCGATCGCCTCGACGAGTTCGTACGCCTCCTCGATGCCGTACTTCGCCAGGCCCTTGTGCGTCTGCTGGGAGGACCACGGGCACTCGACCCGGATGCGGTCCATGACCTGGACGAGGTCGAGGAGGCGGGCGCCCGGGAGGTCGTAGGAGGCGGGGAGGAGTTCCAGCTCGGGCATCTGCACGCGGCCGGAGCCGGCGAGGCGGGCCAGGCCGTCGGTCAGCGCCGGTTCGCCCTCGCCCGTGGCCACGATCACCACCGTATGACCGCCCTCGCAGGCGGCGACCAGTTCCTCGGCGGTCGGGGACGCCTCGACGACGGTTATGCCGGCCTCGCTCAGATACGGCAGCTGCGGATGCGCGGCGTCCGCGCACAGCACGCGGTCCGCGGTGCGCAGCGCCTCCCAGGCGGGCCAGGACAGCAGGCCGGGGGCGACACGGTGGCTGGTGGTGAGCAGGACGATACGGCCGGGAGCGGGCGGACTCTCGGGACCGGGGCTGGTTGCGTTCACACACCGAACGTAACTCACGCCGCCGACAGCCCCACGAGTTGTCCACAGGGCGGTGGGCGGCCCTGCGGACGCCGTGTCCGCCGTACCGTTACGCCGACTGCTGTGTCAGCGCCGCCGTGACCTCGCGTACCCACGGTGTCTTGGCGTCGACGCGGCTGCTCTTCTCCACGTCCCAGGTGCCGTAGCGCGGGTTGAGGTCGACGTGGAGTTCCTTGGAGGCGGTCGACAGGGCCTTCCAGAAGGCGGGCTGGCTAGTGTCGGTGCCGAGCTTCGCGGCGAGTTTGCGGCCCTCCACCTGGAGGCGGAGGTTGTCGTCGAGGCGCTGCGGGGGGACGCCGTACTGCGCGAGCCAGGTCGCTTCCAGGGCCTTGGAGCCGCCCGCCTGCTGGGCGAGGGCGGCCCGCATGTCCTGGATGTCCTTGCGGGTGACGTTGACGTCGGCGTCCTGTGCGGCGCGGTGCACGACCTGGTCGAAGACCATGCCGTAGAGCGTCTCGCGGGTGAGGCCGCCGGTGGTGGCGATGGCCCGCGTGTACTGTGCCTGGTCCTGGACGGCCGCCCGCTGTGCCACGCGCACCTCGTTGACCCGGCTCTGCAACTGCGCGACGGTGATGCGCTGCCCGCCGACGACGGCCGCCGCGCCGGGATGCGCTTCGCTTCCGCAGGCGGTCAGGGCGGGGGCCGCGGCGGCGATCACGGCGGTGAGGACGAGCGCGGTGCGACGGCGGCGGTGCAAGGGAGCCTCCCGAGGAGATTGTGCGACGGTGCACAAAGTCTTGCGGTGATCGATGTTAGGCAGTGGGTCGCCTGTGGCCAACCCATTCGACCAACGATTCACGAGGACTTCGGGCACCGGCACGTACCGGCACGCACGCGTGCGCTACTCCAGGGCGTCCACCGCTCGTTCCACGGCCGCGGTGACCGCCGCGCGGAGGCCGTCGCCGAGGGGGACCCAGGACACGTTCGTGCCGGTCCTGTCCGCGCTGCCGCCGCCGCTGCCCACGAGCACGAAGCCGACATTCGCGTACCGCCCCGTCGTCTCCTGCACCGCCTTCACCTCGACGCCGCCCACCGCGAGGACGACCTCGCAGGAGCGCTGGAGCATGGCGTCGAGGAAGGGGCGCGCGTTCGCGGTGCTCTGTTCGCCGGTCACCGAGGAGTGGCTCACGCGCGTGTGCGTCCTGAGCGACGCGTCCTGCATGCCCCGCCAGACCGTGGCGGCGGGGCTCCCCTCGATGCCCTGCCGGTCGGTGAGCAGGCAGGCCTCGGTGTCGGTGGAGTGCCGCGCCCGGGCGGCGGGGACGGCCGGGCTGATGTCGTGCCTGGAGAGGACGATTCCGGTCACGATCACCGCGAGGGCGACGGCGAGCGCTGTCGCGATCATGGCGACGGTACGGGCGCCGAGCGCACGCAGTCCGGCGGCCATGGCGTGCCCCGCGCGCGTGAGCGCCTTCAGCATCCTCGTCGCCCTCAGCCGGTGATGGCCACCGGCGCGTCCCACGCGTCACGGTCCACGGTGATCGTGTAACCGCCGCGGGTCTCCTTGCTGTTGACCAGGTACTGGTGGGCGCGGCTGTGGTTGGTGAACTGGGTGGAGCCCCAAGGCCAGTCGGAGGTCGTGGTGTTGACCTTGTCCCACAGCGCGTACCAGAGGTTGCCCGGCAGGTCCGTCTTGTCGGTCGCGGTCGCGATCGCCTTGGCGCTGGAGCTGCTGAAGCCGTAGATGCCGCTGCGGTAGATCTTGGCGTGCAGTTCCTTGTCGAAGGCGCGCACATAGGTCAGCACGGCGTTGTTGCAGGCCGTGTTCGTCGTGTCGTACGACTCCATGTCCAGGTAGACCGGGCTGCCGGCCTTGAAGCCGAGGGCCGCGGACTTGGCGACCGCGTCGTCCGCCTCGCTCTTGCCGACGGCCGCCGCGGTGGTGGCGCTGATCTTCACCGAGCCGCCGGAGCCGCAGGACGGCTGGGAGCCGACGTAGAGCGGGATGAACTTCCAGCCGACCGTGGTGAGGGACTTGACCCAGGAGGCGGTGAGGTTGGGTTGGCTGCAGCCGCGGTTCTTGCCGCCGATGTAGACGGCGGCGGCGCCGTAGAGGCCGCCGTGCCAGGCCTTCATCGCGGCGAGGGAGGGGGCGGCGCAGGTGTCGAAGGCGCGGCCCGTGTAGGTCTTCTGCGCGGGCCAGGTGGTGGCGGCCATCGAGGTCTGCGCGGCGATACCGCCTCCGGCGACGACGGCGGCACCCGCGACGCCCCATGCGATGTATCTGCGCTTCTTCGACTGCCGATGCTCGGACACGAAAAACCCCACCCCTGTTCATGACAAGCGGACGTGTACGACGTCCGCCGGAAAATCTGTCGGCCCCCTGAGGGCCCGGAAGCTGCGCGGGTCCGGCGCGGCGACGCCGTGGGACTGCCGTAGGAGTACGGCCGTACGGCCCTGGTACGGAACTGTCCGTGCGCGCGCGGGACTTGGGACCCAGCGAATCGCACGATAATCGACGGTGTCCTTCGGTCCGGAAAACGAATTCTCTCGATCGCCACAAGATTCCCTCACGACACGGCAAAAACTCCCGTACCGGGGAACGCGGACCGGACAAACGCCGTACCAGTGCGCGGGCGCGGCGGGCGTCCGCCGGGTCGCGGGACGGTTCACATGGCCGTTCGTCCCCCGGGCGGCGGCCCGTGCCATAACCTTGGGCCGACCTTGGGGGGTTGACATGGCAAAACGGCTGGAAGCCGGCTGGGGACAACGGATCGCCTGGGTGTTCCTCGCCTGGGGGTCGTGCGGCCTCCTGATATGGGTGCCCTTCCTGTACGCGGCGATCCGCCGCGGGCGGGGTTCGGACTGGGGCGCGTTCGCGTCCTTCGCGCTCTACGAGTGCGTGACCCTGCCGTGGGCGGCGTCCGACGGCAGTTCGAGCGGTGACGGGTTCCTCGGTCTCGCGGTCGTGGTGACCATGCTGATGGCCGCCGGACTGCTGCTGTTCGGGATGTTCGACACCCCGCCCCCGAAGCAGCAGCTGTACGTGGGCATGCCGGTGCCTCCGCAGCAGGGGAACCCGTACCTGCGGTAGATCCCGTGCCTGCGGTGGGTCACACCGGCCGGGTGCGCCGCAGGATCCGTACCGCGGGCCAGACGATCAGTCCGGTGACGGCCCACAGGAAGCCGGAGAGGCCGAGCCATTCGCCGGTGCCGCTGTCGGGGTCGTGGCCGAAGACCGTCGTCGCGAGCGCGACGAAGGCGAACAGTCCGCCCAGCAGGAAGAGCGCGACCATCGCGGCGGTCTGTCCGCCGGTGCGCCGGACGGGCGCGGCTGCACCGCTCCCGGCGGCCGGCGCCGATGCGGGCGCCTCCGCGCGCGGGGCGCTCTGCCGCGGCGGCAACTGCACGCGCGCGTGCGGCGGTACGGCCGCGTCGAGCATCGCCATCGTGTGCGCGTCGACGCCGTAGAGTCCCGGTTCCACGGCGACGGCGAGACCGTCGGTGCCGATGAGGCGCCGGCCGCCGTCGGGCCAGCTGAGCACGGCGGCGCAGGAACGGTACGGCACGGTCACCGCGAGGTCGCTGCCGTCGCGCCCACGCACGGTCACGCTGACCCCGTCGTCCCCGACCACCAGCGCGGACCCGTCCTTGGCGACCGCGTCGAAGCGCCGCCCGGTGACGGCGTACGTCGAACGCGTCGGCGCCGCCGCGTACCCCGCCCAGCTCGCGCTGTGCCCCGAGGGCACCTGCAACAGCGCGGTCCCGGCGGCCTCCAGGGCCACCGCGTGCAGATGACCGGGCGTCACCGACCACAGCTCGTGCCGCAGTTCGTCGAGCCCGCGCGGCGGCCGTCCGGCGAGCAGGTCCTCCGCCGCCCCGGGCAGCCGTCGTACGGCCGCGTCGGCCGCCGTCAGTCCCGCGTCGGCCCGCGTGCGTACGGCGTCCAGGTCGGCCTGCGCGATACGGCCGGCCTGGAGCGCGGCGAGGACGTCGACGAAGCCGCCGAGCACCGCGTCCTGCTTGGCGGGCAGGGAGTCCGCGAAGGCGGTGAGGAGGGCGTGGCCGTCGCGGCGGGAGGCGCAGTCGGTGGCGGCGGTGTAGGAGTTGCCGTCCTCCTGGCGCAGGGCGCGGGAGAGTTCGCGTTCCAGGACACCGGCGTAGAGGCGGGCGGCGGCGGTGTCGGTGACGACGGCGTCGAGGAGGACGCCGCCCTGGCCGTCGGAGAAGTGGGCGGGTGTGGTGGGGAGCGCGGAGGTGACGGCGGGGAGCGGCCGGCGGGTGCCCGGGGGCAGCTTGAGCGCGAGTCCGGCGGGGAAGCGCTCGCCGGCGATCCACAGCACGGCGTTGCCGCCGGTGAACCAGGTCTCCGTCCAGTGTCGTACGTCCTCCGGGCGCAGGTTCCTGACCCCCCACTCCGGGTAGCTGACCAGGCCGTACCCCTGTGCGCCGTAGCGCCACAGCGGGAGTTGGCCGGGTTCGCGGCGGGACTCCTCGGTCCGCAGGATCTCCTTCTCGGTCTCCAGGCGTTCCATGGGGAGGTCGGCGAGGGAGGCGCAGACGCCGTGGAGGTAGTCGACGATCTCGTGTTCGGCGCCTTCCACGTGGAAGTGGGTGAAGGCGGCCTTGGTCGCGCCGTTGTAGTGGTAGTCGGCGAGGCCCTGGCGGTACAGGGCGAGATGTTCGACGAGGTGGGTGACACCGGCGCGGGCGAGGGTCTCGTCGGCGATGCCGACGCGGAAGACGAGTCCGGCGCGCAGGGGGCCGGGGGCGTACGCGAAGAGGGTAGGTATGCCGTCGACTTCGGTGAGGTGGATGGTGTTCGGGGTGGCGGCGGACCGACTGTCGTGGGAGGCCTGGTGGTCCTGGGGGTCCCGGGGGTTCATCTTCGGCCTCTCAGGGCGGAGTTGGCAGAGTCGCGGTGCTGGACGTACGCCTCGGCGGGCTTGCCGAGGTAACTCCACGGAAAGTCGGAGGCGAGGTTGCCGAGCGCCCGGAAATGCGCGGCGGCCTGCGCGGTGTCGCCGATCAGGGAGAACATCGCGGCGAAACTCCCCTGGACGGTGACCCAGCCGTACGGCCGCGCGAACTGCGGGTGGAACACGGACTGTTGGGCGGCCTCGACGAGCTCGGCGTGCACGTGCGGCTGTCGCAGGTACTCGGTGCGCTTGTCGTCGGCGCCGAGGTCGAGCCAGTGCTCGAAGTGCGCCTCGGCGACGAGCCCGCCGTTCAACGCCCCTGCGGGGGCGGCCAGTAGACACTCGCGCGCGAACCCGTGGGCCGCCTCCCAGGTGCCGCCCCACTTGGGGTACAGCTTCTGGAGGAGACGGGCCTGTCCGGTGAAGTGGTGCGGGTGGTAGCGGGCCAGCCGGTCGTAGCGGCGCCGGCTCTCGTTCTGCCCGAGCGACAGACCGAGGGCGGTGGTGAGGCGGGCGGCCCAGGCGGCGTCGTAGGAGGGGTCGAAAGCCGTTGCCCGCATGAGGAGTTGCTCCGCCTCCCCCAGGTGTTCGTGGAACGCCTTGAACTGCTCCCGGCTGACGTCCTTGGCCCGCGCGTCGGTCCGTATCTCCCACCCGGCCTCGATGAGCCGGGTTCCGAGCACGGTGAGCGCGAGAACGTCGTAGGGTACGGCGGCCAGTTGCTGCCGCAGCGTGTGTTCAAAACCGTCGGCCTCGGCCAACACGCCCACGACGAAGGCCCGGTCGGTACCGGGCGGCAGGCTGTCGTGGTACTGCCGGATCGCTGCCCAGTCGGCCGCGGCGGCGGCCTGACGCAACCAGGTGACCTCCGGAAAGGCGGAGGCGAGTTCGAAGTCGGGGCCGGGATCGGCTCCGGGGGCGGATGACATGCGGCGGATCCTAGGCGAGGCCCGTGACATCGCGGATGCCGGGGAAAGCGCAGGTCAGAGATGGGACGAGCATGGGTTCGGCTTGACCTTCGGCGAACCTTCCGTACAACTTCCGTTCACCGGAGGCTCATAGCGTCCGCACCTTTCTGTACTCACATCTGCACTCACATCCGTACTTACGTCTGCACTTACGTCTGCACTTACGTCTCCCAGGAGTCCCGTCATGTCCCTGAACGCCCGCCGAAACCGCCAACTCATCGAAGCGGCAGCCCCGTTGCTGCTCCAGGGCGAACGCGTCGAGTTCACTTCCCTGGCCGCGATCGGCTCGGTGTCCGTCCGCAAGCAGGCCCTGACGGCGGCCGTGGTGGGGGTGTTGAGCGCGGGCACGGTGATGGCCACGGTCACTCCACGCCCGTTCTACATAGTCCTGACCGACCAGAGAATCCTGTTCTTCGACGGCAACAGAGGCGGAAAGCCGGGCAAGTTGATGCTGAACCTGCCGCGTCCGTACGTCTCGGCGGGCGGTTCGAAGAAGGCGTTCCTGGGATTGCAGTTCACGACGAGGCTGTCGGTGGCGGGGCAGGAGCAGGGGCTGAAGGTGACGTTTCCGGTGCAACACCGGGGCGACGGGCCGAAGTTCGTGGGGGCGTTGCCGGTCACGCGGTGAGCAGTTCGCACCAGCCGTATTTGCCGTGCGTGCCGTGCCGGGCCGACGGCTGCCAGCCCCAGAGGTCGGCACAGGCCCGGACGTGGCTTCATCGACCGGCTGACGAAAGAGCTGTGCGGCACCCCCATGAACAACTGGCGGAAGTCGTCCCACTCCGGCCCCGACGACGGCAACGAGTGCGTGGAGATCGCGACTTCCCCCACGCACACACGCGTATCCATACGTGACTCGAAGGCGCCGGCCGTGGCCCTCGTGCTTGAACTCTTACCCACCGACCCCGAGCCCGTCATCACCGACTCCGCGGACGAACCCGTGTGACGGTGCCTGGCTGGCCACGCCTGTCGACATCAACACCCCGCGGCCTCTGCGCGCGGCCGTTCACGGCAGAGCGGCCGGGCCGCGGAAGCGTGACACTCCACCTTCGAGTGTCACGCTTCCGCGCCTCAGCCAACTGGAGCCAGAAGCTACCCCGTTGCGGGTCTGACACGCTCAGGGCCCACAAGCTCCCGGACGCTGCACGAACGGCCGGTGTCGGTCGATCGCAGTCTGGAATGATCGCGCCGTGAGCAATACGAGGCTGCTGGCCGCAGGCGCCGTCGAGTCACACGTCCGGACGTTCTTCACGGGGCACACGGTGGACGTCGTCGACTGCGCCCTCGGCCCGGAACGGCGAGATCAAGTGCCCGATCTACGAGTCCTCGTTGTAGAGCCCGGTCCCCGCAGCGACAACTGGGCCTATGTGACCGCCGGATGCTGGGCCTCGACGCAGAAGCACGGTCACGGCCTTGAGTTCGTCATGACCGCGCCCGTCCGCGACGAACGGTTCATCGAACTCATGGCGATGATCGCCTTCTACCACTGCGGAGGGCATCAACTCGACCTGGAGCACAGCATGCCGATCGGCGAACCGTGGGTACCCGGCTCGACCTGCGACCACCTGCTGATCAGCCTGCCCTACCTCCACGGCCCCGACCTCGAACACTGCCCGCTGCCCGGCGGACACGCCCGCATCCTGTGGACCCTGCCGGTGACCACAGCCGAGGTCGAGTTCCGCCGGCATCACGGACACGAGGCACTGGAACAGCTCTTCGACAAGGCACGGATCATCCCCACCGATCCCTTCCGGGCATCGGTCGTCTGATCTCGCGTACTGGTCGCCATGTCCTCGTCCCCCGCAAAAACAGCAGGTCCAGCCGTCAAGAGATCGAAAACGCGGCCCACACCTTCAGGTGGATTGGAGAGAGGACACGCGGTCGACTCCCGTGCACACGTGCTGAGCTGAGCCCGCGCAAGATCGCGCACCGCCAGCTCGAACCCCAGAAAGGGGACGCCTGTGCGCCACAAGGGACGGGCCAGGACATGGCTCGCCGCCGCAGCCGCCGCCACCGCTCTGTTCGTGTCACCGACATCGACGGCCAGCGCCGACGTCCAGGCCCCGCAGGCCGGCCACTACCTGAACCTGCACCAGTGCGTGTACCTGCCCTCCGCGGCCGTCGACTACTTCACCACCGTGGTGCCGAGCCGCGACGGACGCTTCACGACCGGGACGGACACCTCCAACACCGCCGGGACGAGCCGCTCCTGCGGCGCCGGTGACGGAAACTTCAAACCGTCGTCCCCGTGGGCAGGCGTCCAGTCGCTCGACCTCAGCACCGGCCGCTACCTGAACCTCCACCAGTGCGTCTACTACTCCGACGCCCAGCACGACCACATCACGACGGTCGCGAACGTCGGGGCCTCCGAGTTCGCCGCGCACTCGAACGTCTCCAACACCCCCGACACAAACCCCAACTGCGGCCCGGGACAAGGCCAGTACCACCTCGTCCCCCTGCTGTCCGACGTCAAGGCCCTCGACCTCACCGCCGGGCGCTACGTCAATCTCCAGCAGTGCGTCTACTACTACGGCCAAAGCCCGTTCAACGACCACTTCACCACGGTGGTCCCCACGACCCGCGACGGCCGTTTCGCCACCGGAACCAAGGTCTCCAACACCACCGACACCACCCCGACCTGCGGCACCGGCGACGGCAACTTCACCCTCATCCCCCTCCTCTCGGGGACGAAGGCCCTCTCCCGGACCTGACGCAAAAACCGATCCGGGCCGCACCGGGAGCCATCCTGCCCCCGTGCGGCCGACCGGTCAGGGAGAAATTCTTCTGCGACTGCACATTCCCAACGCAGGTCCGTGGGCACATACATCTGTCGTGACATCTCTTCAGGGCCAGAGCCAATAGTGGCTACTGCATAACACCAAGAACACAGCCAGTCCTCAGGTCACAGTTCAGCCTCGACCGGATCCACACGAATAGGGTCGCCGCCGCCCAGATAAAGCATGCACCCCGCGTCCTCCTGGTCCAATTTTTCTGGCGGCATTACATAGATTCCGGCGGTGGGCGCGGGAGCCCAACCCAGGCTGCGCGGAGGGTCATACGTCTCGCAGTGGCTGACATAGAGCCGTGTCGGCGGGATGGAGACCGTACAGACATCTCCAGCTCGAAGCTCGGACGGGGTCGGTTCGAGCCGATATGGAACCCATTCCGGATTGGATTCTCCATGAGGCAGCGCGAAAGTTCCGTCCCAGCGGAAGGTGGAGGAGTTGTCGACCACGCTCCATGGCCATTCCACCGTGATGTACCGCGTACTCACCGAAACAACCCGGGCCCTTGCCGGCTCACAAGAGACAATTACTTCGCTGCCGACCTGAGGCAGCATGATTCCTCACCACCCTCTGCACGGGAAGGGGCTTGTTCCGACTGGCCGGCGGCTCACTTCGCGTGGAACCTGCTCGGCGCGTTCGTCGGGTTCCCGCCGGACGGGAGCTTCTGCCCCGGACAGGTGGAGAGGACCTTCTTCATCGCGGCCTTCTCGGCGGCGGTGACCCACAGTCCGTACTTCTTCTTCACGGCGACCTGCGCGGCCACATACGTGCAGCGGTACGCCTTGGGCGGCACCCAGGTCGCCGTGTCGCCGTCGCCCTTGCTGCGGTTGGCGCTCGCGCCGACGGTCAGGAGGTTGAGGGGGTCGTTGGCGAGGGCTATGCGCTTGCTGGCGTCCCAGTACTTGGCGCCCTTCTGCCAGGCGTCGGAGAGGGCGACGAGGTGGTCTATGTCGACGAGGCTGGCCCCGCGACGGTAGGTCACTTCCTTGCCGGAGTACGGATCGGATTCGAGGACGCCGTACGACACCTTGCAGGTGCCGCCGGTGAACTTCACCTGCTTCAGGTCCCGTTTGAGGATGTCGTCCCTGGTGTCGCAGCTGTTGGAGTCCGTGTCGGCCCAAGCGGTGCCGAACCGCTCACGGGAGTAACCGGTCTTCGGCGCCCGCCCCTTGACGGTCAGGGACTCGGCGGCGGTGAGAGCCGCGCCCCCGCCGGAGCCGCCACCGGAGTTCCCACCGGAGTCCCCACCGGTCGTCGCTTCGGACCCGGAGGCCCCTGTGGTGTCCTTGCATCCGGCGACGGACAACATGATCAGGACGGCGACGGCCGCCCCACCCCTCAGACGCATCACAGTGCGCCCCTCCCCTGGTTCACCCGGCCCCCGCCCCTGTCGGGGCGGATATTGACCTGGTGCCCACGTTAGCGGCGGAGATGTCGCGAACATATGGGGCCCGGGGGCGCATGACGTGCAACTCGGGTGTATCGGCACGGCCTGGTCGGCGCGGGCGCCCCCACCTCGCACTCCCTCCCCGCGCTCTCTCCCCACACCCCTCTCAGACCTTGCCGATGCCCAGCGTCGACTCCGAGGGCAGCAGCCCGGAACCGAGCACCGCGACCCAGAACTCCCCCAGCAGATCGGCGAGTCGGTCGGTGTCCGCCCTGCCGAGGAACTGCCAGGGCCCGGCGGCCAGCCTGTCGGTGCGGCGCTCCACCTCCTGGCGCAGCTCACGGCCCACCCTCGTCGCCGTACCGAGATCGTCCAACAGGCCCCGGGCGACCAGGCGTTCGCGGGCCGCCGACCATTCCTTCGGGCTCCAGCCCCGGCTTTCGAAGCGCTCCACGGAGGCGGCTCCTATCGCGGCGAAGGAGACCAGGGACTCGACCGGGTCCAGGCCGGCGACGAGGAGGGCGGCGAGGTGGCCGTCACCGCGGTGTTCGCGCAGGATCGTCGCCGCCCGCCACAGCTGGAGGTGGGGCTCCTCGGGCCAGGGCAACTCGGCGTTGGCCGCGGCGAGGGGGCGGCCGGCCGTGGTGACCGCCTCGGCGGCGCGGCGGGCCAGGGCGGCGGCCTCCGCGAGTTCGGGGCTGTCGACACGGTCGCCGAATATCGCGCGGTAGGCCCGGTCCATTCCGCGCAGCCTCGCCTTCAGTACCGCGTCCGGGCTCGCGATGCGCCACGCGGGGTCGATGTGCTCGGCGACCATGCGGGGGCTGAAGCTGTAGAAGGCGGAGGTCACCCGCTCCGCGCCGGCCGGGCCCAAGGGGGCGGCGCGCAGCGGGAAGTAGCTCGGCCAGCGCTCCTCGGTGTCGTAGCCGAGCGCGGCGGCCTCCTCGAAGACCTCCGGCGCGTAGTACAGCACCGCGTGCAGGGGTTCGAGCAGGTGCCAGAGCTGGCGCACCCGGCCCGACTCCACGGTGGCGGGGTAGTTCGCGGTCTCCACTCCACGTGCGTCTTCGGACATGGCACAACTCCTCGTCGCGTCCCGGTCGTTCCACAACTTGACACTGACAAGATTGCCCCAACCGCCCGAACTTGTCAATGCCTAGATTCGGCGTAGGCTGCTGAGCATGAGTACGACCAGGTCCACCAAAAGCCCGTACCACCACGGCGATCTGCGCCACGCCGTCCTCACCGCCGCGCTCGACGTCATCGCCGCCGACGGCCCGTCCGGGCTGAGCCTGCGGGATCTCGCCCGCCGTGCCGGTGTCTCGCACGCGGCGCCGGCGCATCACTTCAAGGACCGCACAGGGCTGTTGACGGCCATCGCGGCGGAGGGGTTCGGGCTGCTGGCCGCCGCGATCGGGGAGGCGGCGGATCTCAAGGACGCGGGAGTGCGGTACGTGCGCTTCGCGCGGGAGCACCCGGCGCACTTCCAGGTGATGTTCGCGCCCGAGCTGCTGCGCGACGGCGACCTCGAACTCGCCACGGCCCGCGCGCTCGCGGCCGACGCGCTGAGCGGCGCCGTCTCCGCCGTACCTCCCGAGGGCCGCGGCCCCGACGCCCGCCTCGCCGGGGTCGCCGCGTGGTCCTTGGCGCACGGCTTCGCGACGCTGCTGCTCGGCCACAATCTGGACGGGGCGGTGGGTGAGCGGGAGCCGGAGGAGGTGTTCCGGGTGCTGGCGGGGATGCTGTTCCGCGGGGCTGATGCGCGGGGCTGATGGCTGACGGTGTGCGCGGTTGCCCCGGGCAGGCTCGCTGGCGCCGTTCGACTCGCCGTACGCGAAAGGCCATTGGGCGCTCTCGGGCGGGGAGGCAGGCAGGCCGGGGCGGGCCGCTGTCGGCCCATCCCGTCGGCGGGGGCCGGGCGACTGTTGCAGCTGAAAAAGTGTGACGCTTCCCCGAAGAAGCGTCACACCTTTTCCCAGGGGTGCCCCCCTCGCCGCTACGACCCCAGGATCGTCGCCAGGAACTCCCCCACCCAGCCCAGCAACTCCCGCCCCACCAAAGGCTTTCCGCCCACCCTGGCCGTCTTCGGGCGCGGTACCAGTACCTGGTGGGCGGCCGGCTTGATGACGGTGCCGGGGTAGAGGCGCTTGAGGCGGAGTTCCTGGGACTCGCGCAACTCCACCGGTGCGAAGCGGATGTTGGCGCCCTGGAGGACGATGTCGCCGACGCCGCACGCGCGCGCGAGCATGCGCAGGCCGGCCACCAGCAGCAGGTTCTCCACCGGCTCGGGCAACTTGCCGTAGCGGTCGACGAGTTCCTCGCGTACGGCCTTGATGTCCTCCTCCGTGTTGGCGGAGGCGATGGACCGGTAGGCCGCCAGTCGCAGGCGCTCGCCGGGGGCGTAGTCGTGCGGGACGTGGGCGTCGACCGGGAGCTCGATCTTGACCTCCAGGGGCGGCTCCTCCTCGACACCGCCCTCCAGGGAGGCGCGGTAGTCGGCGACCGCCTCGCCGACCATGCGGACGTACAGGTCGAAGCCGACGCCCGCGATGTGGCCGGACTGTTCGCCGCCCAGGAGGTTTCCGGCGCCGCGGATCTCCAGGTCCTTCATCGCCACGTACATTCCGGCGCCCATCTCCGTGTGCTGGGCGATGGTGGCGAGGCGCTCGTGGGCCGTCTCCGTGAGCGGCTTCTCCGGGGGGTACAGGAAGTAGGCGTAACCGCGCTCGCGGCCACGCCCGACCCGGCCGCGCAGCTGATGCAGCTGCGACAGACCGAAGTTGTCGCCTCGTTCAACGATCAGCGTGTTCGCGTTGGAGATGTCGATGCCGGACTCGACGATCGTCGTCGACACCAGGACGTCGAACTTCTTCTCCCAGAAGTCGACGACGACCTGCTCCAGGGCCTGTTCCGACATCTGACCGTGGGCGGTGGCGATGCGCGCCTCCGGGACGATCTCACGCAGACGCGCCGCCGCGCGGTCGATCGATTCCACCCGGTTGTGGATGTAGAAGACCTGGCCCTCGCGCAGGAGTTCACGGCGGATCGCGGCACCGATCTGCTTCTCCTCGTAGGGGCCGACGAACGTCAACACAGGGTGACGCTCCTCCGGGGGCGTCGTGATCGTCGACATCTCACGGATGCCGGTGACCGCCATCTCCAGGGTTCTGGGGATCGGGGTGGCGGACATCGTCAGGACGTCGACGTTGGCGCGCAGCTTCTTCAGCTGCTCCTTGTGCTCGACGCCGAAGCGCTGCTCCTCGTCGACGATGACCAGGCCGAGATCCTTGAACTTGGTCTCGGAGGAGAACAGGCGGTGGGTGCCGATGACGAGGTCCACGGAGCCCTCGCGCAGGCCCTCCAGGGTCGCCTTCGCCTCCGTGTCGGTCTGGAAGCGGCTCAACGCCCGTACGTTGACCGGGAACTGCGAGTAGCGCTCGGTGAACGTCCCGAAGTGCTGCTGCACGAGCAGCGTCGTCGGGACGAGGACGGCGACCTGCTTGCCGTCCTGGACGGCCTTGAAGGCGGCCCGGACCGCGATCTCCGTCTTGCCGTAGCCGACGTCGCCGCAGACCAGCCGGTCCATGGGGACCGACTTCTCCATGTCGTCCTTGACCTCGGCGATCGTGGTCAGCTGGTCGGGGGTCTCCGCGTACGGGAAGGCGTCCTCCAGCTCGCGCTGCCAGGGCGTGTCCGCGCCGAACGCGTGCCCCGGGGCCGCCATCCGGGCCGAGTACAGCTTGATGAGGTCGGCCGCGATCTCCTTGACGGCCTTCTTGGCGCGCGCCTTGGTCTTCGTCCAGTCGGCGCCGCCCAGGCGGTGCAGGGTGGGGGCCTCGCCGCCGACGTACTTGGTGATCTGCTCCAGCTGGTCGGTGGGGATGTACAGGCGGTCGCCGGGCTGGCCGCGCTTGGCGGGGGCGTACTCGACGACCAGGTACTCGCGCGTGGCGCCCTGCACCGTGCGCTGCACCATCTCGATGTAGCGGCCCACACCGTGCTGCTCGTGGACGATGTAGTCGCCCGTCTCCAGGGTGAGCGGGTCGATGGTCTTGCGGCGGCGGGCCGGCATGCGGGTGCCGTCCTTGCCCGCGGCCTTCTGCCCGGAGAGGTCGGTCTCGGTGAGGACGGCGAGCTTGAGCGCCGTGTCGACGAACCCGTAGTCGATCGATCCGGTCGCGACGTGCACTACGGAGGGGGCGATTTCCCCGAGTTCCGTCTCCAGGCGGGCCGCGACGCCCTCGCTGCCGAGGACCTCCACGGTGCGGGCGGCGGGGCCGTGGGCCTCGGTGACGAAGACCGTGCGCCAGCCGTCGGCGAGCCAGCCCTTGGTGTCGGCGAGGGCCTTGGCGGTGTCGCCGCGGTAGGTCTCCGGGGCGTGCATCCCGAGCTTGAGCGTGTCCGCGTCCAGCTCTTCATCAGCGGCGAAGGGCGAGACGGACCACCACATCATGTCCAGCTCGCGCGCCCGGTCCCGTACGTCCGCGATGGCCCACAGGGAGGCCGCGTCGACGTCGATGGGTGCCTCGCCGCCGCCCGCGGTGGCCGCCCAGGAGGCCTGCAGGAACTCCTGCGAAGTGGCTACGAGATCGGCGGCACGCGTGCGTACCCGTTCCGGATCGCATACGACTGCCATCGCGCCCTTGGGCAGCACGTCGAGCAGCAGCTCCATGTCGTCGACGAGCACCGGGGCCAGTGACTCCATGCCCTCCACGGCGATGCCCTCGGCGATCTTGCCGAGCAGCTCGCCCAGCTCGGGGTGGGCCTCGGCGAGGGCACGCGCGCGCGTGCGGACGTCTTCCGTCAACAGAAGTTCACGGCAGGGGGGTGCCCACAGGCCGTGTTCGGCGACCTCCAGGGAGCGCTGGTCGGCCACCTTGAAGTAGCGGATCTCCTCGACGTCGTCGCCCCAGAACTCGACGCGCAACGGATGTTCCTCGGTGGGCGGGAACACGTCCAGGATGCCGCCGCGTACGGCGAACTCACCGCGCCGCTCGACGAGCTCCACGCGCGCGTAGGCGGCGGCGCCGAGCGCGTCCACGACCGCGTTCAGGTCGGCGGACTGGCCGGACCTCAGGGCGACCGGCTCCAGGTCTCCGAGCCCCTTGACCTGCGGCTGCAGCACCGACCGCACCGGCGCTACGACGACGGAGACCGGGCCCGTCTCCGGGTCGTCGTCCCTCGGGTGGGCCAGGCGGCGCAGCACGGCGAGGCGACGGCCCACGGTGTCGCTGCGCGGGCTCAGCCGCTCGTGCGGGAGTGTCTCCCAGGAGGGGTACTCCACGACGCCGTCCGGCGGGAGCAGCGAGCGCAGGGCGGCGGCCAGGTCCTCCGCCTCACGCCCTGTCGCGGTCACCGCGAGGACGGTACGGCCGGCCTCCCGCGCGAGTGCCGCGACGGCGAAGGGGCGGGTCGCCGGGGGCCCGACCAGGTCGACGTGCATGCGGTTGCCGTCGGCCGCCGCGCGGGTCGCTTCCGCGAGGGCGGGGTCCTTGACTACGGCGTCGAGCAGACCGTGCAGACTCATGGAGAGGCGCTTCCGTCCGGGGTGTGGGCAACACGAAGGGCCCGACGCGGGGTGTTGTGGGCCGGGGGGTTCCAGCGTACGACGACGGTGACGTGGCCGGGGTTGATGCCGACGTACCAGGGGGCTCCGCCCCCTGGACCCCCGGGCCTATGCCCACCCACGGCCCGACTCGGTCAGTCAAAAGGGCACCCTTCAAAGACAAAAACAAACCCGGCGCCGAGAAGTCCCCCGTGACTTCTCGGCGCCGGGTCTCCCCGTGGGCGGTGGCTATTCGGTGGCGATCGCGTTGAGGACGTTCATCCGGCCCGCCCGGAACGCCGGGATCAGGGCCGCGAACAGTCCGACGAACGCCGACCCCACGAAGACCGCGGAGATCGTCCCCCAGGGAATCTCCAGGACCTTCAGCCCCTCCAGTGCGAGGAGCTGCTGGGCGGTCGCCCCCCAGCCCATCCCCAGGCCCAGGCCGAGCAGCGCTCCGAAGAGGGCGATCACGACCGACTCCATGCGGATCATCCGGCGGAGCTGCCGACGGGACATCCCGATCGCCCGCATCAGACCGATCTCCCTGGTGCGCTCGACGACCGACAGGGCCAGCGTGTTCACCACACCCAGGACCGCCACGATGATCGCGAGGGCGAGCAGGCCGTAGACCATGTTCAGGAGCTGGCCGATCTGGTCCTTCAGTTCCTGCTTGTAGTCGGTCTGGTCGCGCACCTGGTACTGCGGGTAGGGCTCCATGGCCTTCTTCAGGGCCGCGTACGCCTGCTTCTCCTGGCCGTCCTTGGCCTTGGCGAACATGATCTCGTTCGGCGGGACCTTGTTCGCGGGGAGGTACTTCTGCATCGTGGCGATGCTGGTGTACCGCGCCCCCTGGTCGATGGCCACGTCGTCGTCCGTGATGGCCGCGACCTTGAGCTTCGCCGTCGAGCCGCCCTTGAAGGCGACGCTGATCGTGTCGCCGACGTGGACGCCGTGCTTCTTGGCGTACTTCGAGCCGACGGACATCGCGTTGGTGCCGTAGGCGGCGGACAGTTCGCCGGCCGTGGTGGCGCGGCGCAGGTCCTGGGCGTAGGACGGGTCGGCGGCGGTGATGCCGTCGGTGTCCTTCTGGCCGTCGGGGGAGGTGAGGGTGGCGTCGAGGTCCTTGTAGCGGGTGACGTGGACGAGGTCGGGTGCCTGTTCCATCGCCTTCTCCGCCTGCGGGACGATCCGCTGGTTGCCCTGGACGATGAAGTCGGCGCCGACGGACTTGTCCAGCTCGCTCGTCGCCGAGGCGACCATCGAGGAGCCGACCACCGACAGGCAGGCGACCAGCGCGAGGCCGATCATCAGGGCCGCACCCGTAGCACCCGTACGCCTGGGGTTGCGGAGCGCGTTGCGTTCGGCCAGGCGCCCCACCGGCCCGAAGGCCCGCAGAAGTACGACACTGATGACCCGTACGACCCCGTTGGCCAGCAGCGGGCCGATGATCACGAAGCCGATCAGCGAGAGCACGACACCCGCGCCGAGGACCAGCGAACCGTCCGTCGCCTTCTTCGCGGTGGCCGCCGCGAAGAGCGCGGCAGCACCCGCACCGGTCAGCACCAGGCCGATCAGACCCCGTACCCAGCCGGCCTTGCCGTCGGCCGGCGTACCGGCGTCGCGCAGGGCGGCCATCGGGGAGACCTTGCCGGCGCGGCGGGCCGGGAGGTAGGCGGCGAGGACGGTGACGATCACACCGAGGAGCAGGCCGAGCACCGGAGTGGTCCACTTGACGGTCAGATCCCGGGTCGACAGGTCCATGCCCGCCGCGCTCATCAGCTTCATCAGGCCGACGGCGATGCCGACACCGGCGCCGACACCGAGGATCGAGCCGACGATCCCGAGCAGGGTCGCCTCGACCAGCACCGAGCGGTTGACCTGCTTGCGGGAGGAGCCGATCGCCCTCATCAGGCCGATCTCGCGGGTCCGTTGGGCGACCAGCATCGAGAAGGTGTTGATGATCAGGAAGATGCCCACCAGGAACGCGATCCCGGCGAAGCCGAGCATGGCGTACTTGATGACGTTCATGAACTGGCCGACGCCCTGACGGTTCTCGTCGGCGTTCTCCTTGGCCGTCTGGATCTTGTACGTCCCCGTAGCGGCGAGGGTCTGGGCCACGTTCTGCTTGAGCTGGGTGTCGGAGACACCGCTCGCAGCCGTCACGCCGATCTGGGTGAACCGGCCGGTGGCGCCGAGGAGTTCGCGCTGCGCGGTGGCGGTGTCGAAGTAGACGACGGCCGCACCGGGGTTGGTCACCTTGAAGGTGGCGATGCCGACGATCCGCGCGGTGAAGTCACCGGTCTGCGAGATGGTGCGCAGCGAGTCGCCCAGCTTGAGGTGGTGCTTGTCGGCGGTGTCGGCGTCGACCATGGTCTCGGTCGGGCCGCGCGGGGCGTGTCCGGAGGTGATCTCCATCGAACGCAGGTCGTTCTTCGTCCAGTTGCCCGCGATGGTGGGCGCGCCGGTCGAGGACCCCATGTTCTTGTTGGCGCTGTTCACGACGGTCACGTTCATCGAACTGACGGCGCCCTCAACGGACTTGACGCCCGAGGCCTTCGCCGTCTGCGCGAGCACGGAGGCCGGCAGCGACTCGGGCAGTCCGTTCTGCGGGGTGCTGCCGTCCGCCTTGGCCGCCTTCGGCAGGACCGTCACGTCGGACGCGGTGGCCGCGAAGAGCTTGTCGAAGGTCGTGTTCATCGTGTCGGTGAACACCAGCGTGCCGCACACGAACGCCACCGACAGCAGGACGGCTATCGCCGAGAGCGCCATTCGCCCCTTGTGCGCGAAGAAGTTGCGCATCGAGGTCTTCATGACAGTCATGACGTACGCCCCCGCGCGTCGAAGTCCTTCATGCGGTCGAGGACGGCGTCGGCGGTCGGCTTGAACATCTCGTCCACGATCCGGCCGTCCGCGAGATACAGCACACGGTCCGCGTACGAGGCGGCCACCGGGTCGTGCGTGACCATCACGATGGTCTGGCCGAGATCGTCGACGGAGCGGCGCAGGAAGCCCAACACCTCCGCTCCCGCACGGGAGTCGAGGTTCCCGGTCGGCTCGTCACCGAAGATGATCTCGGGCCGGGCCGCCAACGCCCTTGCCACGGCGACGCGTTGCTGCTGACCGCCGGAGAGCTGGTTGGGCCGGTGCTTGAGCCGGCTCGACAGCCCGACGGTCTCCACGACCTGAGCCAGCCACCCCTTGTCGGGTTTGCGGCCGGCTATGTCCATGGGGAGGGTGATGTTCTCCAGCGCGTTCAGCGTCGGCAGCAGGTTGTACGCCTGGAAGATGAACCCGATCCGGTCCCGGCGCAGTTGGGTGAGCTTCTTGTCCTTGAGGCCGGTGATCTCGGTCTCGTCGAGGTAGATCTGCCCGGACGTCACGGTGTCGAGCCCGGCGAGGCAGTGCATGAGCGTGGACTTGCCGGACCCCGAGGGGCCCATGATCGCGGTGAACTGGCCGCGGGCGATGTCCACGTCGACATGGTCGAGGGCGACGACGCGGGTCTCCCCGGCCCCGTACGCCTTGACGACCTGCCGCGCTCGCGCGGCAACGGCCGTACGCCCTCCAGTGCCCCCGTGCCTGGGAATGGTCACAGCCGATGTCACGGTATGTCTCCTAAGTCGGTCGGCAGACGAGCGTGCCGGTGTCCGGTCGATGCGTTTCAACTGGTTACGACGATGAGTCTGGCGGCGGGAGGGGGTCCGGCGCGCTGGTGCTCAGCGCAGTCTTTCCCGGGGGAAAACCCCACCCCCGGCGGTTCGGTCCCCCGCCCCCCAGCGGCATAAAGCCAGGTTAAGGACGACCCCTGGTCCGTCTCCTCCTCCGCCGGGACGAACCGTCCCCGGGTCGTAGTGGGGAGGCCCCCCTAGGGGATCTCCACCGCCGGGTGGAGTCGATCTCGGGGTCCGGTCCACCCACCGGCCCGTCCAGGTTTCCCCCTGACGCGACGTGAGGGTCAAGTGGGAGAGTGTCGTCCGGCAGATAGATGCAGGGGGAAGGAATCCGCGTGGGCAACACGGAAGCCGCGATACGTGAGGCCACTCAGGGAAGCGCGCCGGAAAGGCGGGGAGCCGTCGTAGCGGCCCTGATGCTCGCGATGGCGCTGGCCGCCCTCGACTCCACCATCGTCTCCACGGCCGTACCGCAGATCGTCGGCGACCTCGGCGGCTTCTCCGTCTTCTCCTGGCTCTTCTCCGGCTATCTGCTCGCGGTGACGGTCACCCTCCCCGTCTACGGCAAGCTCTCCGACACCTTCGGCCGCAAGCCGGTGCTGATCACGGGCGCGGCGGTCTTCCTCGCCGGTTCGCTGCTGTGCTCGGCGGCCTGGAGCATGGGCGCGCTGATCGCGTTCCGCGTCGTTCAGGGCCTGGGCGGCGGGGCGTTGCAGGGCACGGTCCAGACCCTGGCCGCCGACCTGTACCCGCTCAGCGAACGCCCCAAGATCCAGTCGAAGTTGTCCACGGTGTGGGCGGTGTCGGCGGTCGCGGGCCCGGGAGTGGGCGGACTGCTCGCGGCATACGCCGGCTGGCGCTGGATCTTCCTCGTCAACCTCCCTGTCGGAGCAGTGGCGTTGTGGCTGATCGTCCGCCACCTCCACGAACCACAACGCACCCGCGACTCCCGTCCGCGCGTCGACTGGGCGGGCGCGCTGGCCGTGTTCGCGTGCGGCGGCGTCCTGATCACGGCCCTCGTGCAGGGCGGAGTCGCCTGGCCCTGGCTCTCGCCGCCCTCAATCGCCTTGTTCGGTACGGGACTTGCGCTGGCCGGAGTCGTCGTGGCGATCGAACGCCGGGCCGCGGAGCCGATCATCCCCGGGTGGGTGTGGCGCCGCCGTACGATCGCGGCCGTCAACCTGGCCCTGGGCGCACTGGGGTTGCTCATGGTGGCGCCGAGCGTGTTCCTGCCGACGTACGCGCAGTCGGTGCTCGGCCTGGCCCCGGTGGCAGCCGGATTCGTGCTCTCCGTATGGACGTTGAGCTGGCCGGTGTCGGCGGCACTCAGCCAGCACGTGTACCGGCGGATCGGTTTCCGCAACACGGCGATGCTGGGGATCGGGACGGCGACACTGATCCTCTTCGCGTTCCCCTTCCTCCCGTACCCGGGCGCGGCCTGGCAGCCGATGCTCCTGATGCTGCTCCTCGGCGCGGCCCTCGGCCTCTTCCAACTCCCCCTGATCGTCGGGGTGCAGTCCACGGTCGGCTGGGAGGAGCGGGGCGTGACGACCGCGTCCGTCCTCTTCTGCCGCCAGACCGGCCAGACGATCGGCGCGTCGGTCTTCGGGGCTGTGGCCAACGGGGTGTTGGCATCGCGGCTGGGCGGGGCGAGCGATCTGGACTCGGTGACACGGGGGTTGGACGGGGGCGCGGTGCCGGAGGCCACACGCCGGGCGATCGCGGACGCGGTGCACGCGGTGTACATCGGCGCGGGGTGTGCCGCCGGGGTGGCCTTCCTGGTGCTGCTGTTTCTGGCGCCTCGGCGGTTTCCGGTGCTGAAGGAATGAGACCGGGGCGGGGAGGAACCGCTTTCAGACAAGCACCGCGACGAAGAGCCACACCGCGCCGCCGAACAGCAGGAAGGTGGTGATCATGGTCTTGACGTAGCCGTCACCGCGAAAGCCGGCGACTTCGATCCGCCCGGGCCTGACGGGGTCGTAGAGCACCCTGACCTTGCCGTCCGGGAAGGCCTCCGGCCCTGGCGGAAACGTCTTGAAGTGAGGCGACTCGGCGATGATCTGATCCCCGTCCGGAGGTGTGAAGGCCACGACGAGACAGAAGCGCGCCCCGCCCTCACCGTCTTCGTCCTCCCGCACCCGGACCAGCTCGGCCTCGATCCACTCCCCCCGGGCACGCAGCCGGAACTTGCGCCAGGCGTTCACGGCCGCGCCCACGGCGACGCTCCCCAGCACAAGACATGCGAAGCCGCCCAAGGCCTGTTCCCACCCCATGTGCCGGAGCCTACAAGGGAGTTGCGGCGCAACCGGCGCACCGCGACGCCCCCGCCCCGTCAAGCGGCCCGAAGAACAGACTCGGCACGGCCAACCCTCAAGGTCAGCCCCCGGTTGACACCGCAAGCGCATACCAACCGCCCACTTCACCGAAAAGCACCCACACCACCCAACCGGCGAGTAACATGCGTGACCCGCTCCGCCCAACTCCCTGCGGTCCGCCGCCACGGACCCGAGCCACGCAAGGAGCACGGGATGTCCTACGACCCGTACCCTCCGCATGATTCATCCGCCCCGCACGACCCGTACGACCCGCACAACTCGCATGACTCGCACGGCCCGTACCCGTACGACCCCGACCTCCCGCACGGTTCGCACGCCCCGTCCCCGTACGACCCCTACCCGTCGCATGGTTCGCACGCCCCACCCCCGTACAACCCCTACGACCCGTACGACCGGCGCGCCCCGCACACCCCGACCCCGCCCCGCCTCACCTACCCCTGGCAGCCACCCCCGCCTCCACCCGAACGCCGTCGCCCGCCCCGGCGTCCCGCCCTCGGCAACCACCGTGATCTGCGCGTCCTGCGCGGCGCGTACCGGCGGCAGCGGCGCGTGGCGTCGCTCACCGCGCTCGGCTACTTCTGCCTGTTCCTGACCCTGTCCGCGTTCGCGCCCCCGCTGATGTCGAGCACCGTCGTCGCCGGTGTGCCCACCGGGCTGCTGCTCGCGCTGGTCCAACTGCCCGTCACCTGGCTGGCGATAGCGCTCTACGAGCACACGGCCGCGCGACGCGTGGACCCCCTCGCCGACCGCATCCGCAAGCAGGCCGAACTCGACGCCAGACGGGAGGCGGCACGATGACCGGGTTCCACGATTCCGCCCCCCAGACCATGTCCCTCGTCGCCTTCACCACCGTCGCCACCCTCACACTCCTGCTGTGCGTGATGACGGGACCCGACCGCGACGACCTCGACGAGTTCTACACGGGGTACGGCTCCCTCTCGCCGTTGCGCAACGGCCTTGCCATAGCGGGGGATTACATCTCCGCGGCGAGTGTGCTGGGCACGGGCGGGGTGATCGCCCTGTACGGCTACGACGGGGTGGTGCTCGCGCTGAGCACGGCGCTGTCGCTGGTGCTGCTGATGTTCCTGCTGGCCGAACCGCTGCGCAACGCGGGCCGGTTCACGATGGGCGACGCGTTCGCCCGCAGGATGCCGGGGCGTTCCGTGCGGATGGTCGCCTGCATCGTCACCATCGCGGCACTGCTGCCGCTGATGCTGGTCCAACTCGCGGGCGCGGGCCAGTTGTTGGCGTTCATCCTCGGCTTCTCCGGCGACTCGCTCCAGACCGGCTGCATCATCGGCCTGGGCGTGCTGATGATCAGCTACGCGGCGATCGGCGGCATGAAGGGCACCGCCCTCATCCAGATCCTGAAGATCGTGATGCTGCTCGGTTCGGGAGCCGTGATCGCCGTACTGATACTGAACCGCTTCCACTGGGACCTGGGCGCCTTCTTCGACACGGCGGCGCGGCGGAGCGGGGTCGGAACGGCCTTCCTGCACTCGGGACTTGAGTTCGCCGGAGGACCGAGTCCCCGGCTGGACATGATCAGTTCGCAGCTGACCGTCGTCCTGGGCGGCGCGTGCCTCCCGCACATCACGATGCGCATGTACACCGCGTCGAGCGCCCGGCAGGTGCGGAGGTCGATGTCGTGGGCGGTGTCGAGCGTGGCGCTGTTCGTGGTGATCGTGACGGTCGTCGGGTTCGGTGCCACGGCGCTGCTCGGGCGGGCGGCGATCGCGCGGGCCGATGCGCAGGGCAACACGGCGTATCTGCTGGGCTCGCGGGCGGTGTTCGGGGCGGACGTGTCGACGGCGGAGACCCTGCTGTTCACGGCCGTCACCACAGCCGTGTTCCTGACCCTGCTCGCCTCGGTCGCCGGGATGATCCTCGCCTGCGCCAACTCCCTTGCCCACGACGTCTTCGCGGCCCGCGTCGAGGAGATGCCGGTCCGCCGCGAGATGACGCTGGCCCGCTACTCGGCGCTGGCGGTGGGCGTCCCGGCGATCGTGCTGGCGACGCTGGTCCAGCACCGGGGCCTGCAACCCCTGGTCACCCTGTCCTTCTGTCTGGGCGCCTCGGCCATAGCGCCCGCCCTCGTCTACAGCCTCTTCTGGCGCCGCTACACGCGAACGGGCCTGCTCAGCACGCTCATCGGCGGCACGCTCGGCGTACTGCTGCTGATGCCGGGCACCAACCTGGTCTCCGGCTCGCCGGCCGCGGCCTTCCCGGGCGCCGACTTCAACTGGTTCCCGTTCACCACCACCGGGCTCGTCACCATCCCGCTCGGCTTCGCCTGCGGCTGGCTCGGCACGGTCGCCTCGGGGCGGAAGAAGGAGGACGAACAGCGCAGGCGGTACGAGGCGATGGAGGGCTGGATCCTGGCGGGCGCGGTGCGCAGGGGCGAAGGGTGACCGGCACACAGGGATGATGACCGACGAAAAAGCTTCGCATGACTGGCGTCATAGCCGTGCATGACTCGTTCTTTGCCACACCACCACCACGACTCCCGCCGTTCACCGCTCCTTCTCAGACTCTGCACGTCCGAGCGTGAAGGTCCCTGCATTTCAGCGGGAGTTGAACATGAGCCACGGCCACAGTCACGGCGACCACGGTCACCACCACCATCACCACCACGGGGACGAGGCCGCCGGCTCGCTGCCGCCGGCCCTCGACACCTCCGTCCCCGACGAGGAGTTGACGCCCAGCCAGCTCTCCCGGCGGGGCATGCTGCGCCGAACCGGCCTGCTGGGCGCGGGACTTGCGGCGGGCAGCGTGCTCGCCGGCGCGGGGGAGGCAGCCGCGTCGGTGCAGCAGAGCCCGGCCAAGTCGTCGAAGGGCAACGGCGGTTACCTGTGGCTGGCCGGCGACCACCACATCCACACCCAGTACAGCAGCGACGCCAAGTACCGCGTCATCGACCACGTACGCCAGGCGAACGCGCACGGCCTGGACTGGATGGTCATCACCGACCACGGCAGTGTCACGCACGCCAAGATCGGTGTGGAGAAGGTCAATCCGGACATCGTCGACGCCCGTGACAAGACCGACGACACCCTCGTCTTCCAGGGCCTGGAGTGGAACATCCCGGGCGCCGAGCACGGCACCGTGTTCGTGCACCCCGGCGCCAACGAGGTAGCCGTACTCAAGGAGTTCGAGAACTCCTTCGACGGCAGCGTCAACAACGCGAGCGGCAACTCCCCCGCCAACGAGGCCCTCGCCATCGCGGGCGTCAACTTCCTCGCCGACCAGGTCCGCCGCCGCAAGGTCAAGGACGCGCTGTTCCTCGCCAACCACCCGGCACGCAAGGGCATCGACTCCCCGCACGAGATCCGCGGCTGGCGCGACGCGCAGCCCACGATCGCCGTCGGCATGGAGGGCGCCCCCGGCCACCAGGCGGGCGGCATCCCCAAGCCGAACGGCCCGGGCAGCGGACGCGGCATCTACGACAACAGCCCCGGCGCCGACTCCTTCCCCGGTTACCCGCTGGAGAGTTACCGCACCTGGGGCGGCTTCGACTGGATGACGGCCACGGTCGGCGGCCTGTGGGACAGCCTCCTCGCCGAGGGCAAGCCCTGGTGGATCACCGCCAACTCCGACTCCCACAACGTGTACGCGGACACCGCCGTACGCGGCCCGGGCGGCGACTTCAACGCCAACGGCCGCTACAACGACCCCGTCTACGGCACCGGCATCAGCCTCACCGACACCGACTTCTGGCCCGGCCAGTACTCTCGCACGCACGTCGGCGCGGCCTCCTTCTCGTACAAGGCGGTCATGGACGGCATCCGCGCGGGCCGCGTCTGGGTCGACCACGGCGGCCTGATCAGCGGCCTCGACGCCCGCCTCGCCTCCGGTGGCCGCGAGGTCACCCTCGGCGGCGCGCTGCACGTCCGCCGCGGCGCCCAGGTCGACCTGGTCATCCGCATCAGCCTGTCCAACGGCCCCAACTGGGCCCAGTTCCAGCCCTCGTTGGCCCGCGTCGACGTCATCCAGGGCGATGTGACAGGCCCGGTCGCGGACAAGGACACCTTCTCCACCCCCACCACGAAGGTCGTCAAGTCCTTCGAGGTGGACAAGTCCACCGGCACCGTCCGCCTCACGTACTCCCTCGGCCGCCTCGACAAGCCGGTCTACGTCCGCCTCCGCGGCACCGACGGCAACCGCTCCGCCGTCGGCCTCAACGGCGCTGCCGTAGACCCCGTAGGACCCGCGATGGACGTCCTCGGCGACGCCGACCCGTGGAAGGACCTCTGGTTCTACTCCAACCCGATGTGGGTCCTGCCCGCATGAGCACGTCCTACGACCCGTCCGGGGGGCCCCCCCCCCCCCGGGGGGGCCCCCCCCCCCCCCCCCCCCCCCCCGCCCCCCCCCACAAAACCCCCCCCCCCCCCCCCCCCCCCCCCCCCCCCCCGGCCCGCCCGCGCCCCCCCCCCCAACCCCCCCCCCCATTTTGAGTTCCGGTCTGGTTTACCACGCCGGGGGGGGGGGGGGCGCCCCCGCGGCCCGCCCCCCCCCCCCCGCCGCCCCCCCCCCCCGGGGCGGGGGGGCCCCCCCCGGCACGACGACCCTCCGCGAGGCCGACCACCTCATCCGCGACCTCGCCTCCACCCTCGCGCTCCCCCCGGGGACGGTCGCGTGCACCCACCTGATCCGCACGGACGCGCGCCGCGGGACGGCCGTGTCGCTGGAGTTCCCGGACCGCGAATCGGCCACGACCGCATGGCGACACCTCACGGAGTCCGAACCGCCCCAGGGCGACCGGGAAGCCGCCGCCCAGGCGGCCGCCGACCACACGGCCCGCCGCTCGGGCCGGGCGGTTCTGTTCCCCGGCGCGGAACACCTCACGGGGACGGTCACCGTGGCCGACGTGCTGGAACGGACGGCGATCGACCGGGTGCTCGTGGTCGGCGCCACTGCCGGCGAGCCCCCGGCCCCTGCAACCCCCGTACACACTCAGGACCACGTACGACCGGAATGGCGCGACGGCGAACTGGTACTGGCCCTGGTCCCGGCAGTGGGCAACGCCCTTGCTCCCTTCGAGGTCCCCAACCCGACACCCTGTTGCTCCGACCACACCAACTAACCCAGGGGCACGGGGCTGTGTCGATTTGCGGCTCCGCCGCGTGGGCGCGACCAGCCCCCACCAGCCCGCAGCCAAATCACTCAGCCGGCGCCCGCCCCGTAAGCGCAGTCAAACTGCTCCGCACATGATCCATATGCGCCTGCACGTCGTCCCACGTCTCCCCGTGCTCGCGCAGCACCCGCTCGGTGTCGCGGGCGATCCGCTCCGCCCGCACCCGCGCCTCCGCGACCACCTCGGCAGCCCGCTCCGCCGCCTCCTCCTGCCGCCGCCGGTCCGACAACTCGGCCTCGGTGTAGGCCTGTTCCGCCTCGGCCAGCGCCGCCTCCGCACGAGCCACCCGCTCCGCGCACTCCGCGTCCACGGCAGCCACCCGCTCCTCCGCGGAGCGCTCCGCCTCGGCCCACCGCTCGGCGTGCTCCTTGGCCTGCTCGCCCAGCATCGCGGCGGTGCGCTGCCGTACCTCGCGCAACGCGGCGAGCGCCTCCGTGCGCCCCTCCTTCACCTCGCGCCGGGCGCCGATCCGGATGTCGTCGGCCTCGGCGCGGGCCGCGAGGAGCCGCTGCCGGGCACGTTCCTCCACCTCCGCGCGGAGCGCGTCCGCGTGTTCCCGGGCCTCCTGAAGCACACCGGCGGCGCGCGCCTCGGCCCGCGCGACCTCTTCACGCGCCGAACTCCGCGCGAACTCCCGTACTGCGGCGGCCTCTTCCTCCCCCAGCCGGAACAGCCGCTGCGCCCGCTCGCCGAGCGTCTCGTACGTCTGCGGGGCGAGCCGCGCCACCGTCTCGCGCAGCCGCTCGGCCTCCGCCTCCATGTCCCTGGCCAGTACGGTCAACCGCGCGGCCCGCTCCCACGCGGCGTCCCGGTGCCGCGAGAGCCCTGCCGCGTACGCGTCCACCTGGGCGGGGCGGTAGCCGCGCCCCCGTACTGCCACGAAGCCACGTGGCGACACCGATGCGCTGCTCATCCTGGAACCCCTCTCCACCCGACGGACACGAAATGATGATTTCGCGCATATCTTGATGTATCGGGCATAAGGGTTCATAACGCGACACTCCGGGTGCGGGTCACGGGCATCGCCCACACAAAAGGGCCGGGGGCGGGGGGGGGCCCCCGCCCCCCCCCCCCCCACGCCCGGGTCTCCGGGGCCGCCGCGCAACAACCCCGGCCCCCAAAGGGCCCGCCCCCCCCAGCCCCCCCGCTCCCCCCCCCCCCCCCCCCCCCCCCCCCCCCCCCCCCCCCCCCCGGCCCCCCCCCCCCCCCCCCCCCCCCCCCCCCCCCCCTCCTCTACGGCCTGTTCAGCGGGCCGACGTCACAACAACCCGTCCCACATCTGCTCCAGCAGCACCGACCACCAGCTCTCCGGCGAACCCAGCGCCGCCGGGTCCAGCGAGGCCAGCTGCGCCTGGAAGTCGACGGTCCAACGGCCCGCCTGCTCCTGGTTGAGCCCGTACCGCAGTCGCCACATCCGGCCGAGCAGCGCCAGACAGCGCGCGAACTCGGGCAGCCCCGTGTTCACGAACTGCGGCGGTACGGAAGCACCGCCCGGACCCGCCTCCACGGGCACCGCGACGATGTTCGCCGTGCCGTACTGGACGCAGATCGCCTTGCCGAAGTCGCTGCCCATGACGAGATAGGAGCCCGCGTCGGCGGACGGCCGCACCCCGCGCTCCTGCGCGAGTTCGGCCAACGTCGGTACCGGGCGCCCCGGTTGGGCCTGCGCCCAGAAGAACGGACCCATGTCCATCGGCAGCCCCGCCGCGACCAGCGTGTGCGCCACGACCGGCGGCACGCCCTGCCGCGACACCGCCGCCTGCTCGAACCGGAACACCCCCGGCCCGAACGCGCCCGCCAACTCCTGCGCGATCGCCTCCGGCGGGACCGGCGGCGTCGGCTGCACCTGCGGCAACGGCGCCCGCACCGGGGCGAGTCGAGCCGGCCCGTCCGCCACCTGGTGCAACTCACCCTGGTGCGCGATGAGTTCACGCATCCCCTGCTGCCGACTGGCGTGATCCGTGCCGTACGGCGCGATGCTCGCGATCCGCGCCTGCGGCCACTGCTCGCGGATCATCCGCGCGCAGTACGCGCCCGGCAACTCGCAGGACTCCAACTCCGTGTGCAGTTCGAGGACTTGGTCCGGCGGGATGTTCAGGCCGCGCAGCTCGTGGAAGATCTGCCACTCCGGGTGCGGCGTCCCCGGCGCGGACCGCCGGATCACCTGCTGCTCGGACCCGTCCGGCGCGCGGTACCGCAACACGGCCTGATAACCCGGTCCCACGGTCGGCTGCCCCTGCTGCGGATAACCGTAGGCGGGCTGCTGCTGACCGGGGAACGGCTGCCCGGGTGCCTGCTGTCCCGGGGGCGGCATCGCACCCGGCGGCATCGGCTGCGGCGGAGCCCCCGGAGGCATCCCCGGAGCACCCAACGCACCGGGCGCGCCCGGGAATTGCGGCGCCGGAGGCGCACCGGGTCCACCCGCGGGCGGCCCGGCCAACATGGTCTCCGCACGATGCACGCCACCGGGAGCACCGCCCTGCGGGGCGGAAGCGCCGGGGGCACCAGGCGTACCGGGGGTACCCGGGTTGTACGGCGGCGGAGGCGTGCCGGGGGCCTGCGGCTGCTGCGCGGCGCCGGGCGCACCGGGCGGCTTGGGCGCACCGGGGACACCCAGCGGCTGCTGGCCACCCGACCCCCCGAGCCCACCCGGCCCGGGGTCGGCGAACACCGTCGCGGCATGGTGAACCCCACCAGGAGGCGGCCCCCCGGGACTGTCCGACCCACCGGGAGCACCCGGAGCACCCGGAGCACCCGGAGCACCCGGACCGGCGAGCCCCTCCGGACCGAGCCCCGAAACCATCTGCGTCGGCACATACCCGCCCGCCGGCGCCGGAGGGGGCGGCGGCGGCCCGGCAGGCGTACCGCCCGCTCGCGCGCCCGGCGTCCCCGGGGCACCCGGCGGAGGCGGCGGGTTCGACCCGCCGCTCCGCGCCCGGCGCGGCGGAGGCGCCGCCTTGCTGGTGGCCGCGTCGGCGATGTCCCCGGCGTTGGGCGCGAGCGCCCGCCCCGGCGCACCGGGACTCCCAGGAGCGTGCGGCACGTTGCCGGCACCGTCCGCCCCCTGGGGATACCCGTAGGCCGACGGCCCCGCCCCAGGTCCACCCTGCGGACCACCGGAGGGCGACGCACCAGGACCACCCGAACCCTGCGGATGCCCATAGGCCGACGAACCCACCCCGGGCCCACCCTGCGGACCACCGGAAGGCGACACCCCAGGACCACCCGGAGCACCCCCCGGACCACCGGGCCCCTGGGGATACCCGTACGACGACGGAGCAGGCGCCCCCTGCGGACCGGGCCCACCCGGAGCCTGAGCCGCACCGGAACCCTGGGGATACCCGTACGACGACGGAGGCGGCGTACCGCCGACACCACCAGGGCCACCGACACCACCAGGGCCACCGACGCCACCAGGGCCACCGATGCCGCCGGGTCCACCACCCTGCCCCGGCCCCGAACTCCCCGCTCCCCCACGAGGGTTGGCGTCATCCAGCGCCCGTGCGACTGCCGTGGGCGGGAGTTGGCTGCCGCCGGACATCAGCGCGGTCTCGGCGTCGGCCGGGGTCTCGTCCTCGCGCTGCTCGCTCAGCGGCGGTGCGAACACGGTCGCGGGCAGGGGTACCGAACGGTCCTCGCCCGGATCCGCGTTGGTGTCGGTCCCCGCCCACGGCGTGGCCCCGGCCGGCACAGCGGGCGCACCCGGCGCCTCGGCACCGCCACCGGCATCCGGCCAGGCGGAAGCGGCAGGCACCCCGGCGTGAGTCTCCGGCAGCGCACCCGAACGCGAACCCGCCATCGGACCCGCCATCGGACCCGCCATCGGACCCGCCGGCGAGGGCGAAGCCGAGCCCGAACCCCCAACACCCGCCCCTGCCCCCGGAGTTCCGGCCCCCCGGCGATCCTGAATCCCGATCTTGTCCGCCGCCTCCTGCAACCACTCCGGCGGACTCAGCAGGAACGACGTCTGGTTGAGGTCCACCCGCGCGGGAGCGGCGGGCACCGCGTCGGCGACCTCCTCCGGGCGGCCGTACTCCTCCTCGTAGCGGCGGATGACCTCGCCCACCGGCAGGGCGGGCCACAGGGTGGCCTCGCCGCTGTCGCGGGCGAGGACGAGGCGCTGCCCGCCACCGTCCGAACGCGGCCCGTCGGCGCGGTCCTCGGCCCAGGCCACGAAGCCGAGTTCGAACTCGCGCACCCGCACCTCGCGGTGCTGGTACGAGGGCACGTCCCCGTTGATCCATTCCTCGGCGCGCTCCTGCGCCTGTGCGAAAGTCACCATCGTCGCGCTCACTCCCCCACCGCGGCGGCCGAAGGCACCGGTACAGATCGTGCGAACCCGCCGTCCACCATCAGGTTCGCCACCGTCTCCAACTCCGGCGGATTTCCCGCGAGTCGGCCCAGGAACTGATCGAAGTCGCCCCCGGCGGGCAGCAGCAGCCGCTCCACCCGGTCGGCCGGTGCCCAGGACGGATCGACGTCGCGGGCGTCGTCGTAGGCGCAGAACCACACCGAACCGAGCCCCGCACCCTTCACCTTCACCGCGAGCAGGCCGCCCTGGACGAAGCCGACGGCGAGGTAGTCCTTGGTGAGGTGGTCGCGGAGGCATTTGTTGACGTAGACGAGGTCGTTGACAGCCGCCTCGTCGCGCACTGTGAAGAACGGCTGGTCGATCAACAACCCCAACTCGGCGTCCAGCGCGGTGCCGATGGGCGCGCTCCCGCCGGCCGCCTTGAGGAACGACCGGTAGGCGCCCGGGAGTCGGTAGCCGAGGTCCTCCTCGACACCCTGCACCTGCGCCTCGGTCACCGCGAGCGAGGACTTCGGCAGACCGAAGTGCGCGGGGCGGGTCTCCTGGAGCGGGCGGGTGCCGCGCTTGTCGTGGTCGACGCCCGCCGTGGCGATCCCGCCATGATGCCGGAGCAGCGCCTTGACCTCGACGGGGACGAGTTCGAGGCGCCGGGTGCCGACCACGTGGTGCCAGGTCCAGCCGTGCGGGGTGGCCACCGCGGGCACCGTGTCCCACAACTGGTGCCCGGCTGCCGCCAGTGCCGCGTTCGCCGACACATAGTCGGTCAGGCGCAGTTCGTCGACCCCGAAGCCCTCCGGGGGCTCGGCGATCTCGGCCGCCGCGCGCGCGTACGGCGAGAAGTCGGGGTAGCCGCGCTCGTCCATCCGCACCCCTCTCGGGTGACGGGCCGCCCGGACCGGATCCGGGAAGTGCACGACCTGCCCGGCGTAGGCCGCGTTCGGTGGCGCGGCTTGTTGCCCGAGCCGACCTGTCGTCATGGCGGTTGCCCCCTGCGGCATTCAGTACGATTCACAGCAGGCGCATGTCCAACTCGCCCCACTGTGCCCCGTATCGACTGTCTCGTCTTCTTGACGTCTTCGTTCGACTGTCTCCACGCGTCGACCGCGTGGATCGCGGTGCGGACAGCCTATGCGGTACGGCGGCACGGGTCACCGGCAGCAGTAGCCGACCCCCCTCACCGGACCTTCACTTCCGTGACCTGCCGTCACCCCGCCGTGACAGCCCGCCGAAGCCCTGGCGTGTCGCACCGCCCCAGCTACCGCACCCGCCACGGCATTTGGCACTCTGAGACCCGCCGGGGGATGCTCGGGAGGGGATGACGATCATGAACGCGACGCAGACGGGACCGCACACCGGGGCGTCCGGCGACCCCAGGGTCGGCTGGAGCGCCACCGAGGGACGGCATGTGCCCGCCCTCAACCACCGCCGCGACGGCATACTTCCGACCGTCGCAGCCGCCCTCTCCGTGCGCGGCGCGACCACCCTCACCGGCACCGCAGCCCGCGGCGACCAGCCACCCACCCTGCACCCACTGGTACAGGACTTCCTCGACACCCTCACCAGCGCCCAGCGCGACCGTTTCACCGGCCGCTGCGCCGAGGCGATCCTGATCTCCCGCCACATCGCCGCCGCCGACGCCGAGCGCAGCAGGCGCGCCGCGCGCAAGCCGATGACCAACGGCGAGGCCCGCAAGACCCTCAAGCAGGCCAAGCTCACCGCCCGCCGCATCCGCGAGGACGGCGACCCCCTGCACGGCAGCTTCGCCGCCCCCTGCCGGGCCTGCGCAGCCCTCAGCGCCCACTTCGGCGTCCGCATCGTGGACCCCGCAACGGAGAACAGCTGACCCCCACCCCCGCCCAACACCACTCAGCACCACGGCACCACCGTCCCCGCCGCCGACGATCGAAGGGCAGATGCACCCCGACCGCCACTCCCACTCCTCCACGCGCTTTTCCGTACCCGTCGACGCCGCCCTGCGCGCCGCCGGCTGGCAGCCCGGCCGCTGGGACATAAAGCAGGCCGAGATCTGGGCGGACACCCTGCGCGACCACACCTCGCCCGCGGGCCACCAGCACGCCGTGTTCCCGGCAGCGGTGGAGGCGTGGGCCGAGTTCGGCGGCCTGCGCATCGCACCCACCGGCCCCGGCCGCCAGATCGCCCCCGCCGCACTCCACCTGGACCCGCTGTACGGCCTCCACATGGCCCGCACGCTCGGCGACCTGGGCCGCGCCCTGGACACCGACGTCAGCCCCCTGGGCGAGGAGCCCGACACCCAGTCCCTCCTGGCCATCGACGCCGAGGGCCGCGTCTACGCCCTCGACCACACCGGCGACTGGTACCTGGGCCAAGACATCGACCAGGCCCTGACCGCCCTGGTCTCGGGCATGGAGCCGGTACGCCTCACGGCGGGCTGAGCCGACCGGACGGCAGACGACCGGTGGACACCCCGGATCGGCCGCCGCCCGCGTACGGCGCGAAGGTGCCGTGTCGGGGGGTGTCCGCCCGCAGCGGTTGACGCGTCAACACCCCCGCAATCTTGCGAGACCGATTCCGCGCCGTTCCGAGGACGGACACCCCCCGGCGCGGCACCGACCCACACCCAACGCAGGGCGAAAGCCCACCCTCAGACAGCCGGAATAACCGCCGAAACCCGAAACCCACCGGCGTCCGTGGGCCCAGAAACAAACACCCCGCCCAACGCGATTACCCGCTCCCGCATCCCGACCAGACCGTTCCCCCCGGACGGCAGCCGAGCCGCCGAGGCGGACGCGGGCTCGGGCGGCGGCTCGTTCTCGACCTGCATAGCGATCTCCGACACCCGATGCGCGAGCCGTACATGCGTCTTCGCACCGGCCGCGTGCTTGTGGACGTTCGTCAACGCCTCCTGCACCACCCGATACGCGGTCTGCTCGATCTCAGCCGCGTACGACCGGGTCTCGCCCTCCACCGACAGATCGACGGCCATCCCGGCCGCCGCGGACTGCCCGAGCAACTCGTCCACGTCCGACAGACACGGCCCGTCGCCCCCACCCTCGTCGTCCACGACCCGCGAGGCCGCCGCCGCGGCAGCCACCCCCACCGCGACCAACGGCACGGCGGCCCGCCCCCTACTGCCCACCCCGTCCCCGCTCCGCAACACCCCGAGCATCTCCCGCAACTCGGTCAACGCCTGCCGCCCCATGTCCCCCACGAGCGCCGCGTTCTTGACGGCCTTCTCGGGATCCTTCCGCGCGACCGCCTGCAAGGCAGCCGCATGCACGACCATCAGACTCACCCGGTGCGCCACGACGTCGTGCATCTCCCGCGCGATCCGGGTCCGCTCCTCACCCCGCGCCCACTCGGCCCGCTCCTCGGCCCGCTCCGCGAGGAGCTGCAACTCCCGCTCCAGGCTGTCGGCCCGCTCCCGAAGGCTCTCCATCAGCCGCCGCCGAGCCCCGACATACATCCCGAGCAGCACAGGCGGCGCGGTCATCCCGACCGCGATGGTGATGGAGGCGAACGGCACGAACCAGTCGCCGAGTTCCCAGGTCCCGCGCTGGGTGTCCTGCTTCACCCGCACGAACATGACGATCAGCATGCCGAGGAAGGACATCCCGGCCAGCGACCCGATGATCCGGCGCGGCAGCTCCGACGCGGCGAGCGTGTAGAGCCCGACAATGCCCATCAGGTAGCCCATCTGGGCCGGAGTAATAGCAATGGACACGAGCACAACGGCGATCGGCCACTTCCGCCGCACGACCAGCATCGACCCGGCCAGCACACCGAACACGACACCCACGGCGGCCGGAACCCCCGCGTCGCGCGCGAACCGAACCCCCTCCGCCCCGCACTCCGCCGCGGAGCCGGCGGCAAGCCCCACGTCGAGTACCGCACTACGCCACCTGGTCCACCACCACGGCCCTCCCCGGCCCGTGGTGTGCTCTTCCCCCGTCGTGGTCATGCCTCCAGCCTACGGGCGCAGGGCCCCGCTTTTCCGTCGAGTTTCGACGAGTTGCCTACACCACTGCGCGTAATCGAACAATGACGAACCCGATCACCGCGGAGAAGTACCGTCGCACGGAAGCCATTGCGTACGGCATAGTGTTTGTTGCCCACTCGGCGACCAGACGAAATGTCCGGTCCAAACGAGCGTGATCCCCCGTGGTGTAATTGGCAGCACCGTGGCTTTTGGTGCCATTTGTCCGGGTTCGAGTCCTGGCGGGGGAGCAGAAACCGAGCACCAACTGAGCACCAACCGAACAACCTCCACCCCCAACACCCCACTTCGGGCCCTGACAGCACTGTCAGGGCCCACTCTCATGTCCCCCATGAAACGCCCCGGTATCCTGCGAATGTCCACCCCCCAGCATTCCGAAGCCGAAGGGCATACCCGTGAGCGCCATTCGCCCGGCAGCCGTCGTCGTACTCGCAGCGGGTGAGGGCACCCGTATGAAGTCGGCCACACCGAAGGTCCTGCACGAGATCTGTGGCCGCACCCTTGTCGGTCATGTGCTGGCCGCCGCCCGCGAGTTGGAGCCGGAGAACCTGGTCGTCGTCGTGGGGCACGCCCGCGAGAAGGTGACCGCGCACCTCGGCGAGACGGACCCCGGAGTGCGCACCGCGGTCCAGGCGGAGCAGAACGGCACCGGGCACGCCGTACGGATGGCGCTGGAAGAACTCGGAACCATCGACGGAACGATCGTCGTAGTCTGCGGCGACACCCCCCTCCTCCGCGGCGCGACCCTGCGCGAACTCACCGCGAACCACACCACCGACGGCAACGCGGTGACCGTCCTGACCGCCGAGGTCCCGGACGCCACCGGCTACGGCCGGATCGTGCGCGACGGCGCCTCCGGCGCGGTGACCGCGATCGTCGAGCACAAGGACGCCTCCGACTCCCAACGCACGATCCGTGAGATCAACTCCGGAGTCTTCGCGTTCGACGGCCGGCTGCTCGCCGACGCCCTCGGCAAGGTGCGCACCGACAACAGCCAGGGCGAGGAGTACCTCACGGACGTGCTCGGCATCCTGCGCGAGGCCGGGCACCGCGTCGGCGCCTCCGTAGCGGGCGACCACCGCGAGATCGCCGGCATCAACAACCGCGTGCAGCTCTCCGAGGCCCGCCGCATCCTCAACGACCGGCTGCTGACCGAGGCCATGCTCGGCGGAGTCACCGTCATCGACCCGGCGACGACCTGGATCGACGTCGAGGTCACCTTCGGCCAGGACGCGACCGTCCACCCCGGCACCCAGCTGCACGGCACCACGCACATCGGCGAGGGCGCCGAGGTCGGCCCCAACACCCGCCTGACGGACACCGTCGTCGACACGGGCGCCCGCGTCGACAACACCGTCGCCGTCAGCTCGCACATCGGCCCGCAGGCCTCCGTCGGGCCGTACGCCTACCTCCGTCCCGGCACCCGCCTGGGCACGAAGGGCAAGATCGGGACGTACGTCGAGACGAAGAACGCGACGATCGGCGAGGGCACGAAGATCCCGCACCTCTCCTATGTCGGGGACGCGACGATCGGCGAGTACAGCAACATCGGTGCCGCCAGCGTCTTCGTCAACTACGACGGACAGGCCAAACATCACACCACCATCGGGTCGCACTGCCGTACAGGGTCGGACAATATGTTTGTGGCACCTGTCACGGTCGGGGACGGCGCGTACACCGCCGCCGGCTCCGTGATCACGAAGGACGTACCGCCCGGTTCGCTGGCCGTGGCCCGTGGCCAGCAGCGGAATATCGAGGGTTGGGTGGCCCGCAAGCGCCCGGGAAGCGCTGCGGCGAAGGCCGCGGAAACCGCTTCCCGCCAGGACGAGAACGAAGACTGACCGGAAACGGGTGCGTCGAACACGGCGTACCGTGATAAACGCACACCCAGTTGAATGACCTCTGAGGAGACAGTGCTGTGACCGGGATCAAGACGACCGGCGAGAAGAAGATGATGTTCTTCTCCGGCCGCGCCCACCCCGAGCTTGCCAAGGAGGTCGCCCACCAGCTGGGTGTCGGGGTCGTCCCGACCAAGGCCTTCGACTTCGCGAACGGCGAGATCTACGTCCGCTTCGAGGAGTCGGTGCGCGGGGCGGACTGTTTCGTGATCCAGAGCCACACGGCTCCGATCAACCAGTGGGTCATGGAGCAGCTCATCATGATCGACGCGCTGAAGCGCGCCTCGGCCCGCTCCATCACGGTGATCGTGCCGTTCTACGGCTACGCCCGCCAGGACAAGAAGCACCGCGGCCGTGAGCCGATCTCGGCCCGGCTGATCGCCGACCTGATGAAGACGGCGGGCGCCCACCGCATCCTCACCGTCGACCTGCACACCGACCAGATCCAGGGCTTCTTCGACGGCCCCGTGGATCATCTCTTCGCCCTCCCGCTCCTCGCGGACTACGTGGGCTCCAAGGTCGACCGCAGCAAGCTGACCGTCGTCTCCCCGGACGCCGGCCGCGTGCGCGTCGCCGACCGCTGGTGCGACCGCCTCGGCGCGCCCCTGGCGATCGTGCACAAGCGGCGCGACAAGGACGTGGCGAACCAGGTGACGGTCCACGAGGTCGTCGGCGAGGTCAAGGGCCGCGTCTGCGTCCTGGTCGACGACATGATCGACACCGGCGGAACGATCTGCGCCGCGGCGGACGCGCTGTTCGCGCACGGTGCGGAGGATGTCATCGTCACGGCCACGCACGGTGTGCTCTCCGGCCCGGCCGCCGACCGCCTCAAGAACTCCCGAGTCAGCGAGTTCGTCCTCACCGACACGCTCCCCACGCCGGGTGAGGTGGGCGCCGACCTCGACAAGATCACGGTCCTGTCGATCGCGCCGACCATCGCGAGCGCGGTTCGTGAGGTCTTCGAGGACGGATCTGTGACGAGCCTGTTCGACGAACACTGAGCGCTCCGCGGGGGGCCGTCGATCGTCCGCGGCGCCATCGTGGCTGGTCGCGCCGTTCCCCGCGCCCCTTCAGGGCGCTCGTGAACCGGCGTTTCCAGGTGATCGATTTCTGATACGGCCTCTCCGCCGAGTAAGCTGCCCAAGTTGCTCGGCGAGGGAGGCCGTACCGCTTCGTGAGAAGTTCGTACGGCGGTCCGTTATCGACGCGCTCTTCGTAGCAGGCCGATGTTCGGCCGGGTGACCACCTTCCCCGACTGTTCTACGAGGAGTGACCATGGCCGACGTCAAGCTCACCGCCGAGACCCGCACCGAGTTCGGCAAGGGTGCCGCCCGCCGTATCCGCCGTGACAAGAAGGTTCCCGCCGTGGTCTACGGCCACGGTGTGGACCCGCTGCACGTCACGCTGCCGGGCCACGAGCTGCAGCTCGCCCTGCGTACCCCGAACGTCCTGCTGACCCTGGACATCGAGGGCAAGACCCAGCTCGCCATCCCGAAGGCCGTCCAGCGCGACGCCATCAAGGGCTTCCTTGAGCACGTCGACCTGCTCACCGTGAAGAGCGGCGAGAAGGTCACCGTCGAGGTCTACGTCCACACCGAGGGCGAGCTGGCCCCGGGCTCCTTCCTGCTGGAGCACGTCCTCAGCACGATCACCGTCGAGGCCGAGGCCACCCACATCCCCGAGTCGGTCACCGTGTCCATCGCGGGCCTGGAGGCCGGTGCCTCCATCGCCGCCAAGGACATCCCGCTGCCCAAGGGCACCACGCTGGCCATCGACGAGGACGCGGTCGTCCTCCAGGTGCTGGCCGCCCAGGCGGAAGAGGCGCCCGCCGACGGCGAGGCCGAGGCCACCGAGGCCTGATCCTCACCTTCACCACTGTGTCAGCCGCTGTTCCCACCGGGAGCAGCGGCTGGCGCGTATCAAGGAGACATGGACGTGACGACCGACGCGAACGCCCCCTGGCTGATCGTGGGCCTCGGCAACCCGGGCCCCGAGTACGCGGCCAACCGGCACAACGTGGGCTTCATGGTGGCCGACCTGCTCGCGGAGCGGATCGGCGGCAAGTTCAAGCGGGCCGGGAAGGCGCAGGCGCAGGTCCTGGAGGGCCGGATCGGGGCGCCAGGTCCGGCGAGCCGCCGGGTCGTCCTCGTCAAGCCGATGTCGTACATGAACCTGTCGGGCGGTCCGGTCAACGCGCTGCGTGACTTCTACAAGGTGCCGCTCGCGAACATCGTCGCGGTCCACGACGAGCTGGACATCGACTACGGCACCCTCCGTCTGAAGCTCGGCGGCGGCGACAACGGCCACAACGGGCTGAAGTCGATGACGAAGGCGATGGGCCCGGACTACCACCGGGTGCGGTTCGGGATCGGGCGCCCGCCGGGCCGTATGCAGGTGGCGGACTTCGTGCTGAAGGACTTCTCGTCCACGGAGCGCAAGGAACTGGACTTCCTCGTGGACCGCGCCACCGACTCGGTGGAGTGTCTGGTGAGCGAGGGTCTGGAGCGGGCGCAGAGCGCGTACAACTCCTGACTTGACCGACTTGTCGGTGACCGAAGTTGACCGCGTGTGCGGGTATGGCCAATGATCCCCGCCATGAACTTCGGACGGCTCGCGGCAATGGGCACGGTCGCCGCGCTGATCCTGATCGCCGGGGTCTGGGGCTCCTGGCCCACTGCGCACAACGTGATGCTGACCAAGGGCCGCGAGAGCGGCACGATCCAGGTCACCGCGTGCGGCGACGACACCTGCACCGGTCCCTACACACCGGTGTCGACCGGGTCGAAGGCCCGCGCCACCGTCGTCATCGACCACACGGTCGCGGTGAAGAAGGGCAAGACGTACGCGGTGGTCGTGAAGCCGGGCACCGACGAGGTCATGCGCTCCGGCCCCGCCGGAATCCTCTACGCCTGGGTCCCCCTCGGCGGCGCCCTCCTGCTGGCCTCGGTGGTGGTCGCCGGCGGCCTGCGCCTGACCCGGGCCGCGTGGGTACTTGCCGGTTCGGGGATCGCGTTGCTGACGGCGGCGTTCGTAGCACTCTGACCGCTCGAAAGACGGATGCCCCCGAGCCGCTGCGGCAGCTCGGGGGCACCCTTTTCGCGGTTCCTCAGCCGGTGTTGCGCAGGCCCGCCGCCACACCGTTGACGGTGAGGAGCAGGGCCCGGCTCAGCAGCGGGTCGGGTTCCGCACCGGCCGCCGCCTCGTCGCGCTGGCGCTTGAGGAGGGCGACCTGGAGGTAGGAGATCGGGTCGAGGTAGGCGTCGCGGATGGTGAACGTCTGCTTCAACGCCGGGGTGGCGTCGAGGAGTTCGGCCTCACCGGTGACGCGGAGCACCTCGGCGACGGTCAGGTCGTGCTCGGCGCGGATGGTGTCGAAGACGTGCTTCAACTCGTCCGGGACGAGGGTGTCGACGTAGTGCTGGGCGATCCGCAGGTCCGTCTTGGCCAGCGTCATCTCGACGTTGGAGATGAAGTTGCGGAAGAAGTGCCACTGCTCGTGCATCTCGTCGAGCACGGTGTCGAGACCGGCCTCGCGCAGCGCCTTCAGCCCCGAGCCCACGCCGTACCAGCCGGGCACGATCTGCCGGGACTGGGTCCAGCCGAACACCCACGGGATCGCGCGCAGTCCGTCGAGCGAGACGCCCGAGCCGGGGCGGCGGGAGGGCCGCGAGCCCAGGTGCAGATCGGCGAGCTGGTCCACCGGCGTGGAGGCGAGGAAGTACGTCGGCAGGTCCGGGTCCTCGACCAGCCTGCGGTAAGCGGCGTGGGCGGCGTCGCTGACCACGTCCATGGCGGCGTCCCAGCGGGCCAGCGCCTCGTCGGACTGGCGGGGCGAGGTGTGCAGGGCGGAGGCCTGGAGGGTGGCGGCGACCGTCAGCTCCAGGTTCTCGCGCGCCAGCGACGGCACGAGGTACTTGTCGGAGATGACCTCGCCCTGCTCGGTCACCTTGATCTCGCCCTCCAGCGTGCCCCAGGGCTGGGCGAGGATCGCGTCGTGCGACGGACCGCCACCGCGGCCGACGGTCCCGCCACGACCGTGGAAGAGCCGGAGCCGCACCCCATACCGGTGCGCCACGTCACGCAGCCGCCGCTGCGCCCGGTGGATCTCCCACTGACTGGTCGTGATACCGCCGAACTTCGACGAGTCCGAGTACCCGAGCATGACCTCCTGGACATCCCCGCGCAGCGCCACGAGCCGCCGGTAGGACGGGTCGGAGAGCATGTCCTCCAGGATGGTGTCGGCGGCCTTCAGTTCGTCCGTGGTCTCCAGGAGCGGCACGATGCCGACCTTCGCCCACCCGGCGTGCAGGTCGATCAGCCCGGCCTCGCGGGCGAGGACCGCGGCGGCGAACACGTCGTCGGCGCCCTGGCACATCGAGATGATGTACGACTCGATGACCTCGGGCCCGAAGACCGCGAGGGCCTTCTTGACGGTCTCGAACACCCCGAGGGTCTTCTCACCGGCCGCGTCGACGGGCGCCGGGGTGGGGGCGAGGGGCCTGCGCGACCGCAGCTCCTTCGCGAGGAGCTTGGCGCGGTACTCGCGGGGCATGTCCGAGTAGCGCCAGGACTCCTCGCCGAGCCGGTCGAAGAGCTGGCCGAGCGCGTGGTGGTGGGCGTCCGCGTGCTCGCGTACGTCCATGGTGGCGAGCTGGAGGCCGAACGCGCCGAGCGTGCGGATCGTACGGTCCATGCGGCCGTCGGCGAAGAGGCCGCCGCGGTGGGCGCGCAGGGAGGTCTGGATCAGGGTGAGGTCGTGCAGCAGCTCGGCGGTGCCGAGGTAGTCGCGGCCGGGCTGGTGCGGGGTGTCCTTGGCCAGGCGGCTCTTGGTGTTCTCCAGCTTCTGCCGGATGCAGGTGGCCTTGAGCCGGTAGGGCTCCTCGGCGTTGAGCCGCTTGTAGCGGGGGCTGATCTCGGGCAGCAGCTCCAGGTCGGCCTGGAGGGACTCCAGCAGCTCGTCCGTCGCGCCCGTGTAGCGGATGGAGTTGGAGAGGAAGCCGCGCAGCTCGTCGATCGTCTCCAGGGCGTCGTTGATGCCGTGCTCGTGCTGGAGGATCAGGACGTCCCAGGTGACCTGGGGGGTGACGTTCGGGTTGCCGTCGCGGTCGCCGCCGATCCAGGTGCCGAAGGTGAGCGGGCGGGTGTCGTCGGGCAGCTTGACGCCGACGCGCTCCAGCTCGGCGGTGAGGTCTTCGAGGACGTCACCGACGGCGCCGGCGTGCAGCTCGTCGAGGTAGTAGATGGCGTTGCGCGCTTCGTCGGCGGGCTCCGGCCGTACGACCCTCAGCTCGTCGGTCTGCCACACCAGGTCGATGTTCTCGGCGAGCCGGGTGTCGTAGCGGCGGCGGTCGGACTCGATGACCGGGGTCTCCAGGAGCGCGGCGATGCGCCGGAGCTTGTTGAGGACCGACCGGCGCGCGGCCTCGGTGGGGTGCGCGGTGAAGACCGGGCGGACGTTCAGGTTCTTGACCGTCTCGCGCAGGTGGTCGGGGTCGGCGTCCTTGAGGCGGTCGGCCGTACGGGCGAGGAGACCGCCCTCGGCGGCCCGGCGGGCGCGCAGCTCACGGCCGCGGTGCACCTGCTCGGTGACGTTGGCCAGGTGGAAGTAGGTGGAGAAGGCGCGGACCAGCTTGGCGGCGGTCTCCAGCTCGGTGCCGCGCAGCAGCTCGGCGGCGGCCTCGCCGTCCTCCCGGGTGAGGCGGCGGACCTTCTCGACCAGTTCGAGCAGTTCGGGGCCCTCCTGGCGGACGAGGGTCTCGCCCAGCAGATCGCCGAGGCGCCGGATGTCGGCGCGCAGCTCGTTGTTGGTCGTGGTGGCCTGGTCGTCGGCACTGCTCACAGGTGCGGCTCCTTGCAGTGTTTGAAGCTCGTCCGGAGGGAACCCGGACGGCGGTCCCGCGGCGGCTGTCGCATACGGGACGGACATCCGGGAAGAAAACAGAGCGGACCGCGCTGTCCGACCGACACCAAGGATAGGTGTCCACTCTGACGCGCGGTCTCACGGGCTTCGTCCACCGGTCGACGCACTGCCATACTTACGTCGCCGTAGGTTACGGAACCGTAGGGAAGTCCATGGTGAACTCATACTCGGCTCCCGCCGTCCGACGCTCCGCCTCCACCTCCGAACCCCACAGGGGACGCCCATGACCACGAGCTCCGATGTGATCGACGACGCCCCGCGGGCGAACGACGACGGTACTCCGCTGCCCGCCGCCACCCTCGGCGGCGAGAAAAAGGGGTCGCTGGAACAGCTGACCCTCCTTCTCTTCATCACCGTCCCCTTCCTGGCGCTGCTCGCGGCCGTGCCGCTGGCGTGGAGCTGGGGCGGGGTGAGCTGGCTGGATCTCGGCCTGCTGGTGTTCTTCTACTACCTGGGCTGCCACGGCGTGACGATCGGCTACCACCGGTACTTCACGCACGGCTCCTTCAAGGCGAAGCGCCCGCTGCGGATCGCGATCGCCATCGCCGGGTCGATGGCTGTCGAGGGCCCGCTGGTGCGCTGGGTGGCCGACCACCGCAAGCACCACAAGTTCTCCGACGCGGAGGGCGACCCGCATTCGCCGTGGCGCTACGGCGAGACCGTGCCCGCGCTGATCAAGGGCCTGTGGTGGGCGCACATCGCGTGGATGTTCGACGAGGAGCGCACCCCGCAGGACAAGTACGCGCCGGACCTGATCAAGGACCGCACGATCCGGGCGATCTCCCGCCAGTTCATCTTCTGGACGATGCTGTCGCTCGCGCTGCCCCCGCTGATCGGCGGCCTGGCGACGATGTCCTGGTGGGGCGCGTTCACCGGCTTCTTCTGGGGTTCGCTCGTCCGGGTGGCGCTGCTGCACCACGTCACCTGGTCGATCAACTCGATCTGCCACGCGGTCGGCAAGCGCCCCTTCAAGTCCCGTGACCGCTCGGGCAACGTGTGGTGGCTGGCGGTCCTGTCCTGCGGCGAGTCCTGGCACAACCTGCACCACGCCGACCCGACCTCCGCGCGGCACGGTGTGATGCGCGGCCAGATCGACTCCTCGGCGCGGATCATCCGCTGGTGCGAGCAGCTCGGCTGGGCCTATGACGTGCGCTGGCCGTCACGCTCGCGTATCGATTCGCGCCGTATCTCCGGTCCGGACGGCTCTCGGCCCCGGAAGGAGTCGGCGGAGGCGGCATGATTGACGCCGTGGCGACCGATCCCAGCAGCACCCCGAGCAACGAGAAGCCCCGGCGCGCGCGCCGAACCCGGATGACGGGAGCCGAACGCCGGGCCCAGCTGCTGGAAGTCGGTCGCACGCTCTTCGCGGCGAAAGGTTTCGAGGCCACGTCGGTGGAGGAGATCGCGGCGAAGGCCGGGGTCTCCAAGCCGGTGGTCTACGAGCACTTCGGCGGCAAGGAGGGCCTGTACGCGGTGGTCGTGGACCGCGAGATGCGCCGCCTGCTGGACATGGTGACCAGCTCCCTGACGGCCGGCCACCCCCGCGAACTCTGCGAACAGGCGGCCTTCGCCCTCCTCGACTACATCGAGGAGTACACGGACGGCTTCCGCATCCTGGTCCGCGACTCCCCCATCCCCCAGTCCACGGGTTCCTTCGCGTCCCTCATCTCGGACATCGCGACCCAGGTCGAGGACATCCTGGGCCGCGAGTTCAAGAGCCGAGGCTTCGACGCCAAGCTCGCCCCCCTCTACGCCCAGGCCCTCGTCGGCATGGTCGCCCTCACCGGCCAGTGGTGGCTGGACGTCCGCCGCCCGAAGAAGGCGGAGGTGGCGGCACATCTGGTGAACCTGGCATGGCACGGGCTGGACGGGCTGGAGGCGAAGCCTCGGTTGATAGGGCACCGGAAGAGCTGACGGACCGCTGGGGCACAACCGGGAGTCCGTCGCCCTCACCGAGGACGGGCATGTGGTCGCACTCCTCGTCTCGCCGCAGGTGATAGAGGATCTCGAAGACGCCCTCGCCGTCTCGGACCATCAGCGGCGCAAGGCGGAGGGCACTCTGGGTCCGGGCATCCCCATGACCGAGGTGCGAAGTCGACTGGGACTTGAGAAGAAGTGACCTGCCAGATCATTTCCGAGCCTCACGCCCTGGACTGCGCCACTCGCTCGACGACGAAGTGATCCACATCCTCGTCACCCACCTGGGCCGAACCGCCTGACCGCCTCCAGGAACTCCAGCCGGTTCCCCACCGGATCCTCCGAGTAGAAGCGCCGGTAGCCGGGCAGATCCGAGTCCCAAGTGACAGGCGCCCCAAGGGACTTCAGCCGGGCCGCGTACGCCTCGATGTCGGTCACGCGGAGCCCCGGGTGGGCCTTCTTCGCCGGGCGGAAGTCGGCCTCGATCCCCAGGTGCAGCTGCACCGCCCCCGCCCCGAACCAGCAGCCGCCCCGCGCGGCGAGTACCGGCGGTTTCGGGATCTCGGTCATGCCGAGGGTGTCGACGTAGTAGGCGCGCAGCGCGTCCTCCGACCCCTCCGGAGCCGCCAACTGCACATGATCCACGGCCGCGATCACCCCTCACACCCCCTTACGGGCCACCGCGAACAGCCGCCGGAACGGCAGCACCGTGCCGTACTCCGCCGTCGGATACGCCTCGCGCAGCAGGTCGCGGTACTCCGTCACGAACGCGTCCCGCGCCTCCGGGTCGTCGGCGAGCGCGGTGAGGACCGGGCGCAGGCCCGTGCCCTTGACCCAGTCGAGGACGGGGTCGGGGCCGGGCAGGATGTGCTGGTACGTCGTCTGCCAGACGTCGGCCGCGCAGCCGAGGCGGGCCAGGCGGTCGAGGTAGACGCCGGGTGCGTGGACCGAGTCCTCGCGGCGCAGCACCTCGCCGAGCCGGCTCTTCCAGCGGGCGGTGGCGGCGAGTTCGCGCATCAGGGTGTGCAGGGGCGCGTCGATGTTGTCCGGGACTTGGAAGGCGAAGGTGCCGGCGGGCGCGAGCGCGGAGATCCAGTCGCCGAACCGGTCCAGGTGTCCCGGCACCCACTGCAGCGCCGCGTTCGACACGATCAGGTCGTACGGCTGCGCGGGCGCCCACCGCGTCGCGTCCGCGTGGGCGAAGTCGAGGTGGCCGCCGCCGGTCGTGGGGCCCGTGTGGGCGGCTGCCTTCTCCAGCATCTCGGGTGAGTTGTCGTAGCCGGTGATGTGCGCGGTGGGCCAGCGGTCGGCGAGGACGGCGGTCATGTTGCCGGGGCCGCAGCCGAGGTCGGCGACGCGGGGCGGGGTGCCGGGGACGTCGGTGACGCGGGCGAGGAGGTCGGTGAACGGGCGGGCGCGGTGGCCGGCGTGGCGCAGGTACTGGGCGGGGTCCCAAGTCGTCATGTCTCCCACTTTCCCCGCCCCATTATCTCGATGTCAAGAGACTTGAGATCGAGTTAGTTGACGTCAAGAGACTTCATGTCGACACAACCACTACACTGATCGTCATGGAGGACGAGGTCGATCGGCTTGTCGCAGCGTGGCGCCGGGAGCGCCCGGACCTCGACGTGGAGCCGCTTGAGGTGCTCAGCCGGGTGAGCAGGCTGGCCCGGCACCTGGACCGGGCGCGCCGGCTGGCCTTCGCCGAGCACAGCCTCGAACCCTGGGAGTTCGACGTGCTGACGGCGCTGCGGCGCGCGGGCAGCCCCTACCAGCTCTCCCCCGGCCAGCTGCTGACCCAGACCCTGGTCACGTCCGGCACGATGACGAACCGCATCGACCGCCTGGCCCAGAAGGGCCTGGTCGAGCGGCTCCCCGACCCCAGCGACCGCCGGGGCGTACTGGTCCGGCTCACCGAGGAGGGCCAGGACCGCGCGGACCAGGCCCTGGCCGGACTGCTGGCGCAGGAGCGCGCGATCCTCGCGGAACTCTCCCGCGCCCAGCGGGGCGAACTGGCCGGACTGCTACGCCAGTTGACCGCCCCGTTCGACAACGTCCCCGGCTAGGTCGACGGGTCCGACACCCGCGCGCCGGGCGAGAGCCACCGCCGCGAGGGTCGAGTGGACCCCCAGCTTGCCGAGCACGTTTTGCATATGCGTCCGGACCGTGTGCGGGGAGAGGAACAGTCGCTCGGCGACCGCCTTGCGCCCCAACCCGGCCACCATGCAGCGCAGAACCTCGCGCTCCCGCGGAGTCAGCGACTCCACCAGACGCTCGCTCTCGGTGCGGTGCTTGCGTGCGGCCGTCAACTCGCGCAGGACCCCGGTCAGCAGGGCCGGCGGCAGATGTGTCTCGTCGCGCAGGACACCTCGGATGACGGTTAAAAGCCTGGACAGCGAGCAGTCCTTGGCGACCCAGCCGGAAGCACCGGCCTGCAGGGCCAGCGCGGCCCGGCGCGGATCGTCCTTCTCGGCCAGCACGACCATCCGTACGCTCGGCTGGGCGGAACGGACCCCGGCTACCAGGGAGATCCCGTCCACCAGCCCGTCCTCGTTGCCCGCCTGTACCGGCACGGCGGGGCGAATGCCCTGCACATTGCCGCCCAGGTCGGCGTCCACCAGCAGGACGTCGAATCTGCGGCCCTCGGCGTTCGCGCGCTCCATGCTGCGCAGCGCGGCGGGACCACTGCCGGCCGCGGACACGTCGACATCTGGCTCGGCCGCCAGTGCCGCGGCGAGCGACTCGGCGAAGATGCGATGGTCGTCGACGACCAGGACTCGGATGCGAACCACGAAACCCCCTTCCCCAGGCTCCTGGTGGAGCAGGGGATACCTCATCGTCGGGAGACGAAGCGATGGTTGCGGGTACGACGCCCGGGAGCTGCCGAAGCCGCACGGCCGCCGCCGTGCAGAGACTGCTACCCCCACATCGGGCGTCGTACCCGACTTGTCTCGCCCCCTGATCAGCACCGGCCCCCACCGGTGCTGTTCACAGGGTACGGCCGGGGGGCAGCAGCGGAACCCAATTTGCAGAACTGACTGTCCGGCGCGTTTATGGTGAGCCGCATGTTTCGTATTGAGACGGAAGTCGACAGAGAGCGACGCGATCTGCTCCGCGCCCGGCTGCTCGAAACCAACACGGCCGCGTCCCCGGTGCTGCGCGCGCTGCGCGGAACCCCTCGCGAACGTGAAGTTCCGCTCCACGTGTGGGCGTTGGACGACTCGGGGGAACTGGCGGGCGGAGCGGTCTGCCACACGTGGGCGGACTGGCTCCATGTGACCTATCTGTGGGTGGACGGCCGGCACCGGGGGACGGGTCTCGGCTCCCGACTGCTCGCGCGGGCGGAGCGCGTCGCCCGCGAAGAGCGCGGCTGTGTGGCGGCCCGGCTGGAGACATGGGACTTCCAGGCACCGGAGTTCTACAAGAAGCAGGGCTACGAGGTGGTGTGCGTGATCCCGGACTATCCGCCAGGGATCACGGAGTACACCCTCACCAAGAAACTGGGCTGACCACGGCGGTCGGTGAAGTGGCCGGTTGTGGACGTGCGTTGAGGTCGACCCTCTAAAGTCCCTGCCCGTGACAGTCACTTCGACGCAGGACGCCGGAAAATCATCGCTGTGGCGTGAACGGCCCTTCGTGCTCCTCGCCGCCGCCCGCACCGTCTCCGTGCTCGGCAACGGATTCGCCCGAGTGGCCCTCGCCTTCGCGGTGCTGGCCCTGCCCGGCGCCGGACCCGGCCGGCTCTCCCTGGTCCTGGCCTGCCAGGCGGTGCCGCAGCTGGTGCTCATCCTGGTCGGCGGGGTGATCGCGGACCGGATGTCACGCGCCCGGCTGATGGCGCTCGCGGATGTGCTGGGGGCCGGGGCGTACACGGGCCTGGCCGTGCTGGTCCTGTCCGGGCACGCGCCCGTCCTCGCGCTGTGTCTGCTGGCGGTGGCGGCCGGTACGGCGACGGCCCTGTTCGCCCCGGCGATGGAGGGCATCGTGCCGCTGGTGGTCTCCGCGGACCGCCTGCAGCGGGCGAACGGTCTGCTGCGGGTGGGCACCAACAGCGCGATGCTCCTCGGCCTGTCGCTCTCGGGCGTGACGGTGGCGCTGGTCGGCCCCGGCTGGGCGCTGGCCCTGAACGCCGCGTCCTTCGCCCTCAGCGCGGCCCTGACGGCCCGCCTCCCGGTCCCGGCCCGCCCGCCCAGGAAGACCTCCGGCTGGGCCGATCTCCGGGACGGCTGGCAGGAGTTCGCGTCCCGCCAGTGGCTGTGGGTCGTGGTGGCCCAGTGGTCGATCGTGGTGGCGGCGCTCAACGCGAACGTGGGCGTCCTCGGCCCCCTGACCGCCGACCGCCACCTCGGCGGCGCCCGCGCCTGGTCCCTGATCGTCGCCGCGCAGGCCCTGGGCACGATCGCCGGCGCGGGCCTGGCCTCCCGCGTCCGGGTCCGCCGCCCGATCCTGGTGGCGGTCCTGGCCACGTTCCCGACGGCGGCACCGGTCGCCCTGCTCGCCGTACGGGCCCCGGTCTGGCTGATCGCCGTCGCGATGTTCACGGCCGGAGTCTCCAGCGACGTCTTCGGCGTCCTGTGGAGCACCACGATCCACCGCGAGATCCCGGAGGAGTCCCTCTCCCGGGTCAGCTCCTACGACTACTTCGGCTCCCTGTCCTTCGCCCCCCTCGGCCTGCTGATCGCCGGACCACTCGCGGCGACCGTGGGCCTGGGACACGCCCTCGCGGCATGCGCGGGGCTGGTGGTACTGGCCACGGGGGCGGCGCTGCTGGCGCCGGGGGTGCGGAGGCTCACAGCTCCTTGAGGGCGTCCAGGCTGATGTCGACGTCGATGCCGTAGGGCACGCTCAGGTCGAGCTTCTCGTGGTGGATGCCGGTCAGAGCGTACGTCTTGTTCACCGGGTCGATCTCGTAGACCCGGACCACCGGGTGCTGGTTGCCCTCTGCCATCTCGACCAGCCAGAAGTACGGGATACCGGCGGCGGCGTACTTGCGGGGCTTGGTGTCGCGGTCGCGGGCCTCGGAGTCCGGAGAGACGACCTCGACGGCGAGCAGGACGTCCTCGGCCTGGAAGCGGGTCTGCTCCAGGCCGGTGACGGCTTCGGCACGGACGAGCGAGATGTCGGGCTCCGGGCCGTTGCGGCGGTCGAGAACGACGGTCATCTCGCGACGGACCTTGAATTCCGCGGGAACCGTCCGGCGCAAGCCGCCTACCAGCAGGTCGATCATCGTGCTGTGAAAATCCCGCTGCGGACTCACGAAGACCAGGCTCCCGTCGATCAGCTCGGTGTGCGGCGGGAGGTCGGGCAAGGTGAACAGGTCGTCCACGGTGTAACCATCCCGGGGCGGCACCGGCCAGTGGCAGCCGGGCTGAGCGCTCGGCTCGGCAAGGGGCTCGGCGGTCATGGTGATTCCTCCCATGGGCGGGATTCTCGGCCTGCGCGTCCACGGTAACCGCCGGAATCCGCGTGCGTCATCACAAAGGGTGACCGGCCCGGTCCGACGGCCCCCGGTGCCGCTCCCCACCCGCCGGCGAGCGGGGAGACGACGAGCCCGGGATCAGCTCACCCGCCGCGCCCCCGCCGAAGGCACCGCCGGGAACACCCGCGGCGCGGTGTAACCGGCCCCCGCGAACGCCTCCTCGACCGCCTTCGTGATCGTGTCCGCGTCCGTGGCCTCGACCAGGACGATCGCCGAGCCGCCGAAGCCGCCGCCCGTCATCCGTGCGCCGAGGGCGCCCGCGCCGACCGCCGTGTCGACCACGAGGTCCAACTCCGGGCAGGAGATGCGCAGATCGTCGCGGAGGGAGGCGTGGCCCTCGGTCAACACCGGGCCGATCGCCCGGACTTCGCCCGCGTCCAGGAGGGAGATCACCTGGTCGACCCGGTGGTCGTCGGAGACGACGTGGCGGACGTAGCGGCGGATGCGTTCGTCCGACAGCCGTGCCAGTGACGACTCCAGGTCCTCGTACGCCACGTCCCGCAGGAAGGGGACGCCGAGTTGGCGGGCGCCCTCCTCGCAGCCCTCACGGCGTTCCGCGTACTCGCCGTCTCCGAGGGCGTGCTTCACACGGCTGTCGACCACCAGGAGCGACAGGCCCTCCGACGCCAGGTCGAACGGGATCTGACGGATCGACAGATCACGGCAGTCGAGGTGGAGCGCGTGGCCCTCCTCGGCGCAGGCCGAGGCCGTCTGGTCCATGATGCCGCAGGGGACGCCCACGAAGTCGTTCTCCGCGCGCTGCGAGAAGCGGGCCAACTCCGGCCCGGACAGGCCGAGTTCGAAGAGGTCGTTCAGGGCCAGGGCCGTGACCACCTCAAGCGCCGCCGAGGACGACAGGCCCGCGCCCGTCGGGACCGTGGACGACAAGTGGATGTCCGCGCCGGTCACTTGGTGACCCGCCTCGCGCAACACCCAGACCACGCCCGCCGGATACGCGGCCCAGCTCGTGTTCGTGCGCGGGGCCAGTTCCTCGACATGCAGTTCCACGACCGGGCCCTCGATGTCCGCCGAGTGGAGCCGGAGGACTCCGTCGCTGCGGCGCGAGACCGCCGCCACCGCCGTGTGCGGCAGGGCGAGCGGCATCACGAAGCCCTCGTTGAAGTCGGTGTACTCGCCGATCAGGTTGACCCGGCCCGGCGCGGCCCAGACGCCCTCGGGAGCGGTGCCGTACAGCTCCTCGAAGCCCTCAAGTACACCCACGTGTTCTCTCCTAACCCTTCGATACGTTCTGCGCGAACGCCCACGCGTCCGCGACGATGCCCGCGAGGTCCGCGCGGGTCGGGTTCCAGCCGAGGCGCTCCTTGGCGCGGTCCGCCGAGGCGACCAGGGACGCCGGGTCGCCGCCGCGGCGCGGGGCGACGACCTCGGGGATCGGGTGTCCGGTGACCTGGCGGACCGTCTCGATGACCTGGCGGACGGAGAAGCCCTCGCCGTTGCCGAGGTTGCAGATCAGGTGCTCGCCGGGCGTGGCCGCCTTGAGCGCCAGCAGGTGCGCGTCGGCCAGGTCCGCCACGTGGATGTAGTCGCGGACGCAGGTGCCGTCCGGCGTCGGGTAGTCGTCGCCGTAGACGGAGATCGCGTCCCGCTTGCCCTGGGCGACCTGGAGGACCAGGGGGATGAGGTGCGACTCCGGGTCGTGCCGCTCGCCACAACTGCCGTACGCACCAGCCACGTTGAAGTAGCGGAGGGAGACCGCACCCAGGCCGTGGGCCGCCGCCTCGCTCGTGATCATGAAGTCGACCGACAGCTTCGACGCGCCGTAGGGGTTGGTCGGGGAGGTGCGGGCGGTCTCGACGATCGGGACCTCCTCCGGCTCGCCGTACGTGGCCGCCGTGGAGGAGAAGACGAGTTTGCGGACTCCCGCCTCGCGCATGGCGGCGAGGAGGGCCATGGAGCCGCCGACGTTGTTCTCCCAGTACTTCTCGGGCTTGACGACGGACTCGCCGACCTGGGAGAACGCGGCGAAGTGGAGGACGGCGTCGTAGGACGAGTCCAGCCACTTGGCGGCGTCGCGGATGTCGCCCTCGATGAACGACGCACCCGCCGGCACCCCTTCACGGAAGCCCGTCGAGAGGTTGTCCAGGACGGTGACCTCGTGGCCCGCCTCCAGCAGGTGCTGGGCGACCACGCTGCCGACGTAACCCGCCCCGCCCGTGACCAGGTACTTACCGCTCATCAACTCGCTACCTCTCGCAGTCGCTGTGCCGCGAACTCCGGCGGCACGTCGTTGATGAACACGCTCATGCCGGACTCGGAACCCGCGAGGAACTTCAGCTTGCCGGAAGTACGGCGAATGGTGAAAAGCTCAAGGTGGAGCGCGAAGTCGTCCCTGCTCACACCCTCGAACTCCTCCAGCGTGCCGAACGGCGCCTGGTGCCAGGCGGCGATGTACGGCGTCGGAGGCTCGCCCTCACCGAAGATCCGGTCGAAGCGCCTCAAGAGTTCCAGATAGACCTTGGGGAACTCTGTGCGCGCCGCCTCGTCGAGCCCGAGCAGATCGGGCACGCGGCGCTTGGGATACAGGTGGACCTCGTAGGGCCAGTGCGCGGAGTACGGCACGAAGGCGACCCAGTGTTCACCCTCAAGGACGACCCGCTCACCGGCGAGTTCACGCTCCAGGACGGCGTCGAAGAGGTTCTCCCCGCCGGTCGCCTCCTTATGAGTCGCGAGTGAACGCAGCATCAGCGCGGTGCGCGGGGTGGTGAACGGGTAGGCGTAGATCTGGCCGTGGGGATGACCGAGGGTCACACCGATCTCTTCGCCGCGGTTCTCGAAACAGAAGACCTGCTCGACGGAGGGAAGATGCGACAGCTCCGACGTCCGGTCCGTCCACGCCTCCAGGACGAGGGCCGCCTGCTCCTCGGTCAGCGAGGCGAAGGACGCGTCGTGGTCGGAGGTGAAGCAGACCACCTCGCAGCGGCCCGAGTCCCCGGCGAGCGAGGGGAAACGGTTCTCGAACACGACGACGTCGTACGAGGAGTCCGGGATCTCGCTGAGCCGGTCGCCCGTCGTCGGGCAGAGCGGGCACTGGTCGACCGGCGGGTGATAGATGCGGCCCTGGCGGTGCGAGGCGATCGCCACCGAATCGCCGAGCAGCACGTCCCGCCGTACCTCCGAAGTGGTGACCGTGCGCTCCAGCGGGCGGCGGTCCACCGCGTCGCGCACGGTGTCGTCCCGCAGGTCGTAGTAGATGAGCTCACGACCGTCGGCCAACCGGGTCGAGGTCTTCTTCACGCCGGGCTCTCCATCCGTACGTACATCCACGCCACATCCGGGCTTCACACAGAACTAAACACATCAAACCACCGATCCCCCCAGTCGTCACCATCAAAATCAAACAAAGAACACCAAACGAAGAACATCAAACAAGGTGAGCGCTTGATGCAGAATCTGCAGCCCCCCACCTCCCTCGCCGCCGAGCTCCGGCTCCCCACCAACGGGCTCGACTACACGATCCTGGCGATCTACTTCGTCGTCGTCCTCGGCATCGGTCTGGCCGCCCGCAGATCGGTGAAGACCAGCCTCGACTTCTTCCTCTCCGGGCGCTCCCTGCCCGCGTGGATCACCGGTCTCGCCTTCATCTCCGCCAACCTGGCCGCCACCGAGATCCTGGGCATGGCCGCGAACAGCGCGCAGTACGGCGCGTACACCGTGCACTGGTACTGGATCGGCGCCATCCCGGCCATGGTCTTCCTCGGCCTGGTGATGATGCCCTTCTACTACGGCTCGAAGGTGCGCTCGGTCCCGGAGTTCCTCCTCCTCCGCTTCGACAAGTGGGCACACCTGCTGAGTTCGTTCCTGTTCGCCTTCGCCGCGATCCTGATCGCCGGTGTGAACCTGTACGCCCTCGCGATCGTCGTCGAGGCGCTGCTGGGCTGGCCGCAGTGGGTGGCGATCGTCGTCGCGGGTGCCTTCGTGCTCGCGTACATCACCCTCGGCGGCCTGTCGTCGGCGATCTACAACGAAGTGCTCCAGTTCTTCGTGATCCTGGCCGCCCTCATCCCGATCTCCTACCTCGGCCTGAAGAAGGTCGGCGGCTGGGACGGGCTGACCCACAAGCTGGACGCGACCCACGGCCACAACTTCACCACCGCGTGGGGCGGCACCGGCATCGGCAGCGCCAACCCGCTGGGGGCGAACTGGCTGACCATCGTGCTGGGGCTGGGCTTCGTGCTGTCGTTCGGCTACTGGACGACGAACTTCGCGGAGGTACAGCGCGCGCTCTCCGCGAAGAACCTCTCCGCCGCCCAGCGCACCCCGCTCATCGCCGCGTACCCGAAGGTCTTCATCGTCTTCCTGGTGATGATCCCGGGCCTGGTCGCCGAGGCCCTGGTCCCGAAGATCGGCACACCCGGCTACTACCTGCAGTACAACCACGCGATCCCCTACCTGATGAGGACGCTGCTGCCCAACGGTGTCCTCGGCATCGCGGTGACCGGTCTGCTGGCGGCCTTCATGGCCGGTATGGCGGCCAACGTGTCGTCCTTCAACACCGTGTTCACGAACGACATCTGGGCCAGGTACGTCGTCCGGGACCGCGAGGACGGGTACTACGTCCGCTTCGGCCGCCTGATCACGGTGCTCGGCGTGGCGGCGTCGGTGGGCACGGCGTTCCTGGCGTCGTCCTTCTCCAACATCATGAGCTACCTCCAGACCCTGTTCTCCTTCTTCAACGTGCCGATGTTCGTCGTCTTCATCGTCGGCATGTTCTGGAAGAAGGCCACGCCCAAGTCCGGGTTCTGGGGCCTCCTCGCGGGCACGGTCACCGCGATGGTCAACTACTTCTGGATCTACAAGCAGGGGATCATCTCCATCCCCTCCGACCAGGGCGCCAACTTCGTCTCCGCGATCGCCGGGTTCGTCGCCGGTGCGGTGGTCATGTTCGCGGTGTCCCTGTTCACGCAACCGAAGCCGACCGAACAGCTCCAGGGCCTGGTCTACGGCACGACGTCCCCCGGCATGACCGAGGCGCCCGCCGCGGGCGACGACGCGTGGTACCGCCGGCCGGCCCTGCTCGGCTGGGGCGCGGTCATCCTGGCCGCCGTCTGCTACATCCCGTTCTCGTTCTAGCCGCGGGAGGATTGAGAGACCATGTCCGAAAACTCCGGATACTCCGAGAAGGACGTCCAGCGCGAGGTCAGCGAGCTGGAGGGCAAGTCGACGACCGCGTCCCGGCTGTTCGATCTGCGGTTGATCATCGGGGGGTTGTTCGTCGTCTACGGCGTGATCGTCACGATCGCCGGGATCAACCCGTCGGATTCGTCGCTGGACAAGTCCGAGGGGGTCAACATCAACCTGTGGACCGGGATCGCGATGTTGCTGCTCGGGATCTTTTTCCTGGGGTGGCTGAAGCTGCGACCCACACCTCCGGTGGAACTGGCGGAGGTCGCGGAGAAGGAAGACGGGGCTTAGGTCGTCTGCCGGGTACGGGTGGGCTGTGGCTGGTCGCGCCCGCAGCCAGGTGTATCGACGCCCGCAGCGACCCGGCCACCATCGACCCGTACTGCGGCTAGCGCACTGCGGTCACCAGCAGCGTGTCCGCGGTGCGTGGTCCCTCGACGGTCGACGGCAACACGTCAACTCCCGTTTCGGTGAACCCGGCCTCGTCCAGGACCTTCACCCAGACCTGCTCCTGAAGCACCCACCGGCGCATCGTGACGGCTTCCCCCTCCGGCGTCTTCGCCGGGACAGCGGCGGCCACCACGTCCGCCTGCGCGGGGGCGCCGCTCAGATAGTGCGCGAGAGTGGAGAACACCAGACGTCCGCCCGGCTTGAGAGCACTGGCAGCCGCGGGAAGCAGCTCACGGGGGTCGGTGAAGTCGAGGGCGCCGAAGACGCTGTAGAGCACGTCGTAGGTATTGATCGTTGCCTTCAGGTGCGACACGGCGTCGGAGGCCACGATGCACAGACGTGGTGCGAGGTGACCGAACAGGTCGACGGCCATCTCGTGCTGGCCCGGTGAGGCGTCCACGGCAACGACCCGGGCGGGTTCGTGACGTCATCCATAGGCTGGCGAAGGAACTGTGAGGCGCACCGTGATCATCCCCGACAACTGGCAGAAGTCGTCCTTCTCCGGAAGCGGCGACGGCAACAACTGCGTCGAACTCGCCACCACCCCCACCACCCTCCACCTCCGCGAAAGCGAAACCCCCGCCACCTTCCTCACCACCACCCCCACGGCCCTCGCAGCCCTCCTCCAGGCCATACGCGCCGATCGTCACCGCTGACCCGTATCCACGCCCAGCGACTCCAGGAACGGCAGGTACGCCGCCTCGGTCCTTCGGGCGTCGCGACGGACGTATGTGCGGACGTCGTTCCGCTCGGTGCCGTCGTAGATGTCCGTGAGGAAAGCAGCGGGCCTGACATCGAAGAAGGCGTCCAGCCAGCGGTAGCGCCTGCGCGCACCGGGCGGGCCGATGACGGTCCAGGCCCAGTGCAGCGCCAGCAGCGCCGTGGCTGGGTCCCGTGTCAACTGGCCCTTGCGGACGGACCGTAGGACAGCCGCGTGTTCGCGTCTGCTCATGGCCTCCCACGTGACGCGGGACTCCTCCCGCACCCACCGCCGATCCATTACGCTTCCGGGCCCGCCGAACTGGTCAGTGGGCCCGCCCGGTCCAGCAGGCCTGTGCGGGCCGCCAGGGCCGCCGCCTCCAGTCGCGAACCCACCCCCAGCTTCATCAGGACCCGCTGGACGTGCGTGCGGGCCGTCGACGGTGCTATGCCCATGCCGGCGGCGATCAGGCGGGTGTCCTCGCCGTCGGCCACCCGGACCAGGACCTCGACCTCCCTCGGCGTGAGCATCTGCAAGAGTCGTTGGCCCTCGTCGTCGGGCTGGGCCGCCGGGTTGAGCAACTCGCTGAAGGCGCCTTGCAACAGCAGTGGGGCTACGGCCGCCTCGCCCGCCCTCGCCTTCATGATGGCGCGTTCCACGCCCTCTATGCGCTCGTCGTGGCGTACGTAGCCCGAGGCGCCGGCCGCGAAGGCCGCGGCGATGCCGCGGGGGCTCGGGACCGGGCCGAGGACCAGGACCGCCACCTGCGGGCGTTCCCGTTTGATCTTCACCACCGGGTCGAAGATGCCCGGTTCGGCCGGTGTCGCCGTGCCCAGCAGGCACACCTCGGGCGCGCGGGTGATCACCAGTTCCGCCGCGCCCGCCGCGGGCGCCGCCGCGGCCAGCACCCGGTGTCCCCGCAGCTTCAGTGCCGAGGCCAGTGCCTCGGCGAGCAATCGGTGGTCGTCGACCACCATCAGCCGCACTCCCATCGAGCAACCCCCCAGTCCCCCCAATGGATGCCCACTATGGATGCCCACTGGTCCCCAAGAACAGAGGGCCCCCAGCACCCCCGTTCTTCATGCCCCCGGAAGCTACACGCTTGTTCGACGTTGCGCTGCCCCTACTGGAGAGAAGTGCCCCGGATCGACGGACTTTTTCGCATTCCGGGGCATTCACACATGAGGGGAGGGGTGGTTCAGCCTGTGGTGCCGAAGGCGATCGCCAGGTCCTTGTCGTCGGTGGAGGACGACGAGGGCTTGTCCGCGTAGACCGCCGACATGTACAGCCGGCCCTCCGCGTAGAGGATCTCCGCGTAGTCCGGCAGGAAGCTGGTCTCCGCGTCCCGTACCGTCTCGGTGCTCGGGTTCTCCAGCAGCGTCGTCTCCTTGAAGGAGTCGCCGTCGATGCTGACGATCTGGCCGCCCTTGTCGTAGGGCGGGTACTTGTAGGCGAGCAGGTTGCTGCCGTCCATGCGCAGCGGGGTGATGGTGTAGCCGTCGCCGGCGTCGGCGCGCTGGCCGGTCTGCTTGCCGGTGGCGAGGTCGAAGGCGACGATCTCGTTGGTCTTGCTGTAGGAGTCGCCGGAGCCGTCGTGTTCCTCGGTGGGGACGTACAACCGGTCGTTCCCTACGGCGAGTTCGGTGCAGGCCTCGACGCGGGTGATGCCGTCGCAGCGGGCCGCGTACTGCTTGCCCGGTGCCGAGATGTGGGCGCGCAGGGCGCCGGTCCTGTTGTCGATGGAGAAGAAGTCGGAGATGCCGCTGCCGTCGCCCGCGCTGTCGCCGACGTCGGCCGCGACGACCAGCGGGTCGGTCGACACGATGCTGGCGTACTCGATGCCCTGGGCCATCGTGTAGTCCGAGAGCACCTTCCCGGAGGTGGGGTCGATGGTCTGGATGTGCAGGGTGGGCGAGTCGTACGTGCCGCACTTGCGGACCGCGACCAGTTTGGCGCCGCCGCCGTAGCCGTCGTCGTAGCAGTCGGCGACCTTCGGGCTCCACAGGACCTTGCCGGTGGCGATGTCGAAGGCGGCGCCGCCGTTGGTGCTGCCGACGGCGACCGTGTTGGCGCTGACGGTGACGTTCTCGAAACTGATCGGCTGGTCACCGGAGTTGGCGGTCTTGGTCCACAGTTTGGTGCCCGCGTTCAGGTCGATCGCGGCGATCTGGCTGCAGCCGTTCGAGGGCTTGGCCTTGGTCGGCATGGCGGGCTCGTAGATGATCGCCGTTCTGCCGTCGGTGGTGGTGTTCCTGGTGGCCTGGCAGACCGGGCCGGGGAGTTTGATCGTCCACAGCTTGGCGCCGGAGTCGCGGTCGTAGCCGTCGATCTCGGCGGCCCCGCTCTTGGCGTACACCTTGTCGGTGAGCCAGGAGCCGGTGGTCACCATGGTGTCGGCGACCTTGGGCATCGGGACCTGGAAGAGGACCTTGGAGGCGGTGTCGGCGGGCACCTTCTCCTTGCCGCCGGACGTGGTGCCACCCGTACCGCCCTTACTGTCGGAGGGAGTCGAGTCGGCGCTGGTCCTCTTGGCGTCGGCCTTGTCGTCCTTGCCGGACGAGGACGAGTACCAGATCCCGCCGCCGACGATCAGCGCGATCGCCACGACCGCCGCCGTGATGATCACCGCGGACGCCCCGAACTTCCGTCCGCCGCCGCCCGGTTGACCCGGCTGCGGGTGCAACGGCATGGTCGGCTGACCGGGCTGGCCCGGCCCCGGGTAGCCGTAACCGGGCTGCTGGCCATAGGGGTTGGGCTGCTGACCGTACGGCTGCTGCGGGGGCTGCGCGTACGGGTTGGGCTGCTGGCCGGGGTAGCCGTAGCCCGGCTGCTGGGGCGGTGGCGGGGGCGGCGCCTGCGGGTAGCCGTAACCCGGTGGGGGCGGGGGCTGCTGCGGGGGCTGGTCCTGGGGCGGGCCGAAGCCGCCCGGCTGCGGGGGCTGGTTCGGCGGGGGCGGGGGCGGCTGGGTCATGACGGGTACCTCGGGGACGGGTCGACGGAGGCGAACAGGACGGCGGAAGGCGTCACTTGCCGTAGGCGAGCATCAACTTCTCCTTCGTGTCGTCATTGCCGTTCAGCCGGGTCGACGAGATGTAGAAGCGCCCGTCGACGTAGTCGACGTCCCGGGAGAAGAAGCTCGACTCGATCTTCGCGGTGCCCGCCGGCAGCTGGAGCAGCTTCGTCGTGGTGTGCGAGGAGCCGGTCGTCGGGACGGACACGACCTGGCCGCCCGCGTCGTAGGCGGCCTCCACGTAGGCGATGAGCTTGCCGCCCTCGACCTTGACCGGCAGCATCGACTCGTCCTCGGGCGACTTGACGCGCCACTTCTCCTTGCCGGTGGCGAGGTCGATCGCGACGATCTGGTTGGGGCCGGTCGTCGCGGCGGTCGGGAGGTAGAGGGTGTTCGCGTCGGCCGCGACGTCCTCGCAGCCCTGCAGATCGTCGTTGAAGGTGCCGCAGCCGGCCGCGAAGGACGCCTTGGAGTCGACCTGCGAGCGGACGGAACCGTCGCTCTTCAGCGTCGAGATGTTCCAGTGCTTGTTGTCCGCGTCGGTCATGTAGAGGACGACGGGGTCCACGGAGTACACGTGGGAGACCGTCCAGCCCTTGGGGATCGCCTTCGTCCACTTGGCGCCGCCGGTCGCCGGGTCGAGTTCCTGCACCTCGTCGTGCGCGGTGTCGGAGCCCGCCCCGCAGGACGAGACCACGAGCAGCCTGCTGCCGCCCGCGAAGGCGGACGGGAAGCAGGCCGCGCCGTACTTCTTCTTCTCGTAGAGCTGCTTGCCGGTGGCGAGGTCGTAGGCCACACCCGACTGCGAACGGCCCACCATCAGGGTCTTGCCGGTGATGGTCAGTCCGATGCTGAGCGCGCTGTCGAACAGGTCGCCGTCCGCGACGGTCGCGGTCCAGCCCTTCGCCCCGGTGTTCAGGTCGAGTTGCTGGAGGTGGTTGCACTTGGCGCTGTCGCTGACACCGCTCATGTACGCCACCACGATCTTGTCGCCGGCCGACTTCTCCGGGGTGACCGCGCAGATCTTCTGGGGGAAGGTGATCGTGGGCCAGGTCGGGTTGCCGTTGCCCACGTTGTAGGCGACGACCTCCTTGTACGCGGCCTTCACCGCGGTCCTGCCGGTGATCCACATGCCGGGGGCGTCGGCGCCGGAACCGGGCGCGTCCGGTGCCTCCTTGTACCAGAGCACCTTCGCCTCGCCGGACTTGCGGCCCTCGTTGAGGTTCTCGGGGTCCTTGCCGCCGTCGCCGCTGCCGTCACCGGGGTTGGCGGGGTCGTCGGCGCTGCTCGTGCCGGAGGCCGTGGGGCTGCCGCTCTTCTCCGCGACCGGCTTCTTGTCGTCACCGCCGCCGGTGACCGCCCACACCGTGCCGCCGACGACCAGCAGCCCGGCGACCGCCGCCGCGATCAGCAGGGCGGGCCTGCCCTTGAAGGGGCCGCGGCCGGAGGGGGGTTGGGGCGGGGCGAACTGCGGTGGCGGGGGCGGGGGGTAGCCGTAGCCGCCGTTGGGGCCGGCCTGTTGGGGCGGCTGACCGTAGGGGCCGGGCTGTTGCGGCTGGGCGTACGGACCCGGCTGCTGCGGATTGCCGTAGGGACCGGAGTTGTACGGACCCGGCTGCTGCGGATAGCCGTAGCCGGGCGTCGGCTGGACGGGAGCGCCGAATCCGCCGGACGGTGGCTGTGGCGGTTGGTTCGGCGGCGCTCCGTAACCGCCGGACGGCGGCTGTTCGGGCGGCTGAGTCATCAGCGGCTCCCCCTCGTTCACTGATTTTTAGCCACGCTCCGAGGTTCGCGAAGGACCCGGAGGCGCATTCAAGCAGGTCTCAGACGGCCCTTTCTATCACTCGGCTGTCCATGGACAACGGGCCGGTTCACCCCTGTACCCAAGGGAGAACCGGCCCGTGACAGCGCCGTTATGCGCCTTCACTCACCCTTCACGCGTCCTCGGCGAGTTCCAGCCACCGCATCTCCAGCTCCTCGCGCTCGCCGCCCAAGTCCCTTAGCTGCGCGTCCAGTTCGGCCACCTTCGCGAAGTCCGTGGCGTTGTCGGCGATCTGGGCGTGCAGCTTGGCCTCCTTCTCGGAGACCTTGTCCAACTGCCGCTCGATCTTCTGGAGTTCCTTCTTCGCGGCCCGCTGGTCGGCGGCGCTCACGGCGGGCACGGCCTTCTCCACGACGGGGACGGCAGCGGCTGCCGCCTCCTCCATACGGTGGCGCCGCTCCAGGTACTCGTCGATGCCGCGCGGCAGCATCCGCAGGGTGGCGTCGCCGAGAAGGGCGTAGACCTTGTCGGTGGTGCGCTCGACGAAGAACCGGTCGTGGGAGATCACGATCATCGAACCGGGCCAGCCGTCGAGGACGTCCTCCAGCTGGGTCAGGGTCTCGATGTCGAGGTCGTTGGTGGGCTCGTCGAGGAAGAGGACGTTGGGCTCGTCCATGAGAAGCCGCAGCAGCTGCAGCCGTCGCCGCTCACCACCGGACAGGTCCCCGACCGGCGTCCACTGCTTCTCCTTGTTGAAGCCGAACGTCTCGCACAGCTGCCCGGCGGTCATCTCCCGCCCCTTGCCGAGATCGACCCGCTCCCGCACCTGCTGCACGGCCTCCAACACCCGCAGCGTGGGCTTCAGTTCGGCCACCTCCTGCGAGAGATAGGCCAGCTTGACCGTCTTCCCTACGACGACCTTGCCGGCCACCGGCTGGGTCTCGCCGTCGCTGCGGGCGGCGTCGGCGAGGGCACGCAGCAGGGAGGTCTTTCCGGCGCCGTTGACCCCGACCAGGCCGACGCGGTCGCCGGGACCGAGGTGCCAAGTGATGTGCTTCAGAAGGACTTTGGGCCCGGCCTGGACGGTCACGTCCTCCAGATCGAAGACCGTACGGCCCAGCCGCGACGACGCGAACTTCATCAGCTCGCTGGTGTCGCGCGGCGGCGGCACGTCCGCGATCAGTTCGTTGGCGGCCTCGACGCGGAAGCGCGGCTTCGACGTACGGGCCGGGGCGCCCCGGCGCAGCCAGGCCAGCTCCTTGCGGACCAGGTTCTGCCGCTTGGTCTCCTCGGTGGCGGCGATGCGCTCGCGCTCGGCGCGGGCGAAGACGTAGTCGGTGTAGCCGCCCTCGTACTCGTAGACGTCGCCCTTCTGCACGTCCCACATCTGCGTGCAGACCTGGTCCAGGAACCAGCGGTCGTGGGTCACGCAGACGAGCGCGGAGCGCCGCTCGCGCAGATGCTGGGCGAGCCAGGCGATGCCCTCGACGTCGAGGTGGTTCGTCGGCTCGTCGAGGACGACCAGGTCCTGGTCCTCGATGAGCAGCTTGGCGAGCGCGATACGGCGGCGCTCACCACCGGAGAGCGGGCCGATCACGGTGTCGAGCCCCTGCGGGAAGCCGGGCAGGTCCAGCCCGCCGAACAGTCCCGTCAGCACATCGCGGATCTTGGCGTTGCCCGCCCACTCGTGGTCGGCCATGTCCCGGATGACCTCGTGGCGGACGGTCGCCTCCGGGTCGAGGGAGTCGTGCTGGGTGAGGACGCCGAGGCGCAGTCCGCCGGAGTGCGTGACACGTCCGGTGTCGGACTCCTCCAGCTTGGCGAGCATCCGGATCAGCGTGGTCTTGCCGTCTCCGTTGCGGCCCACGACCCCGATCCGGTCCCCTTCGGAGACACCGAGCGAGACACCGTCGAGCAGGGCACGGGTGCCGTACACCTTGCTGACGTTCTCGACATTGACCAGGTTGACGGCCATTTCTCTCCTGACAGGGGGGACGGTCAGCCTCCCAGGGTAATGCGCGGCGGAGGGCTGGGGATCCGTGCAGGTCAGGGGGGGTGGCGTGGGTCGTCTGGCGTGCCGTCGCGGCTGGTCGCGCCCCTGCGGCGAATGCCGCCGAAGGAGCACGATGAAGATCCGTAGACGGTGGTCAGGGTGTGCGCAGGGCGTCGAACGCAGCCCTCACGCGGGAAGGTCCGTATGCGGCGAGTGCCCAGAGGGCGGTGATCCTCGCGGCTCCGGTCCACAGGTTCTCGGCGGCCGTGGGCGGGCGGAAGGCGTGGACGTTGAGCTGTCGCTCCGCGAAGGGGCGGTGGTCGAGGTAGCGCAGGCCGCCGGTGCCACAGAGATAGGTGCCGGCGCCGACGGCGGTGGTGAGGTCGGCCAGACGTACCGAGCGGTCGGATGAAGCGGCGAGGTCGCTGCTGCGCACGATGGTGCCGCGCCAGCCCAAGAGGTTCAGCAGGGCGCGGGTGGTGGCCTCGGCGACGGCCGCTGTGCCGACGCCCTCGGCGAGGGAACGGACGACGGGTTCGAGTGAGGCATGCAGCAACTGCCAGTGGGGGCTGGCGTGGTAGTGCTGCGCGGGCAGCTGGCCGAGGCGGCGGGCACTGCGCCGCGGGTCGGCGAGTCGGGCATCGCGAATCAACGTTGCGCGGCCGTGCGGGAGGCGGGTTTCGACAGACAGCCACTGCTGCCGTTGTGGGTCGTCGAGCGCGGCGAGGCGAGCGCGGTGTTGGTAGTCGCGGCGGACGAACTGGACGTCGTCGAGGACCACCCACACATTGGCCGTGTAGAGCTTCGCCAGAGTGGAAAGACGGGGCAGCAGGTTGGGTTGATGGATCGCGCACGAGCCCACCGGCCGCGTACTCGGGCGCGCGGCACTGTCAGGCAGGCAGGAGCCAGCTGTCGTAACCGCGGACGCGGAGACGGTCGAAGGCATCGCGGACCCTTTCCGGAACGTGCTGCTCGATGGCGAAACCACGCTTGGGGTACTCCATCACCCTCTCCATGTCGCCCATCAGCATGTCGATGAACTGCTTCTCGTCGGCGTGGGTCGTGACGTACTCGTCGAACGACAGCGACTGGGAGACGCAGACCGGCTCAACCTCGGGCCACAACTTGCGGCATGTCGCGTAGGCGCGGCGCTGCATGTAGGGCATGGAGATCAGCAGCACGGTGGTCACCGCGATCCCCGCGTTCTCCAGCACCTCGCGGGAGAAGCCGATGTTCTGGCCGGTGTTGGTGGCCTTCGGCTCCAGAAGGATGGCCTCGTCCGGCACTCCGAGGGAGAGCGCGTGCTCGCGGTAGTGGACGGCCTCGCCCCGGGGAAACCGCTCCCTGGTGGCGCCGCTGATGTCACCGGTGAAGGCCACGACCGGGAACATACCGGCGTGGTACAGGTCGGCGGCGGCGCCGGCCACACCGAGATCGAGGCTGCCGAGGGCGATCGCGGCGGAGCAGGGCCGCAGCTCGTGACCCATCTGGTGGAAATCCCAGAGCGCGCGGGCGTCGGCCCGGTCCGCGTCACTGATCGTGGCCTCCTGACGGTCGGTCACGTGTACTCCTCGCTGGTGCGGACGGTCTTGATGCTGCGCAGTTGGTGTTTCAGGCGCGAACTGCGCGAGGAAGCCGGCGTCACCGCCGAAACCTGGCGCCCCCTCGGCGCGTACGCCATCACCCTGAACTCCATCGCCCGCGTCCACCTGTTCCTGGCCGAAGGCCTCACCTTGGGACCGCAGCAACTCATGCCGAGCGAAGCGGACTTCAAGGTGATGTGGTGGCCGATGGACGATGCGATCCAGGCTGCCGCCCAGGGGCGTTTCCTGCTCCAGGGCGGCCCCCTGGCGCTGCTGCTCGCTCAGCAGGTCAACGGGCCGCTGCTGACCTGACCTCGCTCAGCAGGTCGTACATCGTCTGGCCCGGGCAGTCCGTCTGGAGCCAGTCCCGGTGGCCGCTGATCGTCTCGTTGTCCTTCTTCACGCCGTTGACCGGGTTGGTGTAGGTGATCTTTGCCTGGGGGTCGAGGCCCTTGAAGCGGGCGATGACCTTGATCAGGCGGATCAGGGAGGACTTGGCCGCATCCGTGGGGGCCTGGGACACCAGGTTGCCGATGAGGGCGATGCCCAGGTTGCCCGAGTTGAAGCCTGCCGTGTGGAAGGCGGTGACCAGGTTGCCGTCGGGGTTGAAGGCCGGGACGAGATCGTCGCCGGAGTAGCGGCCCTCGTAGACGACGCCCGCCTCGTCGATGAGGAAGTGATAGCCGATGTCGCCCCAGTCGAGGGTCACCGCGTGGTACTCGTAGATCCCTCTGACGGTCGCGGCCGGGTCCGGGTCGGCGTTCGGGGTGTCCGTGTGGTGGACCGTGATCGACTGCAACGGGTAGTACGCCTCGGGCGAGTTGACCTTGCCGTCCTTGTACCGCTTCGACTCGTCGGCGCCCCAGGCCGGGCGCGAGAGGTAGCGGACGCCGCGGACTCGGGTCGGCTCGGACGGTACGTGGAAGGTGTGGTCCGGGCCTCGGGTGCAGTCGATGGCGGCCGTGCGTACGTCCGTCGCGCCTGGCGGTGTCCTCACCTCGTACGTGGTGGCCTCGTCGGCCGCGATCAACGCCGTACCGCCGCCGTCGATCGTCGCGCAACCGGTGCCGGTCTGCTGCCAGTCGCCGTCCGCGAGGCGGATGCCGGCGCCGGCTGCGTCGCCGGTCCAGCGGAGGCCGACGTAGGACGCGGCGAAGGTCGTGGTGGTGGGGGTGGTACCGGTGGCGGTTGCCGTACGGGTGGCCGGGAAGGTCTCCGGCTTCGTGCCCGACGGGGTCGTGTCGGGGGTTGAGTCCGAGTCTGAGCCGGAGTCGGTGGCCGCGAACACCACCGGAGTGAGGGCGGCCCCGGCGGCGACGGCTCCGGCGGCCCCTATCGCGCCGCGACGCGAGAGGGACCGCCTTCTGCGGTGGGACGGGGTGGGGGACGACGGTGTGGGGGTGTCGGACACGGAACTGACCCTTCCAGCAGTGCACTTGAAGTATCGAACGAACCTATCCGCCCCATCCGCCCCACCTGTACTGCTATTGCGGTACATCTGTGTGGAGATGGTGCGGAGGCGGCAAGGGTGCGGGGGTGCCTCAGGCACCTGCCCCCCGCAGTCGCTGCTGCGGGACCAGAGCCGACGCCGGTGCCAACCCCCGCCCGCCGGTGGCCTGTTGCACTTCGCCCACCGGCATGTCGTCGCGCATCAGGCCCTCGGGGATGAGTACGGCGGCCGTGACGCCGCCGCTGCGCGAGTGCCGTATCTCGACGCGGAGGCCCTGGCGTTCGCGCAGTCGGTTGACCACGAAGAGGCCGATCTGCTTGGCGTCGAGGAGGTCGACCTTCTCGGACTGGATCTTGCGGTTGGCGTCGGCCAGCGCGTCGTCCTTCATGCCGAAGCCGCTGTCCTCGATCTCGATGAGGACGCCCTCCCGCAACCGGGCCGCGCGCAGCTGTACTTGGGTGCTGGGCGGGGAGAACGCCGTTGCGTTCTCGACGAGTTCGGCGAGCAGGTGGATCACGTCGGCGACCGAACCGCCGTTCAGCGACACCTTCGGTACGGCCCAGATCTGCACCCGGGACGAGTTCTCGATCTCGGCGACGGCCGCGCGCAGGATGTCGGTCAGCGGGATCGGGTCGCGCCAGCCCCGGCCGGGCGCGATGCCGGAGAGGATCAGCAGGCTCTCGGAGTGGCGGCGCATCCGGGTGGCCAGGTAGTCGACGCGGTACAGCTCGTGGAGTTCGGCCGGGTCGCGCTGGCGGCGCACCATCGCGTCGAGCAGGTCGAGTTGGCGGTGGAGGAGGACCTGGCTGCGGCGGGCGAGGCTGACGTAGACGCCGGAGATGCCGCTGAGGAGTTCGGCGCGTTCGGAGGCGGCCCTGAGGGCGGCGCGCTGGACTGCGGTCAACGCGGTGCCGACCTGGGCGAGTTCGTCGCCGGCGAGGCGGCGGATGGGGGCCTCGGCGTCGATGTCGACGCCCTGGCCCGCGTGCAGTCGGCGCATGGCCCGAGGGAGGCTGTGGCCGGCCACTTCGAGGGCGGAGTTGCGCAGGTCGAGGAGTTCGACGATGAGGCCGCGGCCGACGAGCACGGAGACGAGCAGCGAGAGCAGCACGCCGACCAGGCCGAGGACGACGGCGATCCCGGAGGCGCCGAGCGTGTCCCAGCCGAAGGGGTCGGCGGCGGCCGTGGCTCCCGTACCGGCCTTCGTCTCGGCCGCGTCGAGCCCGGTGAGCACTCCGCCCGCGGCGGAGTCCCAGCCGCGCAGCAGTCCGGCGGACACGGCGGAGGTGCCGGGGCCCGCGCTGCGCACCCGGTTCTCGACGGCCTGGAACTGGGCGTAGCCGGTGCCGTCCAGGACCTTGCGGTACGCCGTCCGGTGGGCGGCCTTGAGGTCGGCGACGGCGGGTTCGAGCAGTTCGCGCTGGGTGGCGACGGCGCCGACGAACAGCGCGTACTGCTCCTTGGTCAGTTCGCCCCCGGTGCGGGCGGCGCCGAGCAGTGCCTGTTCCTGGGCAACTGCCTCGCGGGCCCTGGAGAGTTCGAGCACTACGCGCGCCTCGGAGGCGTCGGCAGCGGTCTTGTCGCCGGTGAGGGCACCGGTGACGGAGAAGCCGTGCTCGACGATCGCCGAGTAACCGGCGTAGGTGGCGGTCGACTTGGCGCCCTTGGCGGTGGCGCTCGTGCGCAGCGCCGCGAGGCCGTCGGCGTCGGCCTCCAGTTTGTCGATCCGGCCGGGCAGCGAGGAGTCGATGAGTGCCGCGTCGGAGCTGGAGTCGTTGACACCGTCGCGGAGCGCCGCGGCGGCCGTGTCGGTGGCCTTCGTGGCGGCCTTGAAGGCGCCCGGGGCGTCCGCGCGGCGCAGGGCGGCGGTCCGCTCGCCCTGCACGGCGGTGATGAACTCCGCCACGGGGGTGAGGAGTTCGGAGTTGACGTCCTTGGCGGTCTCGGTGTCGGCGATGCTCGACGCGGTCGTCACCGCGGCGAAGCCCCAGAGGGCCATCAGGGACACGACGGGCAGCATCAGCAGGGCGACGATCTTCGCGCGGACGGATCTGGGGCGCAGTCGGGCCGGTGCGCGGAGGACACGCATGGGGGACCTCGTTCGGGAGGGGAAGTGCGGGTGGTTCGAACGGCGGTGGCCGCCGGGGGAGTTGGCGGTCCGGTGCCGTGGGGAGAGCCGAAGTGGGCTCAGACCGTGGCGAGTTCGACCTCGCGCAGCGATTCGGGGGCGGCGGCCCGGGGAGTTGGCGGTCCGGCGCCGCGTGGGGAGCCGGAGTCGGCTCGGGCCAGGGCGTGTTCGGCGCCGATATGCGGCCGGCCTCGGCGCCCCGGAACGTGGGGGCCGGTGCCGTAGGGGCGGTTGAAGTCGGGACGGTCCATGGCGCGTTCGTTCGGTATACCGATCGGCGATCGGCACCCGAGGGAGCGGGGAGCCGTTGCCGTGGGGCTGGTTGAGGTCGGGGTGGACCGCGGTCGGTTCGAAACGCGCGCGGCGACCGGTGTCGGCGGCCCGGGGGCATCGCCGGAAATGCGGGCCGAAGTCGGTTCAGACCGTGGCGAGTTCGACCTCGCGCAGCAACTCGGCCGCGAACGCCGACTCGTGGCGCTTGCCGGTCGGGGAGAGGGCGACGTAGGCGGAGGCCAGGAAGAGGAAGGAGCCGAGGACGACGGCGAGCGGGAAGATGAACTCCGTGGCGGTGGCGCCGGAGAGGTTCGCGCTGCTGGGGGCGAGAGTGACGCTCACGGCGTACATCCCGGTGTAGTGCATGGTGCTGACCGCGAGTCCCATGACGAGGGCGGCGAGCGTGGCGAGGACCGGGCCGCGCACGATCAGGGTGAGGGTGAGCGCGGCGGTCGCGGCGACGACGGCGATCACGACGGAGGCGATGACGAGCCGGGGGTCGTAGTCGATCTCGCCGTGCAGGTCGAGCGCGGCCATGCCGGTGTAGTGCATGGCGGCGACGCCGAGGCCGGTGCCGAGTCCGCCGAAGGCGACCGAGGTGACGCGGGAGCGGCCGTATCCGGCGGTGAAGACACCGGCGGCGACCACGCCGATCGACATCAGCAGGCTGAGGACGGTGAGCGGGACGTCGTAGCGGATGGGGGTGCCTTCGACGCTGAAGCCGAGCATGGCCACGAAGTGCATGGTCCAGATGCCGGAGCCGATGGCTACGGAGGCGAGGGTCAGCCAGTTGCGTTTGGAGGCGCCGTCCGTCTCAAGTGCCCTTACGGTGCAGCGCAGTCCGAGCGCGGCGCCGACGCAGGCCATCGCGTAGGACAGGACCGGGGTGACCCAGCCGGCGCTGAAATGGTCCATGTGGCCCATGGGGAGGTTCCTCTCGGGCGTGGCGCGGCGAGACCGCGCGCGCAGGGAGTACCGCCGGTAACGAGGACCGGGGTTGGCTGATCATGCCAGCCGCACCCTGTGGGACATATGCCGCGAAAGGGACCTTGGGGTTGATTGGCGAACATTAAATCAATGTGGTTTCGATAACACCGCACATGCGCATTTTCGCAGTTCAGGCGGGGTTTTCGTGGACCTGGTGTGAAGGTCGGGCGATCACGGTCGCGCCGGCCGCCGGACCCGCCGCCGTACGTACCGTCCGGCATGTCCCCGAGGCCGTCAGCGCCTGGGCCACCTTCGCCGCCGACCCGGGGTCGCGGGCGAGGAACGCCGTCGTCGGGCCCGAGCCGGAGACCAGCGCGGCGAGGGCGCCCGCGGCGCGGCCCGCGGCGAGGGTGTCGGCGAGTTCCGGGAAGAGCGAAAGGGCCGCGGGCTGAAGGTCGTTGGAGACGGCGGCGGCCAGCGCGTCCGGGGCGCCCTTCGCGAGCGCGTCGAGGAGCGGCTGCGAGGCGACGGGTTCGGGGATGTCGACCCCTTCCGCCAGGCGGTCGAACTCCCGGAACACCGCCGGGGTGGAGAGTCCCCGCTCGGCCATCGCGAACACCCAGTGGAAGGTGCCGCCGGTCTCCAGTGCCGTGAGCTTCTCGCCGCGCCCGACTCCCAACGCCGCCCCGCCCACCAGGCTGAACGGCACATCGCTGCCCAACTCGGCGCAGATGTCCAGCAGTTCGGCCCGCGAGGCGCCCGTGCCCCACAGCGCGTCGCACGCCACCAGCGCGCCCGCGCCGTCCGCGCTGCCGCCCGCCATGCCGCCCGCGACGGGGATGTCCTTGGCGATGTGGATGTGCACGGCGGGGTCGCGCCCGTACCGCTCGGCGAGTGCTACGGCCGCCCGTGCCGCCAAGTTCGTACGGTCCAGGGGGACTTGGGCCGCGTCCGGGCCCGAGCAGGTGACGCGGAGTTCATCGGCGAGGGTCACGGTGACCTCGTCGTACAGGCCGACCGCGAGGAAGACGTTGGCCAGGTCGTGGAAGCCGTCGGGGCGCGCCGCGCCGACCGCGAGCTGGACGTTGACCTTGGCGGGGACGCGGACCGTCACGCTCACTTACTCGGACTCCTTGGGTTCGGCCTTGTGTTCCGCCGGTTCGGGCTTGTGTTCCGCGATGCGGGCGAACTCCTCGACCGTCAACGACTCGCCGCGCGCCTGCGGGGACACCCCGGCCGCGACGAGCGCCGTCTCTGCCGCCGCCGCCGAGCCCGCCCAGCCGGCGAGTGCGGCCCGCAGGGTCTTGCGGCGCTGCGCGAAGGCCGCGTCGACCACGGCGAAGACCTCGCGGCGGTCGGCGGTCGTCTTCAGCGGCTGCGCCCGGCGGGTGAGCGACACGAGGCCGCTGTCCACGTTCGGCGCCGGCCAGAAGACGGTACGGCCGATGGAGCCGGCCCGCTTGACCTCGGCGTACCAGTTCGCCTTCACGGACGGGACGCCGTACACCTTCGAACCGGGCGGCGCGGCCAGCCTGTCGGCGACCTCCGCCTGGACCATCACGAGCGTGCGCTCGATGGTCGGGAAGTACTCCAGCATGTGGAGGAGGACCGGTACGGCCACGTTGTAGGGGAGGTTGGCGACCAGGGCGGTGGGGGGTGGGCCGGGGAGTTCGGTGACCTGCATCGCGTCCGAGTGGACGAGTGCGAAGCGGTCCACCCGCTGCGGCATGCGGGCGGTGACCGTCGCCGGGAGTGCGCTCGCCAAGGTGTCGTCGATCTCTACGGCCGTCACATGGGCGGCCGCTTCGAGCAGGGCGAGGGTGAGTGAGCCGAGGCCCGGGCCCACCTCCACGACCACGTCGTCCGTGCGGACGTCTGCGGTGCGGACGATGCGGCGGACCGTGTTCGCGTCGATCACGAAGTTCTGGCCGCGCTGTTTTGTGGGGCGGACGCCCAAGGCTGCCGCCAGCTCGCGGATGTCGGCTGGGCCCAGGAGGGCGTCGGGGTTGCTGCTCACGTACCTAGGTTACGGGGCGGTTCTTCGTCTACCGGTCCGCTGTGGCTGGTCGCGCAGTTCCCCGCGCCCCTGGGGGATGGGGGCTGCGCCCCCGATCCCCCATCACCCCATCCCCCCTCAGCCGTGCAGCCTTGTCCCGCAGTGCGGCCACGGGCTCGCGCCCCTTCGCACGTACAGCTTCTTCGCTCTGAACGTCTGTTCCTCTGCTGACGCGTCCTGCGGACGGCCCGACCCTCCCAGGCTGTGCCACGTGTGGGTGTCGAACTGGTAGAGGCCGCCGTAGGTGCCGGAGGGGTCCACCGCGCCGGGGCGGCCGCCGGATTCGCAGGTGGCGAGGCCGTGCCAGTTGAGCTGGTCGGCGCCCTGTACCGAGGTGGGCATGGGTTTGGTGCCGACCTTCACGAGTTGGGAGCGGGGTTCTCGGACCAGTTCCTCGTCGACGCGGCGCGGTTTCTCCTTGACGCCGTTGACCGTGCGCAGGGCGTAGGTGACGCGGCGCAGGCCCGGGCGGCCGGCGCGTTCGACGACCTCCGTGCCCTTGAAGAGGGTGGAGTCGTCGGTGCGTTCCACCTCGAAGGGGATCGACTCCTCGCGGATCTCGCGGGTGCCGGTGACCCGCAGGACCGTGATCGTCTGGCCGTCGCGCGGGAAGTTCCCGGGCGGGACCGAGGTGGTGTCCTCGCCGTGCAGGCCGATGCCCGCCTCCCGGACCACCTCGCCGACCGTCGCCGCGTTGGTGCGGATCGTGCGGGCGCGGCCGTCGGCCATGATCGTGACGGTGCGTTCGGTGCGTACGTCGAGGGCGAGTCCGGCGCGGCCGATGGGCTGGGAGCGGGAGGTCGAGAGGTACGCGCCCTCCGCCCGTACGCCGAGTTGTTCGAGGGCGCCGTCGACCGTGCGGGCCGTCGTCCACACCTCGCGCCGCTGCCCGTCGATGGTGAGCCGCACGGGGCGGCCGTAGCGGACCGCGACCTCGTCGCCGCTGGCGAGGTCCGCGTCGCGGCCGGGGGCCACCACGTCGTGCTCGCCGACCTCGACGCCCTGCTGGGCGAGGAGTTCGGTGACGTCGTCGGCGAAGGTGTGCAGGGTGCGCGGCTTGCCGTCGACGTTCAGTTCGATCGCCTTGTCCTTGGCGACGAAAGCGGTGGTGCCGCCGGCGAGGAACGCGACGACCAGGGCCTGCGGGACCAGACGGCGCATGGTGGAGCCTGTGGTGGCCGTACGGTCGGCTCTTCGTCTGCGGTCCGCGCGGCCCGGCGCGACGGTCACCGCCTGGCGCGGGAACACGGGCTCCGGCGCCTCGTAGGCGGGGCGGTACGTGTCCTCGTACACCTGGGTCGCGTCGGTGTACCCGTCGGTGTACACATCGGCGCGCACACCGCGGTCGTACGTCTCGTAGGTCTCGTAGTTGCTCACGCCGACACGCTCCAGAAGGCCAGAAGGGTCCGGATCGGGCCAACAGAACCTAGCGGAGCGACCGTCACTCTCCAAAGCGACGCGGCTACTCAGGGTTGTGTTCGAGTGAGTCCTGGAACCTCAGTAACCAAAGGCGCGGGCCGTGTTGGTGGCGAGAGCCGTCGACAGGGCGTCCTCGTCGATGCCCCGGACGGCGGCCATCGCGCGGACCGTGACCGGAATGAGATAGGGGGCGTTGGGCCGTCCGCGGTAGGGGGCGGGGGTGAGGAACGGGGCGTCGGTCTCCACGAGGACCAGCTCCAGGGGGGCCACGGCGAGCGCGTCGCGCAGGTCCTGGGCGTTCTTGAAGGTGACGGTGCCGGCGAACGACATGAAGTACCCGGCGCTCGCGCAGAGTTCGGCCATCTCGGCGTCGCCGGAGTAGCAGTGGAAGACGGTCCGCTCGGGGGCGCCCTCCTCCTTGAGGACGCGCAGGACGTCGGCGTGGGCGTCGCGGTCGTGGATGACCAGGGCCTTGCCGTGCCGCTTGGCGATCTCGATGTGCGCGCGGAAGGAGAGTTCCTGCGCCGCCTTGCCCTCGGGTCCGGTGCGGAAGTGGTCGAGGCCGGTCTCGCCGACGCCCCTGACATGCGGGAGTCCTGCCAGCCGGTCGATCTCCGCGAGGGCCTCGTCGAGGGCGGCATCGCCACCGGGGACCCTGGCCCCCTGCCGCGACCAGCCTCCCCCAGCCCCAGGGGGCTGGGAGGTGCCCCCAGGGTCGCCGTGGACGATGCGCGGGGCCTCGTTCGGGTGGAGGGCGACCGTCGCGTGGATCGCGTCGTGGCGGGCGGCCGTCTCGGCGGCCCAGCGGGAGCCCTTCACATCGCAGCCGACCTGCACGAGCGTCGTGACACCGACCGAGGCCGCCTTGGCGAGCGCCTCCTCCACCGTGCCGGACTGCATGTCGAGGTGGGTGTGGGAGTCGGCGACCGGCACCCGGAGGGGCTCCGGGAGCGGAGGCGCCGCGTTCTTGTCGCTGGAGGCAGGCATGCCCCGATCCTACGAAAGGGGCATGCCCACCCGGTCGCCGGAGGCGGTCAGCTCGCCTTGCGGTGGTGGTGGAAGGGGTGCAGCAGGTCGGACAGGTGCCAGTGGTGGTGTTCCGCGGGCTCCGGCAGCGGAGTCACGGAGTCGTCCGCCCCCTCCGCCGCTGTCGCCGCGCGGGGCCGGGGCGTCTGGTACTGCCGCTGCGCCGCGTCCCGTACCGACGACACCTGGCCCGCCCGCATGATGCGCACGACATGCCCGTCGCAGTTGTGGCACGCGGGGCGGCTCAGGGGCGACGGCACGACCTGGCCGTCCGCCACGTACATCACGAACTGGTGGCCGTCGGTGTCGACGTGGTGCTCGATCTCGTATGCCTGCTCCCAGCCGTGCCCGCACCGCATGCAGGCGAAGGAGTACGACTCGTTCACCACGGCGGTGGCAGCGCCCCGGAGGCCGGTCTGCCCTGCGATCTCACTCATGCCAGCTCCTGCTTGCTTTCCGCTGGACAAGCGCCCCCGCGAGGGGATTCCCCCCGGAATCCCGTTGGAGGCGAGGGACGGGTGCGTCCCTCACTCCAGTGGACGCCTCGGGCAGGGCGAACGCACCAGTCCTGTCGACTGTTGGAGGCGATTTGGACTTTCCTTGTCGAATCGCCCTTCCGACCCGGTCGGGACTTTGCATTCGGCGACCGCGCTTTGCCCCGCCATGGGGCGCACGCTCATGGGAGGAGCGCCCTGCTCAGAGGGGATTCCGCCCCAGCTCAGAGGGGTTTTTGCGCGGTCTTGGCGGCCACCACCGCATCGAACACCTCGCGCTTGGGAACACCCGCTTCGATCGCGACCGCGGCGATCGCTTCCTTTCGCCGCTCCCCCGCCTCCTCGCGCACCCGCACCCGCCGCACCAGCTCCTCCGCGCCGAGCTCCTCGGCCTGTTCCGGCGCCCCCTCCACCACGACGGTGATCTCGCCGCGCACGCCCTCCGCGGCCCACGCGGCCAGCTCGCCGACCGGGCCGCGCTTGATCTCCTCGTACGTCTTCGTCAGCTCCCGGCACACGGCGGCCCGCCGCTCCGCGCCGAACGCCTCGGCCATCGCCGCGAGGGTGTCGTCGAGCCGGTGCGGTGCCTCGAAGTAGACGAGGGTGCGCCGCTCACCGGCCACCTCCCGCAGCCGCGACAGCCGCTCGCCCGCCTTCCGCGGCAGGAACCCCTCGAAGCAGAACCGGTCCACCGGCAGCCCCGACAGCGCGAGCGCGGTGAGCACCGCGGACGGTCCCGGTACCGCGGTCACCTTGATGTCCTTCGCCACGGCGGCGGCGACCAGCCGGTACCCCGGGTCGGACACGGACGGCATCCCCGCGTCCGTCACCAGCAGCACCCGCGCGCCGCCCACCAGCGCCTCGACCAGCTCCGGGGTCCGCGCGGACTCGTTGCCCTCGAAGTACGACACGACCCGCCCCTTGGGCTGCACCCCGAGCGCCTGGGTCAGCCGGCGCAGCCGCCGGGTGTCCTCCGCGGCGACCACGTCGGCCCCGGCCAGCTCCTCCGCGAGCCGGGGAGGGGCGTCCTGCATGTCGCCGATGGGGGTGCCCGCCAAAACAAGGGTTCCAGTCACGTTCCCATCCTCGCAGGGCCGACAGATCCGGACGCATCCGGACCGAGACCACCCATGCACGGGACTCACACAGCGCTGTTCCCTACGATGGCGCGGTGACCAGTACCGCGTCCTCCACGGACACCCGGCAGGGCCAGGCCCCCCAAGAGCAGCGGCCGTCGTGGCAGCAGCGGCTGCGCCGTTTCGGCTACACGGCGGGGCCCAGAAGCGATGTACGGGACCGGCTGTCGCCGCCGTACGCGGAGCCCAGCCCCCGGCTGTGGGCGACGCTCGGCTTCTCGCCGGGGCTCGTCGACCGCCTCACCCGCTGGTCGGGCTGGGGCGGCCCGCTGCTGGTCACGCTGATGGCCGGCGTGATGCGCTTCTACCACCTGGGCAGTCCGAAGGCGGTGATATTCGACGAGACGTACTACGCCAAGGACGCGTGGGCGCTGGTCCACCGCGGCTTCGAGGTCAACTGGGACAAGAACGCCAACGACCTGATCCTGAAGACCGGCGGACACGTCTCGATCCCCACGGACGCGGCCTACGTCGTGCATCCGCCGGTCGGCAAGTACGTCATCGGCATCGGCGAGCTGATCTTCGGCTTCAACCCCTTCGGCTGGCGCTTCATGACGGCGCTGCTCGGCACGCTGACCGTGCTGATGCTGTGCCGCATCGGCCGCCGCCTCTTCCGCTCCACCTTCCTGGGCTGTGTCGCGGGCGTCCTGATGTCACTGGACGGCCTGGCCTTCGTGATGGCCCGCACCTCACTGCTCGACGGCGTGCTGATGTTCTTCGTGGTGGCCGCGTTCGGCTGCCTGCTGATCGACCGCGACAAGGCCAGAGAGAAACTCGCGGCGGCACTACCGGCCGACGCCTACGGCCGGGTCCGCCCCGACGCCCACACCGGCGACACCCTCTCCTTCGGCTGGCGCCCCTGGCGCTGGACGGCGGGCCTGCTGCTCGGCCTCGCGATCGGCACCAAGTGGAACGGCCTGTACATCACGGCCGCGTTCTTCGTGATGATGCTGCTGTGGGACGTCGGCTCCCGCAAGGTCGCGGGCGCCCGCAACGCGTACGTGGCGGTCCTGAAGTACGACCTCGGCCTCGGCTTCCTGGCCACCATCCCGGTCGCCCTCGCCGTCTACCTGACCTCCTGGATCGGCTGGATCCTCTCCCCCGCGAACGGCACCGGCGGTTACTTCCGCAACTGGGCCGCGACCGACGGCAAGGGCGGCACCTGGAGCCACGTCCTGCCGGACTGGCTGCGCAGCCTGTGGCACTACGAGCACGAGGTCTACGAGTTCAACGTCGGCCTGCACTCGCCGCACACGTACATGTCCAACCCCTGGAGCTGGCTGGTCGACGGCCGCCCGGTCTCCTACTTCTACGAGTCCCCGTCCCCCGGCGCGGACGGCTGCCCGGTGAACGCCGGCGACAAGTGCGCCCGCGAGGTCCTCGCCATCGGCACGCCGATGCTGTGGTGGGCCGCCTGCTTCGCGATCCTCTACGTCCTGTGGCGCTGGGCGTTCCGCCGCGACTGGCGGGCGGGAGCGATCGCCTGCGGCGTCGCGGCCGGCTACCTCCCCTGGTTCCTGTACCAGGACCGCACGATCTTCTTCTTCTACTCCATCGTCTTCCTGCCGTTCCTGTGCCTGGCGGTCGCGATGCTGATCGGCGTGATCATCGGCCCACCGGGCTCCAGCGAGACCCGCCGGGTCACGGGGGCGGTCGGTGCGGGCGTGCTGGTGCTGCTGATCACCTGGAACTTCATCTACTTCTGGCCGCTGTACACGGGGACGTCGATTCCTATTGATCAGTGGCGGTCGCGGATGTGGCTGGATACGTGGGTCTAGGCGGGGCCGGGGGGGGAACGACATGGACGATCACCTCGACTCCGCGCTCAGAGCGCTGTCCTGGAACCCGGCGTCACCGGGCAGCGTGCTGCTGCGACTGCTCAGACTTGACCACCGGGACGTGCGGTGGACCATCACCCAGCGCGCCGACCTGCCGCCGGAGGTCGTCGACGCGATCCTGGCGTACCCCGATCGCAGGCTCCGCCAGGACTTCGCCGACAGCGCCGCCGCCGACCCGGCCCAGCGCGCCCGGCTCATCGACGATCCGGACCCGAAGGTCCTGCTCGCCCTCGCCATCGGGCCGTCGCCGTACCGGGGCCGGGTGGAACCGCTGCCCGACTGGGCGTACGAGCGGCTGCTGAAGCACCCCGATGAGCGCATCCGCCACGAGACCGTCCAGTGGTCCACCGTCCCCGCCCATGTCCTGGCCGGCCTCGCGGACCACCCGGACAGCGTCCTGCGCGGGGCGTCCTGCCGCGCGTGGGAGGAACTGCCGGACGCCGCGCGGGAGTTGCTGCTCCAGGACGAGGACGTGAAGGTACGGCAGGCCGCCGCGATGCACGTCTGCCACGAGGACGAGGACCGGACGGCGTGGCTGCTCGAAAGCCTCGTCGGCTCCCACCTGCTGTACCAGGTTCTGGAGACCGGGCGGCTGAGCCGCGAGCTCGCCGAGCACCTGCTGGCCCGGCCGCGCCGGGCCTCGGTCGCCGCGAACCCCTCCCTCCCCCCGGATCTCGTACGGCAGTTGGCCGTCGACCCGGACCCGCACATCCGGCTCGTCGTCTCCGCCCGGCCGGAACTGACGGAGGCGGAACGCGCGGCCATCGACTACACCGTGGATCCCGAGGCCCGCCTGTCCCCGCTGAACTGGGTGTGGGACGCCCGCGAGGACGTCGACCTCCTGCGCCGGTGCGCGACCTCCGCGCACACCTGGCTGCGCCGCAGCGCCGCGGTGTGCCCGGCCCTGCCACCGGACATGGTCGAACTCCTCGCCCGGGACGAGGACTTCGCCGTACGGCTGCTGCTGTGCGAGTTCCATCCCGAGCCGCCGCCGGAGCTGCTGCTCGACCTGTATCTGCACGGCACGCACCGGGCCGTGATGATGCTCATCGCCAGGCCCGGATTCCCGTCGGCGGGAATGGCCGCCCGCTTCCTCGACGCCGCGGACCCGGACCACCGCCGGCTGGCGCTGCGTGATCCCGCGCTGACCCCGGAGGACCTGGACCGGCTCAGCCGTGACGGGGGGTTGCGCGGTCCGGCCGCCCAGGACCCGCGGCTGCCCCTGCCTCGGATCCGTGAACTGCTCGCCGACCCGGACCTGCTCGGCTCCGTCGCCGGCAATCCCGCGCTTCCCACCGAGGACATGCACCGGCTCCTCGACGCGGCGGGGGTGCCTGCCTGATCGCTCTTCGGCGGGTCGCCGTTGAGACAACAAGAGGCAACACCCCTCACAGCTTTCCCCACGCCCCATGCGCAAGGGGGTAAAAGCCACCGTCATCGGCAGTGTGTTCGCCGTGATGGTGGGAGGGGTGGGATACGGGGCGTACAACCTCGTGTCCGCGCTGGGCGGGAGTTCGGGTGTGTGTGTGGGGGGGGTCCGGCGGGCCCGCGTCCGTGAAGAGCGGGCCGCCGAGCACGTCGGAGGTCAAGGCCACGACCGCCAAGTTCTTCGCGGCCTGGGAAAAGGGGCGGGCGGTGACCGCGTACTGGGTGTGGTTGGTCGCCTTTGGATGAGCGGAGGGCGGTTTGGGTCTGGGCGTCGGCAGGTTTGCGGCGGGCTGGGTGTAGCTGGTCTACGAGGCGGTTGGATTGCCATCGCATCTCTTGGGGGACGCCTTGAGGATTCCTCCCCCCTCGTAGGCGTATCAGCCAGCGTTCGGCCGAGTGAGGCTGTCTAGCAGTCTTGCGGTGGTCAGGGTGTCGGGGTGGTCCTCACCCAACACCCGCTGACGGCGCGCCAGGGTGTCCTCACCCAACACCAGCGCATCCTCCACCCGACCCACATCCGCCAGATCAGCCACCAGGTTAGACGCGGTGATCAAGGTGTCGGGGTGGTCCTCACCCAACACCCGCCGCTGCCGGGCCAACGTGTCCTCACCCAACACCAGCGCATCCTCCACCCGACCCACATCCACCAGCCTGATCGCGAGGTTGATCGCGGTGATCAGGGTGTTGGGGTGATCCACACCCAACACCCGCCGCCGCCGGGCCAACGTGTCCTCACCCAACACCAGCGCATCCTCCACCCGACCCACATCCGCCAGATGAGCCACCAGGTTAGACGCGGTGATCAAGGTGTCGGGGTGGTACTCACCCAACACCCGCCGCTGCCGGGCCAACGTTTCCTCACCCAACACCACTGCCTCCTCCACCCGACCCACATCCGCCAGCCGGACCGCGAGGTTGATCGCAGCAATCAGGGTCTCGGGGGCGTCCCCGCCCAACACCTGCCGCCGGTCGAACAAGTCTTGGTGCAGTGCAAGGGCACGCTCGTGATCACCGACGGCGGCGAATGCCATGGCCAAGTAGTTGACAGCCCACCAGGTGTGAGCGTGATCAGGACCCAGCAGGGCGTTCCAGGCTTGGTGGAGGTCTTCGAGGCGAGGCAGGATTGCCGGTGCGCTGCCACGCTCCAGGAGGTAGACGCATGCTTCGCATGCGGCGAAGCGGACGTCCGCGGTTACGAGGTCGGTCGAGTCGATGGCCAACAGGTGGGGCAGAAGGTCGGGCCAGCGAGGCCAGGACGCAGGATCCTCCGCCTCCCCGGGAGACGCCGCGGCGAGCAGGACGCTAGCGTTGCGCGCCGCGGCTGCACGCTCCCCGTCGGTGAGCTGGTCTTTGAGGACGGCCTGGGTCAGACGGTGCAGGTGCAGGCTCCCGCCCGCCACCCGGGCCAGCCCGTGCTGGTGCAATGCCGACAGGACACGGTTTCTGGTGCGCCAGTCCGCCACCACCCGGCCTGCGGACGACTCCTCGTCAGCCTTCCGCTTCGTGCTGGTGGGCAGGGCAAACGGTTCCGGGGCCAGCAGTGCACAGGCGTTCATCACCTCTGCCGCCTCCGGGTCCTGCTCCCGCAGCCGTTGCATGCTCAGCCGGATCTGCGCGGCCAGCGACCATGGGTAGTCCCGCGGCCTGCCCTCATCGGTGACCTCGCTGGCCTTGCTGACCAGCAAGGCCAGGTAGTCGTCCACGGTCGTCGTCCTCAGCACCGCAGCCGCCTGGACCAAGGCCAGCGGCAGGTCATCCAACGCCTCCGCCAGGCGCCCCGCATCGGCCTCCGTCAGCCACGCCGTCCGCCGACGCAGCAGATCGATCGACTCCCGCCGCGCCAACACATCGACATCCAGCGGCGCGGCCACACCATGCCAGTCGGGGTTGCGGGAGGTAATCAGCACATGCCCCGCCCCGGACGGCACGAAGTCCGCCAGCGCCTCAGGATCCTCCGCGTTGTCAAAGACGACCAGCCACCGCGACCGCGACCCAAGCTCACGCCCCAGCGCCCGCAGCGCATCCTCCAAGGGCGTATCCGCCTGCGCAGCCCCCGTCTCCACCGCCAACGCAGCCAACTGCCCCGGAATCAGCGCCGGGTCCTCCGCCCGCACCCACCACACCAGCTCGTACTCCCCGCAGAACCGGTGCGCGTACTCGGCAGCCAGCTGCGTCTTGCCCACACCCCCACGGCCATCCAGCGCCACCACCGCCACCGGACGACCGACCGTCAGCCGAGACCGCACCTCCACCAACAGCGCATCCCGGCCCACGAACCCCGCATTACGCGCGGGCACGTTCCACACCCTCGGCAACGTGCCCGGTAGCCGCGGCCCGCTCGCCCCCATCCTCCGCAACCGGCCCGCTCCGCCCTGGCCCGGAAACCCCGGAGCCACCCGCGGAACCCCCGCCGGCCCCGCCACCGCCCCCAGCAGCACCTCCCGCGCCTTCTCCTCCGCCAGACCGAACAGCGCCGGTGCACGCAACGCCCGCATCATCGGCCGTACGACACAGTCCTCGATCCGGACCGGGATCAGCTTCTCGCGCGTGGCCAGCTTCGCTGTCCACTCCTGGGTGGTCCACCGTTCCGACTCGAAGTACGCGGACGAGAACAACGCGACCATCGGCCCGGCCGCCAAGGCCTCGTCCATGTTCTGGACGATGTTCTCGCCGGCGCCCCAGTGCCAGACGGCCAACTCCACGTCGTACCCGGCGTCCTGCAACTGCCAGGCCACCCACTCCGCCCAGGCCTGGTCCGCCCCCGCGTGCGAGACGAACAACCGCGTTCCACCAGCCACCCGAACCCCCGTACCGGCCCCGCACCCTGCCGCCACCGAGACTAGAACCCACCCAGACCACCGCACACGGGCTTTCAACCAATCCCAGCCGATGACCCTTACGTTTCGACGGTGCTCGAAAGGTTGGCCGGTGTCCACGGGCGGCCCCTACGGTCTGACGCCAAGAGGCCGACCATCACAGTGACCATCACTGTGAGGCCCCAGACAGGGGAGTTTCCGTATGCAGTTGCTCAAGAAGCACATGGTCCGTACGGCTGTTGCTCTCGCGCTGGGAGCCGGCGCGCTCATCGGCGGCTCCGGCACCGCTTCAGCTGTCGACGTCCATCCCCAGTACGTGACCTTCAAGTGCGATCCCGGGCGGGCCTGCCTGTACGACACGTCCGGCGGAGTCTGGAACATGGACGGCTGTGGACCCAACTACATCTACGGCGTTTTCAACTTCGCCAGGGCCCACGGCAACAGTTTCACGGTGTGGTACGCGAACAACACGTACGACCTCGTCCCGGCAGGGGGTCAGCGGTTCCTGGACGCCAACAACAGGGTCACCGAAGTGGACGTGCACTGCTGACCGTTGACGGCAAAGGCACCCGCGTGCGGCGAAACCCGGGAGTCTCAGTCCCGCACCTCGCACCACACCACCTTCCCCGACACCCCCTGCTCCACCCCCCACCGCACCGCCACCGCGTCCAGCAGCATCAGCCCGCGGCCCGACTCCGCGCCGAGGCCGGTGTCGGTGGTGGCGTCCAGGAGGACGGGGAGGGCGCGCGGGTCGGGGTCGGTCACCTCGACCCGGATACGGTCGTCACCGGCCAGGCCGCCCCGACCGACCCGGGCGACCCGTACCCGTACCGGCGTGCCCTCGCCCACGTGGCGGATGACGTTGCTCACCAACTCGCTGACGCACAGCTCCACTTCGGGGTGCGGGCCGTCGCCGCCGAGGTAACCGCGCACCGCGTGCCGTAGTTCGGGGACCGCCTTCGGTACGGCGAGCAGGGCGGCCTCGAAATGCTGCGTCGCGTTCATCGTTCCGCCGCCTCTCGGAGTACGGCGGCGAGGCGGCGGGCCGTGTCGAGGTTGCAGTTGCCCAGCCCGACCAGTCCGCCGGAGCCGCCGGAGGCACCCGCGAGGCTGGGCAGGTCAGCGCGGAGGGACGGGAGCGTGATGCCGTGGGCGGCGAGGGCGTCACGGAGTTCCTCCGCGCAGAGGACCGTGTCGTAGGGGCCGGACGTGGATTGTGGGGGCATGTCGACGTGCGCCTTTCTGTGCTCTCTGTGATGAATCACTCACACAGTGACGTGACAGGCCCTACCGTGAAAGGAGTTCGAGTTACGCCTGTCAACGAGCAAATGGCGGTGGTGAGTTGTGCCTCCTCGCAAGGACACCGACGCGTCGGCGAACGTCCCCTCCTTCTACGGCGCGGAGTTGCGCTTCAAGAGGGAACTCGCGGGTCTGACGCTGGAGCAGTTGGCGGAGGGGAGTTATCGGGGGGTGCCGTTCCTGAGCCAGATCGAGCACGGGGAGCGGCGGATGCCGCTGGATCTGGCCCGGCACGTGGACAAGGTCCTCGGGACGGACGGGTTTTTCGAGCGCCGTTGTGAAGACGCGCGGAAAGCGAAGCAGTCGGGGCACGCGGAGTACTTCGCCGATGTGGCGGAGATGGAGCAGCACGCGGGCACCATCGAGGACTGGGCACCGATGCTGCTGCCTGGCCTGCTCCAGACGTCGGCTTATGCTCGCGCGATCGTACGAGCCGCCATGCCTCGGGCCAGAGACGCCGAGGTGGAGAAGAAGGTGTCCGCCCGGATGGGACGAGCCAGCCTCTTCGAGGCCGACGACCCTCCTGCGTTCTGGGCGATCCTCGACGAGTCCGTGATCCGCCGCCGAGTGCTCGCCGATGACGGAATGACCGAGTTGCTGGAGCACGTCACGCACGTCATCACAACCACTCGCTCCATTCTGCAGATCGTCCCGGAAACCTCCTCGACCCACCCGTTCATGATGGGCATGACCAGGACCATGACCTTCGCCGACGCCCCACCGGTGGTGTACGTCGAGAGCCTGCACAGCGGCCAACTCATCGACTATCCGGCGCTCGTGAAGGACTACCGCGAGTCGTACGATCTGCTCAGGGCCGCCGCACTGTCACCCGAGGCGTCCCTGGCCATGATCCAGGCAGCGGCAGAGGACTATCGAAATGGCAAGCACGAAGACCGACTTGAGCGCCGCCCGCTGGCGTAAGAGCAGCTACAGCAACGGCACCGGCGGCGAATGCCTGGAGGTCGCCGACGGAGTCACCGAAACCGTCCCCGTCCGTGACTCCAAGGTCCCGAACGGCCCCGTCCTACTGCTCCCCGCCTCCGCCTGGTCCCCCTTCATCTCCAGTCTCCGTTAGGACAACAAAAGGAAACACCCCTCACAACTTTCCCCCACGCCCCATACAGTCGAAGCACTGTTAACGGGGAGAGGAAAGACGCATGCGCACGGGGGTAAAGGCCACCGTCATCGGCAGTGTGTTCGCCGTGATGGTGGGAGGGGCGGGGTACGGGGCCTACAACGTCGTGTCCGCACTGAACGACAGTTCAGGTGTCGGCGGTTCCGGCGGGCCCGCGTCCGTGAAGAGCGGGCCGCCGAGCGCGTCGGAGGTCAAGGCCACGACGGCCAAGTTCTTCGCGGCCTGGGAGAAGGGGCAGGCGGTGACGGCCGCGTCGTACACGAACAACGACGCGGCGGCCGATCCCGTACTGGAGTCCTACAGCGGGGCCGGGCACATCACCGGGGTGAAGATCACCCCCGGTACGACGACCGGGGCGACCGTGCCGTTCACGGTGAAGGCAACGGTGTCATACGACGGAAAGTCCAAGCCGCTGACGTACACCAGCCAACTGACCGTCGTCCGCGGCAAGACCACCGGACGGGCCCTCGTCGACTGGCAACCGTCCGTCATCCACCCGGAGTTGAAGACCGGCGACACCTTCGTCACCGGCGAGTCCGCGAGCCCCGCGATCGAGGCCGTGGACCGGAACGGGACCGTGCTGACGAAGGAGAAGTATCCGTCGCTCGGGCCGATACTCGACGAGTTGCGCTCCAAGTACGGTGACAAGGCGGGCGGTTCGCCGGGGATCGAGCTGGCGATCAAGCACGAGGCCGAGGGCTCGGCCGACACCACGGTGCTGACCCTGGAGAAGGGCAAGGCCGGCAAGGTGCGTACGACGCTCAGCGCGAGCGCGCAGGCCGCCGCCGAGAAGGCCGTGACGAAGTACTCGGAGTCGTCGATCGTGGCGCTGCAGCCGAGCACCGGGCAGGTGCTGGCGATCGCCAACCACCGCGACGACGGCTTCAACGCCGCGTTCCTGGGGCAGTTGGCGCCTGGCTCGACGATGAAGATCATCAGTGCCGCCACGCTCATCGACAACGGGCTGACGACGATGACCGGGCCGGCGCCCTGCCCGCCCTCCGCGGTGTCGGAGAGCCAGACCTTCCACAATCTGACCGGCCTCGCGCCGGACGAGAACGCGACGCTCGCCGAGAGTTTCGCCCGCTCCTGCAACACGGCGTTCGTGAAGTTCGCGGACTCGGTCAAGGTGGACTCGCTGACCCGGGAGGCCGAGGACCGTTTCGGGCTCGGCCGGGACAACTGGAAGACCGGCATCCCGTCCTTCGACGGCTCGGTTCCCGCGTCCGGCGGTCCGGACACCGCGGCGAACCTGATCGGCCAGGGCCAGGTGCAGATGAGCCCGCTGAACATGGCGTCGGTGACGGCGACCGCGAAGACGGGCACGTTCCGCCAGCCGGTGCTCGTCGCGCAGAGCCTCGACGACCGCCAACTCGCCACCGCGCGGGGCCTGTCGGCGAATACGTCGGCACAGTTGCGGGCGATGATGTACCGCACCGCGACGAGCGGCACCGCGGCCGGGATCATGGCCGGGCTCGGTCCGAACATCGGCGCCAAGACGGGATCGGCCGAGGTGGACGGGCAGTCGAAGTCCAACAGCTGGTTCGCCGGCTACCGGGGCGATGTCGCCGCGGCGGCCATGACGCAGGACGGCGGCCACGGCATCGACGCCGCCGGACCGATCGTCCGGGCGGTACTGGCGGCGAGTGGCTGAACTCACTCCTGGTGGAAAGTGAACTCACCCGCACAGGACGGGACTCTAGGGTGGGCGTGGTCGTTGGGGTGTGAGAGAGCCGAGGGCGACGGGGGCCCAAAGGGATTCGCGGAGGATCGGGAACTGTGGGCACGAGGGGCAAGAGAAGGCGCGTCGCCGAGCGACGGAAGGCGAGACCCGCCATGGTCGGCGGGGTGATCGCCGTGGCCGTCGTCGGCGCGGGCGTGGGTGCCTACGCGCTGTACGACGGCGGTGCGTCGGCCGAGGCGCGCACGTCGACCGCCGCGGACCACAAGGCCATCAAGAAGGGCCCGTTGACGGCGGCCGAGGTCCAGACGACCGCGAAGCGGTACCTGGCCGACTGGCAGCACGGCAAGGTCGCCCTGGCCGCCGCCGCGACCGACAAGTCGACGGCGGCCACCGCACTGCTCACCGGCTACAGCAAGAACGCCCACATGAAGGGCATCACCGTCACCGAGGGCACCCCCACCGGCGCCAAGGTCCCGTTCTCCGTGAAGTGCACGGTGTCGTACAAGGGCATCAACAAGCCCATGACGTACGCCACTTCGCTCACCGTCGTGCGCAGCGCGAAGGACGGCAAGCCGTACGTCCAGTGGCACGCCTCCGTCGTCCACCCCGATCTCGCCGACGGCGACACCCTGGTGACGGGCGAGTCCGGCACCCCGCCGATCAAGGCCTACGACCGGGACGGCGGCGAGCTGACGACCGCCAAGTACCCGTCGCTGGGGCCGGTGTTGGACGGGCTGCGGGAGAAGTTCGGCAAGAAGGCGGGCGGCAAGGCGGGCATCGAGCTGCGGGTGGTCCGCGGCAAGACGTCCAAGGAGTCCGACAAGACGCTCGTCGAGCTGAGCAAGGGCACGCCCGGCAAGGTGAAGACGACGATCAGCCCGACCCTCCAGGCGGCGGCCGAGACGCAGGTCAGCAAGCAGAAGAACTCCTCGGTCGTGATGATGCGCGCGTCGACCGGCGAGATCCTGGCCGTCGCGAACGCCTCGCACGGCTTCAACGTGGCCTTCCAGGGCTCACTGGCCCCGGGTTCCACGATGAAGATCGTCACGTCGACGATGCTCTTCGAGAAGAACCTCATCACCCCGGACGCGTCCCACCCCTGCCCCAAGACGTACAAGCTGGCGGGCTGGACCTTCCACAACGACGACGACTCGGAGATCAAGAAGGGCACGTTCAAGATGGCCTTCGGGGCGTCCTGCAACAACGCCTTCATCAACTTCGCGCCCAAGCTGACCAACAGCGACCTGACGACGGAGGCCCAGCAGGTCTACGGCCTCGGCCTCAACAACTGGGCCATCGGCGTCCCCACCTTCGACGGCTCGGTCCCGGTGCAGAGCGGCGCGCAGATGGGCGCCTCGCTGATCGGCCAGGGCGGGGTCCGGATGAACCCGCTGAACATGGCGTCGGTCTCGGCCACGGTCGACACGGGCACCTTCCACCAGCCGTACCTGGTCTCCCCGACGGTCGACAACCGCACGATCGCCAAGGCCTCGCGCACGATGTCGTCGACGACGCAGGCCGAGCTGAAGGAAGTCATGAAGTACACCGCCGACTACGGCACGGCGACGAAGGCGATGGCCGGACTCGGTCCCGACTACGGCGCGAAGACCGGCTCGGCGGAGGTCGACGGCCAGAAGAAGCCCAACGGCTGGTTCACCGCGTACAAGGGCGACCTCGTGGCCGCCGGCGTGGTCCAGGCGGGCGGCCACGGCGGCGACACGGCGGGTCCGATCGTGGGCGCCCTGCTGAAGCTGGGCAGCGGTCTCGGCGGCTGAGGCCCAGGCTGAGGCTGAGCCTCAGGTGCCGACGGGTGCGGCGGCCGTATAGGTCCGCCGCAGGAACCGCATGATCGTCTTCGTCTCGAACTGGACGACGGAGACGCCCTGTTCGGAGTGGAACTCGACCACGGCCTGCACCCGCCCGCACGGCCACACGCGCACCTCGCCGCTGCCCGCGGGGGCGCGCAGCCCCTCTTCCAGCAGCTCGCGGTCGAAGGTCCAGGCATGCGGTCCGGGCAGGTCGATACGGACGGTTCGCGGATCGGATTCGGGGTCGTACCGCAGGACGACGGGCACGGCGGCGGGGTCCAGCCGGTCCACGTCCTCGTCGGTGACGATATGGGCTCGCGCGTACTGTTCGACTACGGACATCGGGCGGCCCCTTACGCTGAGTGACCTGTGTGAAAGCTGTGCATCCGCTTCCACTACCCCAATGTCGCATATTTTCCCGCGTCCGCCCTCCGGGGCGACAGATCTCACATACCGAAGGGGACCTTCTCGCTCTTGCAAAGGACTCGCAACAACCATCTAAAATCATCCTGTGCATGTGCCTGACGGATTCATCGACGCCCCCATGTCCGCCGCGACCGGAGCCGTCGCCGCCGGAGCCATCGCCGTGAGCCTGCGCGGCGCGCGCCGCCCTGCTCGGCCCGAACGGCGCCGGGAAGACCACCCTCGTGCTGCACCTCAACGGCATCCTCACCGGCGGCGCGGGCACGGTGACGGTGGCCGGACTCCCGGTCGGCAAGCGGCACATGGCGGAGATCCGGCGCCGGGTCGGGATCGTCTTCCAGGACCCCGACGACCAGCTCTTCATGCCGACGGTGCGGGAGGACGTGGCGTTCGGTCCGGCGGCGGCCGGGATGAAGGGCGCCGAGCTGGAGCAACGGGTGCGCACGGCACTGGAGTCGGTGGGCATGGCGGACTTCGCCGACCGGCCTCCGCACCATCTGTCGTTCGGGCAGCGGAGGAGAGTGGCGGTGGCGACCGTACTGGCCATGGAGCCGGAGATCCTCGTCCTCGACGAGCCGTCCTCCAACCTCGGCCCCGCCTCACGGCGCGAACTGGCCGACATCCTGCGGTCGTTGGACGTGACCGTCCTCATGGTCACGCACGACCTGCCGTACGCGCTGGAGCTGTGCCCGCGTTCGCTGATCCTGAGCGAGGGTGTCATCGCGGCGGACGGCGCGACCGGCGAACTCCTCTCCGACGGCGCGCTGATGCGGGCCCATCGTCTGGAGTTGCCCTTCGGGTTCGACCCGCGGTCCGTGACAATGGGCGCGTGACGAACGAGGACCATACGGTTGCCGGGTCGCTGCTCCTCGACGAGCAGCTGTGCTTCGCGCTGTACGCGGCCCAGCGCGCGCTGACGGCCGCGTACCGCCCGCTCCTTGAGGAGCTGGAGCTGACCTACCCGCAGTACCTCGTCCTCCTCGTCCTGTGGGAGCGCGGCGAGAGCACGGTCAAGGACCTCTCGGCCGCCCTGCGCCTCGACTACGGCACGCTGTCGCCGCTCCTGAAGCGCCTGGAGGCGGCCGGACTCGTCCACCGCGAGCGCGCGGCCCACGACGAGCGCTCGGTGCTGGTCGCGTGCACGGAACGCGGCAGCGCGTTGAGAGAACGTGCGGCCCGGGTGCCGGGCGCGTTGCTCGCGGCGACCGAGCTGGAGATGCCGGAGGTCGTACGGCTGCGCGCGGAGCTGTGGCGGCTGGCGGAGCGCGCTGGGGCGGCGGCGGAGCGGGCCCGCTGACCTCGGGTTACCGGCGGTTGCTACCCCCTGGTAGCCACGACCGTCCTACCGGTCAGTATCTTGTGCACGATGTAGTTGCCCGCTCCTGTCTTTCCGCCCTGTGTTTCCGTTCTGGGGGAGGTCCCGCCATGACCGACGACGCCGCTGCCACCGCCGTCGACACCCGCCCGACGAAGATCATGTACGTCGCCGAGGCCACCGCCCACGGCGGCCGGGACGGCTATGTCAGCAGCCAGGACGGCCAGCTCGCCCTCCAGGTCGCGATGCCCCCGGCCATGGGCGGCGACGGCAACGGCACCAACCCCGAGCAGCTCTTCGCGGCCGGCTACAGCTCCTGCTTCCACAACGCGCTGGTCCTGGTCGGCCGTAGGGCCGGCTTCGACCTGACCGGCTCCACGGTCGCCGCGAAGGTCGGCATCGGCCCCAACAAGCAGCGCGGCTACGGCCTCGCGGTCGCCCTCAGCGTCTCCCTCCCGGTCCTCGACCCGGGCATCGCGGCGAAGCTGGTGGACGCGGCCCACGAGGTCTGCCCGTACTCGAACGCGACGCGCGGGAACATCGACGTCACGATCCTGCTTGGTTGAGGTAGGACAGCGGATCGGCGGGACCAGGAGTGCGGACGTGGACGTGAACGGCGTGGTGGCCCAGGGCTTCGAGCCGGTCAGGGAGGCGTTCGCGGCCAACTTCGAGGCGCGCGGGGACCGGGGCGCGGCCGTGACCGTGTACCGGGACGGGCACCGGGTCGTCGACCTGTGGGCCGGCACCAAGGACGTCGACGGCACCGCACCCTGGCAGCGGGACACGGCCCAGATCGTCCGCTCGGCGACGAAGGGCGTGGCCGCCGCCGCTCTACTGCTGCTCGCGCGGCGCGGGGAACTGGACCTGGACGCTCCCGTGGGCGAGTACTGGCCGGAGTACAAGACCGCCGGCAAGGAACGCACCCTCGTGTGGCACCTGCTCGCGCACCGCGCGGGCGTCCCGGTGCTGGACCATCCGCTGACCCCGGAGCAGGCCGCGGACCCGGTGCAGGGCGCCGCGGCGGTGGCTGCCCAGGCGCCGGTGTGGGAGCCGGGCACCGACCACGGCTACCACGCGCAGACGTACAGCTGGCTGACCGGTGAGCTGGTGCGGCGGGTGACCGGCCGGTCGATCGGCGAGTGGATCGCGGACGAGATCGCCGGTCCGGTCGGGGCGGACCTGTGGGTGGGGCTGCCGTCCGGTGAGGCGGGGCGGGTGGGCCGGGTGGCGCAGATGGAGGCGCCGCCGGCCGCGGACGCGGGGGTTCTCCGTGTCCGCCCCAAGCGCTCGGTCTCCGAGGCGTACGCGAACCCCGATTCCCTCACCCGGCGCGCGTTCGGCGCGATCACGCCGATGCCGGACGAGAACGACCCGGCGTACCGGGCCGCCGAACTCCCCGCCTCGAACGGCATCGCGACGGCGGACGGCCTGGCCCGCTTCTACGCCTCCCTGATCAGCGAAGTGGACGGCGGGACACGGCTGTTCACCCCCGAGACGGTCGAGCTGGCCCGTACGGAACGCTCTGCGGGGCCCGACCGCATCCTCGTGATCAACACCCGTTTCGGCCTGGGCTACATGCTGCACGGCGGCGCGTCCCCGCTCCTCTCGGACGGCTCCTTCGGGCACCCGGGCCGGGGCGGCGCCCTGGGCTTCGCGGACCCGGATTCGGGCATCGCGTTCGGGTATGTGACGAATTCGTTCCGAAAGAGTGTGACGGCTGATCCACGAGCGCAGGCCCTGGTCAGAGCGGTGCGCACCGCACTGTCGTAGCGCACTGGTACGGCTGCGGCCGTCGGCGGCACCGCCGGAGTTCACGACCCTGGGGCAACAATGGGGTATGCGCTGCTGCATCTCGGCTCCCCTCGCGGCCCTCGCCGCGCTCCCCACTCCCTACGACGTCCTGCGCTCCGGCACGCTCCTCGTCCCGGCGCTGCTGCGTGCCGCCCACGCCCGTCCCGGGCGCGGTGGATTCCGCCAACTGACCGCCGTACACCTGGAGTTGGTCACCCTCACCGAGGACAGCGCGATCATCACCTGGCACACCCGGATACCCGGCACCGACGACGGTTTCGGCCACCCGATCCCCGCGGTCACCGAGGGCGAGGTCGTCTACGGCACCCACCCGGCCCGGCTCAACCGCGTCGCGGCCGAGGAGCGGCCCACCGCGCACCACCAGGTGGAGCTGACCGGCCTGGAGCCCGGGCAGACGTACTACTACCGGGCCCGTTCCGGGGGTGTGACCGCCGTACCGACGCCGTTGCAGCACGTGCGCGGGAACGCCGTCGGCACCTCGCGGCACGGGCTCGGGTCCCTGACCGGCACGTACTCCTTCACCACGCCGCAGCCCCCGCCCGGCCGGCACCTGCTGTCCATCGCCCTCTGCAACGACCTGCACCTCGGCGAGACCACCGCGGGCCTCATGGCGGGCTTCCCGCTGCTGCGCGGGGTGTCGCAGGCGGCGGGCCTCGCCGCCTATCCGGAGATCATGACCCGGGCGCTGGTCGAGGAGGCCAAGCTGCGCGGGGCGGACGTGCTGCTGGCCGCCGGGGACATCTCGGCGGGCGGGTCACCGGCGGACCTGGCGGAGGCCAGGCGCATTCTGGACGGCTTCGGCACGCTCGGCCGGGACTATCTCGTCGTACGCGGCAACCACGACCGGGCGGGGAGTTCCGCCGACACGTTCCGGGAGGGGTTCGGCGACGGCTTCGGCGGCGGGCCCGGGTACTTCGCCCACGATCTCGGCGGGCTGCGGATCATCGGGCTCGACACGTACGCCAAGGCCGGAAACGGGGGTGACGCGGGTGGGCTCGGTGAGGAGCAGTTGTCCTGGTTCCGGGCGCGGCTCAGGGCGGAGCCGGACCGGCCGACCGTCGTCTTCGGCCACCATCCGCTGACCGTACGGGACTCCGTGTTTCCGGTGACCCGGGGGCAGCAGCTGGATCGGCGGCAGGCGCGGGCGATCGTCGACGCGTATGCCTCGGCACCGGGGGTTTTCCTGCACCACGCGGGACACACCCACCGGAACAAGCGGACGCCGTTGGTGCGGGCGCCGCATGTCGTGCAGCAGGAGGTCACTGCCGCGAAGGACTATCCCGGGGGGTTTCTGCTGCTGCGGGTTCACTCCGGGGGTTACGCCCTCAACCACTACAAGGCCGGTGGGATCGAGGCGCGGGAGTGGGGGGAGCGGTCTCGGCGGGTGGCGGGTGGACTGTGGCCGCATCATGCGCTGGGGCGGGCGGCGACTGACCGTAACAGCGTTCGGGCCCATGACCTGTCTGGTGTTGGGTCGCTCGGGGTGTCTGTTGCCTGAGTCTGTCGGGTGCTGCGCCGTTGGGGCTGGGCGCGCGGTTCCCCGCGCCCCTAAAGGCTGGCCCTGCGGGCCGCCTTTAGGGGCGGTGTTTGTCAGCCGTCGTTCTCCGGGGACGGGAGGTATGCGCCGGGGACTTCATCCGGCGTGTAGAGCTTCTTGTCGCCGGGGTAGGGCTTGGTCCAGTTGTGGGTCTGGTACCAGGTGTAGCGGTTCATCTGGGTGGGGTTGGCGTAGTCGGGGACCGCGTGGGGGCCTGTGAGGCGTTGGTGGGAGGCCCAGGTCTTCCACTCCGCCGCGAGTGTTTTCTCGGCCGACGGGACCGAGACCGTCGTCGGCGCTCCCGCCGGGGTGTCCGTGCCGCAGGTCGGCTGGGGGCTCACGCCCAGGGTGAGGGAGGTGCGGTTGGGGACCGCGGTGAACGGGGTGTTGTCGGGCTTGCTCGTGAAGGCGTCGTACATCGGGGTGGCCGCGCTGTCGAGCTGGTTCATCGGGTGGATGCCGAGGATCTGCTCGATCGTGCGGACCATGGTGATCTGTGAGTAGTAGTGGTCGTCGACCGTGGCGTGGTTGGCGTAGGGGCTGATCACCTGGACCGGGGCTCGGTGGCCGTCTACGTGGTCGAGGCCCGCCTGGGAGTCGTCCTCTACGACGAAGATCGCCGAGTCCTTCCAGTACTTGCTGTGGGTGATCTTGTCGACCATCCTGCCGACCGCGAGGTCGTTGTCGGCGACCTCGGCGGCGGCGTTGGCGGGGCCGCCGGTGTGGTCGTTGGAGAACCAGAACATGTTCAGGTTCGCCGGGCCGCTCTTGTCGAAGTCCTGCTGCCAGATCTGCTCTTTGTAGATGTCCGGCACGTCGAGGTCGAAGAGCGGGAAGCCCTGCACCGACACGTCGTTGAGGGAGGGGATCGCCGAGCCCGTCTTGATGGGGTAGGCGGTCTCCGCTCCGGTCGCGGCCATGTTCTTGCTGTCGCAGTACAGGTTCTGCCAGGTCGCGCCGGAGGGTTTCGTCTCCAGCGACTGGAACTCGCCGAAGTCCTTCACCGTCTTCCCGGCCGCCTGCGCGCCGGTCCAGATGAACCCGGACTTCTGGTGGCCGAGGACGTCGTTCTCGGTGTCGTAGCTGCGCGTGTACTCGCCGGCCGAGGACTCGGTGTACTCCGGGTTGTCCGACTGCATCAGCCAGTTGTGGCCCTCGGCGGAGTTGGTGCCGATGTCGTAGAAGTTGTCGTAGAGCCCGAACTGCTCGGCCAGCGCGTGCTGGTTGGGCGTCACGTTCTCGCCGAACTGGGTGAGCGAGGCGTTGCCGTTGCCCTGCGGGAGGTCGCCGAGGACCTGGTCGTAGGTGCGGTTCTCCTTGACGAGCAGGAAGACGTGCTTGATCGTCGAGGGGTCGCCGAGGCGGGCGGGGACCGGGACGGCCTTCGCGCGGCTCTTGCCCTTGGCCGTGGTGACCGAGCCGGGTGTCCAGCCGTTCTGCCTGAAGACCTTGGCCGTCTGGGACCTGACGGTCAGGTCGCCGGGCAGCGTGAACTGCGTGACGCTCGACGTCGTGTCGTGCGTGTTGTGGCCGGCCGCGTCGGGGCGGAGGGCGTCCACGCCACGGGTGTTGGCGACGACGATCTGCTTGCCGTCGGCAGTGATGCCCGAGGGGAAGTAGTCGGTGGGGAGCAGGCCGACGTAGCGGGCGGGCTGCTGCGGGGAGCTGTAGCGGTAGACGGCGACCGCATTGGCGCGGCCGAGTGTGACCAGCAGCCGGCCGTCGTCGGTGAGTGTCACCGCGTTCGGCTCGTAGCCGACGGACGCTTCCGGCCACGGCTGGGTCGCGATCGTCTGGACGACCTTGTCCTTGCGGGTGTCGATGACCGACACGCTGTTGTCGGCGGTGTCGGTGACGAACACCGCGCCCTTCTTGGCGTACACGGCGGTCGGGTGCAGTCCTACGGCGATGGTGCCGACGGCGGCCGACGGGTCCGCGGTGTCGATGACGCTGACCGTGCCGGTGGTGCTGGCGCCCGTCTTCGGGTTGGCCGGCACGTCGGTGCCGTAGGAGTTGATGGTGGTGTCGCCGGGCTTCGCCGGGCGCCCGCCCTCGTTGCTGACGTACAACTTGCCGTCGACCAGGGCGATTCCGCGCGGGGCGGTACCGACTGACCAGGTCTGGTTGATGGTTCCGGTCGCCGCGTCGATGGCGACCACCTTGTTCTGGCCGTTGACCGCCGAGTAGACGGTGGAGCCGTCGGGGGAGAAGACGGCCGCGCCCACAAGGGCCTGCTTGGCGCCGTCGGCCGGGATCGGGACGGCGGTGGGGCTCGCGAGGGTGCCGTCGGCGTTGACGGTGAACTTGGTGTAGCCGCCTGCCTGGCCGAGCCACAGCTGCTTGCCGTCCGGCGAGTAGGTCGGGCCCTCCTGGCCGACCGCGCCGCTGCTGATGCGCAGGTCGTCCGCCGTGCCGGTGCCGACCTTCTGCTTGATCTGACCGGTGGCCAGGTCCATGACCACCAGAGAGGCGTCGCCGTCGGCGATCGAGGCGGCGAGGTGGGTGCCGTCCGGGCTGACCGTGGACGACATGATCTTGCCGTCGTTGATGACGGTGCGGCTGCCGTACGGCTTGATGTACTGGTCGCTGGAGATGACCTGGCCGTTGGCGGTGGTCTGGCCGACCTGCTGGGTGCCGAACTGATATGTCGAGGCGACCGCCGTGCCCGTGACACCGAGGGCGACGGCGATACCCGTCGTCACCAGCAGTGCCCGGCGGCCGACATGTCTGCCGAAGAGGTTGACCTGTTTCTTCTCGCTGATCCGACGCTGGCGGATTACCTGCACGGAACTGTTCCCTTCACTGGGTTTCGAGCAGCTCGACGTTGCCGTCGAACTGCCACAGCGGATTCGGGGCGTCACCGGTCGAAGTCCGCACCAGGAAGTAGCCGTTGACTTCCTTGGGACCGTCGCCGTCCGCCACGAACCGCCCGTCCGAGGTGATGTCGAGCTGATAGATCGCCGACCCCGTGACCGCGACCCCGGGGAGATGCCAGCTCACGACGCAGCGCCAGTCGTTGCCCGCACCCTCCTGGGCGGCCTGGCCGTCGCTCTTGGTGCAGGCCGCCGAGGTCCGGAGCTGGGCCTCGGTGACGGCGGGGCGGTGGAGTTGCCGCGTCTGGAGGCGGTAGAGGTGGGCGAAGACGGTGGCGAGGGACTTCTGCACCTTCGCCTGCTCGATCCCCGAGCCCGTCGACGGAGTCGCCACGGCGACCGCCCCCACGGTGACGGCGGTCAGCGCGGCCAGCGGCAGCACGCCGAAGGTGAACGCGCGGCGCCCGGAGCCGTCGTAGGCCGGGTTGGTGAAGTCCCGTCGTACGAACAGGAGATGGGCGAGGGCGGTGGCGAGCGCCGTCCACGCCAGGCTGACCGCTACGGCGATCAGGAGCGGGGTGAGCTGGGCCGGGCTGGTGAACAGGCCGTTCCAGGCGATGAAGGCGTAGCCGGGCAGGGCGAGGCGTACGGCTACGGGCAGGGGCAGCATCTGGGCGACCTGCATCGCGAGTGCGACGAGGACGGGCAGCAGCAGGCCCATCGAGGACCGGCCCAGCGCGACCGAGCCGAGGAGGCCGATCGCGGCGAGGGCCAGGGTCGGGGCGAGGGCTGCGGTCCAGGAGAGCAGGACCGCGCCCGCCGCGTCACCCGGCGCGAGCAGGTGGCCGTCGAGGCCGACGAGTGGTTGGTTGCCTACGGCCAGGAGCCCGCCGACCGTGCTGGAGACGGCCAGTCCCGCCACCAGCGCCAGGATGACGGTGACGCTGGCCAGCGCCTTCGCCACGAAGATCCGCGCGGGCGAACGGACCGCCACCAGCAGATGCCGCCAGGTGCCGAGCCGGTCCTCGGCGGCGAATACGTCACCGGCGACGAGGGATGTGAGCAGCGGCAACGCCCAAGTACCCGCGAAACCAAGCATGACCAGCGGCCCGGCCCACCCCGTGGCGTGCATCCAGCGGCCGAAGAGGGTGTCGGAGGGGAGGGTGCTCTGTCCGCTCACCCCGGCGACGAAGAGCGCGGGGGCGATCCAGCAGGCGAGCACCAGCAGCCGGACCCGCCACTGCGAGACGAGCTTGACGAGTTCGAAGCGGTAGCCGCGTGCGACGGAGACGCGGGGGGCTGTGGCGGTGCGTTCGGCGACGGTGGTTGCGGTTGCGGTGGTCATCGGCCCGCCTCCTGATCGGTGAGCGCGAGGAACGCGGCCTCCAACGGCGAGACCACGGGGGCGAGTTCGCGCACCGCGATGCCCGACCGGACGAGTCCGGCCACCAGTTCGTCGAGGGCGGGTGTCAGTGCGCGGACGACGAGCATCTCGGTGTCCTGCCGTACGCCGCTGTCGTCGACGATCCGGACACCGGTCGTCTCGGCGGCGAGCCGGTGCGCGGCCGGTGCGTCGGACGTCCGCAATCTGTAGTCGAGTTCACGGCTCTCGGCGGCCAGCTTGCTCAACGGGCCGGAGAACACCACCCGTCCGGTGGCGAGGATGGTGACCTCCGAGCACAGCGCCTCCAGGTCGTCCATACGGTGGCTGGAGAGCACCACGGCGGTCCCGTCGGCGGCGAGTCCGCTGAGCACCCTGTGCACATGTCTCTTGCCCGCCGGATCAAGGCCGTTGGACGGTTCGTCGAGCACGAGCAGCCGGGGTCTGGTGAGCAGTGCGGCGGCGAGGCCGAGCCGTTGGCGCATACCGAGCGAGAAGCCACGAGCCTTGTCGTCGGCGACATCGGTGAGGCCGACCTGGTCGAGTACGTCGTCTATGCCTGACGTATGTGCCTCGCCGCCGCCGCGCAGTGCGGCCAGCGCGGCGAGGTTCTGCCGGGCGGTGAGAGAGGGGTAGAGGCCGGGGCCGTCCACGAAACCGGCCACGCCGTCGGGAGCGGCGAACGCCCTCCCGACCTGCCGGCCGAGGATCTCCAGCCGCCCGCTGTCGGCGACGGCCAGCCCCAGCAGCAGACCGAGCAGGGTGGTCTTGCCGGCCCCGTTCGGCCCGACCAGACCATGGATCTGGCCCTGCGTCACCTCCAGATCGACGGCGTCGAGCGCGACGACATCGCCGAAGCACTTGGTGATCCCGCCCGCCCGGACCGCGTGGAGTGTCTCCATGAGCCCCTTCTCTCCTGAATCCTCAGGGACCTTAGGGACACCACACATCACACACACAGACAGCCGTCTGAACGCCCATGGAACGGATCGTCAAGTCGTCGGCAAGCCGGGTGAAGGAACGGTCAACCCGAACGGTCAACCCGCCCGCAGCATCAGCCCGATCCCGGCCACCAGCAGCACGGCGGCGGCGATCCGGGGCGCCCCGAACCGCTCCTTGAAGAAGACGGCCCCGATGGCCGCGCCGACGATGATCGATGTCATACCGGGCTCATACAGTGTTTGTCATGAGCCGATCGAAGTTAGCGAAGGCCACCATCACCCCCGGCGAGCCCGCAGCGATCTACTGCCGCATCTCCCACACCAAGGACGAGGATCAGACCGGAGTCGACCGACAGGAACGCATCTGCCGGGAGATAGCCGAACGGCTCCAACTCCGTGTCGGGGCAACCCACGTCTACGTGGACAACAACCGTTCGGCGTGGCAGCGCAACCGCAAGCGGCCGGGTTGGGACGACATGTTGAGGGTGATGGCGGAAGGAGAGATCCGGCACGTCATCGTCTACCACCCCGACCGCCTCATGCGGCAGCCCAAGGATCTCGAAGAGCTTCTGTCGATAGCCGACGACAAGCGCGTGCTCCTGCACGGCGAGGCGAACCGACGCGATCTGTCGGACCCCGACGACCGGTTCATCCTCCGCATCGAGGTGGCCCACGCGTGCCGCTCCTCTGACGACACGTCACGCCGGTTGAAGGAAGCACTCAAAGACAAGGCCCGCGAAGGCAGACCGCACGTGGGCAACCGTCCGTACGGCTACACAAGCAACGGTCAGGCGATCGTCGAGGAAGAGGCGGAGATCGTCCGCGAGGTCTTCCGCCGGTACCTGGACGGTGAGTCGCCCATGGGCATAGCCCAGGACCTGACCGCACGGGGAGTGCTGTCGTCCAAGGGCAAGACGTGGCAGCCGGAGAACGTCCGCCATCTGCTGTCGTCCAACTTTGTGGCGGGTGTCCGGATCCACCAGGGCGAGGAAGTGGGAACGGGGACGTGGCCCGCCATCATCGATCGCGGCCAGTGGGACGAGGTCCAGCGGTTCAGGGAGTACCGGGCCGCGCAGGCCAAGGACAAGCAGAAGCGGCCGACTCGGTACTACGTGCTGCGCGGAGTGGTGACGTGCGCGTGTGGGGCCCGCATGGCCGGCACGAACAGCATCCGGTACGCCTATTACCGGTGCACTCGCGCCGATGACGTCGATCAGCAGAAGTGCGATCGATCCGTATCTGCGGTACCTCTCGAAGCCTTCGCGCGGGATGTCGCGATCAAGGTCCTGACCAACCTGGACACCACCGGCTACGAGCCCGCCGCGACCACGCGCCCCGAGGCTGATGTTCTCGCCGACGAGAAGGACCGGGCGAAGCTGGAGGAGCTGAAACAACTGTGGCTCACGGACGACGACTTCACGACCGCCGACTTCCATGCCATGCGTGCCGTTGTCCTCAAGCGGGTGAAGGAGCGTCAGCGGAAGACCGTGAAGAGGCCGGTCGTCGTCCTGGAGGGGATCGCCGGGCCGGATGCCGAGACCAACTGGCAGAGGCTGGAAGAGGCGGAGGACTACGAGCGCATGAACGCGATCTATCGGTTCCTGTTCGCTGCCGTGATCGTTCGTCCGCCTACTCGGAAGGGCAGGGGGTTCGACACGGGCCGGGTGGACATCAAGCCGAACCCGCTGGACTAGTCAGAAAGAAAGAACGGGAGTGGTGAGCTACACAGCTCGCTGACGGTGGCCGCACTCTTCTTAACACCCTCCTATCGCCGCTGGCGATCTCTGATATGTCCTCAGAGGTAGCCTTGTTGGATCCACGACAACGGGGGCGTGAAGGCATGTCGTTCGATCAGGAGTGGGCGGAGTTGAAGGCGAAGGCCGCGATGCGGCTGGACGGCACGCCCGACATGGATCCCGGCGGACCGTCGCCCGGAGGCGCTGACCTGATCGTCAAGGCCGACGACATGGGGAAGATCGGCCACGCCGCGTTCCTGCTGCACCAGCACTTGTCGAGCGCCGGCAGGCATGCGCAGTCACACACCGAGGCTGCCGCGAAGAGCCTGGAGAACGACGGGTTCGCCATGGGCGCTGCTCTGGCCAAGGCCGGAGAGGGCTGGCATGAGCAGCTTCAGGTGCTGCTCGACGCCTGCGCGCAGATCTCCAACCATCTCGACTACTCGGTGAAGTCGTCGAAGCAGGATGACCAGTTCGTTGCTGCGGAGATGCAGGTCTCCAAGATCTCTGAGTACCTGGATGTACCGCCGTCCACCTCGGATTCCGACGCACCCCTTGTTCCGAAGGCGGAAGGTCCCATCATGTGACGGCTGTTCAGCGTGGGACCAGGGATTCCGAAGCGGATCGGAACCCTTCGGACATCAACGGCGGCGACGCCGGGAACGGCAGGGGGCTGATGCCGACTTTCGAAGAACTCTTCCATGTCAATCTCTCCGCCCTACAGTCGGCGGCCGACGACTGGGCTGCCATGGCGGTGCTGCTGAACAAGGTCGCCCAGGAGGCCGGGAGCATGCGCAGCCTTGCCCAGGGCACCGAGTGGAAGGGCGAGAACGCCTCCGTCACCAAGCCGTTTGTCGTCCGGGTGTCGGACGAGTTCACCGACGCCGTCACTGAAGCGGAGAGCATCGGAAACCTGCTGAGTTCCGCACACGACAAGATCAAGGCGGCGAGGAACGAGCTGAAGGTTCTCTGCGAGAACCCGCCTGCCGGCATCACGATCCATGCCGACGGCACGCTAAGCCGTAGCGTCCAGCCACAGCGGATGTCGCACGGAGATTCCCAGGTGGTGGTGACGCAGGACGACTTCGACGCCTTGCAGCGGCGCATCGACGCGATCCTCGGCCGGGCAGCGGAAGCGGACTCGACCTGTTCTTGGGGCCTGTGGCAACTCACCAAGGACAAGCACGAGTTCGGCAGCACGTACTACGGCTCTCTCAAGGACGCGAGCACCGACGCCGAGCAGGCGCAGCGGACTCAGACGGACTCGGAGGAGTACACGCCGCCCAAGAAGTGGGGCAGCGGCACGATCAAGCCCGTTGCCGAGTTCCTCGGTTACCGCGCCTGGATGGATGGCGGCGAGGCGCTCGTGAAGGGAGACATCAATGGAGCGGTACAGGGCGCGATCGGCGGCGCCCCCGCTGCGGCTGGCGGCGAGGCCAGCAAGCACCTCGCCAAGGGTGCGCTCCTGAGCGACGTCACGGGGAAGCACCATCGCCCCACGTTCATCAACACGATCGGCAAGTTCGGGGAGAAGATATTCGGCGTGCCGGTCGCCGTGGTCGCGACGGGGGTCGACTTCTACTACACGCCGCCCGGTGCGAACAAGGCACCAGGTGACACCCATGTGGACGCCCCGGCGGAACCGGGAAAGGTGAGGTACCAATGACACACTCCGCCGGCCCACCGTCGCCTGGTCGCCGCCGTCCAGACCTGCGGCACTGGCTGAGACCCCAGAGCCCGCGAACAGTCGTCATCGGCGTGTGTATGGCCGTCGGTGGGCTGGCCGGCGGGGTGCGTTCTGCGGTGGACGGAGGGGGTATCTGGACGGCCCTCGGCATCCTCTGTGTAGGGATTCTCGGGGTACTCATCGTCGTGAGCTACTTCGTCAACCATGCCGACCGCTGAGCGCAGACACCGAACCCCTTGGAGTCGATCACCTTAAGACTCCTTCCCTGTATGTCCGAGGAGCCGCGCGAGTCGCGTAGCGCTCTTCGGTCCTATCCGGGTGGGGAACTTGGCCGCTTGGCGCTCGACGGCCCGCACCCACTGTTCGTTGCGGTGTCTGGTCACCGGGGCGCCTCACGCTCTTCGCAGGCGACCTCACGGTTCATGGCGATGTCATCGGCGATTCCAGCGGTGATGAGTGCGGCACCGGGGGTGTGGCCGGAGCCGGCGTAGCGCCAGTGCCGATCGGTGATCGAATCGGGGATTTCGGTGTGGCCTACGTGGTGGGCGCGTTCGGCGCGGAGCGCTGCGTAGGTCGTGGAATAGGCGCGGGACTTGGTGAGGATGTGCCCTCGGTAGCCGAGGGTGTGTGTCCAGAGGCGGAAGTTCAGCGGCTCATACTCGGCAAGGCCTCCGAGACGCCAGCACGTGCGCATGAGGGTGCGGACGTGTTCGGTCACGGGTGCGGTGGCCAGTTCGTCCCAGCTGGTAACTCTGTGGTCGATGCCGGCTCCAGTCTCGCTGGCACCCTTGGTGACGTACTTCGCGACGTACGCGGCCACGGCGTCGTCGTCGGGTCCGTCGCCGTCAGCACGCAGCGGGCGAGCATCGACCTGGGCACCCCAGCGCAATGCCAGTTCACCCACGGCCGGGCTGTAGGGCATGCGGACCAGGACCCGCCGAACCGAGGCGCATACGGCATCGATCAACCGGTCGGCCGTTCCCCAGGCAGGAGGCTCGTCGTCAGGTCCGGCCAGGCCGTCGAGCCGAACGACGGCATGGACGTGAACGGCCGCCCGCTTCTGGTACTCGGCAACGCGGGCGAAGGACAGTCGGGCGTGCGCCGCGAAGCGGGACTGAACGATGCCGGCCGAGGAGGCCAGGCGGCGCCGTACGTCGATGACGAACCGGTCCCACAGCTTGGAGGCGTGCGCGTGCCACAACACGTGGCTGAGGTAGTCGTAGCAGTCGGCGCACAGCGGTTGGCCGACGATTGGCGCATCTGGGGCGTGGACGGCACCGCATCCGAGGGAGCGTCCGTGTTCGCAGGTGCCGCCGTCCCGGCGCGGTCGGCAGATCTCCCCGGCGCGGTGGACCGGCCCGAACGACGGGGCAGTCAGGGTGACGAAGAGCCGGGGCCGGTTGCGGATCGTGACGGGGATGTTCTTGCCGCCGAGGAGACCGGCGCGGACGAGGTGGTAGGTGTCGCCTGCGTAGAGGCGAGAGCAGGGGGCGCAGACGGTGGCGCGTCGGTTACGGCAGCGGACCAGGAGGCGTTCGCCGGGCTCGGTGCGCGTGTCGTAGTGCTGGAGGATCTCGCCGGTTGTGCCGTCGAGGGTGGTGGTCGAGCCGGAGAGGTGGACGGGGTGGGCGCAGCCGCCGGTTGCGGTGATCTGCTCCAGCCAGCGCGGGAATTGAGGGTCTTGAGCGATGCGTATTGCGTCGCGGTCTGCTTCGGGAAGCTGACGCAGGCGCGCCGCGCGGTCGAGGGCGGCGCGCCTGTCAGCCGGGGTGTACTCCGGGGTGATGGTGGTGACCTTCCGGGGTGGGCCGCCGAAGCGGCACGGTGGGTGGTTGGTGGCGCGTGGTGGGTCATGGGGGTCGCTCCCTTGCCTGGTTGGGGGTGGTGAGGGTGGGTCAGCGGATGGTTCCGGTGCCCCGGCAGACGCGGCAGCGGCGCAGTCGTCCGGTCCAGGTTCTGCGGGCTCCGTCGCCCTTGCAGAACGGGCACCTCACGCGAGACATGGGCATGGTGGTGGGTCCCTTCTGCTCAGGTGTGGGAGAAGCCGCTGATCAGCCAGATGACGAGGCCGTGGATGGTGAAGACCACCGGGGTCTGGCCGAGGTAGACGCCGAACAGGCCGACGCAGACCGCTTCCCAGGCGCGCACGTCGCGGGAGCGGACGAGGAGGACGGTGATGATCCCGAAGATCACCGCGAACGTGAACGCCGTACCCTGACTGATCACATCTCCGCTGGTCAATTGTCGTCTCCTTCCAGCGCCGCAAGGGCGCGGTCGAGGGTGGGCAGTTCAGGGGTCATGCCGGAGTACTTCCGTGCCGTCGACACGGCCTCTTCGGTCGGGGTGAGGTGGGAGCGGGCTCGGCTCCAGCCGCCGTCGGGGCCCGTGCACACGGCCACGCCGCGTTCCTCCGCTGTGATCGTCTGAGCGACGGCGACAGCGTCTTTGTTGAGGTCGCCGAGGGTCATTTCGGCTGTGCCGGGGTCGTTGACGCGGTGGCAGATCCGGCCGCCGAGTTGGGCGCGTAGGGCGGTGACGCCGGGGCCGAGGTCGGAGCCGACGCGTTGGCCGGCGACGACCAGGTGCAGGCCGAGCGCGGCCCCGAGCTGGCCCAGGCGCAGCAGAAGCGTGGAGCACTGCTCGGCCTCCGCCTTGCTCTCACGGGTGCCGTCGGACAGGTACAGTTCCGCGATCTCGTCGACGATCACGACGACCGGTGTGGGCCGCAGTTTCTCGGGCAGTTCCCAGGTGGAGCGCACGCCGGCCGACCGGCACACGCTCATGCGCTCCTGCATGTCGACCACCAGGGCGGAGAGCACGGCGACCGCTTCACGTCGGCAGGTGGCCAGCGCGCTCAACCGCCGGGTGAACAGGCCGAGTTCCATGCCGCCCTTGCAGTCGATGCCGACCAGGGCGACGGGCTGAACCGCAAGCTGTGTGATCAGCCGGGCCAGCAGGGTGGACTTGCCCGAGCGGGTGGCCCCGGCGATCAGCCAGTGCGGCACCAGTCTCAGGTTCATCACCCAGGCCCCGCCGGACTCCATCACGCCGATGAGCGCCGAGAGGAGTTCGGCCGGAGCGGTGGCTAAGCCGGGCCGCTGAAGCGGATCGGCAGCTGTCGCCGTGAGCAGCACCAGGCCACGTTCCGGCGAGGTGACCCGCACCGCGTGGACTCTCCACGCATGAACGAGTGCGTCGGCCGCCTTCATGTACGTCATCGGGGTCTGGCCCGCGTGCAGCCGTACCGTCACGGTCAGGCCCATGCGGGTGGCACGGGGAAAGGAGATCCGGGGCGTTATCGGGCGCAGCGGATCGCCCTTGACCACCAGGTCCCCGAGCAGGCCGCGCGGCGGACGGCGCGAGACGGCGAGGTCGTTGAGCATGGCCACCTTGCGCCAGGTCGCCAGGACCCGGCATACGGTCACCGGGTAGCCGGTCAGGTACCAGTGCCAGACCGGACGGTGCCGTCGTACCAGGTCGCCGACGACCAGCACCCAGGCCAGCACGGCGAGCGCGAAAGCGAGCAGAGTCGGCCCCATCACGCGTCACCGCCCTTGCCCTGCCCACCAGTTGAGTGAGCGGGCGTGATCGCGTCCGCGCGGAAGCTGACGCCGTGCCGGTCGCCCATCGACCACATGAACGCGGTCAATCCGGTGACCTTGACGATCTGGCCCGCTTCGAGGCCCTTGGGCTGTCCGCTCACGGCGATCTCGATGACGGAGATCCGACGCCCGTCCGGTCGTACGGTGACCGCGACGGAGTAGACCGGGTTGCCGTCCCGGTCCTTCTTCACCTCCTGCGTCTCGGAGTTGCTGAACTTCACTTCGGGCACGCCTGCGCACCGCAGTACGCCCAGCCGTACCGTGTCCACGGGAACGGACTGCATTTCTGTGGCCTCCCTGGCCAGTCGGAACGCCAGCTCTGATGCTGACGTCACTTGTCCTTACGAGTTACGACTATGGAGCTCTGTACGGCGAGAGTGCAAGTGCTTATGCTGACGAGTGATGTCGCGCGTGCGACGTGCCTATGTCCTCAACTCACCCGGAGATGCCGAGATGTCGGAGATCCAGCGGCCCGGAGCCCTCTACCAGCAGGTCGCTGCCGTGATGCGGGAAGCGATCCTGTCCGGCGAGTTCGCCCCGGACTCCCTCTTGCCGTCCGAAGCCCAGCTGATGGCCCGCTACGGCGTTTCGCGGCCCACCGTCCGCAACGCCATCTCGGCACTGCGCGCGGAAGGACTGATCGACGTCCGGCACGGCAAGGGCAGCTTCGTACGCTCCAGCGGAAACCCCGTCCTCACGGTCGAGCGCCGCATCAGCCGCACCACCGAGGGCAAGTTCGTGATGCCCAACGGTGACGTCTGGCAGGAGACCGAACAGCCCAGCACCTATCGCACCCACACCACCAAAGCCACCGGCCGGCTCCTCCAACTCGACGAGGAGGAAGCTCTGTTCGGCTGTGACCGCCTGCTGATCGACCCCGGCACCGGGACGCGCGCCATGCACCGCACGCTGATCCCGTTCGAGGTCGCCGAGGCCGTCCCGCTGCCCGGACAGGAGCCGTGCAAGCCCCCGGCAGCGATCTACTGGGTCCTCACCCAGGCCGGCCACAAGCTGACGTGGACCGAGACGGTACGAGCCCACATGCCGCTGCCCGACGAGCGCAACGCCCTCCAGCTCCCCGACGCGACCCCTGTCCTGCACGTGGCCCGCACCGCGCACGGCACCGATGACCGTCCCCTGGTCCTCGAAGAACTGCGCGTCGGTGCGGACCGTGCCGAACTCGCCTACCGGATCACCGCCGACAAGCAGCCCGCCCGACGCACCCGTACCTGACCTCAGACGGGTATCGGTCGAAACAGTCTTCACTTCCTCAAGGGCGCGCCTGCGGCGCGCCGGGGCGCCCGGCCGCCCCGGCCGGGCGTGCGGCGTGGCCGCCGGTCCCGTCCGGACGGCCGACGCCCCGCACCGCAGCACACCGGAGAAAGCGGCGCGTCGAACGGCCGCCGTAGGCAGGGGTGTTGGGGGCCGGGGGTCGCCGGGTGCCGAGACTTTAGGCAGCTCCCATGGGGCGAGCCTCGAAGAACAGGGGGCCGATCGGGCTAAACACGGGCAGGCTCCAAGAGACTGCCCGATCCGCCGGCGAGCGTAAGGCCCCCTGTTCACTCGCCCCATGGCAGCTACCGCCCAAAGTCTCGACACCCGACGACGTACCCACGTACCGCGCTCACCAGCGAAAAGGCACCTCATCGCGCACCGCCGTCGGTGTCCGCGAGCGCCTCCAGGAGATCGGCGAGCCGATTCACGGCACCGGGCCACCCCGCCAGGCGGACCACACCACCACCATCCTGGTTCGTTGAGGCCACAGCCCGAACGGTGGAGAGTTCGATGCCCGCGCCCAGGAGCGCCCGGTTCAGTCGGTCGGCAGCCTCGCGCGCCTCGCGCCATCCCGCGATGTAGTCGACGCCGGCCACCCAGAAACCGAAGTCCGAGCCCGCCACGTCCAGACCGCCGTTCGGCCAGTCCTCACCGGAGCCAGTCACCTTGCCCACCTCTGCCCTGATCTAGGTAACGGATCGTCAACTTCTTTTGGGCCAGGGCCAGAACGCAGCACGGCGGCCCCGGTACCATCAGGCACCGGGAACCGCCGTGTTCCCAGCCGGGCCACCCGTTCGCTTACCAGGGCAGTGGGTGGCCCGGCCTATATGGGGGATGTGAAGCGCGGCCCCTCATTCGGGAGGGGAGCCTCCCGAATGTGCGAGAGACCGCGCCCCTTTGGTTGGCCGGAGTGGTCAAACTCCGGCCGGTAACCGGATCGCCGCCCGCTCCCGATCGCGAGGGAGCAAACAGGGGCGTTGGTCCGGCGCTTGTCAGGCCGAGTGCTCAGCCCACAGCCGGTCGAGGTCGAGGCGACACCACACGGTCTTGCCGCCCTTCACGCCGGGCGACCACCACACCGCATCAGCCAGCCGCTGAACGATCAACAGCCCGCGCCCTCGCTCCGGCAACAGGGCCTCTGAGAAGTCCCCCGCCAGCTCCGGTGAGATCCACTCACCAGCCGCCAGCTCAGGTGGATCCGAGTCCTCATCCGAGACACCGATGACCAGTACCTCGGGCACCGTCATGAGCGATACGTCGATCCTCCGCGAAGCGCCGGGCGTGGCCAGGGCGTCATCCGGCACCGCGTGGTGCACTACGTTGCCGACCAGCTCCGACACGATGAGCTGAGCGTCGACAACCGCGTGCTCCAACCCCCAGGTTCGGAGGTAGGAGCCCACCGTGTCGCGCGCAGCCTTGGCGCAGCCGGAGTCCTCTGCGTAGAGAGTGAGCGCCCGGAAGAGACCGTTGGACGGGTCGTGCACGGACCGGCGTGGAGCACCCTCCGCCGAAGCGTTCACCGGGTGTCTGCTGTGTCGCACTTCCACCGCGTTCCCTCCCGCGCGCCGATGGGCCCGTAGCCCGCTGATCTGTGTCGACCAGTGAACGGCGCGGGAGACTCTGTCGGCAGTGTTCACCTGGGGGTTCATGTGAACACCGGCAAATGCAAAGGGGGTTCAGGAATGAACCCCCAGGGTGAGGCTGCTGTGACACGATGAATACTCGCCGTCATTCTCGGGTTGGCAGGGGAGCATGAGCCGAGAGCCAAACGCGCAGTTGATCGCGGTCATGGACGAGGCCAAGGTCTCGAACAAAGGCCTTGCGAAGCGCATGACAGACGAGGGCGCCCAACGTGGCATGACCCTGGGAACGACGCACGTCGCCGTGAAGCGCTGGCGAGAAGGCGCAGGCATCAGGCCCGAGACAGCGGCACTCATGGCAGACGTTCTCTCGAACAAGCTCCGCCGACGCATCACCCCGGGCGATCTCGGCTTCTTCGACCACACCAAGTCGACGGCCCCCGAGCCTGTCGGCTACCCGAGCACCGTTCCCGACGTCCTGTCCGTGCTCGACGGACTCACCCACGAGCACGCCGACGCTCCCGCTTCGAGCCCACTGGCCGTCGCGGACGCCGACCTCAACTCCGCCGTCCTGTCATGGATGATCGCGCGTCCCGACGGCATCCAGACCGACAGACCCGATCACCGACGCATCGGCATGCGCGACGTCCGCGCGATCAAAGAGGCAGCCGGCCTGTTCATGCAACTCGACTTCAAGTACGGCGGAGGCCACGGCCACAAAGCATTGCGCCACTACTTCCGCGAAGACGTGTTGCCTCTGCTGAACGCGAGTTACAGCGAGAAGGTCGGCACCTCGTTATTCGGCGCAGCAGCCGAGATCTCCCAGTTGCTCGCGTGGACCGCGTACGACGTCGGCAACCACCGACTCGCCCACCGCTACCTGACCTCAACACTGCGCCTGTCCCAGGTCGTCGACGACCGCATGTTCGGCGCCCGCATCCTCGGCAACCTCAGCCACCAGGCCAACTATCTGGGGAACCACACCCAGGCCATTCAGCTGGCCCGCGCCGCAGTCGAGAGCGCCAAGGGACGGGCCACCCCACGCGCCATGTCGAACTACTCGGCCATGGAAGCCCGTGCCCTGTCCAACGCGAACGACGGGATCGCAGCAGCCCGCGCGATGAAGGAGGCCGAGCGCCACTTCGAACGCGCCCACACAGCCGAAGACCCGGCATGGCTCGGCTACTTCGACGAAGCGGAACTCATGGGCGAACTCTGCCACTGCTTCCGCGACCTCAAAATGCGCCGAGACGCCGTCGCCCAGGCCCAGCGCGCCGTGGACAGCACCGACCCCAAGTACGCCCGAACCCTGGGCTTCTGCCGCATGGTGCTCGCCCAAAGCCAGCTGCTCAACGGCGAGTTGGAAGCCGCCGTCACCACCGCGAGCCTCGCAGTCGACGGCGGCGACTCCCTCCAGTCCAACCGCTTCCAGCGCTACGTGACCGACTTCCAGAACGAAGTCAGCGTGCACGCGGCGAACCCCACGGTGGCCGCCTTCAACGAGAGGGTGCGTGACGCGCTCAATCGCCTAGACGAGGACGACGAGTAGCCGCTACCAGGGCTGCCAGTCCCGAGGCCCATCGTCGTCACGCAGACCAGCAATACGCCGGCGGTACTCGGCCGCGGTCTCCTCATCCTCCTGAACGTTCTGCATGAGCCAGGTCGTCATCCCGAACTCTTGGATGCCCCGCAGCGTCTCGTAGCCCGGCCAGTCGTACAGGTCCCGCCCGTAGGAAGCCACGAAGTCGGCGTACTGCTCGTCGGTCTGCCACCCCAGGCTGTAGTGCTCCACGGCTGTAACCATGAGATCCCACTCAGGATGGTCGTAGCAGAACATCTCAAAGTCGATCAGAATCACGTGGCCCTGGTCGTCCACCATGAGGTTCTGCACGTGGGCATCCCCATGGACCGGCCCCTTGGGCGTCTCGAACCGCAACTCGGCGTACTTGTCATGCAGTTCGCGCCAGCGCTTCCGCAAGAAGACCTTGTCATCGGCCGGGATCACCGCCCGATCAAGCCGCAACGCCTGCTTGTCGAAGGGATCATACGACGGCAGCACGAGACCATCAGGCAGATTCAAGGAGTGCAACTCCCGCAGGATCCCGCCCAGCTCCCCGTACTTCGCCTTGCGGTCCCCTTCAACGATCAAGTACCAGAAGGTCACCGGGTGGCCAGCGATCAGGAGAGGCTGCTCCAAGTCCTCAACGATCCGCGCCGCCGGGAATCCTTCCCCCGCAAGCCACTGCGACACGGCCACCTCGGTTCGAGCTTTGGGCAACCACTCTTCACCCCGCGCAACCCGCACGATCACCGGCACAGAGGCCAGCCGAAACAGCGCGTTCTCCCCGAGACGGATCAACTCCGCGCCTCTGTCGTCGAGCCCCGCAGCCTGGCACGCGGCGACCATCACCCGCGTAGCCCTCGCCGACGTGAACCCCTCTTCCGTGCGAGCAGCGTCAACCGCCATGCCCGTACCAGCTCCCCTAGTCGCACGCGATCAACCAGCGCACGCTCACGGGTGACCAACCCAACGCGCACCAGACACACTTCGACGGTACAGACTGACATGCCCTCAGCACGAGGGGGGCGGGGGCGAACTAGCGCCTATCGACTTTTGCGGCTGGTTGCTTCTGTGGCATCTCAGAACGAAATAGATCCTCAACCAGGGGGCGACGAAGGGACAGGCAGGCGCGAAGAAGCCTAGAGGGCAAAAGCCTCCTCAGTAGAGCACGCGGCAATACGATTCTTTGCACAGAAGTTACCCGAAAGGGGATCTGGGTGAGATTTACAAGGTCCACATACAGCGCCCGCCTAGTCATCGGGATCTGTCCAATACCCATCAGACTGGTGGCAAATAACTGACCGAGCAACAGGAAAGGGATTTGGCTAGCCCACCCATTCAGGAAATCGCTAAACCTCCAGTTCCCGATGAGCAAAGCGGCCGCCAGGGGCGGGATAACGGGAATCGAAAACCAAATATACTGGAATCTCAGGCTTACCGACCCCGGCGCGGGAACCTCAGACACCGTTACAACGGTAGGAAATTTCGAGAAATCACCTCCCCGATTCACCAGCGCCACAGAATAGCTCAAGCAATGCAAATACAACGATGGATAAAAAGCACGCCAGAAAACAGAATCACTACGAAACCAGCGTAGCCGACGCTCCAGGAGGGAAACTCTTTCTTTCAGAAAATCAATGGACTCTTCTCTGTCGCAGTCAAGAGCAACGGACTTGTTCTGGAGACTCGCCTCAGCCAAAATTAGAAAGATTTCATCGGATGGCGAGGAATCCGCTTTAAGTTCCTCAAGGATGTGGGCCCTGAAAGGCGGGTAGGGCATGTTATTGAGAACAATTTGAGGCTGTTCCGTGACAAGATCCAATCCTGTTGACCTGGCCAATCGCATGGCCGCGGATGCGTCAACGGCTGCATAACTACTGAAGAGCTGAATCAAACGCTGGCGATCGTCACCGACCAAGTCTTTAAAGAGGACTTCAAGCGTGTTCCCTTTCTGTCTGCCATAACTGGTCGCCCATTCTTCCTCGTCTTTCAGGACAACATTAAAGAGATGAAGTCTCCTAAGCCATTCATCGTCCCATTTGTTCGAGGGTGTGCGGCGCAAGAATTCCGATTCAGCACGAGTGTATCGATCCCAGACTTCCTGGTCATATAGCTGAGTCTCAAGGAAGCATCTGCCAATTATGAGATTCTCGCTAATAGCAGCGATCTCTTTGATCGCGTCGGGCCGCCGAGCACGAGTCAGCAGCGCGAGAGCAAATGGAATAACCTCTCCTAAACGAGCGATCGCATAGGAATCAGCATTTCGCGAGAAAGAGTTATGAACCGAGATAAGCTCCTGCCAACCCTCCTCTCTGCCTTCAGCCGCCTCCTTGGCAGCGAAAAACTCGCAGAAGGTAAGATGAATGAACCTATAGGTCTCCCCTGTGCGTTCCTCCGAGATTAAGCCAGTCTCCTTGGCTAGTTCTCTGAACCTCCTCTCGGCTTCGCCAGAATCACATCCGTAGACTTCGGATACCAGTTCAACGGCACGCGTCCAATCAAGAGAGTTTGCCGCCTGGGTTGAGTCCAGTAGATGTTCAAAAGCGAGCGGCCCGAAGATGGACTCCCTTTGCTCACGCAGGAGACTTCTTGCGGGAATCTCCAACTGCCTGCTTCTCCGTGCAACCAGAAGCTCCTCCACTACTTTTGAGTAGAAAGAAGTTCTAGTATCGATAGCAACGTCGTTTCCGCCATGTTGATCATGACTTACATACATTCCAAGAACGAGCGGATTACTACACATCTCCCTGAGCGTTGGCCGATCCGTGAGGTCGTTGTATACCCTAAGGATTTCAAGACGCTTTTCCCCGACATAGTGGGGCCAACGCGACAGGAAGGTGTAAATATCTTCCGGGGTGAATGGTTGGACGTGAAAAACAAGAGGAAACTCAGACTCCAGGTGATCACTTACTTGCGTGTGAAATTGCGAGCGCATTGTAAGGATAATTGAATTGTTGGGGCTTTTGACTGCCAGGGCCCGACTAAGGGCACGGAGCATCTCGGCGACGCGCAGATAGTCGCTGCTTGCGACCTCATCAAGGCCGTCGAGAATAAGGAATATCCCCTTGCCAGTCAAGTAGGAGTCAAAGAGTTGCGGCATGTCGAACCCATGAACAGCGGATACCCGCTCCTCAAAGTATTTAATGGCCCAATTTACTCGGGATCTTTCAGTGGAAGCGCTCTTTGGGGGTGAGAAGCGCTTCAGTTCGACTAAGATAGGAAGACGATGTCCTGACTTAAATTTTGCAGCGTCTCGGCATGCATCGCGAAACATCTTCTTTGCCAGAGATGATTTTCCAGACCCAGGATCTCCAATGACCCGGACTCGTGGGATATTTTGCATTTTACGCACATCGTCAGAATAGACATGCTCTTCGGCTGCGTTCTGAAGCTTGAGCGAGACGAAAGCTTTATCGGCCTCCAGGGAAACTTGGTCTCGCCCCGGTACGATCAGATATCGGTATCGCGGATCACTCAACCCGGCTCTGCAATACTTACGCAGACTGACTCTCATTGCCAAGGAGCTACGGAATGACTTTCCCAGGTGAAAGAAAAGCGCTTCCAATGCGATTTGTGTATTCTGTTTCAGGAACTTACCGAGTCGGCGAAGCGCAAAATACAATACCGGCGCTACGACAAGAGATATAATTGCGGTACCCGGATCAAAATTCATGCATCGCCCCCCAAAGCGTTAGGTACTAGATACAGCAGGAGCGCGCCCTCGCACCGCAGGGTTATCATATCGTTACAGTTTGTAACAATGGCCTTAGCTTTACGACCCCACCTCGCCCAGTCTCCTGGCCTTATTGCTGCATGAGTGGCACTTGACCGACGTGGCGTTGCCGGGCAACTTGCTCTACCCACCTGCGATGACCAGGCGGTATCCGTAGTCCATGCTCTGCTGACCCAGCAGGTCGGCGTGGCGGCGGTGCCAGGTGCCGGAGGCGAGGTCGGCGCGGAGACGGGCGACCGCCGGCTCTACGACGGAGGGCGGCAGCTGGGCGAAAGTGGAGCTGGCCTGCCGGATGACCGGGTCGAGGTAGCACTCCGGTCGGCGCCAGTGGGCACACTGGAAGCCGTCGGTGAAGTCGTGCGGGATGGGAAAGGGCGTCACCGCGCGCGCGTCGAGCGCGTCGGCGACCTCGGTCACAGAGGTGAACCGGGCATGGTCCATCTCACGGATCTCCGGCAGATACTCCTCAAGCAGCCACAACTCCGGCTGGTGCGTCGGATCCCAGGTGAAGACAACCTGCCTGCGGGCGACGCGGCGCAGTTCGCGAAGTCCCCGGTGCAGGTCAGGCCAGTGATGGATGGTCAGGATGGCCATGGCCGCATCGAAGGAGCTGTCCGCGAACGGCAGGGCTTCGGCTCCGGCCTTCACCTTCTTCGTCCCAGGGTGTTGGTCGAGCATGACCTGAGAGGGATCAACGGCTGTCACGTCGGTGTCCTCCGGCTCATAAGAACCGGTGCCGGCGCCGACATTGACGACGGTGTGGACACCTCCCAGCGCTTGGCCGATCAAAGCATGCAGTCGGGGGTCAGGCCGTCGGATGTCGCTGTACCCGATGCCGATGCGGTCGTACGTGGCCGACGGACGGTCGGCAGCGGCAGTCTCCATGGGCCAAGTCCAGCAGGTCGCGCCCCTTGCCACCACCCCACCTCTTGCTCTGGCAGACGCCGCCTGGTCGGCGACCGACTGGTATGACGGGCTCACAAACGCGCACTCGGACCTGCGGCCTGGGGCCGGGTTCAGCAGCCCTGAGCAGCGAAGTTATTACCGCATGAGTAAGACTCGACCGACGCGTCACCCGGCGCGGCGACGGACATGCGGGTCGCGGAGTGGGCGATCAGCCGATGTAGTAGCCCTCGATGTCCGCGACCACGTTCACGGTGCCGCTGCTGTTGTAGATGTCGATCGACCCGTCGGAACCGACCGGGACCAGGGCCAGGTTGGCGCGGGTGGCGCCGGTGGCGAGGTTCACGGTGGAGCTGCCCGGCAGGGTTGATCCGTCGGCGTAGGCCGAGAGCCAGGTGCTCGTGGTGGGCTTGACGCCGGTCAGGTTCACCAGCACCGCCTTCACTCCGGTCGGGACGCCGCCGTGCCCCGCCACCTTGACGCTGAGCTTGGACTTGGCGCCGAGTGTGCCCTGGGCCGCGCCGGTGCCGTTGCGGGTGTCCAGCACCCGGGTCGGCGAGATCGGGAAGTAGGGCGAGCCCGGGGCGCCCGGGGACGTCGTCGGATCGGAGACGACATAGCCTTCGACGTCGGCGATCAGATCGACGTTGCCCGTGCGGTTGTAGAACTGGACCTGCCCGTTGCTGACCGGCGCGACGACCAGGTTGGCGCTGGTCTGTCCGGCAGCGAAGTCCAGTAGGGAAGTGGTGGGGACATCGCCGGAGTTCGACTCCAGGGCGACCCAACTGGAAGCGGTGGCATTGGTCTCGGTGACGTTGAGCAGAACGGCGGAGGCGTTGCTGGCGCCGCTGGCCGGCAGGGTGAGCGTGACCAGTCCGCCCGGTCCGGCTTTGCCCTTGGCGGTGCCGGTCCCCGTGCGGGTGTCCAGCACCCGGGTCGGGCCGCTCGCCTGGACAAAGCCCGTCCCGCCCGAGGTGGCCGCGGTGGTGCTGTAGTAGCCCTCGACGTCACCCACCAGGTCGATGCTGCCCGCGTTGTTGTAGAGGTCGAGGTAGCCGTCGGGGGCGACCGGCACGGTGACCAGGTTCGGCGTGACCTGGGCGGGGCCGAGGTTCAGGTTGGAGGCGGTCGGCCGAGTGGTGCCGTCGGGGTAGGCGGTGATCACGGTGCCGGCGGAGGCGTTGACGCCGGTCAGGTTGAGGGCGACCGCGGTGACCCCGGTGGCGGGGATGCCGTTGACGCCCGCGACCTTGAGTCGCAGCACCGCGCCCGGGCCCACCTTCGCCTTGGCGGCGCCGGTGCCGTTGCGGGTGTCCAGGATCCGGGTCGGCCCGAAGGGTACGAGTGCGCTGCCGACAGTGACCTGCCGGGTGGTCGTGGCGGTGTTCCCGCCGTCGTCCTTGACGGTCAGGGTGGCGGTGTAGGTGCCGGGCTTGGCGTAGGTGTGACCACCGAAGCCGCTGGTGCCGAGGTCCGCGGCCGGGGTGCCGTCTCCGTAGTCGACCCCGTAGTCGGCGATGCTCCAGTCGTCGGTGGTCCCGGAGGCGTCCGCCCGGACAGTGAGACTGCTGGACGAACGGGCCTGTCCGAGCGACAGGACGGGCACCAGCGGAGCTTCGGCGGCGACGGTGACGTAGGCCTTCTTGCTGCCGGCGACAGAGGTCCCGGCGGCCGTGGTGGCGGTGACCGTGACGGTGTAGGAGCCGATCGCACTGTAGGCGTGGGCGACGCTGGGGGTGGCGGACACCACCGGGGTGCTGCCGTCCCCGAAGTCGAAGGTGTAGCTGGTGATCCCGGTCTTCCAGGTGTTGGTCTCGTCCGCCGTGACCGTCTCGGACAGCGGGGCCGGACCCTTGGTGACGGAGACGGCCGCCGCCACCTGGTAGGGGTCCTGGTATTCGACCGCGCCACGGTCGTAGTAGCCGGCGCCGGTGCCGGTATCGGCCACGAGGGGGTCGTCCACGCGGGGCTTGCCGTTGAAGTCGGTGCTGAGTTCGTCCGGTGCGGCGGCGTCGGCGGAGTCGATGAGCGGGGTGACGTTCAGGCTGTTCGCGCCGGAGGCCACCGCGACGTACAGCTCATGCTTGCCCTGGCCGGTCGCAGCCTGCAGATCGGCGGCGGTGGCATAGGTCTGGCCGCCCCAGCTGTAGAGCGCGCCGCCGGATTCGGACTCGAAGACGTTGTAGTCATAGGTGGTCGCGCCGGTCGATCCGGAGGACACCACCACCGGCGTACTGGTGCCGTAGGTCGCGCAGCCGCCCGGGGCTCCGAGGAAGAAGGCGTTGTTCTCGACCGTCGACCCGGAGGAGGCACCGGTGAGCGATACCGCGGTGTTGCAACCACCGTTGTCGGTGAAGGTGTTGCCGACCACGACCGTGCCGGGCACACCTGCCACGTTCAGGGGCGTGTTCTTCATGTAGGCGAACTTGTTGCCGGTGATGACGATCCCGGAGCCCCCCGCCGTGACGTCCACGGCGTCCTCGCTCACTCCTGTGTCCAACTGGTCCCGGCTCAGCGTGACCGCGCTGCTCTGCCCGTCGATGCCCACCAGCGGAGGGGAATCGGCGCCCATGAGATGGTCCCCGTCCAGCGTGACGTCGTCGGACCCCTCGACCGCCACGCCCGAGGCCTGAGATCTCGCCACGATGACGAAGCCGTGCACGGCCACGTCGTGCACGTGGTCGAAGGTGAGCGCCGAGCCGGGGCCCGACTGGGGCGCGACGATCTGGCTGAGTACCTTGCTCGTGCTGGTGGTGATGGTGACGGGAGCACTCGCGGTACCCGAGGTCTTCACATCGAGCGGTCCGTAGTTCCCGTTGACCACCATGACCGTGTCACCCGGGCGCGCGGTGTCGACGGCGGTCTGCAGCGAGCAGTAGGGCTGGGCCTGCGTGCCCGCGTCGGCTGCGCTGTCGGAGCAGTTCGACGTCGAGGTGTTGTTCACGTACAGCGTGCCGCCATCCGCGCGGGCGGCGGACGGAATCAGCGCCAGGCCCGCGCCGACGAGGCCGACTACGACCGTGAAGGCCCCGATCGAACGTGGCAGCACTGTTCCCCCAGTTTTCACATGATGTTCCTGGCAATCCTGTCTGGTCACCGAGGGGTTGACCAGGTTCCGAAAGTATGGAGATCACCAAGACGTCGGTCTGTATGCACGGGTGCTCGGCACGGTGGCCCGGTTCAGGCGTGACCGCTACCAGCAGCGAGAATCCACGCATCACAACGACAAAGTCGAGGGAGAACCCGTGACCAGACCGACCCAGCGTCACGCCACAGCCCTGTACGCAATATCCGCGACCTGTGCAGCCATAGGCGCGTTGCTGTGGGTACGCAGCCAGACCGGCACGCTGCTGTGGGTACGCAGCCAGACCGGCACGCTCCCCACTCTGCACTCCTCTTCCTACGGATCCTTCCTGGCAGCCGATGCCTACACGTCGTCGGACTGGCGGGTGTGGTCACCGGCAGTGCACGAAGAACGCCTTGGTCTGTATCTCATCGCGGCCGGGCTGGTGCTGGCGGTGGTGACGCGCCTGTTCTCTCTTCGGCGTCACTGAGCAGGTCTCAACCAATGGATCAGGAGCGAGTAGTTGAAGCGTTTCGTCTGGAGGCGACGCAGCTCGCACAGGCGATGACCGGGGTCTCGGCGGCCGAGTGGCGTCTACCGACGCGGTGTGCACCGTGGAAAGTGGGCGACTTGCTGGCTCATGTCCGGGTGGTGATTGCCTGGCTGCCGGGCATGCTGGCCGCGCCGGCGCCGACCCGTGCCGAGGTCTCCGCAACGGAGTACTACCGGCCCGACGACCGTTTCACCCCGGACACCAACGCGGCTCGGATCGCTCTGGCCCAAGATCATGCGGCCGGACAGCTCAGTGGTGCCGCGCTCGTTGACGACTTCAACGCCACTTGGCAACAGGTGGACCGGCTGTGCCGGGCCGAACCCGAGGGGCGTGTGGTGCGCACCCGGCACGGCGACCCCATGCTCCTGTCGGAGTTCCTGCTGACGCGCGTGGTCGAGGTCGCCGTGCACGGCCTGGACCTGGCCGACGCCCTGGGACGCGAGCCGTGGCTGACTCCCGAGGCCGCAGATCTGGTGCAGGGGCTTCTGCTCGGCCCGGACGGAACGGCGGCGCTGGAGCATCTGGGTTGGGGTCAGCTGCGCTTCCTGCGCAAGGCGACAGGACGCGAGCCGATCACCAAGGACGAAGCACTGGACGTCAACCGCCTGGGCATCCAATGGCTCACGCTGGGGTGAGGTCGTCGCCAACTGACGCCGGAGAAACGGTGGGTGTCCATTGGGCTCTCACGGCGCAGGACGAGGCCGGGGCAGAGGGAATCGCCTCATCAAGCCACCTGGACAGCGAAGTTATTACCGCACGAGTAGGACTTGACCGACGACTCGCGCAGGGCGGCGATGGGGGCGAGTTCCGCGCGGGTCTGGGCCCAGAGCACGAGTCCGTACGCCAGCACGGACAGGGCGGCGCCGAGGAAGCCCACGGCGGCGAACGGGCGTAGCTCGGAGAGGAGTTGACCGCGTCGGAGGGAGAAGGCGTAGGCCGGGATCATCCAACCCTCCGCCGCCATCAGCCAGGCGATGTAGCCGAGTGACGATCCCGAGGCGCGTACACCGAGTCCGTCCACGACGGTGTACGCGGCGATCGACAGCCCCGTCGCCAACGCGGCACCGATCGCTGCCCAGTTGGGGCGCCGTCCGCGCATCCCCCACAGGGCGACACCGGTCAGTCCTGTGCACGAGAGCGCGATGCCGGCCGCCGCCCAGCCGTCGGGCACCTCGTGCGCGAAGACGGCGGCGAAGACCGTGACGACGAGGGGTGCGGTGCCTCGCGCGATCGGATAGGCCTGACCGAAGTCCCCGAGCCGGAACGACTTCATCAGGAGGAGTGTGTAGGCGAGATGAATGAGGGCGGAGGTCGCGAGGTATGGCCACGCGGCGGCCTTCGGGAAGGCCGTGAACGGCACGAGGGCCAGTCCGATGACCGTTCCGCCGCCCGTGATGAGTGTGAAGCCGAGAAGCTTGTCGGTGATCTGGTGCGCGAGGGCGTTCCAGCAGGCGTGGGTGACGGCGGCGAGCAGGACGGCAGCTGCGACCAGTGGGGTCACGGGGTCTGCTCGCGCACGTCCACCAAGATGGCGCCGGCGTACGCGACAAGTTCCTTCGGTTCCATGGGAAACACGGCGTGCGGATTGCCTGCGGCGGCCCACACGACGTCGTGCGCGAGCAGTGAACGGTCGGCGAGTACGCGAGTTTTCGTACGGTGTCCGAAGGGCGGCACGCCTCCGATGGCGTAGCCGGTCGTCTCGCGTACGACGTCTGCCTTGGCCCGGGTGACCTTGTCGGCGCCGAGTTCCTCACGGACCCGGTCCAGGTCCACTCGTGATGCTCCGTCCATCAGCACCAGTACCGGTACGCCGTCCGCCGCGAAGATCAGGGACTTGCAGATCTCACTCAGCTCGCAGCCGATCGCCGCCGCGGCCTCTGCGGCGGTGCGGGTCGCGTCCGGGAAGCGGCGGATGCTGGTGAGGAGGTTGCCTAGACCCAACTCCCGCAAGGCTTCGGCGAAACGGGGGTTGGCGCCGGAGTCCTGGGTGTTTTCGCTGCCGTTCGTGGTCATGTACTGCACGCTAGCGGGGGGTGCACTGGGCCTGCGACTGAGTTCTTGCCGTGGGGCCACTCGCTTCTTTGCCAGTGTCGGGCTGGAGCGGACCGAGTAAAGGGCGCTCCGCGTCGGCTCAGCGGCCAACCCTGAGTGGGCGGACCCGAGGGCGAGGGGGGTGGGGTAGGGGTCCCAAAAAAGTGTGTCAGTTTCCACCCAAAGTGACACACTTTTTGGGGACCACTACGCGCTCCCCGCAGCGTCTTCCCGTCTCGACGCGCAACCCGTTCGTCGGCTGACGGATGCTCGGGGGCAACCTTCTGGTGATTTGGCGTGTCCACGTTGTGTGCTGACGATACGTAGAACATGGCGGACAGCGGCTGCTGCCGCTTTCGCGACCGCCGCTTTCGCGGTCGCGATCCCGGCCGCGCATGCCGCCGGAACGACGCTCGTCCTGGACGCCCAGGAGAACTACTACCTCCCCACCACGGGAGAGGGTCCGAACCTGGGCCTCGGCATCACCGCCTCGGGCGGGGACGCCCATGACGTCTCGGTCGTGGTCGACGCGTCGTCGCTCGCCGGGAAGGCGACGATGGTGGTCACGGGGGACTGCGTGAGCACCGGCACCCTGAAGGTGCGGTGCGACGTGGGTCCGTTGTCGGGGAAGGAGTCGATCGACCCGTTCTTCCTGAAGCCCACCTCGGCCGCCAAGGCGGGCGACACCGGTGCCATCACCTACACCGCCACCGCCTCCGACGCGACCACCGTGACGGGGAAGACGGACGTCCTGGTCGGCGGGCCGAAGCTCGTCTCGCGGTCCTACCCGGCGCTGAAGGGCATCGCGCCCGGCGGTGTCTTCGAGCGCACCCCGGCCTTCGCCAACACCGGCACAGCCCCTGCCGACAAGGGCGTCATGCTGATGGTGCAGGACTCGGAAGGCGTCTCTCTCGCCCGTGACCACTCCAACTGCCACTACTCGGAACGGCCCGACGTCGGCGCCTGGTGCCGGTTCGACACCCCGGTCGCGGCCGGCGCGGCCTACGAGACGGACGTACCGCTGCGCTACACCGCCTCCAAGGACACGATGTACGGCTACAACACCTACATCGCGTGGCCGGCCGGCGGCACCGCGCCCGACTCCTTCGACCCGTCCGACTTCCCCGCGACCGGCACCGGCGCGCCGCTCGGCCTGAAGTCCGTCGCCTCCGGCTCCGGATTCACCGGCTCCGGGTACGGCACCTTCGCCACCACCCAGCACGCCGACTACCAGGCGCTCGGTGACACGGTCGAGGGCAAGGTCGGCAAGACGGTGAGCATCACCCTCGGCGTGCGGAACAACGGGCCGGGCTGGATGAACTTCCGGTGGATGGACGCCGAGAATTCCGGCACGTTCGTGGTGACCCCGCCCGCCGGCACCACCATCACCGGCATCCCCGCCCCCGGCGAACAGGGCGACCCCGGACCGCTGTGGAACTGCACACCGCGCAAGGCCGGCGCGAAGAGCTACACCTGCGACATCAGCAGCACGGACTTCAAGCCGGGCGACTCCGTGACCCAGGAGTTCACGGTGCGGATCGACCGGGTCGTCCCCGGCGCGCGGGGCAGCGTGCGGGCGGTGGAGAACGCCGAGTACCCCAATCGTGACGACGACGCGTCGAACGACACCGCGGCGATCACGGTGAAGGCGACCGGCTCGGCGACGTCCAGCCCGTCGCCCACCGCCTCCGCGTCCTCGTCGGCCACGGCCACCGCCACCGCGAGCCCGTCCGGCTCCGGGGCGGGAACCAGCGGCGGGACGACGACCGGCGGCGGGCTCGCGGCCACGGGCGCGGACGGAGTCCTGCTGCGCGCGGGCATCGCCGCCCTGCTGGTGACGGGCGGCACGCTGGTGTTCCTGGCGGCGCGGAGGTCCCGGCTGTCCGCCGGGAAACGTATGTGACGAACTCGCCCTGGGCCGGGGTCAGGTGGTGAGGGTGACGTCCTTCGTCGTCTCGACTCCGGCCGTGCGGCCGGGGCCTGTGTGGTACTTCCAGTAGAGGTTCGTGTGGGCGATGACCTGCTCCGGCGGCGGTGCGCCCCACTGGCTGAGGTCGCTCGTGGTGTGGGCGTCGCCGACGAGTGTCACGTCGTAGCCGCGCGTGAACGCGCTGTGGAGCGTGGAGCGGATGCACGCGTCAGTGGACGCGCCCGCCACGACCAGGCGTCCGACCCGGGCGGCGGCCAGTACCTCCTCCAGGGTGGTGTCGTCGAAGGAGTCCGGGTAGAGCTTGTGGAGCTGGGGTTCCTGGTCGCCGGGGCTCAGTTCGGGGACGAACTGCCAGCCCTCGCTGCCCTTCGGCACGTTCTCGTCGGAGTGCTGGACCCAGATGACGGGGATGTCTTCCTCGCGTGCCCGGTCGGTGAGGGCGGCGATGTTGGCGACGACCGCGTCACGGTCGTACGCGTCGGCCACGACGGCGACCTGGACGTCGATCAGCAGAAGTGCGGTGCGGGGACGTTCCGCGAGTGTGGTCATGCTCAACACGCTAGCCCGGCCCACTGACATCGGGCCGGTCCGGACCGTGCTGTCACCGACGCGATCTGCCGCGCCACCCGAACTCGGTGGCGCGGCAGATCAGTTGTCCGGGGCCTCAGTGCCTCGCGGCAGCCGCCTCAGGCCCGGACCAACTCCCGGTCCTCGTCGGGATCCGAGTCCTTGGAGTCGAGGTCGCGCAGGCCTTCGCCCTCGACGTCGACGTTGGGCAGTGCCCGGTTCAGCCACTTCGGCAGCCACCAGGCCTTGTTGCCCAGCAGGGCGAGGACGGCGGGGACGATCGCCATGCGGACGACGAACGCGTCGAAGAAGACGGCGATCGCGAGGCCGAAGCCGATCATCTTGATCATGGATTCGCTGGAGCTGATGAAGCCGGAGAACACGGCGATCATGATGACGGCCGCCGCCGTCACGACCCGGGCGCTGTGCCGGAAGCCGGTGACGATCGCCTGGCTCGGCTTCTCGCCGTGGACGTGGGCCTCGCGTATCCGGGTCACGAGGAACACCTCGTAGTCCATGGCCAGTCCGAAGACCACGCCGACCATGAAGATCGGCATCATCGACATCACGGGGCCGGTCTCCTCGACGCCCAGCAGGCCGGACAGCCAGCCCCACTGGAAGACCGCGACGACCGCGCCGAGCGCCGCCATGACGGAGAGCAGGAAGCCGAGCGCCGCCTTCAGCGGGACCAGGATCGAGCGGAAGACCACGATGAGCAACAAGAACGCCAGGCCCACCACCAGGATCAGGTACGGGATCAGGGCGTCGTTCAGCTTCTGCGAGACGTCGATGTTCATCGCTGTGGTGCCGGTGACCAGGACCGTGGAGTCGGTGTCCGTCCTGATCTGCGTGCCCGCGTCCCGGATGCCGTGGACGAGGTCCTCGGTCGTGACGGACGACGGCTTGGAGTCCGGAACGACGGTGATCGTCGCGGTGTCGCCGTCCTTGTTGAAGGCCGCCGGGGTGACGGTGGCGACGTCCTTCAGGGACTTGATCTTGTCGGTGACCGTGGTGACGTCGGCCTTGGGGGTCTTGCTGTCCTTCGCGTCGACCACGACCATCAGCGGGCCGTTGAAGCCGGGGCCGAAGCCGTCGGACAGCAGGTCGTAGGCCCGGCGCTGGGTGGTGGAGGTGGGCTGCGAACCGTCGTCGCCGAGGCCCAGTTCGAGGGAGGCAGCGGGGATCGCCGCCGCCCCGAGTCCGATCACGCCCAGGAGCAGCACGGCCAGGGGGCGTCGTACGACGAAGCTCGCCCAGCGGGTGCCCATGTTCGGGCGGGACGCCTTCTGTGCGGAGGTGGCGCGTCCGCCGCCCAGGAGCTTGCTCTTCTGGCCGGTCGGCTTGATCTTCCGGCCCGCGTAGCCGAGCAGGGCCGGGATCATGGTGAGTGCGATGAGGACCGCGATCGCGACCGTGCCGGCCGCCGCCACGCCCATCTTCGTCAGCATGGGGATGTTGACCACGGAGAGGCCGACGAGTGCGATCACGACCGTCAGGCCCGCGAAGACGACCGCCGAGCCCGCCGTGCCGACGGCCCGTCCGGCCGCGTCCTCGCGGTCACGGCCCTCGGCCAGTTCGGCGCGGTAGCGGGAGACGATGAACAGGGCGTAGTCGATGCCGACCGCGAGGCCGATCATCATCGCCAGGGTGGAGGTGGTGGTGCCCAGGTCGAGGGCGCCGGCCAGGGCCGTGATCGTCGAGACGCCGATGCCTACCCCGATCAGGGCGGTGAGCAGCGGGAATCCGGCCGCGAGCAGCGAGCCGAAGGTGATGACCAGGACCACCGCCGCCACCGCGATGCCGATGATCTCCGTGGAGCCCGTCTCGGGGGTCGCGGTGAGCGCGTCACCGCCGACCTCCACGGTCAGTCCCGCGTCGCGTGCCTGTTGCGCGGTCTCCTTCAGGGCGTCCTTGGAGGCGTCCTTCAGCTCCATGCCGGAGACCTTGTACTTCACGGACGCGTAGGCGATCGTGCCGTCCTTGCTGACGGCCTTGCCCTTGAAGGGGTCGGCGACCGAGACGACCTCGGAACCGTCGCCGAGGTCCTTGACGGTCTTCTCGATCGTGGCCTTGTTGGCACCGGAGTCCAGCTTCTCGCCGGCCGGGGCCTTGAAGACGACCCGGGCGGTGGCGCCGTCGGCGCTCATCCCGGGGAAGCGCTGTTCCAGCAGGTCGAAGGCCTTCTGGGCCTCGGTGCCCGGCACGGAGAAGGAGGTGGATCCGGCTGCGGGCGCGCTGGCCGCGCCGACTCCGGCGAGGGTCAGCAGCGCTATCCAGAGGAGGGCGACGTAGTGCCGTCGCCTGAAGGCGAGACGGCCGACTTTGTAGAGGAACGTGGCCACGAGGGCGTACTCCCGGTCAGGTCGTGGGGTTCTTCGGGGCAGGGGTGACCGGCCGGTTGGGGACACGGCTGATCGGCCCGACGACGTGAGCGGTTACGTCAGGTGGGCGTGCTGTGGGTCTTTCAGGCGGTGGGTGCGCCGAGCGCGGGGAGCACGACGGCGTCGATGTACGAGGTCAGATAGGCCTTGGTCGGCGGCAGGTCCTCGATCACCGTGCGGGTGGCGAAGGCGCCGATCATCATGTGCACCACGAACTTCAGCGCGGGGCAGTCCGCACGGATCTCACCCCGGTCGACGGCGCGCTGCATGACGATGCGGAACTCTTCCATCTCCGGTTCGACGAGCAGTTCCCGGAAGGCCTGCAGCAGGTCCGGGTTGTTGTGCGTCGCCATGGCCAGACCCCGCATCAGCGCGGAGTTCTGCTCGATCCGGCAGTCGTCCTCGCGGGCCACCATGGCGTGCATGTCGCCCCGGAGCGTTCCGGTGTCGACGTCGGTGGGCCGGCCCGGCTTGTTGTGCCGCACCGCTTTGGCCACCAGCTCGGCCTTGCCGCCCCACTGGCGGTAGAGGGTCGCCTTGCTGGAGCGGGTGCGGGCGGCGACGGCGTCCATGGTGAGGGCGTCGTAGCCGACTTCACGGAGCAGGTCGAGCACGGCCGCATACAGCTCGGCCTCGCGCTCGGGTGTGATGCGACTGCGACGCGCCGTTGCGACTTCAGTCATGCGACTCACCTTCCAGCTCCGAACGACACGGTTTCGTACATGACGAATGTAGCGCACCCCTCTACGAAACGAAACCGTTTCGTACGTGTGCTGGGTCACCCACGGAGTCACCTCGGTGATTTTTCACAAGTTGCTCCGGTCCGTCCCGCGGAAAAGCATAGGGACGTGAGCTATCTGCGCCTGCCGCACCTCAACGGAGACCTGCTGAGCTTTGTCGCCGAGGACGACCTCTGGCTGGCCCCGCTCGACGGCGGGGGCCGCGCCTGGCGCCTCACCGTCGACCGCACCAAGGTCGGCCACCCCCGCTTCTCCCCCGACGGCCGCCACCTCGCGTACACGACCTGGCGGAGCCTGGTCCCGGAGATCCACCTCGTCCCGGTCGACGGCGGACCCGGCCGCAGACTCACCTACTGGGGCAGCGCCGACACCCAGGTCTGCGGCTGGACTCCCGAGGGCGACATCCTCGCGGTGGCCTCGCACGGCGAGCCGTTCTCCTACTTCACCTGGGCCCACAAGGTCCCCACCGACGGCGACCCCGGCGGCCGGCTCCCCTGGGGCCCGGTCTCCGACATCCAGCTCGCCGACATCGACGGCGAACGCCGGACCCTCCTCCTCACCGGCACCCCACCCCACGAACCCGCCGCCTGGAAGCGCTACCGCGGCGGCGCCATGGGCCGCCTCTGGCTGCACGGCCGCCGCCTCCTCGCCGACCTCGAAGGCCACCTCCACTCCCCGATGTTCGTCGACGGCCGCATCGCCTTCCTCTCCGACCACGAGGGCATCGGCAACCTCTACTCCTGCGCCTACGACGGCTCCGACCTGCGCCGCCACACCGACCACGACGCCTTCTACGCCCGGCACGCGGCCAGCGACGGCACCCGCGTCGTGTACCAGTGCGCCGGCGACCTGTGGATCGTCGACGACCTGTCTCCGGCCTCGCTCCCGCGCAAGCTCGACGTCCGCCTCGGCGGCCCGCGCGCGGGCCGCCGTAGGTACCAGGTCCCGGCCGCCCAGCACGTCGACGGCATCTCGGTCGACGAGACGGGCCGGGCGAGCGCCGTGGTCGTACGGGGAAGTCTGTACTGGCTGACCCACCGCGACGGGCCCGCCCGCACCATCACCGATACGCCCGGCGTACGGGTCCGCCTCCCCGAGATGCTCGGCAGCGGCGGACAGGTCGCCTACGTCACCGACGCGGACGGCGAGGACGCGATCGAGATCGCCTACCTCCCCCGCGCCACCGGCGACCGCGCCCCCCGCCGCCTGGCCTCCGGCGAGGTGGGCCGCGTACTGGAGTTGGTGTCGGACACGGCGGGCGAACGCCTCGCGATCGCGGCGCATGACGGTCGGTTGTTGCTCCTGGACGCGACCGAGGACTCCAACGGCGAGGTGACGGAGCTGATCTGCTCGATCAACGGTCCGGTACGGGACCTCGCCTTCTCCCCCGACGGCAGCTGGCTGACCTGGTCCCACCCGGGCATCGGCCGCTCGCTGCGCCAGATCAAGATGGCCCGCATAAAGGACCGCCTGATCGTCGACGTCACCAACGGCCGCTTCGAGGACGAGAATCCGGTCTTCACCCGGGACGGCCGCTACCTCGCCTTCCTCTCCTGGCGCGGCTTCGACCCGGTCTACGACGTCCACACCGGCGACCTGTCCTTCCCGCTCGGCTGCCGCCCCTACCTCGTCCCCCTCTCCTCGGCCACCCCCTCCCCCTTCGCGCTGACCCCGGAGGGCCGCCCGGCCGCCGGCGGACTCGACGCGGCTGAGGACGACGAGGGCGCGGACGGCGCGGTGACGGTGGAGGTGGAGGGCCTGGAGAGCAGGGTCACGCCGTTCCCCGTCTCGGCCTCCAAGTACTCGGCGCTGTACCCGGTTTCCGGCGGCGGACTGGTCTGGCTGCGCTGGCCGATCTCGGGCGCGCTGGGCGAGACCTTCGCCAATCCGGACGACACCAGCGGCCGGCCGACCCTCGAACACTTCAACATCAGCAAGGCGAAGAAGTCCGAACTCGTCGACCACCTCGACTGGTTCGCGGTGAGCGGCGACGGCTCACGGCTGGTGGTGGTCGACGAGGACGAACTACGAGCGGTCCCCTCGACGGAGTCGGGCGACGGCGACTCGACCGTCTGGATCGACCTGCGCCGCATCCTGCACGAGGTCGACCCGCCCGCCGAATGGCGCCAGTCCTACGAGGAGGCCGGCCGCCTGATCCGCGCCTACTACTGGGACCCGCAGATGTGCGGCATCGACTGGAACGGCGTCCTGGCCCAGTACCGCCCGTTGGTGGAACGCGTCGCGACCCCCGACGACTTCGCCGACCTGCTCCGCGAAGTCCTGGGCGAGTTGGGCACCTCGCACGCCTACGTCACCGCGTCCCGCCGCAACGAGGGCCCGCCCCACTACCAGCGCCGCCAGGGCCTGCTGGGCGCCAACCTGGTCCGCAGGGAGGACGGTTGGACGGTGGCCCGCATCCTCCCCGGCGAGTCCTCCGACTCCAAGGCCCGCTCCCCGCTGGCCGGCACCGGCATCCGCGAGGGCGCGGTCCTGACCCACGTGGACGGCCGCCCGGTCGACCAACTCACCGGCCCCTACCCCCTGTTGGCGGGCGCGGGCGGCACGACGGTGGAGCTGACGTTCACCCCGGCGGAAGGCGAGGGCAGGGCCCGCCGTGCAGCGGTCGTCCCCCTGATCGACGAACGCCCCCTCCGCTACCAGGACTGGGTGGCCAAACGCCGGGCGGTGGTACGGGAGTTGAGCGGCGGCCACTGCGGCTACCTCCACATCCCCGACATGGGCGGCTCCGGCTGGGCCCAGTTCAACCGCGACCTGCGCCTCGAAGTCTCCCGCCCCGCCCTCATCGTCGACGTACGCGGCAACGCGGGCGGCCACATCAGCGAACTGGTCGTCGAGAAACTCACCCGCACCATCCTCGGCTGGGACCTCACCCGCAACGCCCAACCGGTGTCGTACGCGTCAAATGCCCCCAGGGGCCCGGTGGTTGCCCTGGCGGACGAGGCAACGTCGTCGGACGGCGACATGATCACAGCGGCCTTCAAACTCCTCAAACTCGGCCCGGTCGTAGGCCAACGCACCTGGGGCGGAGTGGTCGGCATGACCGGCCGCCACCAACTCGGCGACGGCACGGTGATCACGGTCCCCATGAACGCGGCCTGGTTCGACGCGTATGGCTGGTCGGTGGAAAACCGGGGCGTGACCCCGGACTTGGAGATCCTCCGCACGCCGTTGGACTGGGCAGAGGGCCGCCACGCCCAGTTGGACGACGCGATCAGGCTGGCACTGGATCTGCTGGCGATCCATCCCGCGGCAACACCGCCCGACCACTCGGCCGTACCGGACAGAAGCAGACCGAAGTTGCCCCCACGTTCTTGAGAAGCGCTGACTGCACCCGCCTAGGGGCGCGGGGAACTGCGCGCCCAGCCCCCACCGAACCCGCACCCGACAACGAAACGTGGGACGCCCCAAAAACCCAGGGCGCCCCACGCAATCGGACAACGACTAAACGTCGTAGTCCTGGTCCATACGGTCCTCTTCACGCTGCATGCGCTCAGAGACCTCGTCCCGCTGAGCGCCCCGCTGCCCGCGCTCGCGCTCCTCGCCCTCGCCCTGACCCTGGCCCATCTTGTCCTTGGCCTTGTCCGCGAGGTCCTTCGCCTTGTCCTGGAACTGGTCCTTCATACCCATGTGGGTTCACTCCCGTAGTGGGGGGAAACGGCCCTTGACCGGGCCTCGACCAGATTCACACGGGCGGACACACTTCGCATTTCGGTCAGCTACGTTCCGTAGCGCGAGCCTCCTCATCAGCGGCTCCACCCGCCCCGACAAGCCCGGAACGCATCCCTTCCAACCGAGATCCGAACCGCCGCATCTCCCGCTGCCCCACCGCCCCGATGATCCCCGGCAGGTACCCCCGCACGCCCTGCGTCCCCCGCAGCCACCCCTGCCCGTACACATGACTCGCCCGCCGTTCGATCCCGGCGACGATCCGGTCCACGGCCGGCCCCAGCGGATACGTCTTGTTGGCCGGCCACGGCAGCCGCTGCCTCAACTCCCGCATGACGTCGTCCTGATCGGCCCCGCGCACCATGTCCGTGTCGGTCCACGACAGATACCCGACCCCGACCCGTACGCCCTTGTAGCCGACCTCGGCACGCAGACTGTGCGCGTACGCCTCGACGCCCGCCTTGGACGCGCAGTACGCGGTCATCATCGGCGCGGGCGTGATCGCGGCCAGCGAGGCGATCTGCAGCAGATACCCGCGGCTCTCCATCAGCACCGGAAGGAACGCCCGCGCGGTCACCGCGGACCCGATCAGATTGACCTCGATCACCCGCCGCCACGCGACCGGATCGGAGTCGACGAAGGGCCCGCCGCTGGCGACACCGGCGTTGGCGACGACGATGTCGACCTTCCCGAACCGCTCCTTGACCTCGGCGGCGACCCGCGCCATGGCCTCGTGATCCGTCACGTCCGCGTACCAGTGGCCGCTCTCGGTGTGCAGCCGCTCGGCGACCTGCTTCAGCGCGTCCGGCTCCAGCCCGACCAGCGCCACCTTCGCGCCACGCGCGGACAGCTTGCGGGCGAGCAGTTCGCCGACGCCGCGCGCGGCCCCGGTCACGACCGCGACCTGACCCTCCAGGCTCACCTTGTTGCTCATGCGCCCTCCTTGATCTGATCGCTCGGGTCCAACTCGATGTAGGTGGCGGCCAGTTCGCGGATCTTCCCGCTGACCAGCTCCGGCGCCTCGATGGGTGTCATGTGCCCGAGCCCCGTCAGCTCGGTGCTCCCGACGCACTGCGGCAGCGCGGCGACCAGCGCCCGCGTGTGCACCGGCGGCGTCAACCGGTCCGCCGTACCGACGACGACCGCCGTGGGCACCGCCAACTCCCGTACCCCGTGGTCGAGATCGAGGGAGTCGAGGACCTGCGACCACGCGTACCGCACCGTCCTCGGACACGCGTGCACGATCCGCGCGCACGCCTCGACCATGTGCGGCGCGGAACCGGGTCCCATCGTCGCGTACTTCAGGATCCGGCGCGCGACGGGCGTGACCGGCCCGAGCGGTGCCCGACTGCCGAGGACCTTCCTGGTCAGCCAGGACCGGGTCCGCCCGGCCCGCATCGGCACCACGCGCGACTCGTCGACCAGCCGCGAACTGCCCGTACTGCACAGCAGCACGGCCACCGCGTGCTCCCGGAGCCGGGCCCGCCCGGCCGCCGCCAGCACGGTCATCCCGCCCATGGAGTGCCCCACGATCACGGCCTTCTCACCGGGGGTGAGGGTCGCTTCGAGTACGGCTTCCAGGTCGTCGGCGAGCGCGTCGGTGCCGTAGGCGAGGGCGGCCGGGCTGCGCCCGTGGCCCCGCTGGTCGTAGACGACGACCCGGTGGTCGACCGCCAAGTCCCTTGTCTGCGCGGCCCAGAAGGCCGTGGAGCAGGACCACCCGTGGACGAGGACGACGGCCGGCGCGCCCTCGGGGCCGTGCACCTCGACATGCAGCCGGGAGCCGTCGGCCGAGGTGACGGTCGGCTCACGGACGGGGACGGGCGGGGCGTACGGCCCGGACGTGACGTGCAGGAGACGGCTCATGCGTCCACCACCTCCGACTTCTCCGCCTTCTTCTCCGCGGGCGCCCGCACGACCTCGTACTCCGCGAGGTCCACGCGCCGCGTGGCCGTGCGGAACTCCGTCGTCGTGCCGGGCCAGACGGTGGTGTTGCGGCCGTTCGCGTCGAGGTACCAACTGGTGCAGCCGCCGGTGTTCCACACGGTCCGCTTCATGCGTTCCTGCACACGCCGGTTCCAGACGTCCACGGCGGCGGGCCGGGCGTCGAGGGCGACACGTCCGCCGAGGACGTCCAACTGCCGTACGTAGTCGGCCATGTAGTTCAGCTGGGACTCGATCATCAGGATCATGGAGGAGTTCCCGAGGCCGGTGTTGGGCCCGATGATGGTCATCCAGTTGGGGAACCCGGCCGCCGAGGCGCCGCGCAGCGCCCGCATTCCGTCCTGCCAGGCCTCGGCCAGCGTCCGCCCGCCCACGCCGACGACCCGGTCGGCGATCGGCATGTCCGTGACGTGGAAGCCGGTGCCGAAGACGATCGCGTCGACCTCGGCCGTACTGCCGTCGGCACCGACCACGGTCGAGCCGCGCACCTCGCTCAACCCGCTCGTCACGACATCGACATCGGGCTGGGCGAGGGCCGGATAGTAGGCGCTGGAGAGCAGGATGCGTTTGCAGCCGATGCGGTAGTCGGGGGTGAGCTTGGCGCGCAGGGCCGGGTCCTTGATGGAGCGGGCCATGTTGCGCTTGGCCAACTGCTCGATCATTCCCAGCTCGTTGGGCCGCTTGGTGAACGCCTGGACCTGCAACTCCCGCAATCCCCACAGGAGTCCGCGGCGGGCCTGGGTGGTGAAGGGCAGCGCGCGGTGCAGGGCGCGTTCGGCACCGCTGATGGCACGGTCGACGCGGGGCATCACCCAGGGCGGGGTCCGCTGGAAGACGGTGAGACGCTCCACCTCGGGCTGGATCGACGGCACGATCTGGATCGCGGAGGCGCCCGTGCCGACCATGGCGACGCGCTTGCCGCGCAGGTCGTAGTCGTGGTCCCAGCGGGCGGAGTGGAAGACCTTGCCGGGGAAGGAGTCGAGCCCCGGGATGTCCGGGATCTTCGGGTCGGAGAGGGGCCCGGTCGCGGAGACGACGAGGTCGGCCGAGTAGGAACCACTACTGGTCTCGATGTCCCACCGCAGCCGCTCCGCGTCCCAAGTCATCATCTTCACTTCGGAGTTGAAGCGGATGTGCGGGCGGAGCCGGAAGACGTCCGTGACGTGCTCCAGGTAGCCGCGGATGTGCTCCTGCCCGGAGAAGGTGCGGGGCCAGTCGGGGTTGGGCGCGAAGGAGAACGAGTACAGATGGGACGGTACGTCGCAGGCGCACCCGGGGTAGCTGTTGTCCCGCCAGGTCCCGCCGACGCTGTCGGCTCGCTCCAGGACGACGAAGTCGGTGACGCCCTCCCGCCGCAGCCGCACCGCGGCCCCCAGCCCGCCGAACCCGGACCCGATCACCGCCACCCGCACATGCTCGTGTTCGGTCATCCCGTGCCCTCCCATACGACCGTGCAACCGCGCCAGTGAACACTGGCGCAATCGGAGCGTAGAGCAGCTCCGTACTCATGGGTAGGGGGCGGTACGAGGACGTTTACATCAGCGGCCGCCGCCGCGGGTACCTGGGTGTACGACGTAGGGTGCGTGCGTGGCGGAGAAGGCAGACCAGAAGCGCGAGTACCGCATGGAGGAACTGGCCGAGCGGGCCGGCATCACGGTGCGCACCCTGCGCTTCTACCGCGAACGCAAACTCATCCCCCCGCCCCGCCGGGAGGGCCGTATCGCCTGGTACGACGAGACCCACCTCGCCCGCCTGCGCACGATCTCGGCGCTCCTGGAGCGCGGCCACACCCTCAACGGCATCGCGGAACTCGCCGAGGCCTTCGACCACGGGCGCAACGTCGGCGAACTGCTGGGCCTCGGCGCCCCCACCGAGGAGACCCCGGTCCGGCTCACCCCGGAGGCCCTCGCCGACTACTTCGGCGACCAGGCCACCCCGGAGAACTTCGCCGCCTCGCTCGAACTCGGCTACCTCGGCACCGACGGCAGCGAGATCGTCCACATCAGCCGCCGCCTCCTCGACGTCACCGCCGCCCTGGTCCGCGAGGGCATCCCCCTCGCCGACGTCCTCGACGCGGGCCGCCGCGTCCGCGCCCACACGGAGTCCCTCGCCGCCCTCTTCGCCGACCTGGTCCTCGCCCAGGGCGGCACGACGGAGGACCTGCAACGACTGCGGCCACTGGCGAAGAGCGTGGTGGAGGCGGAACTGTCGATGGCCATGGACCGGCGACTGCAAGCCGGTCGCGACCAGGGTCCTGGCCCTGGCCCTCAGAGGTCGTAGACGACCGTCACCGGCGCGTGGTCCGACCACCGCTCGTCATGCGTGGCCGCCCGCTCGACATACCCCTTGACCGCCTTGGCGGCGAGCCCCGGCGTCGTCACGTGATAGTCGATACGCCATCCGCTGTCGTTGTCGAAAGCCCGCCCCCGGTACGACCACCACGAGTACGGCCCCTCCACGTCCGGATGCAGCGCCCGTACGACGTCGACGTACGCCCCGTCCGCCGCGTCGAAGACCCGGCTCAGCCACTCGCGTTCCTCAGGCAGGAAGCCGGAGTTCTTCTGGTTGGCGCGCCAGTTCTTGAGGTCGGCCTGCTGGTGGGCGATGTTCCAGTCGCCGCAGACGACGACCTCGCGACCGTCGGCGGCGGACCGCTCGCGCAGGTCCTTGAGGTAGGCGAGGAACTCGTCCATGAAGCGGATCTTCTCGTCCTGCCGCTCGGTGCCGACCTCGCCGGAGGGCAGGTAGAGGCTCGCGACCGTGACGCCGGGGAGGTCGGCCTCGACGTAGCGGCCGCTGTCGTCGAACTCGGCCGATCCGAAGCCGACCTGGATGCGGTCGGGCTCGCGACGGGTGTAGAGGGAGACGCCCGCGCGGCCCTTGGCGGCGGCCGGCGCGTGCACGACGTGCCAGCCCTCGGGGGTGCGGACGTGCTCGGGCAGCTGCTGCGGCTCGGCTCGCACCTCCTGCAGGCAGAGCACATCGGCGGAGGTCCCGGCGAGCCACTCCACGAAGCCCTTCTTCGCGGCGGCCCGCAGTCCGTTCACATTTGCAGAGGTCACAGTGAGCACCCCGGCACGATACCGGCACACTGGACGCAGTCCGGATCCGCCCGGATCCCCTTACGAGTAGGTATACGATTTTCGGCATGAATATTCGTACGGTTCCCTTCGACCACCCCGACGCCGTGAAGCTGAACGACGAGGTCCAGGCGGAATACCACGTCCGCTACGGCGACGGCGGCGACTCCACCCCGCTCGCCCCACCGGACTTCGAACCACCCAACGGCGTGTACCTGATCGCGTACGACGAGGACGACAGACCCGTCGCCACCGGCGGCTGGCGCGCCCAGGACGCCGACAGCGAGGGCAACGAGGACGGCGACGCCGAGCTGAAGCGGATGTTCGTGATCGAGCAGGCGCGCGGCCGGGGTCTGGCCCGCCGCATGCTGGCCGCCCTGGAGGAGAACGCCCGCGCCGCCGGCCGCGTCCGCATGGTCCTGGAGACCGGCACCAAGCAGCCCGAGGCCATCGCCCTCTACACGTCCAGCGGCTACGAGCCGTGCGTGAAGTTCGGCTACTACCGCCTCTTCGACGACAGCCGGTGCTTCGCGAAGGCACTGTGACCGTGCGAAGGCAGGCACCGTGACCGAGGGCGCCGCGCCGGTCAGCTCCTCAGGTAGGTGAGCACGGCCAGCACCCTGCGGTGCGCGTCGTCCGCCGGCGGCAGGTCCAGCTTGGCGAGGATGCTGCCTATGTGCTTGCCGACGGCGGCCTCGGTGACCACCAGCTCGCGGGCTATCGCGCCGTTGGACCGGCCCTGCGCGACCAGCCCCAGCACCTCCCGCTCCCGCGGGGTCAGCCGGGCCAGCGGATCACGGCGCCGGCGCAGCAACTGCCGTACGACCTCCGGGTCGACGACCGTGCCGCCGGCCGCGACCTCGTTCAGCGCGTCCACGAACTCCTCGACCTGGCCGACGCGGTCCTTGAGGAGATAGCCGACGCCGGTGCCGTCCCCGGAGTCGAGGAGTTCGGCGGCGTAGGCGCGCTGCACGTACTGGCTGAGCACCAGCACCGGCAGTCCCGGGCGCTCCGCGCGCAACCGTATCGCCGCGTGCAGGCCCTCGTCCTGGAAGCCCGGTGGCATCCGCACGTCCGTCACCACGATGTCCGGCGGGTGCTCGGCGACGGCGGCCAGCAGGGCGTCCGCGTCCCCGACCGCGGCCACCACCTTGTGCCCGAACCGGGCGAGCAGCGCGACGATCCCGTCCCGCAGCAGCACACTGTCCTCGGCCAGCACGACGCGCAGCGCCGGCCGCTCCCCCTCGACCATCACTCCCCCCGCTCCCCGTCCGCACCGCAGGAAATGTCGGCGCCTGGAATGCCCATGCACGGGATGTCCGCGCACGGAATGTCCACCCGCAGGACCGTCGGACCGCCCACCGGACTCGACACCTGAAGTGAACCATCCAGCACTGACACCCGGTCCCCGAGCCCGGTCAGCCCGCTCCCCCGCCCGGCGTCCGCGCCCCCGCACCCGTCGTCGTACACCTCCAGCACCAGCCGCCCGTCCCGGTGTCCGCCCCGCACCCCGGCCCGGGTGGCGCCGCTGTGCCGGTCGATGTTGGCGAGGGCCTCGCAGACGACGAAGTAGGCGGTGGCCTCGACGGCGGGCGACAGCCGTCCGGGCAGGTCGAGTTCGAGGTCCACGGGTACGGCACCGCGGTCGGCGGCGTCGGCGACGGCGGCTGCGAGGCCGTAGTCGACGAGGACGCGGGGGTGGATGCCGTGGATCAGTTCGCGGAGTTCGGCGAGGGCGTGTCCGGCCTCGTCGTGGGCCTTGGCGAGCTGGTCGGCGAGGGGGCCGGGCGGGGCGTCGAGGCGGGCGAGACCGAGGGTCACGGTGAGGGCGACGAGCCGTTGTTGGGCGCCGTCGTGCAGGTCGCGCTCGATGCGGCGGCGCTCGGCCTCGAAGGCGTCCACCAACCGCAGCCGGGAGCGGGCGAGTTCGACGACCCGAAGCCCCAAGTCCTGGTGGCCCGGCTCCAGCAGTAGTCGCGTCAGCCCGGCGCGCGCCCCGGCGACGGCCCCGAGGGCGTAGAGCCCGGGCGCCAGCAGCACGAGCCCGAGGACGGCGACCCCGGCGGCGGACGGCCAGGTGGTGACCGTCCACAGCTTGAGCACCTTCACCTCGCCGTCCCCCATCAGCGCGGGCGTGCCCAGCATGGCCAGCGGACCGCCGAGCCCGACCACGAGCGCGAACGCGTCGAGCGGCCACAGCAGCAGCGCGAACAGCAGCGTGTACGCCAACTCCCGCCAGGTCGCCTGCTCCCGCAGCCGCGTCGCCAGCCAGCCGCGCAGCCCCGGCCGGTCCGGCACCCGGTGCGGGCCCGGCACCGGCTCCCGGTCGACGAGCCGCAGCCGGTACCGCTCGGCCACGGCGACGGGTATCCCGGCGAGCGCGGTCAGCACGAGCAGCGGTATCCCCACCAGGACAACGGCCAGCACACCCCCACCGACCACCCCGGCCAGCAACAGCACCAGCACGACGGCCCCGGCCGCGACTCCGCTCCCGAGATACAGCACGGCCCGCCAGGGCCACACCGACCACAGAAAACCGGGCCTCACCAGGGCCTGCCACACAGTACGCATGCGGATCACCGTAGGAGGCGGGGCAGTTGGGGGACAGGGGTCCAGGGGGTGGGGCGGGGGTAGGGGCAGCCATACCTGCCGGGAGGGCCGACCTGTCGGCCGGGAACACAAAGATCCCGCCCGATCTGACGATCGGACGGGATCTTGTTGCTGTGTGGACCTTGTTGGCTCTTACTCCAATCGCTCGGACCTTCTAAAGAGGCTGGTCAACGCCTCGGAGCTGCTGGGTCAAGCACGAGCGCTTGAGGCGGTCGGCATCCCTGAGCGGGTCAGCGTCCGATCCGACGCGCCACCCAAGACAGATCGGCGCCTGACTGATCGCATGGACGATGAAGCCGTAGCCGAGCTGGTGCGCTCCTTCCAAGAGGACGGCACCACCAAGCGCGTGCTTGCTGAGCGCTACGACATCTCTGAGAGCAGCGTGAAACGCATCCTGCGGAAGCACCGACCCACAACCGCGTAACAGCACCCGTCACCCCTTGTCTGGCCATGTAAGCCGTGACCGGACAAGGGGTGAGGCATTGCCTCACCCCTCCAAGTAACAACTAAAAGGAGGGTAACCATGCTTGCAGAAGCACTACAGCCAAACGCCTTCGGCACATTCAACCCCCGGATGTACTTCCGGGCTCTTGCTCCGCCTCGGGATACCGAGAGCGACGGGCCGCGCCTGCTGAACATGCGGGAAGCAGCCGAGATGTTACGGGTCAACAAGACCACGCTCTATACGCACTTCATCCATACGCGACGTCTCGCCACCATACAAATTGGCCGGCGTCGGCTCGTGCCACTTGAGGCCGTACGCGAACTCATCGAGAGCCTGCGGGCCGATGGAGCGCAGTAATGGGCCGCTCGAACGGCGAAGGCACGTACTACCAACGCAAAGATGGGCGCTGGGAAGCTGCGGCCTACTTCCAAACCGTAAGCGGACAACGGAAGCGGCGACGCTTCTATGGGGCAACGAAAGACGAAGCGCGACAAAAGCTCATTGAAGAACAGGCCAGGGCGCACAAAGGCATACGCCTGCCGGACAGGACATGGAAACTCGGCGAGTATCTTGATTATTGGCTTGAACGCGCTAAGCGTCGCCCCCTCACCTACAGACGACACGAGAGCATTGTTCGCCTTCATCTTAAACCAGGCATGGGCAACTATCGTCTCGATCAAATTTCAGTTCAGATAGTCCAAGACTTTCTTGACCAGTTACAAGTTGCTGGAAAAACGAATGCCACTATCCATCAGGTACGCAAGGTGCTCAGCGCCGCCTTAACGCACGCCATGCGAAAGGAAATCATAGTCCGCAACGTTGCCCGCTTGGTAGAGATGCCTCAGTACAAACCAAGCGAAGCGCAGCACTGGACACCCGCAGAAACTGTCAGGTTCCTCGAAGCCGCACGCACAGATCCTCTCTACCCAGCATTCGTTTTGCTGACTCTCTATGGGCTGCGCCGGGGTGAGGTTCTAGGAATTAGGTGGCGCGACGTGGACTTTGCGCAAGGCGTACTGCGCATCAGACAACAGGTGCAGCGCATCAACGGCAAACTTCAATTAGCAGAACTCAAAACTGACTCAAGCCGCAGAGATGCACCGTTACAACCGGTGGCCCGAGAGGTATTAGAAAGACGCCGAAAAGAGCAAGACGCAGCTCGTTTAGCCGCTCACCCCTCCTGGCAAGGATCAGACTCAGATGAGGAACTCGTCTTCACTACAAAGACGGGACGCCCGATCGAATCACGCAATCTCTACCGATCATTCCTGCGAATCTGTGAGCAAAATGGCCTACGACGTATCACCATACACGGATTACGACACAGCAACGCGACAACGCAGAAGAACCTACAGGTACACGATCGAGATATCCAAGCCATACTCGGACATGGCGACGTGCGAACCACAGGCATCTATGAACACATAGACATGGACAGCAAGCGCAACGCGCTAGCGAAAGTCGAGCAAGCACTATTCTTCCGCTCCTACGCAACGGGCGACGAAGCGCGTTGCCGTCAAAAACTGCCGTCAAACAAGAAAAAACTCCACCGATTTGGTGAAGTTCTCTCTGGTGGCTCCTCCCAGACTCGAACTGGGGACACAAGGCTCTTCAGGCCCATCCATTGCGGCATTCGGCGACGCACGACCGAAGTAAACAAAGCCATTGATAGCCACAGAAGACGGTGGCTGGTGGGCATCGTTGCCGTCAGCGTTGCCGTCAAAACTGGCTCTAATTCAAAGGAGGTGAAATATGAACAAGCAGCGTAACCAGACTCTAAGTATCGGCTCGCTCTGCACGGGATACGGCGGGCTCGACATGGCCGTGCAGAAAGTCTTTGGCGGCACCCTCAAATGGGTAGCCGACAACGACCGCCACATGACAAGGCTCTTAGCGGCGCACCATCCCGGGGTGCCAAACCTCGGAAACATCAGTCGCATTAGATGGCACGAGGTGGAGCCCGTAGACCTTGTGTGCGCGGGTTTTCCGTGCCAAGACATCAGTTTCGCCGGTCGTGGGGCCGGCATTGTGCATTGTGCAGGGGTCGCGTAGTGGACTCTGGCTCACCATCGCCAAGGGCATTCGCGTTCTACAGCCCAAGCTCATCGTCTTGGAGAACGTCAGCGCGCTCCGCCGACGGGGGCTCAACCGCGTACTCGGAGACTTGGCCGGCATCGGGTATGACGCACGCTGGACGAGCCTTCGCGCCGCTGACGTTGGCGCGGCCCACCGCCGAGAGCGCGTGTTCATCCTCGCGTACAACGAAGCGGGTCAAAGTCTCCTCGCTACTGCCAACGCCCAACACGGGCGACATGAAGAGCAGCCAACCGGCAGCAGCACGCAAGGCGAGTCGTCACCAAGTCAGGCTTGGGGATTTGCTAGTAATTGCCCCCCCCCCCCGAGGGAACATGGGGAAAAGTGACGCTGTTGCCCACACCCCGAGCTCGGGATGCGTCGGGGGCTCGACTGACGCCGAAGCACACAGGGTTGGCGCTCAACGATTTGGTGGTACGCCTGGCGCTTTCGAGTGGGGGCCGTACGAGCCAGCCGTCAGACGATGGGAGGCCGTGACCGGTCGCGCGGCTCCTCCTCCTGTCGAGTTGGGAACACGCGGGCAGCAGCGCCTTGCCGCACCGTTCGTCGAGTGGCTCATGGGTTTGCCGGTCCACTACATCACCGGGTTGGGGCTGCCACGAAGTGGTGAACTCCACGCGCTCGGCAACGGGGTCGTGCCCCAGCAGGCGGAAGCGGCACTACGTCAACTGCTGACTGCACTAGCGGACTAGATAGGCGGTCTGTTCAACCTTCGTCACTCTCTGTAGAATTAAGATATGCAACCGAGCGACTTCTTTGAAACCGAAGACAACCCATTTTGGGATGGCGCCGACCCCTGGAACGTACAGGCTCGCATAAGCGAGGTATTCAATGCCGAGCTCGTCAATAAACTCAGGCAAGGGCCTGTCGACCAAGTAGACGACCTAGAAGCCGCCTATGCACTCACACAGCTCGCATCAGAGGAGCTTGAAGCGTACGGCACGGATAGCAGTAACAAACTGGATGACGAGCAAAGCAGCTTACTCCTACGAACACTTCGCGTACTACTAAAGCGACAGGATATCGAATTCTCTCCCCCTTTCCGTAACTTCACGGGGTTCCGCGGCTACTGGAGCAGCCAAGGGATGAGTGGCGGCGGCGGATGGGCCGCTCGCCGCGGCTACGTGAATGAACTATTCACTCCTATTCTAGGGAAGCTGGAGGAACTAGAAGATGAGCGGGCGAGTGTCAGATCAGTTCGCGGTGTTGACGGGGAGCTCAAAAACCTTATCTTCGCCTCAACTGGATATAAACCTCAAATCGTCGTTCGAGACGCAATCAACAACATCATCGAGGTCACGAAATACGCCGAGTACTGCCTCTTCTACGACCGGCCGCTGAGCCAAGCTGGTCTCAGTTGGGGAGCACTCGCTGACTGGTGGCGCACCAAAAATGACTTCGCCGACATGGGCGATTCAGATGTTGCCCGTGATCTATGGAGCAGGCTTAGTGATTCGGTCAAGGACAATCCCGTAGAGCGTCTACTGTTCCGGACCTATAGTGAGCGGTACTCCCTGGGAAATGCACGGGAACTTCCCGCATTGATTCCACAAGTCTACTTGCACTACGACCCGCTAACGAAAAGACAGCGCGACGGTGCCCCAAGTGTCTTGGCCCGTGAACGTATGGACTTCTTGCTTCTCCTGCCGAATGGCGTGAGAGTCGTGCTTGAAGTTGACGGCAAACAACACTATGCCAACGGCAACGAGGCATCTCCTCGTCTATACTCCGAAATGGTTGCAGAGGACCGCCGACTGCGTCTCAGAGGGTATGAGGTCTATCGGTTCGGCGGATACGAACTTAACACCGAAGGCGCAGAGGATATGCTGCGAAAATTCTTTGATGACCTACTAGCGAAGGCTATATAGACACAGGTGCTTCTATCGCCTTCGTTCGTACTCGGCCACGATCATCTCGTACGCCTCGGTGAGGTCACGGGTCGTGTGCTCGTCCCACATGTCGATGCTCGCCGCTCGCCGCTCAGTCTGGCGGAACTGCGCGTGCCACGAGCGGTCTTGTGTCAAAACGACCGACTCACGGACACCCGGAAACTGGTCAGCAGTGATGTCCAGCAGCCAGCCGCCTTGCTCCAGCCAAGCGTGGGTGTGCTGGTCACTGCCGCGCTCTCCCGCAACGTACTCCCACACCCCGAACCCTTGATCACGTAGGAACTGACCGAGCAGCGGCGACGCATCACCACAGGAGCCATGCGGAAAGTCACGCAGCGAAATAAGCCCTGTGTCCGGGCAAGCAAGGATCGCTTGGCGAAATGCCGCCGCCGCTGAACGTACTTCGTTCACGGGTTCAGCCGACGCTCAATCTTGTCCAGCATCCGCATGAGCAGGCTGGCAGTCATGACGGCCTCAGACGCCTCGGTGACGTCATCGAAGGAAACTTCTCGGTGTCCCGAAGGGTTGCGCAGCACGGCGTACGCGCCTTGGAAGAACATCATGGTCCCGACGACTTCGCCAGCAGGAGCCACCGGGTCGGCGAGCGGCCCACCCTGCCGAAAAGCCTTCGTCATGAGGTCGGTACCGAACACATCGTCGCCGAAGCCGGCCAGCTGTCGCACACGAACCTCGACGGCCTTCATAGAGACGAAGATGGCGTTCTCGTACTCACCGATGAGGAACTGTCGCCGTGCTTTGGCTTCAATGAGCGGGTGCAGGTTGTCTTGCAGCCTGTTCACACTGCGCACCGTAGCAATACCCTGCTCAACAGCTTCGCGCCCGCGGCGGGTTACGAAAATAGATTGCGGATTACTATCACCGGGTTTGCTTGCGAGCATCCCATGCGACAACAGCCATTGCGCTGCTTCGGCTACAGCCCTCGCCGGGTGGGTGCCCATGGCCCGATACTTCTCGTCCGTCGTGTAGCTCAGGCAGTAGTTGTACGAGTTCCACGTGTTGGTCCGCACCATGTCTTCAAGAACGTGCAGCGCAAGTTCGTCGACAGGGAGTTCAAGGACATCTTGAGGGCTGAGAGCGATCATGCCTCACAGGTATACGCTGCCTTACGGCTTCTGTAAACCGCTTTTCTTTGGGCGGTCGGCTGGTGCTAGCTCGTCCTCAAGAACCCACGAGCACACAACTCCACCCTTCGGGAATGTCCAGCCAGGATACGAGATTTGAACACTTGGCGAGGGATCAGAGGCGGCCAGTTCAGCCACTCGTGGCTGCCTAGGGCCGGACAGATAGTCCACAACGTTCATTCGCCAAATTCCGCAGTCGCCATACGAAATTTCAGCGCTAAAATCCTTAGTGGGCTGTGCTAGGTCAAGGTGAAGGAGGTGTCCATGTCGCTGCATCAGCACGCGATATGTATAGGCAATCCGTACCCGTTGGCTGCGCTCAACAACCACATCGCCTAGATTTACGGTATAAGACTGTCCTTCCTTGCGGACGCCGCGTCGTACCTTCTGGGGCTTTCCGTCAACGGTCAGTTCGACTAACTCAAATACCTCGGGCGACGCAGCGTTCAGCTTTCCGACGGTCGGAAAGTACCACTCCGCGGCCGATGTTGGATCACTTAGCAAATCCCGGTAGGACTCAAGATCAGAGACACAGGAGAATCGGAACACCGGGTTTGAAGGCGTGAAACTGTACTCCCAACGAATCGTTGCGACGAACATCGCTTCACGCCCCGTATCCGGTCCTTCAGTCCACGGCGCTAGAGCTACCGAAGCACGTGCGTCATACCACCGTTGACGAGCACCAATGATCTGCTGCCTCAGATCGCGAGAAGCATCGGCGGCAAGCTCCTTGTCCCCAAGCCGTATGGCCAAGGTGTTTTCAACAATCCGATCAAGGGTCTCGGGTGATGACACAGCAGTCAGGGAGTCCGGAGCGAACGCAAAGCCCTCCACCACCGAGTCACGGATGACGGGCGCAGACTCCTCTACTACTGACCGCAGGCGCTCCGTCCCTCGCTCCTCGGCGTCCACGTTGTTGACGTACTCGAAGAAGATGGCGATGAGGCCAGTCGTGAAGAGAGCTAAGCCAGCATTGGGCACCAAGTCGTCAGAGAGCCAGTTGCCAACGTGGTGCGCCTGGAGCCAGTGCCCGAGCAGAACCACAACAATGCCGGCCAGTGAGGCAAGCACAGCGATGAGAACAAGTCGGGTGCGGTAGAGGCGTTGTAACGGGCTCGACATACAAGATCAATTGTAACAAACTTGCAGGTCAGCGCAATGGTTGTACAACAAAAGACCCCGGGCCCACCGCCCGGGCTCGGGGTCTCTCGCGTTGCTCAGGTGCCGACGTCAGCGCTTGGCGCCGCCGCTTCCGCCGCTCGTACGTGCGTACATACCTGTCACCTCCTCCGCTGTCCGGGGTGCTGCACGGCCAGCCTATAGGACGCATAGTCATGGGACACAGATAGTTGGGATATATCGTCTCTGGATGTTGAGGCTTGGGACATATGAGCTAGGGCACGACATGCCAAAGCAGCCCATCTCAGACGCAGCAGCAACCTTCGGTGCCCGGGTCCGTAGCCGGCGCAACGAGCTCGGCAAGAGCCAAGAGGGACTTGCCGACGACAGTGGCATCCATTGGACGTTCATCGGCCAGGTGGAGCGAGGACAGCGCAACGTCTCGCTGCACAACATCCTCAAGATTGCCGACGCCTTGCAGGTCGATCCTGCCGAGCTGGTGCGGGGGCTGAGCGCTCCGCAAGACCAAGCCGAGCCCGACAAAGAGACGCCCTGATCTCCCCGACGAACCAGAAAAGACCCCATTTCGGGGCCTTTTCTGGTTCGTCGGTTAAGGGTCTAATGAACGTCAATCGCGTCAACGCCGACTGGCGCACCACCAGGAGTCGGATATATCTGAGCACGAATGGTACCGTTTGACTCAGCGACACTAGCCATCACACAAGCCTTGATGTGCTGCCAAGAGTTACCGCCAGGTAGATTGCTAAACGAGTAAGTTGACTTGTCGGTGCCGTTTGCTCCCAACAACCAAATGGCTAGAGTGCCCGACGCGCCACTTCCATAGCCGGGCGTGATAACGCTGGCATCCACGCAGTATGTGTCGCCAGCGCCAATCGCATAGCCACGCGACTCATACAAGCTGTCACCGGTGCCTGATGCTTGTACAACCTCAAATCCTGAGCCTTCGGCTGGCAAGGTGGAACTATAGTTGCTGTATTGCATGTATGCAGGACTGCCGCTCACCGACCAGTGCGAGCTGTCTACGTTGAAGCCGCCATTCTCGATGATGGAGCTGTGAACGTCGAGCGCATCAACGCCAACGGTAGGACTCCCAACCGATGGGAAGAGCTGCACACGAACATTGCTGTGCACTGCCGTTGCGGTCACGCAAGTTTTTACGGGCGTCCACGAATTGCCACCGGGTAGCCCAGCAAACTGATCTGTCGAAGTCTCAGTTGTGTTCGTGCCTGTGAGGTGAATCGCCAACATGCCGCTGGCACCGCTGGTGTTGCCGACGGTGTTTACTTCGACTTCGGCACAGAAAGTGTCGCCAGCGTTAATGGTTCGTGGTAAGTCTTGGTAGATGCTGCCGCCCGAAGTATTGGTGTTAGTGGCTCCGAAGCGACCACCTTCGTACGGGTTCGTGCCTACGTTGTCCGCAGCCGCATAGGTAGTGAAGCTAGTGCCAGTAGCGAGGTTCCAATATCCTGTACCGCCGTTGAACCCACCATTGGCGCTCAGGGTTTGGTGCACGTCCACAGCATCAACGCCGATGGTCGGCCCTCCTGCTGTTGGATAGAATTGCACCTTGATATATGAGTGTGCTGTCGTTGCCGTGACACATGTCTTGACCTCTTGCCAACCGTTGGCGTTCGGGAGTGAACTAAAGTCCTTGGTCGAGACTTCGTTGGTGGAACCGCCAGTCATCCATAGGGCAAGAGTTCCGCCGCCGCCTGTGTTCGCTCCGGCTGTAACTACCTCAGCGGACGCACAATAGGTATCGCCGGCGCTAATGGTCTTCGAGTTGGTTTCTGAAAGGCCATCGCCAGAGTTAAGTGCTTGGATGAGCTCGAAACCTGTGCCCTCATAAGGCAGTGTGGGGGCGGCGCTACCGGTCTGCTGATACCCCAGGGTTCCATTAGGTGACCAGTGCGAGCTGTCTACGTTGAAGCCGCCATTCTCGATAGGGCTTGCGCCAGATGGGAGAGATGGCCCGGACCCCGAACCAGTCGAACCGGGGTGATGGATGACGCCCTGTATTGCGTAGCCGGGCCAGCCAGTCATACTCAGAGTTGCATTACTACTGGCAAGTGCACCGCTTGATATGCTTGCCGAGCTGTAGACGGCAACGGTGTTTTGGTTGACAATCTGTATGCTGCTGCTGACAGAGTTGATGATAGCGGCATGGCCGTACCCGCCATCATTAAGCGTAATCACATCACCCGCATCCAGCTTTGAAATCGAGCCATTGTTTTCTGCGCTCAATCCGGACGGGACGTTATTAATGAGCGTGTTGCCGTTGCCATGCCATGTTGCGCTCGTCCAGCCCTTTGTTAAGTAGAGCCGGTTTACCATCTCTACACATTGCCACTTAGTGCCTGAGAGAACCCCGTTGACGTAGTTGTTTCCGTTTTCGTTAGCGGCGCTGCTCCCGTTGGAATATATGTCAACACCGTCTCCATTGAGCCAGCCCATGCCATTGAGCTCTACCGTGCCCACTGCGTCGACGCGAGTGTTGGATATGCTCGCATACGCCGCACCTGTAAGGGCTAGTGTGGGCGCGAACGAAACAGTTATTGTTAGAAGTGCCATCACGAACGGACGGACTTTGATTGAAGCAATTTTTGAAATCAGCATCACCTTGACCTTTATGTATACTTAGCAGTTACGGTTTGAGACTCAGTTTTGAGGCTTGGCTACGCCCTTTGAGGCGTTCTCGAAAGAAGTGTTGATGCCAGTAATCGTGCTCTGCGAGGCGCAGTTTACTGCTGACTTCCAGGGGATGTAGACATAGTAATACCCTCCAACTGTTGCCCCACCGGGGTATTTTTGGGTATACGCGGTCCCTGTTACTGGGTCGGTATCCGTTGGAAGAACCCTAATAATTGCACCCACTGGGCTTCCTTCTCCCGTGGTACTGAATCGTGTTGCATCGCAACCTTTATTGCTCAGCGACGAAAGACCGACCCACACCGTGTTCGGTTCTCCGGTTAATGGGTCACGTGTGCTCGTGCTCACCGCGTAGTATGCATCGTTGATGTTGCTTGCTATCGGGAGGTTCACTCCCCACTCATGTATAGCTAAGTGCTGACTCGTGACTGAAGTCGCCTCGGCTTCTGCGCTTCCATGGAAGTGGTATGCGACACCGCTAGCGATAGTTACAATTACAAACCCTACTGAAATTAAAGCCTTGGTCTTCCCAAAGCCTGTACGTCCCATTCTCATGCAAGCGTCCTAAATTTACTTATGAAATCAGCTTACATGCAGGTACATGTAATAGCAAGCACACTTTTGCATTTTGTTCGGTGCAAGGCTGGCGGGGCGACTAAATGCTCGCTCTTTACTGAGGGAGCGTACCATTCAGAGACTCGAATACTTTGAGGATATCGGAGTAGAGAGGCTCCGCTTTATAGGCGTCAAGACTGTATTCAGCACCATTGTCACTGGTGGTCTGATTGGTTGGCGTAAGAGCTGCCACCATTGTGACGTTATGGGCTTTCTGGGAGTCAATAACACCGAAGCTCGTGCTTGCGCTGCCGGTCGTTGTCGCCAAGCCAATCCCTGTCACAGCACCGTCGGTCCCAGCGGTTTGCGCAACTGCATACATCGCGCGTCCGTCCACGGTAAAGCCAGAAAGCGTCGTGCCTGGAGCTGTCCCAAGAAAGTTAAGGTTCACGTCTGCGGCTTTGCCAGCAATCAGGCTCAGGTCGAAGTAATGACCGCCGGTTGCAGATGTCTTCACCTCGATATTTTCACCATCTGTCGAAGTGGTAATTGTCCAGTCAACAGGGTACCGGAAGCTAAGTTGTGGCGAGCTTAGGGTCGCAGTCTTCCATCCTGCATACGGGTCAGTTGGCGTCGCCTTTGAGCCTGAAGTGCCAGTATCCTTGGTGGTATCGGTAGCTCTCGAAGATGCCTTGCTCGATTGCTGCTTATCGTGGTTGTGCTTGTAAACATATACGCCACTTCCGGCAATTACTGCCAATACTGCAATTACCAATATCGCAATATGAGCGAAGCCTTTACTGCTCGACAAGTTCTTCTGCATTTTTAGTACCTGTTTAGTTGTTACCTTCAGTAAAGCACAAGCAGGGCCATTCGGCAAAGCAAGTTCTCAGTTCTACCACTTGCCAAATGTGCAATAATAGAAGGTAAGGGAAATGGTTACGCGGCCTGCCGACACGTAACGTAGGGTGTGGGTAGAGAGAAGCACTAAGAAGTTACCCCCCCCCCCTGCTTTTGAGGGATTTCGGGTGGCAGC